>CAZINB010000001.1:0-98015 GCA_964540565.1 uncultured Faecalimonas sp.
ACACCAGATGCTTTTTTTATTTCATAGAAAAGATTTTGTTGTTATGCAGGAAAGTTATTCCATATATAGGGAAAATGCATAAAAAAACGTTGACATTCTTTGTGAATATTGTTATTATGTATAAAGTAGATGAATACAGATGGATTGTTACTGTATGGCAGGCAAAACCAAATCAATCAAGGTTCGTAAAGACGCTTGACGGTTTGGTTTTTTTATTTTAAAAGATGTATGGAGTGTTTATGAATATTTTAAAAGTAATAAATAACAATATTGTCAGTGCACTAGATAGTAACAATGAAGAAGTCATAGTTATGGGAAAGGGACTTGGGTTCAAGATGAAGTCCGGTCAGCCTATTGCAGATGACAAAATTGAAAAGATATTTCGACTAAATAATAGAAATGAAACTGGTAAATTTCAAGAATTATTAAAAGCAATGCCAATGGAGCATATTGAAATTACGGTGAAGATTATTGATTATGCGAAGAGCATTATGAATAAGCGAATGAATCCCAACATTTATATTACATTGACGGATCATATTGATTTCGCCATTACTAGAATGAAGGAAGGAATGCGATTCTCCAATCCATTGTTGTGGGAAGTGAAGACATTTTATCCAAGTGAATACTTGATTGGTGAATATGCAGTTGGATTAATTCGGAAGGAACTTGAAGTCGAATTTAATGAAGATGAAGCAGCATCGATTGCACTGCATTTAGTAAATGCAGAGTACAATGCGGATATGAGCAGTACTATGAAAATGACAAACATTATCCGTGAAGTACTGGAAATCGTAGAAGATCATATTGGAATGAAGCTCGACAAAAGAAGTTTGAGATATTCTCGCTTGGTCACACATTTGAAGTTTTTAGTACAACGTGTATTTACAGAGCAGATGTTAAATGATGCAGAAGATGAACTGGCAAATATCATACAAAAAATGTATCCAGATGAATATTTGTGTAGTGAAAAGGTAATTGCTCATATTCAAAACACCTGTGAGCGTTGCAATGTTTCAAAAGATGAATTGACATATTTAACAGTACACATTAGAAGAATTAGTTCAGAATTAAACCAGATAAATGATGAGGAGGAAGAAGTGTAGTATGTTTGGAGCATTAAAAGAAAAATTAGGATTAGGAAAGAAAGCAAATGATGTATTAGGTGCACCAGTGAAAGGAAATGCAGTAGCAATTTCTGAAGTGAGTGACCCAACATTTGGAGAAGAAATTTTAGGAAAAGGAATTGCAATTATCCCTACAGTAGGAAAGGTAGTTGCACCAGCAGATGGCGTTGTTGATATGGTATTTGATACAAAACATGCAATTTCAATGACTTCTGCAACAGGGATTGAAATTTTAATTCATGTGGGACTTGATACAGTGACATTAAAGGGAGAACCTTTTACAGCCCATGTGAAAGCAGGAGATACTGTAAAAGCTGGTGATTTAATGTTAGAATTCGATATCGAAGCAATCAAAGCAGCAGGATTAGATACAATTACACCTATGGTAATTTGTAACTCGGATAATTATGCAGAGATTACAACAAATGTAGGAAAAGATGTAAATACAGGAGATGTGGTACTTACATTAAATAAATAAGGTATATGACCTTTTGGGAAAAAGGTTTTATATATGAAGAGGATTCATAATAAAATGAGAGAAAAGGAGGAAAAAATTATGATGAAATATCTTCAAAAATTAGGTAAATCTTTAATGCTTCCAGTAGCAGCTTTACCTATCTGTGGGATTTTAATGGGTATCGGTTACGCATTATGTCCAGCTACAATGCAAGGAGGAGAAATCACAGGTCTTGTTCAAATGATCGGTTTCTTCTTAGTAAAAGCAGGTGGTGCTTTGATCGACAATATGGCACTTTTATTTGTAATTGGTGTTGGTGTTGGTATGGCAGATGACAACGATGGTACAGCAGGTGTTGCTGCATTAGCTTCATGGTTAATGATCACAACATTACTTTCAGAAGGTGCTGTAACAACAATGATGCCTTCAGTTGCTAATAACCAAAACTCATTAATCGCATTCCAAAAAATTGCAAACCCATTTATCGCGATTATCGCAGGTATTATTGGTTCAACATGCTACAACAAATTTAAAGGAACAAAATTACCAGATTGGTTAGCATTCTTCAGTGGAAAACGTTGCGTAGCAATCGTTTCTGGTGTTGTTTCAATTATTGTTTCAGCAGCATTATTATTTGTATGGCCAATCGTATTTGGTGCATTAATTTCAATTGGTAAAGCTATCGTTAGCTTAGATGCAGTTGGTGCAGGTCTTTACGCATTCTTAAACCGTTTATTAATTCCAACAGGTTTACACCATGCGTTAAACAACGTATTCTGGTTTGATACAATTGGTCTTGGTGACCTTACAAACTTCTGGGGTGGAAAAACATCTGCAGACGTAGCTTGGGATTTAGGTATGTACATGTCAGGATTCTTCCCATGTATGATGTTTGGTATTCCAGGTGCTGCATTAGCTATGATTCAAACAGCTAAAGATAACAAGAGAAAAATTGCAATCGGTCTTGTTGGATCAGCAGCTATCTGTGCATTCCTTTGTGGTGTTACAGAACCATTCGAATTTGGTTTCATGTTCTTAGCTCCAGCATTATATGTAATCTACGCTGCATTATATGGTATCTTCACAGTAATCACAGTATTACTTGGATTCCGTGCAGGATTCAGCTTCTCAGCTGGTGCAACTGACTTAATCTTCTCAGCTTCATTACCAGCAGCTGCAAACACATGGTTAATCCTTCCATTAGGTATTGCTGCATTTATCGTATTCTACTTAGTATTCCGTTTCGCAATCGTAAAATGGGATCTTAAAACACCAGGTAGAGAAGACGATGAAGATGAAACAAAAGTAGTATTAGCAAACAATGACTACACAAAAGTTGCAAGTGTAATCTTAGAAGGTTTAGGCGGAAAAGAAAATATCACATCTGTTGACAACTGTATTACAAGACTTCGTCTTGAAATCAAAGACTACACAGCAGTAGATGAAAAGAAAATTAAATCTGCAGGTGTTGCAGGCGTTATTCGTCCTAGCAAAACAAGTGTACAAGTAATCGTAGGAACACAAGTACAATTTGTTGCAGATGAATTCAAAAAATTATGTAAATAATCTTGATACATATGCTTTGTAAGGAGATGCAGAATCTGCATCTCCTTATCTAATATATTGACAAGAAGGAGAGTTGTATGAAATACCAGATTCATAGAATTGAAGACAAAACACAGATTGAAAGCTGTGAGCCATTTGCTATTAGACAATATATGTGGAATAGTAAAATCGAACCAAAAACATATGGATGGATGGGATATGTTAATGGGGAAGGTTTATTTGTAAAAATGGTGTGTGAGGAAAAAAATCCAAAACGCGAATATGTGAATCATAGAGAAATGGTTTGCGAAGATAGTACAATGGAAATTTTTTTAGCATTTACAGAAGAGGGCGAAACACTTACAAATGATTCCATGTATTTGAACTTTGAAATCAATGCAAATGGTGCCATGTATGCAAAATACGGAAAAGGAAGAAAGAATCGTACATTTCTAACAGACGAGCAGTATGCATTAACAGGATGTAAAGCAGTGATGGAAGAAGACCGTTGGATGATTGAAGTGTTGTTCCCTGAATCATTTTTACAGGAAGTGTGTGATTTTGAGAAAATAAAAGAAGGAAAAGAATTCTATTGTAATTTCTATAAAATTGCAGAGTGTGAACCAATTCTTCACTTTGGTTCTTATTCTCCAATTGAAAATGAAACTCCAAACTTCCATTTGCCAGTATTTTTTGCAAAAGCAGAGATTATATAAGAAGACCCTAGCGAATTTTCGCTAGGGCCTTTTTTCGTATTAGTAAATACGTTTGTTTTCATATTTTGCTTCTGAAGTTACTTGAATATTCAAACGCTTAAATTGTTTGATATCAACAGTTGAAAGCATAACAGATGTATGCACTTGGCAGCCAGCTAATTTTGGAATTTGTTCTAAGGCACGTTGTGCGTTTTCGTCTGTTGTAGCACTGATAGAAAGTGCAATTAAGATTTCGTCTGTATGCAATCTAGGATTTTTACTTCCTAAATATTCTGTTTTTAATTTTTGGATTGGTTCGATTACTGCTGGAGAAATCAAATGAATCTTGTCGTCTAATCCAGCAAGTGCTTTGAGCGCATTTAATAATAAAGCGGAAGATGCACCAAGAAGTCCTGTTGTACGTCCTGTAATAATTGTACCATCTGCAAGTTCCAGTGCAGCAGCAGGACCATTTGTTTCAGCGGCACGATCAAGGGCTGCTTTTACCACTTTACGATCATCCACTGTGATATGAGCTTGTTTCATTAAAAGCTCAATCTTGAAAGCTTCTTCTTCTTGCGAAGTTCCTTCTGCCAATCCTTTTAATGCAGCATAATATCTGCGAATGATTTCTTGGTTAGAAGCTTCGCGACACACTTCGTCATCACTGATACAATTTCCAACCATATTTACACCCATATCAGTTGGTGATTTGTAAGGATTTTCTCCATAAATCTTTTCAAAAATAGCATCTAGTACAGGGAAAATCTCTACGTCACGATTGTAGTTAACAGTAGTGATTCCATATGCGTCCAAATGGAATGGGTCAATCATATTTACATCATTTAAATCTGCTGTAGCTGCTTCGTATGCTAAGTTTACTGGATGCTTCAATGGAATATTCCAGATTGGGAATGTTTCAAACTTTGCATAACCTGCATGGATTCCACGTTTATGTTCGTGGTAAAGTTGTGAAAGGCAAGTTGCCATCTTTCCACTTCCTGGTCCAGGTGCAGTGATGATTACAAGTGGTCTGGAAGTTTCAATATAATCATTCTTACCATAACCTTCGTCACTTACAATAAGTGGAATGTTAGAAGGATAACCTTCTATTGAGTAATGTGTATAAACTTTAATACCTAATTTTTCTAAGCGTGTTTTGAAAAGATTTGCACTGTTTTGTCCAGCATATTGAGTGATTACTACACTGCCTACAAATAATCCTTTTTCTTTAAAAGAATCCATAAGTCTTAGCACGTCAGTATCATATGTGATACCTAGGTCACCACGCACTTTGTTCTTTTCAATATCGCCTGCGCTGATTACAATTACGATTTCTGCTTGATCAGACAATTGCATTAAGAGTTTTAACTTGCTGTCTGGCTCAAAACCTGGTAGTACTCTGGCAGCATGATAGTCATCAAAAAGTTTGCCGCCAAATTCTAAATACAATTTGTTGTCAAAATGATTGATGCGATCACGGATGTGCTCAGATTGCATTTTTAGATACTTTTCATTATCAAATCCGATTTTCATAAATTCAGTCATCCCTTGTCTATAGTTTCATTGAGTCTCGTTGTATAATTAATTACCAAGATAGTATACTACAAACTATATAGCTTTAGCTAGTCCCAAGATTTGGAAAATTTAGAAAAGTTTTAGAAAACAAAAGAGCAATTCATAATGTTTTTATTGATTTATAAAGAAGCAATATTTATAATAGAAAAAGTATTGGGTTAGGAGGATGAAAATGGAAAACAATCAGAATAAGAATAACCATAATAAAAGCAATAAACAAGGTTGGATTCTCGTAATGATTACAACGTTAATCACCGGATTTTTGGTATTAGGATTAATGGATTTTGCGGGAAGTGCAACAACAAAAGAAATCAAATATAGTGAATTTCTAGAAATGGTGGATGACGGCAAGGTAAAGGAAGTTGTCATCGAAGAAGATCGACTTGTGATTACTCCAAAGACGGAGGAAAATAATTTACTAAGTCAATTGATTCCAGGTGCACAGATTACTTATTACACTGGAATTGTAAAGGATGATACATTATCAGAACGATTAGACAAGAATGGTGTAGTATTTAGTGCTGAAATTCCAAATACAGGTTCCGTTGTTTTCTGGAACTTTATGTTGACAGTTGTAGTGCCATTTGCATTGATTTTCTTCTGCATGAGCTATTTGATGAAGAAAATGTCAAAAGGTGGAGGAATGATGGGCATTGGAAAGAGCAATGCAAAAGTGTATGTGGAAAAAGAAACAGGAGTTACATTCCAGGATGTAGCTGGGCAAGACGAAGCGAAAGAATCATTACAAGAAGTAGTAGATTTCTTACACAATCCTAAAAAGTATACAGAGATTGGTGCAAAATTACCAAAAGGTGCATTACTTGTAGGACCTCCGGGAACAGGAAAAACCTTACTTGCAAAAGCGGTTGCAGGGGAAGCAAAAGTTCCATTTTTCTCTTTATCAGGTTCCGCATTTGTGGAAATGTATGTTGGGGTAGGTGCTTCCAGAGTGCGTGATTTATTTAAGCAGGCACAAGCAATGGCTCCATGTATCATTTTTATCGATGAGATTGATGCGATTGGTAAGAGCCGTGATAATGCAATGGGAAGTAACGATGAACGTGAACAAACATTGAATCAGTTACTTGCAGAAATGGATGGTTTTGATACGGACAAAGGGCTATTATTATTAGCCGCAACAAACAGACCGGAAATTTTAGATCCTGCATTACTTCGTCCAGGACGCTTTGATAGACGTATTATCGTAGATAAACCGGATTTAAAAGGACGTGTGGATGTATTAAAAGTACATGCAAAAGATGTAAAAATGGATGAGACAGTTGATTTGGAAGCAATTGCGTTAGCAACATCAGGAGCGGTTGGTTCCGACCTTGCAAATATGATCAACGAAGCTGCAATCAATGCAGTAAAACATGGAAGACAAGTGGTTTCACAAGCAGACTTATTTGAAGCAGTAGAAGTAGTACTTGTAGGAAAAGAAAAGAAAGACCGCATTATGAATGCAGAAGAAAGACGTATTGTATCTTACCATGAAGTAGGTCATGCGCTTCTTAGTGCTTTACAAAAAGATGCAGAGCCTGTGCAAAAGATTACAATTGTTCCTAGAACAATGGGAGCACTTGGCTATGTAATGCATACACCAGAAGAAGAAAAATTCTTAAATACTAAGAAAGAATTAGAAGCGATGATCGTAGGAACACTTGGTGGACGTGCAGCAGAAGAAATTGTGTTTGATACAGTTACAACAGGAGCATCCAACGATATTGAGCAGGCAACAAAGATTGCAAGAGCAATGGTGACACAATACGGAATGTCAGAACGATTTGGACTTATGGGACTTGAATCTGTACAACACCGTTATCTAGATGGTCGTGCAGTATTGAATTGTGGAGAAGCAACAGCAGCAGAGATTGACCAAGAAGTAATGCAAATGTTAAAAGGTGCATATGAAGAAGCAAAACGTTTGTTGACAGAAAATCGAGAAGCACTTGATAAGATTGCTGCCTTCTTAATTGAAAAAGAAACAATCACAGGAAAAGAATTTATGGAAATTTTCCGCAAAGTTCAAAATGGTGACAATTTAGCAGTGTCAGAAGATATTTTTGAAGAAGAATAATAGAAAAAGAAACTCATGAGAAAACGTGGGTTTCTTTTTTGCTATAGATAAAATCTATAAAACTTATGAAAAGTATCAATTAGACTATAATATTGCAGAGTGATAAAATTATAGGTAGAGAAAACAAAGGAGGAATTTGAGTATGAATTTATCAAGTTCAAAGAAAAAACTTGCATTAGCAGGCGCTTTGTGTGGGATCATTGCAGCAGTATTAGCAAAAGCAGGAAACCCAGCAAACATGGCAATTTGTATCGCATGTTTCATTCGTGACACAGCAGGTGCCTTAAAGATGCATCAAGCAGCAGTGGTTCAATATGCAAGACCTGAAACAATCGGGATTGTATTAGGTGCATTTGGAATCGCAGTAGCAACAAAAGAATACCGTTCTACAGCAGGATCATCACCAGCGATTCGTTTCGTATTAGGTATCATTATTATGATTGGATCATTAGTATTTTTAGGATGTCCACTTCGTATGGTACTTCGTATGTCAGCAGGTGACTTAAACGCTTATGTTGCTTTAGTAGGATTTATCCTTGGTATTGGAACAGGAATTATTGCATTAAAGAAAGGCTTCAGCCTTGGACGTGCTTATGAAACAAATAAGATGAGCGGTGCAGTTCTTCCAGTAGTAGTATTTGGAATTTTAGTGCTTTCTGTAGGAACATCATTATTAGCAGTAAGCGAAAGCGGCCCAGGTAGCAAACATGCTCCATTACTAATCGCATTAGTAGGAGGATTACTATTTGGTGCATTAGCTCAAAAATCAAGAATGTGCTTCGCAGGAAGTATTCGTGATATCATGTTAATGAGAAACTTTGATTTAATCTCAGTAATCGGTGGCGTATTTGTAGTAATGTTAATCTTCAACCTTGTAAACGGAACATTTGTATTAGGATTCAATACACCAGGTGTGATTGCTCATTCAAATCATTTATGGAACCTTCTTGGAATGTATGTTGTAGGTTTTGCAGCAACATTAGCAGGTGGATGTCCACTTCGTCAATTAGTATTAGCAGGACAAGGTTCTTCTGATGCTGCTATGACAGTTGTTGGTATGTTCGTAGGTGCAGCACTTTGCCACAACTTAGGTCTTGCTTCAAGCGGAACAGCTACAAATGCAGAAACTGGAGAAATTGTTTTAGGTGCAGCTACACAAAATGGTAAAATTGCAGTTATCATTTGTATCGTAGTATTACTTGTAATTGCTTTTGCAGGAAACAAGAGAAAGGCTGCAAAATAGGAGGTAACAGATATGTATGAAGTAGATGCAAGAGGGTTATCTTGTCCAGAACCATTGATGCTTACAGCAGAAGCTTTAAAAACAGCAAAAGGACAAATTAAAGTATTAGTAAGTGAACCACATCAAATGACAAACGTACAAAAATTTGCCAAAGACAAAGGCAAAAAAGTATCAGTAAAAGAAGTTGGTTCAGAATTTGAAGTAATTATTGAATAAGAACCAGGCGGCGTAATTCGTTACGTCGCCTTTTCATTTGAAAAATTGTATGCTATCATAACCATAAATGATTTGAATAGGTGATGAAATGTTTCATATAGAAGAAGAGTTAAAAAAGCTTCCGGCAAAGCCAGGCGTTTATTTGATGCATGATGAAAAAGATGAGATTATTTATGTAGGAAAAGCAATTAGCTTGAAAAACAGAGTGCGTCAATATTTCCAAGCAAGCCGCAATAAAGGACCGAAAATTGAACAGATGGTAACACATATACGCAGATTTGAGTATATTGTGACAGATTCAGAGTTAGAAGCGTTGGTACTAGAATGCAATTTGATCAAAGAACATAGACCAAAATACAATACTATGTTAATGGATGATAAAGGATATCCATTTATCAAAGTGACAGTCAATGAGGCTTATCCACGCGTGATGATGGCACGTACGATGCAAAAGGATAAAGCAAGATATTTTGGACCATATACGAGCGCAGGTGCAGTGAAGGACACGATCGATCTGATTCGCAAATTGTATCAGATTCGTAGCTGCAATCGCAATTTGCCAAAAGATATTGGGAACGATAGACCTTGTTTGAATTATCACATCAAACAATGCAAGGCGCCATGCCAAGGATACATTTCTCAAGAGGAGTATCGTAAATCCATTCAAGAAGTGATTCGTTTCTTAAATGGGCATTACGATAGCATTTTGCAGGAGTTAGAGAAGAAGATGCTAGATGCTTCGGAAAACATGGAATTTGAACGCGCCATAGAGTATCGAGAACTTTTAAATAGTGTTAAGCAGATTGCACAGAAGCAAAAAATTACGGACAGCAGAGGGGAAGATCGAGATATTATTGCAATCGCGAAAGATATGGAAGATGCGGTTGTACAGATTTTCTTTATACGCGGTGGCCGTTTGATTGGTCGTGATCATTTCTTCTTGAGAAATGCAGCAGGTGCGACAAAAGGAGAATTGCTTTCGACTTTCGTAAAACAGTTTTATGCAGGAACACCGTTTATTCCTGGAGAGATTATGACTCATGAGGAACTGGAAGAACATGAACTGCTAGAAGAGTGGCTGACGAAGCGAAGAGAACATAAGGTGCATATTCGCATCCCTAAAAAGGGTGAAAAAGAAAAGTTAGTAGAACTTGCAAGAAAGAATGCAGCACTTGTATTGAATACGGACAAGGAGCGATTGAAGCGAGAAGAGGGACGTACTATTGGTGCCGTTAAGGAAATTGAGAAATGGCTTGGGCTTGAAAATATTGTGCGAATGGAAGCATATGATATTTCGAATACAAGTGGATTTGCTTCCGTGGGCTCGATGGTAGTGTATGAACGTGGAAAACCTAAGAAAAATGATTATCGCAAGTTTAAGATCAAGAGTGTACAAGGACCAGACGATTATGCAAGTATGGAAGAAGTTTTGACCAGACGATTTTTACATGGATTAGAAAAAGGCGGAGAGGGATTTTCAACCTTTCCAGATCTGATATTAATGGATGGGGGACGCGGACAAGTAAATATTGCCCTTTCGGTATTGAAAAAACTGAATCTACAAATACCTGTTTGTGGGATGGTAAAGGATGATAACCATAGAACGAGAGGTCTTTATTACAATAATGTAGAGATTCCAATTGATCGAAATTCTGAAGGGTTTAAATTGATTACGAGAATTCAAGATGAAGCCCATCGTTTTGCAATCGAGTTCCATAGAAATCTGAGAAGTCAAGGACAGGTACACTCAGTATTGGATGAAATTCCAGGAGTAGGTCCAGCTAGAAGAAAAGCACTTATGAAGCATTTTAACAATATAGAAGAGATTAAAAATGCTTCTGTAGAGCAATTGAAATTGTTACCATCTATGAATGAAAAAGCAGCAAAAGAGATATATGATTTCTTCCATAAATAAGAGTGCTCTTGCGAATTGTAATGAGATAGTGCTATACTAAATGAAATCATATATAGAAATGAGAGGGAAAAAATGCCAGGCGTAAAAATTACAGATTTAGTTGAAAAAATGAATTTAAAAAATCTGACACCAGATATCGAGTTGACTGAAAAATATATATCGGTTCCAGATATGAACCGTCCTGCGCTCCAATTAACAGGGTATTTTGATCATTTTGACTCAGAACGTGTACAGATTATCGGATATGTAGAGTATACTTATTTGCAATCCTTAGAAGTAGAACGAAAAAAAGAATTATACAAACAATTATTTTCTTACGGAATTCCATGTCTTATTTATACGACAGAGATTCTTCCAGATGAAGAATTATTGGAAGAGGCAAATGCAACAAATACACCTGTGTTTGCAACGAAGCAAAAGACATCTCCATTCCAAGCGGAATTAATTCGTTGGCTGAATGTACAGTTAGCACCATGTATTTCCATTCATGGCGTACTGGTAGACGTATATGGTGTAGGTGTTTTGATCATGGGAGAAAGCGGTATTGGTAAGAGTGAAGCTGCGCTGGAATTGATCAAACGTGGACATCGTCTCGTTTCAGATGATGTGGTAGAGATTCATAAGGTCAGTGATGAAACCTTAGTTGGAAATGCTCCAGAAATCACAAAATACCTTATTGAACTTCGTGGAATCGGTATCGTAGATGTAAAGACTTTGTTCGGGGTTCAAAGTGTAAGAGAAACACAAAATATTGATTTAGTCGTTACTTTAGAAGATTGGGATAAGACAAAAGAATATGATCGTATGGGATTAGAAGAAAATTATACAGAATTTTTAGGAAATAAGGTGGTATGCCATACGATTCCAATTCGCCCAGGACGTAACGTTGCATTGATCGTTGAATCAGCAGCAATCAATCACAGACAAAAACAAATGGGTTACAATGCAGCACAAGAATTATATCGTCGTTTACAAGAACAATTAACACGAAGAAAGTAGGGCAAAAACAATGGTAGAGATGAAATATTGCTTTGGAGTTGATATTGGAGGAACAAGCGTTAAATTAGGGTTGTTTCAGATTGATGGACAACTAATTGATAAGTGGGAAATTCCAACAAGAAAAGAAAATGAAGGAGAAAAGATTCTTCCAGACATTACCACATCGCTAATGAAAAAATTAGAAGAAAGACGTGTGGAAAAAGAACACGTGATTGGAATTGGCGTAGGTGTCCCTGCACCAGTGACTAGAGCTGGAATCGTAAGAGCAACAGCTAATCTTGGTTGGGGTTATAAAGAAGTAAAACGTGAATTGGAAGAACTTACAGGATTGGAAGTACAAGTAGGAAATGATGCCAATGTAGCAGCACTTGGAGAAATGTGGAAAGGTGGCGGTTTGGGTTATAAGAACCTGGTTATGGTTACCTTAGGAACAGGTGTTGGCGGCGGTGTTATCCTAAATGGAAACATTCTAACTGGTGTAAATGGAGCAGGTGGTGAGATTGGACATATCTGTGTAAATTACAACGAAGAAGACAAATGTGGATGTGGAAAAACAGGTTGTCTAGAACAATATGCATCAGCAACAGGAATTGTGCGTTTAGCAAAGAAAAAATTAGCAAATGAAACGAGAAAAACGATGTTAAATGCAGAATTTATCTCAGCGAAAAAAATATGGGATGCTGTAAAAGAACAAGATGAAGTTGCGATGGAAATTGCAGAAGAGTTTGGTGCTTATTTGGGACATGCGATAGCAAACTTTACAGTTGTGCTTGATCCAGATGTTGTTGTAATTGGAGGTGGGGTATCAAGAGCAGGAATGATCTTGATTGACTACATTCAAAAATATTATGATGAAAAAGCATTTTTCTCAAATAAAAATTTAAAATTTGTGTTAGCAGAGTTGGGAAATGATGCAGGAATCTATGGAGCAGCAAAACTAGCAATTGATGGCTAAAAAATTAGGAGATGTACAAAAATCGTACATCTCCTAAAATTATGTCTTTATTCAGTTGCAGGGGTTGTTTCTGTAGAAACTTCATCAGTTGTTCCGTCTGCACCCTCTGTTCCTTCCTCCTCTTCAATAATATGTCCTGGACATACTTGAGAAGGAGCGGTTCCTTTTGCAAAATATTCTGTGTAGCTTGTACAGCCTTCTGAACTAGCACGTTTTCCAGTTTCAGCACAAATCTTTTTCGCTTCAATCGAAGATGACATTTCGAAATCTTTGTATTCTAAATCTTCGTGAATTCTTTGCATTACTTTTTTCCAAATTACTTTGTGGAAACGTCCACCAGTATTACGAGAACCTTCCATTGGGCTGCTGTCATCATAGCCTGCCCAAACAGATGCTGTATAGTATGGTGTGTAAGCAGATAACCAAAGGTCCACGTTACTTGTTGTTGTACCTGTTTTACCAGCACAAGCTGAATTTGTAATACGTCCTGCAGTACCTGTACCAGATGTCATTACATCAACCATTGCATCTGTAATCAGCTCTGCAGTAGATTGTTTCATTGCTGTATGTGTCTTTGGTGTTTTTTCGTATAAAAGGTTGCCTTCATGATCTAAAATCTTTGTATAATAGATTGGTTCTGTATAAACACCATGATTTGCAATGGCCGCATATGCAGCAGTCATTTCAACGTTAGTAATACCATTGTAGATACCACCTAAAGCTACAGGAAGTACCATATCGTTTTCAGGATCCAATGTTGTGAATCCAAAGTTTTCTGTTAAGTATTGATAACCAAGTGCAGGTGTGATTTCTGCATATTTCTTAACCGTACATACGTTAGCGGAATCGCGAATACTGTTTCGGATTGTATAATTTCCACGATATCCGCTCCAGTGGTTCTTAACAGGTGTTCCGTCTGTATAAGTAAATGGAGAGTCAACAATGATTGTAGAAAGTGTATCTCCATTTGCATCTAATGCAGGAACGAAAGTAGAAAGTACTTTAAAACAAGAACCAGGTTGTCTTGTAGACTGAGAAGCTCGATTTAAGCTCATGTTTTCAGTCTTTTCACCACGGCCGCCGACAATAGCTTTTACATGACCTGTGGCTTGTTCGATAATAACAATAGAAGCTTGAGGTTGAGCAGAATAAGTAACACGTTGATCTACTGTATCATTTTCACCTTGTAATAAAGAATTGATATATTCTGTTACCATAGCTTCTGCTTTTTCTTTGGAAGGGAAAGTTGTACCAAGAGTACCATATCCATTTCCATAAGTTGTTCTTACATATTTACCTAGACCATTTTGATCATAATTATCTTGTGTTCCATCTTCTCTATGGATGGTGATGGCACAGCTGACACCCCATTCTGTGTGAGAAGGGTAGTTATCAGAATTATTGAGTTCCTCTTCACAAATCGTTTGCATTTTTGTGCTTTGCGTAGTGATGATAGAAAGTCCGCCACTGTATACAGCATTGTATGCTTGTGTTTCCGTGTATCCTAGTTCATTACATAAATCCTTGATAACACTTTTAGCAACTTCATCAATAAAATAAGAGTTTGCACTCAAACTTGCTGTATATTCAGTATTTGCAGTTTGAATTCTTTCATAAACGTTATCTGCAAGGGCTGTATCATGTTCTTCTTGTGTAATCTTTCCTTGATCTAGCATATCATCAAGGACTTTTTCACGTCGTTTTGCATTCGCATCCGGATGTGTGATTGGATTGTATCCAGTAGGATTCTTTGTGATTCCTGCAATGACAGCACATTCTGATAATGTCAGTTCGCTGACATCTTTACCAAAATAACGATTCGCAGCAGCTTGTACACCTAATGTATTCTGCCCTAAGTTGATTGTGTTTAAGTAATTTTCTAAGATTTGTTCTTTTGATACTTCTTTTTCAATCTGTACAGCTAAATACTGTTCTTGAATCTTACGTTCCACACTTTCCCAGCGTGTCTCTTGGTTGAAGTTCGGGAAGATACTGTTCTTGATCAGCTGTTGTGTAATGGTACTGGCACCCTGAGAAAAATGACCAGAGGTGATACCTGTTACAGCTGCTCTGACAATCCCTTTTAAGTCGATTCCGTTATGATCGTAAAAACGAGAATCTTCAACGGCGATAACAGCATTTTGAAGATAAGTTGGAATCTGATCTAAAGAGGTATAGACACGGTTGGAACCAGCATCTACGAAAGTACCAATCTCCGTTGTACCATCATCTGCGTACGCTTTTGTCGTATAAGCAGAAGGTTTGATATCTTCAGCAGTTATCTGTGGTGTATCCTCAATAATCTTTTTAAATAGAAGTGCGCCTGCGGCAACTCCTAGTATACCGACAATCAGAAAGATAATCAGAAAAGATTTAAACAAGCGAACGCCCATACGTTTTTTCTTCATGGCAGCCTTCGATTGAATGGCTGAACGTCGCTTTGAGGTATTCTTTCTTCCATAATTCATGAGTTTTCCTCCTTTATTTCGAAAGATATTATACCAAAATACCTATGTTAAATAAAGGCAATTTTAAAAACTTAAGAAATTCTTGAAGAATGTATAGAAACACTGTTATAGTAATAGAAAACATATGAAAAGGTGAAAAAGAATGTTAAGTCAATATAAAACAGTATATCGTGGCAATGAAGCAGAGATTATTGAAAAGAAATCAAGGTTTATTGCGACGGTGAAACCAGTAGAAACGGAAGAAGAGGCAATTGAATTTATTGAGAGCCTGAAAAAGAAATATTGGAATGCCACACATAATTGCTCGGCATATGTGATTGGAGAACGTTTTCAAGTGCAAAGATGCAGTGATGATGGAGAGCCTAGTGGAACAGCTGGAAAACCAATGTTGGATGTTCTTTTAGGGGAAGAAATTCATGATGTGGCAGTTGTAGTGACACGATATTTTGGTGGAACGCTTCTTGGAACAGGCGGACTTGTGCGTGCGTATTCAAGTGCTACAAAAGCAGGATTAGAAGCAAGTACCGTTATTACAAAGATGCATGGACAGAAGATGACAATTGGTACAGATTATACTGGTTTGGGAAAAATCCAGTATATTTTAGGTCAGAGAGGAATTCAAATCTTAGATTCCATTTATACAGATAATGTAACATTAGAAGTATTACTTCCAGAAGAGCAGATCAAAGGTGTGATGGAAGAGATAACAGAGGGAACAAATGGTCAGGCAAAGATGGAATTACAAGAGGAATGTTATTTCGCAGAGATTCCAGGCGAAAAAAATATTGTAATTTTCTAGAACTGTGATAAAATGAAACGTTGTATATAAATAGAGAAAGCAAACATAGAAAAGGAAGATTTGTAATGAAGACAAGACGCGAAGATGTACGTAACATAGCAATTATCGCCCATGTAGACCATGGAAAAACAACTTTAGTAGATGAATTATTGAAACAAAGCGGTGTATTTCGTGAGAATCAAGAAGTAGCAGAA
This sequence comes from uncultured Faecalimonas sp., assembly GCA_964540565.1. Classification (GTDB taxonomy): domain Bacteria; phylum Bacillota; class Clostridia; order Lachnospirales; family Lachnospiraceae; genus Faecalimonas. The sequence goes on from CAZINB010000001.1 coordinate 16,269, forward strand.
CGTGTTATGGACTCCAACGATATTGAAAGAGAACGTGGAATCACAATTCTTGCAAAAAATACAGCGGTATATTATAAAAATACAAAAATTAATATTATTGACACACCAGGACATGCGGATTTCGGTGGAGAAGTAGAACGTGTTCTTAAAATGGTAAATGGTGTTATTCTTGTAGTAGATGCATTTGAAGGTGCAATGCCACAAACAAAATTTGTTTTAAAGAAGGCATTGGAATTAGATCTTCCAGTTATTGTATGTATCAATAAGATTGATAGACCAGAAGCAAGACCAGAAGAAGTAATCGATGAAATCTTAGAATTATTCATGGATTTAGATGCGTCTGATGAACAATTAGACTGTCCATTCGTATATGCATCAGCAAAAGCAGGACATGCCATTTTGGATTTAACAGATGAACCAGAAAATATGCTTCCATTGTTTGAAACAATTATGGAATACATTCCTGCTCCAGAAGGGGATCCAGAAGCAGATTCACAAGTATTGATTAGTACAATCGATTACAATGAATATGTTGGTCGTATCGGAATTGGAAAAGTTGACAATGGTACAATCAAAGTGAACCAAGACATGGTAGTTGTGAATGCACATGAACCTGAAAAACAAAAGAAAGTAAAAATCAGCAAATTATATGAATTTGACGGATTAAATAAAGTAGAAGTAAAAGAAGCTGGAATTGGTTCTATCGTTGCAATTTCTGGAATCGCAGATATTGCTATTGGAGATACACTTTGTTCACCAGAAAATCCAGAAGCAATTCCATTCCAAAAGATTTCAGAACCAACAATTGCAATGCAATTTATCGTAAATGATAGCCCATTTGCAGGACAAGAGGGAAAATTTGTAACTTCTCGTCATTTACGTGATCGTCTTCTTCGCGAATTAAATACAGACGTAAGTTTACGTGTAGAAGAATCCGAAAGTGCAGATAGCTTTAAAGTATCTGGTCGTGGAGAACTTCATTTATCAGTATTGATTGAAAATATGAGACGTGAAGGGTATGAATTTGCAGTTAGTAAAGCAGAAGTACTTTACCACAAAGATGAAAATGGTAAATTGTTAGAACCAATTGAAATGGCTTACATTGATGTTCCAGATGAATTTACAGGAAGTGTTATTGAAAAGTTAAGCCAAAGAAAAGGGGAACTTCAAAATATGAGTGCTTCTAACGGAAGTACAACAAGATTAGAGTTCTTGATTCCTGCACGTGGATTGATTGGATATCGTGGAGAATTTATGACAGATACAAAGGGAAATGGTATTATCAATACTTCCTTTGAAGGATATGCTCCATATAAAGGGGATATTCAATATCGTAAGCAAGGTTCTTTGATTGCGTTTGAAACTGGGGAAGCAGTAACATACGGTTTATACAATGCGCAAGAACGTGGTACTTTATTCATCGGAGCTGGTGAAAAAGTATATGCAGGTATGGTTATCGGACAAAATGGAAAAACAGAAGATGTTGAAATCAATGTATGTAAGACAAAACATCTTACAAATACACGTTCTTCTGGAGCAGATGAAGCGTTACGTTTAACAACACCACGTATTTTAAGTTTGGAAGAAGCTCTTGACTTTATTGATACAGACGAATTACTCGAAGTAACACCACAAACACTTCGTATTCGTAAAAAGACTTTAGATTCAAGAATGAGAAAAAGAGAAAAGATCAAATAAAGTTTTCAGAAAATTTGTAAATATTTTAATAATTTTCTTGCATATGTGAACGCAAATATGTATAATAAGTTTATACAAAATAACGAAAAGGAGTTGAATTGTATGAATTATATTATCAGCGGTAAAAACATTAATGTGACTGATGGATTAAAATCAGCAATCGAACAAAAGTTAGGAAAGTTAGAACGATATTTCACTCCTGAGACAGAAATTATTGTAACTCTTAGTGTTGAAAAGGATCGCCAAAAGATCGAAGTAACAATTCCAGTAAAAGGAACAATCATTCGTTCCGAACAAGTAAGTGATGATATGTATGTATCTATCGACCTTGTGGAAGAAGTTATTGAACGTCAGCTTCGTAAGTACAAGAACAAATTAGTTGCAAAACACCAAGAAGGTGGAAACTTCCAACAACAATTTGTAGAGTTAGATGACGCAGCAGATGATGGCGAAGTAAAAATCATCCGTACAAAACGTTTTGGAATCAAACCAATGTTCCCAGAAGATGCATGTGTACAGATGGAACTTTTAGGACACAATTTCTTCGTATTTAGCAATGCGGAAACAGAAGAAGTTAATGTAGTATACAAGAGAAAAAATGGTACATATGGTCTGATCGAACCAGAATTTGATTAAGACATCATGAAAGGTCAGTAGATTCGTCTGCTGACCTTTGTTTTTTCTAAGAGAAGAGGGGATGTAAATGAAAAAAATAATCAGTGTAATTCTTACTTTAACGGTTTTAGCTACATGCAGTATGTTTGCTTTTGCAAGAAACACAAATACAGAAAACGATGTAATCGATATGCAGAAGATGAATGTAAGTGAGCGTATGAGCCAAGCAGAAATCACCCAGTACTATATGAAAGTGACAGGTGCATCTGTGAATGAAGCATATGAAGTTTTTTCTAAGTCTTCGGATAGAGGACCGATATCTTATCGTATCTTATCCGTATACCTGCCTGTAACGAAAGAATACAAACCACATATCGAGCTGTATTGCCAAACAAGTGAATCTGGACAATATTGGGGAATCGTATCGCTGTGTGACTACAAACTTGTGGGAACTTATAAGGGTGAAACCAATGTATTTACCGGTGAAGTAGAAGTGTGGTTACGAAGTGCGTACCAGATTGAATATATGATTAATGGGGATTTCTATACGGATGAAACACCATCCAGATGGTATACCTATTATTATGAACATAGTACAAAAGCATTTCAACAATAGTTATATAGAATGAATTGAAAAATAAAATTTTATAATAAATGGAATATTCTCCCTTACCTCGTCATATACATAGTAATGAATGAAAGTACAAGACAGAGGAAGGGAGAATTTAAATTCATGTCAGATAAGATTATTGAAAACAATCAAGTAACTATTATAGGTGAGGTGGCATCAGAGTTTGTATTTAGCCACGAAGTATTTGGAGAAGGCTTCTACATGGTGGAAGTATTGGTAAAACGTCTTAGCAATTCAGACGATCGCATTCCATTGATGATCTCAGAGCGTCTCATTGATGTGCAGCAGGATTATCGAGGCGAGTACATTATGGTAACAGGACAGTTCCGTTCTTATAACCAACACGAAGAACATAAGAATCGTTTGGTGCTATCCGTTTTCGTGCGAGAAGTCACTTTTGTAGAAGAGGAAATTGATGGAGCCAAAACAAATACGATTTTATTGGACGGATATATTTGTAAACGACCAATTTACCGCAAAACCCCATTGGGCAGAGAAATTGCAGATTTATTATTAGCTGTAAATCGTCCATATGGGAAATCGGATTATATTCCATGTATTTGCTGGGGAAGAAATGCACGATTCGCTTCAAACTTTGATGTAGGTGAGCATGTGCAGGTGTTGGGACGTATCCAGAGTCGTGAATATGTAAAAAAATTGACGGAAACAGAGACTGAAAAGCGAATTGCATATGAAGTATCTGTGAGCAAATTAGAATGTATGATAGATTGACACTCTGGGTGAATAATGCTAAAATCCTGTAATAACAGATAGACACAAGAGGAAGACAAGGAGGACATTATGGCTATTTTTACAGGAGCAGGTGTAGCAATTATTACACCTTTTCATGAAGACGGAAGTGTTAACTATGAAAGGTTAGAACAATTAATAGATTTTCAATGCAATAATGGAACAGACAGTATTATCATCTGTGGAACAACAGGAGAGTCTGCAACATTATCAGAAGCAGAACATGTGGAATGTATTAAGAGAGCGGTGGAATTTACAAAGGGTAGAATTCCAGTTATCGCAGGAACAGGTTCCAACTCTACACAGACTGCAATCGAATTATCTACAGCTGCAGTAGAAGCTGGTGTAGATGGACTTTTAGTGGTTACTCCATATTATAACAAAGCAACACAAGCAGGTTTGGTACAACATTACAAAGCAATTGCAAAAGAAGCAAAAGCACCAATCATTATGTACAGTGTAGCAAGCCGTACAGGATGTAACATTGAACCAGCAACAGTTGCTGAACTATATAGAGATGTAGATAACATTGTGGGAATCAAAGAAGCATCTGGAAACATCTCACAAATCGCAAAGATTATGAATCTTACAGATGGTAAGATTGATTTATATTCAGGCAATGATGATCAGATTGTTCCAATTTTATCACTTGGTGGAATTGGTGTTATTTCTGTTTTATCGAATGTTGCACCAAAAGAAACACATGACATTTGTGCAAAATATTTTGCTGGAGATGTAAAAGGAAGTTTAGAACTTCAATTGAAAGCGATTCCATTGATTGAACAATTGTTCTGTGAAGTGAATCCAATTCCAGTAAAAAAAGCTGTGAGCCTTATGGGATATGAAGTAGGAGGTCTTCGCATGCCACTTACTGAGATTTCAAAAGCAAACGAAGAACGTTTGGCACAAGCAATGAAAGAATTTGGAATTTTATAATTTAGTAATAAGAAGGAGTTTGCGGGGCAAACTCCTTTCTTGCTAGATTTTGATAATAGTGATATGCTACATGTAATAGGATACAGGAGAGGATGATAAAGATGGTTAGACTAATTATGCATGGCTGCAATGGAAAGATGGGGCAAGTTATCAGCAAGATTGTAAAAGAGGACCCAGAAGTGATGATGGTAGCAGGTGTGGACCGTTATCAAGGCATTGCAAATGATTATCCGGTATTTTCAACAATAGAAGAATGTGATGTAGAAGCAGACGCAATCATTGATTTTTCAAATGCATCTGCAGTAGATGGACTACTAAAATATTGTGTGGAAAAGAATATGCCAGTTGTGTTGTGTACAACAGGTTTGTCGGAAGAACAATTAGAACATGTAAAAATTGCGAGTGAGAAAGTAGCTGTTTTAAAATCTGCAAATATGTCATTGGGTGTGAACTTATTGTTGAAACTGTTGAAAGATGCTACAAAAGTGTTGGCAAATGCAGGATATGACATTGAAATTGTGGAAAAACATCATAATTTAAAGGTAGATGCACCAAGTGGAACAGCACTTGCTATGGCAGATTCTATGAATGAAGTTTTAAATGAAGAATACAATTATGTGTATGATCGAAGTCAAGTGCGTCAGAAACGTGATAAGAAGGAAATCGGAATTTCAGCTGTAAGGGGAGGAACGATTGTTGGAGAACATGAAGTAATCTTTGCAGGAGAAGATGAAGTGATTGAATTTAAGCACACAGCGTACTCAAAAGCAGTTTTCGCAAAAGGTGCAGTAGAAGCCGGGAAATTTTTAAAAGGTAAGGGCGCTGGTTTATATGACATGAAGGATGTCATTGCGTTCTAGGAAGGAAACGATATGAAGTCATTGGAAGTTAGATATTTGGAGCGACTTTCTGAGTTATACCCAACAATTGCTGCAGCATCAGCAGAGATTATTAATTTGCAGTCTATCATGAATTTACCAAAAGGAACCGAACATTTTTTGACAGATATCCATGGGGAATATGAAGCATTTTTTCATGTGTTAAAGAATGGTTCTGGGTCAGTGCGAAAAAAGATAGATGAAGTGTTTGGAAATACATTGAGTGAAAAGGATAAGAAAGCATTAGCTACACTGGTGTACTATCCAAAGGAGAAGATTGAGCGTCATATAAAGACAGAAGAGAATATCGACGATTGGTACAAGATTACCTTGTATCGTTTGATTGAGATTATTAAACGTACGGCTGGAAAATATTCTCGTTCCAAAGTGCGTAAGGCATTGCCAAAGGATTTTGCTTATATTATAGAAGAGTTGATTACAGAAAAGGCAGAGCTTACTGATAAAGAATCGTATTACAATGAGATTGTAAATACGATCATTGAAGTAGACCGTGCAGAAGCGTTTATTATTGCTATGAGTGAATTGATTCAACGATTGACAGTAGATCATTTACATATTATTGGTGATATTTATGATCGTGGTCCTGGACCACATATCATTATGGATCGTTTGATGAAATATCATTCGGTAGATATTCAATGGGGAAATCATGATGTAGTTTGGATGGGAGCAGCTGCAGGACATAGAGCTTGTATTGCGAATGTAATTCGTATTTGTGCACGTTATGCGAATTTGGATATTTTAGAAGATGGTTATGGTATTAACTTGCTTCCACTTGCTACGTTTGCAAATACAACATATCAAAATGATCCTTGTACTTGTTTCAAATTGCGTGGAAATGCAGAATATAACAAGAAAGAAATGGAAACAGATATTCGCATGCATAAAGCAATCACGGTGATCCAATTTAAAGTGGAAGGACAGATTATTGCAGAAAATCCAGAATTTGAGTTGGAACATCGCAGATTATTGCATCAAATGGATTTGGAAAAGGGAACTGTTACAATCGAAGGTAAAACATATGAATTGCTGGATACAGAATTTCCAACAATCGATCCAAAAGATCCATACAAGTTAACACCAGAAGAGGAAGACATTATGGATCGTTTGGAAAAAGCATTCCTAGGATGTGAAAAACTTCAGGAGCATGCACGTTTCTTGTTGACAAAAGGAAGTTTATATAAGGTGTATAATGGAAATTTACTTTATCATGGATGTGTGCCTTTAAATGAAGATGGAAGTTTCCGAAAAGTCCGTTTGTTTGGAAAAGAATATGCAGGAAAGGCGCTTTACGAAAAACTGGACAGCTATATTCGAAAAGGATTTTTCGCAGTCAACAAACAACAAAGAGAAGATGGAAAGAATATCATGTGGTATATTTGGCTGCATAAGAATTCTCCATTGTTTGGAAAAGATAAGATGGCCACATTTGAACGCTATTTTGTGAAAGAAGAAGCAGCACATGTAGAGGTCAAAAATCCATATTATCGTTTGATCGAAGATGAAAAGGTAGTGGATTCTATCTTAGAAGAATTTGGATTAGATGTGAATGAATCTCATATTGTAAATGGCCATGTTCCAGTGAAAAGTAAAAAAGGGGAAAAACCAGTAAAATGTAATGGAAAGGTACTTGTAATTGATGGAGGCTTTTCGAAAGCATACCAAGGACAGACCGGAATCGCAGGATATACGCTTGTTTACAATTCTTATGGAATGAGATTGATTGCACATAAACCATTCCAATCAGCAGAACGTGCAATTTTGGATGAATTGGATATTCACTCTGTTAGTATGGAAGTTAATAGAACCATTCATCGCAAGACCGTTGGCGATACGGATGATGGAAGAAGACTTCGCGAACAAGTAGAGGATCTGAAACAACTGTTGGAGGCATATCGCTCTGGGGAACTTTGTGAGCGTGTTTAAATTTTCCAGATTATGGTTTGCATAGTATTCCTGGAAATGTAAATAGTAATAACAAATACTATTTATATGAAAGGGAGTTAATCACATGAAAAAGTGGAAAAAAGTATTAGTAGCAGCCTTATGTTTTGGGGTGATCTTAGGAACAACTGCTTGTGGTGCAAATGATAATAATGCAGATACACAAACTGAAAATGGTACCAACGCTGGTACAGACAATGGCATGAACAACAATGTGACAAATGGTACAGACAATATAGGCAATACAGATAACGGCGGTGTCTTAGATAATGTTGGTGATGCAGTAGGTGAAGGTGTCAGCGATGTGGGAGATGGAATCCAAGATGTTACAGATGATGTGACAGGTAATACAAATAATAACAATACTGTAAATGAATAACAGAATAAAGATGTAGTTAGATTAAGAAGCTTAGATATGCAGATTGCGTAATTTAAGCTTCTTTTTATTATTGAAAAATTTGTGAAACGGTTGAAGAATGGGAGGGATGATGATAAAATGGAAGGTAAATTGAAATTGGAAGCAATAAGGAGACTAAAATGAAATTTTTCGAGAAAATATTTGGTACACATAGTGAAAATGAATTAAAAAGAATTTATCCGATTGTAGACCGCATTGAAGCGATGGATGCAGATATGCAAAAGTTATCGGATGAAGAATTAAGAAATAAAACAAAAGAATTCAAAGCAAGATTAGCAGAAGGAGAAACATTAGATGATATCCTTCCAGAAGCATATGCAACTGTTCGCGAAGCTGCTTGGAGAGCACTTGGTATGAAACATTACCGTGTACAGTTGATTGGTGGAATTATTTTACATCAAGGACGTATCTCTGAAATGAGAACAGGGGAAGGAAAGACACTTGTTTCTACACTTCCAGCTTACTTAAATGCTCTTACAGGAGAAGGTGTTCATATTGTAACAGTCAATGACTATCTTGCAAAACGTGACGCAGATTGGATGGGAGAAGTACATCGTTTCTTAGGACTTACAGTAGGTGTAGTTCTAAATGAAATGGAAAATGATGAACGTCGTGCTGCATACAATTGTGATATTACTTATGTGACAAACAATGAACTTGGATTCGATTACTTAAGAGATAACATGGTAATCTACAAAGAACAATTAGTACAAAGAGGATTGAAATACGCAATCATCGATGAAGTTGACTCTGTATTAATTGATGAAGCCAGAACACCACTTATTATTTCTGGACAAAGTGGAAAATCTACAAAATTGTATGAAGCTTGTGATATTCTTGCAAGACAAATGATTCGTGGAGAAGCTAGTGCGGAATTCTCTAAAATGAATGCAATCTTAGGAGAAGAAATCGAAGAAACTGGTGACTTTATCGTAAACGAAAAAGATAAGCAAGTTACATTGACAGCAGATGGGGTACAAAAAGTAGAACAATTCTTCCATATTGAAAACCTTGCAGATCCAGAAAATATTGAAATTCAACATAATACAATTCTTGCATTACGTGCGCATAACTTAATGTTCCGCGACCAAAACTACGTTGTTTCGGAAGAAGGAGAAGTTATGATCGTTGATGAATTTACAGGACGTATTATGCCAGGTCGTCGTTACTCAGATGGTTTGCATCAAGCAATTGAAGCGAAAGAACATGTAAAAGTAAGACGTGAAAGTAAAACATTAGCAACAATCACATTCCAAAACTTATTTAATAAATACGAAAAGAAGAGTGGTATGACAGGTACAGCTCTTACAGAAGAACAAGAATTCCGTGATATTTATGGAATGGATGTTATTGAGATTCCAACAAACCTTCCAGTACAGAGAGTGGATTTGGATGATGCTGTTTACAAAACACAAAAAGAAAAATTCTTAGCAGTTGTGGATGAAGTAGAAAGAGCTCATGCAAAAGGACAACCAGTTTTAGTTGGTACAATTACAATCGAAACATCGGAATTACTTAGCAAATTATTAAAGAAAAGAGGAATTCCTCATAATGTATTAAATGCGAAGTTCCATGCAATGGAAGCGGAAATCGTAGCACAAGCAGGGGTACATGGTGCGGTTACGATTGCAACAAACATGGCTGGTCGTGGTACTGATATTAAATTGGACGATGAAGCAAAAGCGGCAGGCGGACTTAAAATCATTGGTACAGAACGTCATGAATCAAGACGTATTGACAATCAGCTTCGTGGACGTGCAGGTCGTCAAGGGGATGTAGGGGAATCAAGATTCTACATTTCTTTAGAAGATGATTTGATGAGATTATTCGGTTCTGAAAAATTAATGGGTATCTTCAATACACTTGGTGTGGAAGATGGACAACAAATCGAACATAAGATGCTTTCAAATGCGATTGAAAAAGCACAACAAAAGATTGAAAGCAACAACTTTGCAATTCGTAAGAATTTATTAGAATATGACCAAGTTATGAATGAGCAAAGAGAAATCATTTATGAAGAAAGAAGACGTGTATTAGATGGAGAAAGCATGAGAGATGCAATCTATAATATGCTTTCTGACTTCGTAGAACATACAGTTGAAGGATGTACTTCAGCAGAAACAAAACCAGAAGAATGGGATATCGATGGATTAAACCGTGAGATGGCAGCTTCACTTATGTTACCACCTGTGACAGCAGATGAAGTGAAATCAATGTCTCAAAAAGAATTGATGCAATTATTAAAAGAACGTGCAGCAAAAGGATATGAAGCAAAAGAAGCAGAATTCCAAGAAGAACAAATTCGTGAAATTGAACGTGTTATCTTACTAAAAGTAATTGATAGAAAATGGATGGATCACATCGATGATATGGATCAATTAAGACAAGGAATTGGATTACAAGCATATGGACAAAAGAGTCCTGTAGTAGAATACAAGATGCTTGGATACGATATGTTTGGAGAAATGACAGATGGAATCTCAGCAGATACAGTTCGTCTGTTATTCCATGTCCGTTTGGAACAAAAGGTAGAAAGAGAACAAGTTGCGAAAGTAACTGGAACAAACAAAGATGATAGTCTTGTAAAAGCGCCAAAAAAACGCGATGACAAAAAAGTATATCCAAATGATCCATGTCCATGTGGAAGCGGCAAAAAATACAAACAATGCTGCGGAAGAAAATAAGAGTAAAGAGGTGAGAGCGTGGTCGAATTAGATCAGTTTAAAAGTATTTTAAACACATATGAACAACCATTGAGAGAATTGAGGGATTCACTTTGACTTACCTAGTAAGGAAAAGCGAGTAGAAGAACTAGAACGTAAGATAGAGGAACCAGGATTCTGGGACAATGCAGATGTGTCACAACATGTCATGAAAGAACTAAAAAGTTTAAAAGACTTTGTAGAAAAGGCAGAACAGCTTAGTGTACGATATGAAGAAATCGGCTTGCTGATTGAGATGGGCTACGAGGAAAATGATGATAGCGTTGTTGCAGAAATTACAGAAGAATTAGAGGTGTTTGAGGCAGATTTCGAAGAAATGCGCATTCAAACATTACTATCTGGTGAGTATGACAAAGACAATGCAATTGTGACGTTACATGCAGGAGCAGGAGGAACCGAATCGTGTGATTGGGCGAATATGCTTTATCGCATGTACAGCAGATGGGCAGAACGAAAAGGATTCTCTGTGGAAGTACTGGATTTTCTTGATGGAGATGTGGCTGGACTAAAAGCAATCACGTTTCAAGTGAATGGAGATAATGCATACGGCTATTTGAAATCTGAAAAAGGTGTACACCGTTTAGTGCGTATTTCTCCATTTAATGCAGCAGGCAAGAGACAGACATCCTTTGCTTCTTGTGATGTTGTTCCAGATATTGAAGATGATATTGATATCGAGTTGAATGATGATGACTTAAAGATTGATACCTACCGAGCAAGCGGTGCGGGCGGTCAACATGTAAATAAGACTTCTTCTGCAATCCGAATCACCCATCTTCCAACTGGAATCGTGGTGCAATGTCAGAATGAACGCTCTCAACATAACAATAAAGAAAAAGCGATGCAGATGCTGAAAGCAAAACTGTATTTGTTAAAAGAACAGGAACAAGCAGATAAAGTATCTGATATTCGTGGAGAAATCAAAGAGATTGGTTTTGGTAATCAAATTCGTTCCTATGTAATGCAACCATACACATTGGTAAAAGACCATAGAACTAATATGGAGATTGGAAATGTAACTAGTGTGTTAGATGGGAATATTGATGCATTTATGAACGCGTATTTGAAGGAGCAGAACAAGGAGGCACTTCATGGATAGTACGAAGTACTATGTGGTAAAGAAAAAAGCGTTACCAGAAGTACTAATTAAAGTAGAAGAAGTTAAGAAGATGCTGGATGCCAATCCAAATTTGACGGTGCAAGATGCAACGGACAGAATTGGAATCAGCAGAAGCTCTTTTTACAAATATAAAGATGACATTCGTCCATTTCATGAAAATGAAAAAGGGCAAACGCTTACATTGATCATTCAAATGGATGATAAGCCAGGTGCATTGTCAGCGATATTACATACAGTCGCAAAGTACTGTGCAAATATTTTGACGATTCATCAAAGTATTCCGATTCACGGAATTGCAACACTCAGCCTGACTATTGAAATCTTATCTTCGACAGGAAATATGTCTCATATGGTAGAAGAAATAGAAGGATATGATGATGTTCAGTATTTAAAAATCATAGGTAGGGAGTAAACATATGACAAAGATAGCAGTTTTAGGATATGGTACAGTTGGATCAGGAGTCTTTGAAGTGATTCAAACAAACAGAGAATCCATCAATAAAAGAGTAGGAGATGAGTTGGAAATCAAGTATATTTTGGACTTGAAAGAATTTCCAGGTACTCCAGTAGAAAATTTGATCGTTCATGATTTTGAACAGATTGTAAATGATGAAGAAGTAAAAATTGTAGTAGAAGTGATGGGTGGAATCGAACCAGCTTATACGTTTGTAAAGAGAAGTTTGCTTGCAGGAAAAAGTGTAGCAACATCAAACAAAGCATTAGTTGCAAAACATGGTGCAGAGTTACTTGCAATTGCAAAAGAAAGAAATCTGAATTTCTTGTTTGAAGCGAGCGTAGGAGGCGGAATTCCGATCTTACGTACTTTGAATAATGCTTTAACTGCAGATGTCATTGAAGAAATTACAGGGATTTTAAATGGTACAACCAACTATATGTTAACAAAGATGTATGATGAAGATGCTGATTATGATGCAGTGCTGAAAGAAGCACAAGCAAATGGATATGCAGAAAGAGATCCAAGTGCAGATGTAGAAGGTCAGGATGCATGCAGAAAGATTGCAATTCTTGCATCATTAATCTCAGAAAAAACAGTTGATTTTGAAGAAATTCCAACAGAAGGAATCACAAAAATTACATTAGAAGATATGAAATATGCGAAAGCAATGGGGATGAAGATCAAACTTCTTGCATCTTGTAAGCGAGAAGAAGATGGGGAATGGAGTGCTTCAGTCGCTCCTTGTTTGATCGGAAAAGCACATCCTTTATATAGCGTAGATGATGTATTCAATGCTGTTTTCGTAAAAGGAAATGTATTAGGAGATGCGATGTTCTACGGTAGTGGTGCTGGAAAACTTCCTACAGCAAGTGCTGTTGTAGCGGATGTTGTGGAAGCAGCTAAAAATCCAACTACAAGTGTGATGCAAATGTACACAGCAGAACCATTAGAGTTAAAAGGAAATGCAGAAACAAAGAAAAAATTCTTTGTACGCGTGCAAGGAAATGTGGCAGATTTAGGATATGATATTCAATCTACATTTGGTTCGATTGAGATTGTCAGAGCAGGTGTAGAGGATGAATTTGGATTTGTAACAGGGGAAATAACAGAAGGCCAATATGAAATCTGTGCAGAAAAATTCCCACAAATTCGTCATATGATTCGTGTAGAAGCGTAGGATACTAAAGATTACGAGAAAGAAGTGATAGCGTGAAGTATATCATTGTACTAGGAGACGGGATGGCAGATGAGCCAATTGAAAGTCTGAACGGGAAAACACCATTAGAAGCAGCAAATACGCCAGCTATGGATTTGCTTGCAGAACAAGCAGAAATAGGTCTGGCTTACATGGTACCAAAAGGAATGCAGCCAGGAAGTGATACTGCAAATCTGTCTGTAGTTGGATATGATCCAAAAGAAAATTATACAGGCCGCTCTCCATTGGAAGCGCTTAGCATTGGAGTTTCAATGCAAGAAAGCGATGTGTCATTCCGATGTAATGTTGTAACACTTTCGGAAGAAGAAGCGGTATATGAGGAACGTAAGATTATAGACCATAGTTCCAGTGAAATTTCCACAGAAGATGCTGCTGTTTTGATAGATGCAGTACGAGAAGCATTAGCAAGAGATGGATATGAATTCTATGTTGGAACAAGTTATCGTCATTTGCTTATCTGGAAAGACGGAAAAGTGGTAGAATTGACACCGCCTCATGATATTTTAACGAAAAGAATTGGCGAATATCTTCCAGAAGATCCTGTTTTACGAGAAATGATGAAGAAAAGCTATGAGATTTTAGTAAATCATCCGTTAAACATAGAGCGCAGAAAGCAAGGGCTAAATCCTGCTAATTCCATATGGTTTTGGGGAGCAGGAACAAGACCTTCTTTAGTCGCATTTGATGAAAAGACAGGTAAAAAAGGAGTAATGATTTCAGCAGTGGATTTGCTAAAAGGCATTGCTGTTGGAACGCAGATGGATATTGTGACAGTAGACGGGGCGAATGGTGGCTTGCATACCAATTATACAGGGAAGATGCAGGCAGCAGCAGACGCACTGATTAAAGAACAGTATGATTTTGCATACATTCATGTAGAAGCACCAGATGAAATGGGACACCAAGGATTACTTGCGGAGAAAATGCAAGCGATTGAAAAGATAGATCAATATATCGTTGGTCCGCTTGTGAAACAGCTTGAAGAAGTAAAAGAAGAGTTTCGTGTACTAATTCTTCCAGATCATCCGACACCGATACGTGTACGAACACATACAGATGGACCTGTTCCATATTTATTATATGATAGCCGAAAAGCGTTAGGGCACGCAGAAATTTACAGTGAAAAAACGGCAGAGACAAGTGGTCTTATCTGGAATGATGGATATAAACTAATAGATTACTTGCTGGAGGAATAGACATGTTAATAGTAAAGAAATTTGGTGGAAGTTCAGTTGCAAATAAAGAACGCATTTTCAATGTGGCAAGACGTTGCGCTGAGGAATATAAAAAGGGAAATGATGTAGTAGTAGTTCTTTCCGCTATGGGAGATACCACAGATGAATTACTTGCACTAGCAAAGAATATCAATCCAAATGCTTCAAAGCGTGAATTGGATATGCTCCTTACAACAGGAGAACAGGTATCTGTGTCTTTGATGGCAATGGCATTGCAAGCAATGGATATTCCAGCAATTTCCTTAAATGCATTTCAAGTAAAGATGAATTGCACATCTCGATATGGAAATGCACGTTTTAAAAGAATTGATTCAGAACGTATTACAAATGAATTGGATGCAAGAAAAATCGTAATTGTAACAGGATTCCAAGGTGTAAATAAGCACGAAGACTTTGCAACATTAGGCAGAGGAGGTTCTGATACTACGGCAGTGGCACTTGCAGCAGCACTTCATGCGGACCGTTGTGAAATCTATACAGATGTGGATGGGGTATATACAGCAGATCCTCGTGTAGTACCAAACGCACGTAAGATTGAAGAAATTACATACGATGAAATGTTAGAACTTGCAACATCAGGTGCAAAAGTATTACATAGCCGTTCCGTAGAAATGGCAAAAAAATACGGCGTAGAATTAGTAGTGCGCTCTAGCTTAAATGAAACAGAAGGAACAGTAGTCAAGGAGGTTGTAAAAATGGAAAAAATGTTAATCACTGGTGTGGCATCAGATAAAAATACAGCAAGAATTTCAGTTATTGGAGTAGAGGATAAACCAGGGGTAGCGTTTAAGATTTTCCATCGCCTTGCAAAATATGGTATTAATATTGACATCATTCTTCAATCAGTTGGTCGTGACGGAACAAAAGATATTTCTTTCACAGTAGCACAAGATAACTTAGAAGAAGCATTAAAAGTACTTGAAGAAAATAAAGAAGCACTTACAATCAAAGAAATCTATCATAACGAAAAAGTTGCAAAAGTTGCAATTGTTGGAGCTGGAATGATGAGTAATCCAGGGGTAGCTTCTCAAATGTTTGAAGCATTATTCAATTATGGAATTAATATCAATATGATTTCTACTTCAGAAATCAGAATCACAGTTTTGATTGATGAAAAAGATGTAGATAGAGCGACTTTAGCAATTCATGAAAAATTTGCTTTAGGAGAAGTATAATTCAAAAAGAAGCTGGGGCTAAATGCTCCAGCTTCTTGTGTTATAGATGATAAAACTCACAGATTTGATTGTACACAATATTCATTAAATTTGTACGGGCTTCCACGCTTGCCCAAGCAATATGTGGAGTGATGAGAAGTCGATTGCTATCTTTAATAGAAAGAAATGGACTGTTCGGACTCATTGGCTCCTCACATAGCACATCCAATCCAGCTGCAGCGATGCGGTTGCTTTTGAGCGCATCTGCAAGGTCTTGTTCTGCAACGATTGCACCACGTCCTACATTTAAAAAGATGGCGCTGGATTTCATTTTAGCAAACGCTTCCGCATTCAATAATTGCTCTGTTTGTGGAGTCAAAGGTGCATGCACAGATACAATATCAGATGTAGTTAAAAGGGTGTCAAAATCTACACGTGTATAGTCATGCTGATCATTGTTACCAGAAGTAGAGTAGTAGATCACATTTGCACCAAACGCTTTTGCAATATCCGCAACACGTCTTCCAATGTTTCCAAGTCCAATGATTCCCCAAGTCTTACCGCAAATTTCATGAAAATGTTTGCCAAAATGAGTAAACAAGGTATCATTTACATAGTGCTTTTCTTTTACATATTGATCGTAATAACTTAATTTCTCCAACAGATAAAATAGCATGGCAAAGGTATGCTGTGCTACCGATTCCGTAGAATAGCCAGCCACATTTCGCCAAGCGATTCCTTGCGTTTCCAAATACGTTTTATCAAGATTGTTTGTTCCTGTCGCCGTTACACAAACTAATTTCAAATGTTCTGCAGTACCGATAGTTTGCGCGTTGATTGGTGCTTTGTTTAGAATGATAACGTCAGCATCTTTTACGCGTTCTGGTATTTGTTCAGGAGTCGAAAAATCATATTTGATCACTTCTCCCAAGGTATTATATTTTGATAAATCAATGTCATCCCCGATGGTTTTGACATCCAGAAAAACAATTTTCATAGTAGATTCCTCCAAGTTAAATTCCATAGGTTTATTATAAGAAGGTAGAAATTAGATGTCAATTGTGGTATCCTTTCTGTATGTTGATGAAAAGCAGAGGTGTCAGAATATGAGAGAATTTGAAACGTTATGGGATGTAGATGCAGAGATAGCAGATGCAATTGCGCTTGTGATGGAAAGTGAGAAAAATATCGAAAAAGCGAAGGAAATCGTAGCAACTTTGACTGAAAAATATCCATTACAATAATTGCCTCTTGTAAAGTTGTGGAGAGGAATGTATAATAAGTCAGGCGAAAGAGGAAGGTAAGAGTAATGGAAAGTATTATTATTGGAATAGCCGGAGGATCAGGTTCCGGGAAATCTACATTTACAGGCAGAGTTAAGAAACATTTTGGAGATGACGTAGTAATTATTTATCACGATAATTATTATCGCAGACAAGACGGAGTTCCATTTGAGGAACGTGTGAAGGTGAATTACGATCATCCAGATTCACTAGAGACAGATTTATTGGTAGAACACTTAAAACAGTTAAAGCAGGGGAATGCGATTGACTGTCCTGTGTACGATTATAGCATGCATAATCGTTCATCTGAATTGATTCGAATCGAACCAAAGCCAGTTATTTTGGTGGAAGGGATTTTGCTTTTAGCAGATCCAAGAATTCGAGAACTTTTAGATATTAAGGTTTTTGTAGAAGCAGATGCAGATGAAAGAATTTTAAGAAGAATTTCCAGAGACGTGAAAGAACGCGGACGTGATTTGGATGGAATCATAAAGCAGTATTTGACAACTGTTAAACCAATGCATTATATCTACGTAGAACCAACTAGACCAACAGCTGACATTGTGATCAACAGTGGTAAGAATGATGTTGCATTTGACTTGTTTGTATCTAAAATCAAGCAGTTATTGGAAAATAAAACAGAAGAATAGTGTGAGAAAAATAAAGGCCAAGGGGTAGACTTTCCCCTTGGCCTTTTGTATAATAAAATATCATGACAATGGGGAGATATTGCTAAGGGGAGACAGATATGAATATACAGAAGAAGGGAATCTATAAAAAATATTTGACTGTGATATTGGCAGCTGCAATATTGCTAACAACTATTTTTGCCGTGGGAACCATATCGAATGCTGAGACCATTCGGATTGGTACAGTGACAGCAGCCAAAAGTCTTAACATGCGAAAAGGTCCAGGAACTGAGTATGCGATTGTAAAGACATTGTATAAAGGGGATAGTGGAAAGATTCTTGATGAGAAGAATCCAACAGGAACAAAAATTTGGTATCAAATGACAGTAGACGGCGTTACTGGATGGGTATCAGAATTGTACATAAAGGTTACAGAAGAGAAAGTAGAAACAGGTAGTGACAGTGATTTTGAAGCTTATCTGACAGCACAAAAATTTCCAGAATCATATAAGGGAAAATTACGAGAATTGCATGCCAAATACCCAAATTGGATCTTTAAGGCACAACATACCGGATTGAAGTGGGATGATGTGATTGCGGCAGAAAGTAAACTGGGAAGAAATTTAGTACATTCTTCTAGCATTTCTTCTTGGAAATCAACAGCAGATGGAGCGTATGATTGGGAAACAAGTACGTGGATCGGCTTTGACACAGCAAATTGGGTGGCTGCATCTTCAGAAATTATTGAATACTACATGGACCCAAGAAACTTCATAGATAGTACGAATGTATTTCAATTTTTGGAACAAAGTTACGACGCGAGCAGTATGAGCGCTAGTGATAAGGAAAAAGTTCGTTCCAGCCTGACAACAATGGTAAAGGGCACATTTTTAGCAGGTACCTATGAAGAGAATGGAATGACACTTTCGTATATCGATGTGATTTTAAGTGTTGCTGAGAAGGTTGGTGTAAGCCCATATACCTTGGCTTCTATGATTATGCAAGAACAGGGTGTGAATGGAACGGGCAGCTGCATCTCAGGAACGGTGTCAGGATATGAGGGATACTATAATTACTTTAATATTGGTGCATATCCAAGCAATGGAATGACTGCCATTCAAAGAGGATTATGGTATGCAAAGGGAAGTGGAGTAGGAGCAACTACTTATAGCAGACCTTGGGATACAAGAACAAAATCTATAGAAGGCGGAGCAAAGTATTATGCTGAAGGATATGTTGATGTAGGGCAAGATACCATGTATTTGAAAAAATTTGATTTGGTTGGTACTTTGTATACACATCAATATATGACAAATGTGCAAGGGGCAGCAAGTGAAGGTCAACATATGGCAGAGGCATTTGATGAAAATGCAAGAAGTGCTGCTTTGGTATTTAAAATTCCGGTGTTTACTGACATGCCATCAAGTGCATGCAAGAAACCAACAGGTACTGGAAGTCCAAACTATATGTTGAAATCATTGTCAGTATCAGGATATAGTTTAACACCATCTTTTAGTATGTATGATACATCCTACTCGCTAATCGTAGAAAATAGTGTGAGCAGCGTGACAATTTCAGCGATTGCAGCAGATAGCAAAGCAAGTGTTACGGGAACAGGTCAAAAGGCACTTTCCGTAGGAAATAATTCATTTGCTATTACAGTAAAATCACAGTCAGGAACGACAAGAACTTATACAATTAAAATTGTAAGAAAAGAGGCGGAAAGTCCTGCACCGCCAACAATTGAAACACCAACAGTAAGCAGTACAGCTTACAAAATAAACAGCAATAATAGCATTACAGGAATTACAAACTATCCAGTATCTACAGCTACATTCTTGACAAAGCTTCAAGTAAAAAATGGTAGTGTGAAACTTACAACTTCGAGTGGAAGTACAAAGAGTGGAAACGTAGGAACTGGTGATCAAGTCAGATTATATGCAACCGATAATTCTTTGAGAGCTACATATAAAGTTTTAATTTATGGTGATGTAAATGGAGATGGAAAGATCAATGCGCAAGATTTAATCTTGGTACAGAAAAATAACATACAAGTGTCAACTTTGAAGGACATTTATGCAACAGCAGCGGATGTAAATCGAGATGGAAAAATCAATGCACAGGATTTGATCCTAATCCAGAAAAACAATATTATGGTGAGTACAATTCAACAATAGGGGTATGACAAATGAAAATAATGAAAAAAATAGGAGTGATTTTGCTTGGCATTTTGATGCTGAGCGGAACATTTAAGTCAGAAGTGTTAGCCGCTTCAGCTTCTGTAAAAGTTTCTAGTGCTTCTGGAAATGTAGGAAGCAGGGTAACAGTAACATGTACAGCATCTGCATCAGGCACAGATATTGGGGGAGCTGATGTGGTGTTACGATATGATGCATCCGCATTATCGGCAAAAAGTGCATCAGGTGGTGCGAGTGCTAGTGCAGGCAGTGTAAGATATAGTGGATATGCAAGTAATGCAGGTTCCTCTAGCATCAGTTTTAGCGTAACGTTTGAAATTTTAAAAGAAGGAAGTTTTCCAATTTCCGTAGAAACAGGATCTGTTTATGATTGGGAATCAGCAGCATCTTTATCTACATCGACATCAGGTGGGAAGGTAACCGGAAAAGCAGTGACGAGTACACCAAGTACGCCAAGCACACCATCCACACCAAGTACACCATCCACACCAAATACGCCAAATACACCAAGTACACCATCTGAAACAGATCAACCAACGGAAAATAAAGATAATAATAGTAAGTTAAGTGCATTAAGTGTGTATCCGGGTAGCTTGAGTCCGGCATTTAATGCAGGAACAACTTCTTATACAGTAGTCGTTGGCAAAGAAGTATCAGAGATTACAATTTCAGCGTCAGCATCAAGCGTGAAAGCACGTGTGACAGTGACAGGTGGAAAAGATTTAAAACTCGGTGATAATGCAGCAAAAGTAGTTGTAACGGCAGAAGATGGTTCGACGACTGTGTATCAGCTTACAATTACATGTGGTGAAGTAGAAAAGATTTCGATTGCAGGTTCTGAATATACCATCGTAGAAAATTTTGCAGATGATGTGATCCCAACAGGATTTAGCCGTGGAGAAGTAACCTACAATGAGTATGCATATCAGGGGTTAAAAAGTGAAACGGGTTCTATGCAATTGTTATATTTACAATCTGGAGAAAAAAGTGGATTTTATTTATACTTTGCGGAAACAGATTCATTTTATCCATATGTGACAGTAGAGATTGCTAAGGATAATTGGATTACATTATTACCAGCAAAAGAAAATGTAGTTGGTACTGAAAAATTAGCGAAAGAAACCATTCTTTATTTGGAACAGGAATTGGAAGCTTGGAAATTAGATGAAGAATTTTCCCTTGTAGCAGTGTTAGCGCAAGATGGTGTAGAAAAATTATATCGCTATGATAAAGTGGATGGAACTTTCCAAAGATACCAAGAAATTGTAGTGCAAGAAGTAGAAGAAGAAAAAGAAGCGTTCGCATTAGAAGGATATACCTTATATCTGATTATTGGTTTAGCAGCGATTTCTGTTATTTTGATTCTAGCTATTGTAATTATGATGCTGACACGCAGACGCAGATATTCTGCTAGAAAGAGAAGATATCAAAAGAAATTAGAAAAACAGCATAATAATCAAAAAGAGTAACGGGGTAATCCGTTACTTTTTTTGACTCAAATTACTATTATGATAAGTGGTCTCGAAAGTGACATCCTTTCCGAACCAAGCAGGTGGAATAAACTGTTCTGCTTCGGATTCTGATGGGAATTCCACCTCGGCCAAAACAAGTGGTGAAAGTTCGCCTTCAAAAATATCTAACTCAATGGTATATGTGAGATAAGGAATGAGATAGCGTTTTTTTGAAATGATACGACCGTCAACTTTCTCTTTCAGATGTTCATAGGCTTCCTTTGTGAGTGGAAGATTATGCTCCTCGCGAACCATAAGTCCCTTTGATTTGTAAGTGAGTTCATAGCATTCGTTGTCTTTGCGAATGCGAACAACGGGTTCTGTACAAAGATAGCCTTGTTCCAGTACGCGATAAGGGTATGTTTCTAATTGTTCTGGAAGGACTGTAACTAAATATTTACGTTCGATTTCCATGCTAAAATCTCCTTCGTTTTTTGTTTTATCTTAATATAAATGGGAGAAAATGTAAACGAATTTGCATTTTTACAGTAAGTTTGCTAAAATGCTAGCAAATCATATACAGGAGGTTGAAAGCATGACAAAGAAAGTGAGCGTATTCTTGGCTGACGGATTTGAAGAAATCGAAGGATTAACTGTTGTAGATTTGCTTCGCAGAGCAGGGATTGAAGTGACAACCATTTCAATCACAGGTGCACCGATGATTCATGGAGCACATGGGATTGACGTACAGGCAGATAAATTATTTGAAGAAATGACATATGAAGAGGAAGATATGGTAGTATTACCAGGCGGTATGCCAGGGACATTACATCTCGGAGCACATCAAGGATTGAAACAAGTGCTGGATGCATTTTATGCGAATCAAAAATGGATGGCAGCAATTTGTGCTGCGCCAAGTGTGTTTGGCGAAAATGGTTATTTGAACAGAAGAAAAGCAACTTCTTATCCTGGATTTGAGGAAGCACTAAAAGGAGCAACTTATCTTGAAGAAGCGGTTGTGCAGGATGACTTTGTGATTACAAGCCGTGGAATGGGAACAGCAATTGCCTTTGCCCTTCGATTAATTGCAGTTTTGATCAGTGAAGAAAAGGCAAAGGAAATAGGAGCTTCTATTATTTATCAGATGTAGGAGGAAAGATATTATGAAATCAAAGAAAACTATGTGGGCTGCAATTGGAGTGACGATATTATTACTCGCAGTTGTTATATACTGGATCTTCCGGAGCTTTGATGCCAGTGGCTATGTAAATGCAGTGTTGGCACAGTATTTAAAAGGTGACACTACTGCAGCAGTTGAGATGATGGATGATGTGACGGAAGAAACACTTCTTGCACAGTATGAAGAAGGAGTGACTGCATTTGTAGAAAGTAATGTTGCTAATGGTATCGAAATGGAAACTGCATTGAAAGAAAATTATATTGCATTATGTAAGAAGATTTTCGCAGATATGAAATACAAAGTAGGAGAAGCAGAAAAAATAAGCCGCTCTTCCTACGAAGTACCAGTGACATATCAATCCGTTGATATTTTTGAAAAATTTGCACAGTCTCTTGCAGAAGAAAAAGTGAGACTTACAGAAAAAGTAGAGCGCGGAGAGTACAAAGGAACCTTGGAAGAAATCAATGCTCAGATGCAGAAAGAATTTTTAGAACAATCCTATGGGCTTTTTGAGGAAGCTTACAATGCAATGGAGTTTTCAGAAGAAACAACGATTGTTTTTCATGTAGAAAAGGGAAACAATGACTTGTTTGGTGTAAAAGAGGCTGAAATTGCTGATTTTATTGCAAAAATCATGGGTTTAGATGAAAATCAAGACTAGATATTTCATATGATTTATGGTACAATACCATAGCATGAGTGTGCGCAGAGATTGCGCATTGCGCAGTCTTTTATATATTAAGGAGGAAATAGTAATGAGCTTACAAGTAGAAAAGTTAGAAAAAAACATGGCAAAACTTACAATTGAAGTTTCAGCTGAAGAATTAGAAAAAGCACTTCAAAGTGCATATATGAAACAAAGAGGGAAAATCAGCGTGCCTGGATTCCGTAAAGGAAAAGTACCTCGTCAAATGATCGAAAAAATGTATGGAGCTGAAATCTTCTACGAAGATGCTGCAAATGCATTAATTCCAGAAGCATACAGCAAAGCATACGATGAATGCGAATTAAAAATCGTATCTCAACCAAGCGTTGATATCGTTCAATTAGAAAAAGGAAAACCTTTCATCTTCACAGCAGAAGTTGCTACAAAACCAGAAGTAACTCTTGGAGAATACAAAGGACTTAAAGTTAGCAAAGTTTCTAACAGAGTAACAGCAAAAGAAATCGATGCTAAATTAGAAGAAGAACAAAAGAAAAATGCTAGAACAGTAGTTGTAGAAGATCGTGCAGTTGCTGACGGTGATGAAGTAGTATTAGACTTCGAAGGATTCGTTGATGGTGTTGCATTTGAAGGCGGAAAAGGTGAAAACTATCCATTAACAATCGGTTCTGGTTCATTCATTCCTGGATTCGAAGAACAATTAGTTGGTGCTGAAACAGGTAAAGAAGTAGAAGTAAACGTAACATTCCCAGAAGAATACCACTCAGAAGAATTAGCTGGAAAAGAAGCTGTATTCAAATGTACAGTACACGAAATCAAAGTGAAAGAACTTCCAGAATTAGATGATGAATTTGCAGCAGAAATTTCTGAATTTGATACATTAGATGAATTAAAAGCAGATATCAAAGCAAAAATCAAAGAACAAAAGAATGCTGAAGGAAAGAGACAAAAAGAAGATCAAGCAGTAGAACAAGCAGTTGCTAACGCTACAATGGAAATCCCAGAAGCTATGATCGATACTCAAGTACAACAAATGGCTCAAGAATTTGCTCAAAGAATTCAAGCGCAAGGATTAAGCATGGAACAATACTTCCAATTCACAGGAATGACAGCAGAAAAAATGATGGAAGAATTAAAACCACAAGCTGTAACACGTATCCAAACAAGATTAGTTCTTGAAGCAATCGCAAAAGCAGAAAACATCGAAATCACTGATGAAAAATTAGATGAAGAACTTACAAAAATGGCAGAAGCTTACAAAATGGAAGTTGAAAAATTAAAATCATTCATGGGTGAAAACGAAAAAGAACAAATGAAAGAAGATATGGCTGTTCAAGAAGCTGTAACATTCTTAGTTGAAAACGCAGTAGAAGAATAAGATTCATGAAGGAGGCGTATGCATGAGTGTAATACCTTACGTCATTGAACAAACAAGTCGTGGAGAACGTTCTTACGATATTTATTCAAGATTACTTAAAGAAAGAATTATCTTTTTAGGAGAAGAAGTTACTGACGCATCAGCAAGCGTGATTATTGCACAATTGTTGTTTTTAGAAGGAGAAGATCCAGAAAAAGATATTCATCTTTACATTAATAGTCCAGGTGGATCGGTGACAGCTGGTATGGCCATTTACGATACAATGCAATACATCAAATGTGATGTTTCAACAATTTGTATTGGTATGGCAGCAAGTATGGGATCATTTTTACTAGCAGGTGGAGCAAAAGGTAAACGTTTCGCTCTTCCAAACTCAGAAATTATGATTCATCAGCCATCAGGCGGCGCACAAGGTCAAGCAACAGAAATCAAAATTGTTGCTGAGCATATTTTAAAGACAAGACATAAGTTGAATACAATTTTGGCTGAAAACACAGGCCAATCTCTTGAAAGAATCGAAATCGATACAGAAAGAGATAACTTCATGTCAGCACAAGAAGCAAAAGAATATGGTTTGGTAGATGAAGTAATCACAAACCACTAAAAGATGATGGAGGGGGTGTTTCAATATGGAGCAGCCCCTTTCAATTGAAATAAGGAGATCGTATGGCAGGAAGAAAAGGGGAAGAAGTAGTAAGATGTTCCTTCTGCAATAAAGCGCAAGGTCAGGTTCGTAAGTTGATTGCTGGACCAAACGGAGCGTATATCTGTGACGAATGTATCGAAGTTTGCGCAGAAATTATTGAGGAAGAGTTAGAGTATGAAGAAATGACTCCTGGATTAGAAGAAATCAATCTTTTAAAACCAGAGGAAATGAAGGCCTTTTTAGATGAGTATGTAATCGGTCAAGATGAAGCAAAGAAAGTACTTTCTGTAGCTGTTTATAATCATTACAAGAGAATTTTAGCAGGAAAAGATCTTGGTGTTGAATTGCAAAAAAGTAATATCTTAATGCTTGGACCAACTGGTTGCGGAAAGACATTGCTTGCGCAGACATTGGCGAAAATTCTCAATGTACCATTTGCAATTGCAGATGCAACAGCACTTACAGAAGCTGGTTACGTAGGGGAAGATGTAGAAAATATTCTTCTAAAAGTAATTCAAGCTGCAGATGGTGATGTAGCAAGAGCAGAACATGGTATCATCTATATCGATGAAATTGATAAGATTACAAGAAAATCAGAAAATCCTTCGATTACACGAGATGTATCTGGAGAAGGTGTACAACAGGCACTTCTTAAAATCATTGAAGGAACTGTTGCATCTGTACCACCACAAGGTGGAAGAAAACATCCACATCAAGAATTGATTCAAATTGACACAACAAATATTTTATTTATTTGTGGCGGTGCATTTGAAGGAATTGATAAGATCATTGAAACACGTATTGATAAAAAATCAATGGGATTTAATTCACAGGTAGCAGATAAACATGAAGACAATGTGGATAAATTATTGAAACAAATTTTGCCACAGGATTTAGTGAAATTTGGTATTATTCCAGAATTAGTAGGTCGTGTGCCAATTACGGTTTCTTTGGAATTGTTAGATCGTGATGCATTAATCCGTATCTTAACAGAACCAAAGAGTGCGATTGTAAAACAATATCAAAAACTTTTAGAATTAGATGGTGTAGAATTAACATTCGAAAAAGAAGCATTAGAACAGATTGCAGATACTTCACTTGCAAGAAAAACAGGAGCAAGAGGTCTTCGTGCAATTATGGAAAATGTAATGATGGACACAATGTATCATGTACCATCAGATGAAAGCATAAAAACATGCTTGATTACAAAAGATGCAGTGCTAGGAAATGCAAATCCAATTTATAATGCATAACATGTGAAATAGAACGGGTACCGATGACGTACCCGTTTTTTGAGACAGGAGAAAATAAATGGAAGAACAGAAAATGAGTATGCCGATGGTCGCTCTGAGAGGGCTTACGATTTTACCAGAGATGGTAATTCATTTTGATGTAAGCCGAAAGCGTTCTGTGGAAGCGATACAGCAAGCAATGCAAAATGAAGGACAGAAAGTATTTCTCGTTGCACAACGAGATTTAAATATAGAACAACCAGAAGAAAAAGATGTGTATGAAGTAGGAACGATTGCAACAATCAAACAAATTGCAAAAATGTCAAAGAATATTTATCGTGTCTTGATCACGGGGGAAGAGCGTGCAAAATTATTGCATGTTACACAAAGTGATCCTTATCTTCAGGCAGAAATTGAAATCTTAAATGATTACAATGATTATGAACCAGAAAAATTGAATGAATATCCAGAAGCAAAATTATTGCAGGAAATCTTCTTTGAATATACAGTGAAAAGCGGAAAAGTATCGAAAGATGTTGTGACTCAAATTTCAGAGGCATCGTCTTTCAAAAGCTTAGTCAATAAAGTTGCAGCAAATGTTCCAATGGATTATAAGAGTGTACAAGATGTTTTGGAACAAGATGATTTATATGAAAGATACCAAATTCTTTCTTACAAAATTGCAAATGAGATGGCGGTACTTGATTTAAAAGAAAGCATTCAGTCAAAAGTAAAAGAAAAGATGGATCAGCATCAGAAAGAATATATCTTACGCGAGCAAATGAAAGTAATTCGTGAAGAATTAGGAGAAGATAATGTGTTATCTGATGCAGAAGAATTTCAAGAAGCGGCAGAAAAATTATCAGCATCAGAAGAAGTAAAAGAAAAGCTGATGAAAGAAATCAATCGTTTTAAAAGCGCAATGCAGAATTCGGCTGAAAATAGTGTAACACGTACTTATATTGAGACGATGTTAGAAATGCCATGGGATAAGATGGTGGAAGATCGTATTGATTTGCAGAAAGCAAAACAATTATTGGAGGAAGAACATTTTGGGTTAGAAAAAGTAAAAGAGAGAATTTTAGAATTCTTAGCAGTTCGTACTTTGACTCAAAAAGGGCAAAGCCCAATTTTGTGCCTTGTTGGACCACCGGGAACAGGAAAGACATCCATTGCCCGTTCTTTAGCAAAAGCACTTGATAAGCCATATGCAAGAATTTCATTAGGCGGTGTGCGTGACGAAGCAGAAATTCGCGGACATCGAAAAACATATGTAGGTGCTATGCCGGGACGTATTGCAAATGCATTGCGTCAAACAGGTGTGAAAAATCCACTTCTATTATTAGATGAGATTGATAAGGTAAGCAATGATTACAAAGGAGATACATTCTCTGCACTCTTAGAAGTGCTTGACGGAGAACAGAATGTAAAATTCCGTGATCATTATTTGGAAGTACCACTTGATTTATCAGAGGTGTTATTTGTAACAACAGCAAATTCTCTACAAACCATTCCAAGACCACTTCTTGACCGTATGGAAGTAATTGAAATTAGCAGTTATACAGAAAATGAAAAAATGCATATTGCAACAAAACACCTTGTTCCAAAACAGTTAAAACGACATGGCTTAACAGAAGAGCAAGTAAAAATTGGAAAAGCTGCACTTTGGAAAATTGTTCGTGGGTATACAAAAGAAGCAGGCGTACGTCAATTAGAACGTACCATTGGTGAGATTTGTAGAAAAGCTGCAAGAGAGATTTTGGAAGAAGGAAAAGAAAAAGTGCAAGTAAAAGAACGCACAGTAGAAAAATATTTGGGAAAAGAGAAATTTACATTCCAAATGATCAATGACAAGGATGAAGTTGGTATTGTAAGAGGACTTGCATGGACAAGTGTAGGTGGAGATACTTTAGAAATTGAAACAAACATTATGCCAGGAAAAGGCGAAATCCTATTGACAGGTCAGCTTGGAGATGTTATGAAAGAATCAGCAAGAACAGGAATTAGTTATATTCGTTCTTGTGGAAAGGAATATGAAATTCCTGAAGATTTCTTCGAAAAACATGATGTACATATTCATATCCCAGAAGGTGCCGTTCCAAAAGATGGTCCATCAGCAGGGATCACAATGGCTACAGCAATCTTATCTGCAATTACAGAGAAAAAAGTGCGAGCAGATGTGGCAATGACGGGAGAGATTACTCTTCGTGGAAGAGTGCTTCCGATTGGTGGGTTAAAAGAAAAGTTGCTTGCAGCCAAAAGTGCTGGAGTAAAGACAGTCTTAGTGCCTGAAAAAAATATGCGTGATGTGGAAGAAATTGCAGTAGAGATAACAAAAGGATTAGAAATTATACCAGTGAGTCATATGACAGAAGTGCTATCGCACGCATTGGTGCATGAGGATTAAAAAAATGAAGATTAAAAGTGTAGAGTTAGAAATCGTATGTGGAATTACAAGTAAATTGCCAGATACGGATAAAGTAGAAATTGCATTTGCAGGGAAGTCGAATGTAGGGAAATCATCTATGATCAATGCGTTGATGAATCGTAAATCATTAGCAAGAACTTCTGCAACACCAGGGAAAACACAAACCATTAATTTCTATAACATCAATCAGGAAATGTATTTGGTGGATTTACCTGGATATGGATATGCAAGAGTATCGGAAAAAGAAAAAGCCCAGTGGGGAAAATTAATTGAACGTTATTTGAATACTTCAAAACAATTGAAAGCAGTATTTTTATTGATTGATATCCGTCATGATCCATCAGCAAATGATAAGATGATGTATGAATGGATTGTATCACAAGGATATCACCCAATTATTATTGCAACGAAATTAGATAAATTAAAACGTAGCCAAATTCAAAAGCATGTGAAGATGATTAAAGAAGGTCTGGATTTGATTCCAGGAACAGTGGTCATCCCATTCTCGGCAGAGACAAAACAAGGCAGAGAAGAAATTTGGGAACTTATGGAAAGTTACTTGCAAGTGGAAAAGGAAGAAGCGTAGCAATCTGATTTCAAGAAATTAAGAGGGAGATTGTGAGCGAACAATCTCCCTTTCGACTTACAAGGAGAAACGAAATGGCAAAAGTACGAGGAAATTTGACGGAAGGTCCTATTTTGAAGGTGCTGGCAGAACTAGCGCTTCCAATTATGGCATCCGCTTTTTTGGCAACGGCATATAATATTACAGATATGGCGTGGGTCGGCATGCTTGGTGCCAAAGCTGTTGCAGGTGTGGGTGTTGGCGGTATGTATGTGTGGTTATCACAAGGACTGTCAACACTGGCAAAAGTAGGAGGACAAGTTTATGTGGCACAGGCATTGGGAGAAGGAAAACGTGAAGAAGCAAAAAAATATGGCATAGCAGCACTTCAAATGGGAATTTTATTTGGAATGCTGTTTGGAGCAATTTGTCTTTGCTTTACGAACCCACTTGTTTCCTTTTTTGGATTGACAGATGAAGTGGCGATTTATTCGGCAAAAACATATTTAAAGATTGCGTGCGGATTGGTGATATTTTCTTACATCAGTCAAATCCTGACAGGAATATATACTGCACAAGGAGATTCTAAGACACCATTGAAAGCGAATTTTTTCGGATTGGTTATGAATATGATCTTAGATCCCATGTTGATTTTAGGAATTGGACCATTTCCTAGGATGGAAGCAGCTGGAGCGGCATTTGCAACGGTAATTGCACAAATGGTTGTTATGATCGTGTTGATACTGGAATGTAAAAATGGAATCTTAGCTGGAGGCAAGATATTTGCGGTTCCAGAGTATCCATATTGGAAAAAAGTTGGTATGACAGGATGGCCAATTGCATTACAAACTTCTGTGTATTGCATGATTTCTATGGTGCTTTCCAGATTGGTTGGAAGCTTTGGAGATAATGCCATCGCAATTCAACGTGTTGGCGGGCAAATTGAATCAATCTCATGGAATACAGCAGATGGTTTTAGTACAGCGATGAATGCTTTTGCAGCGCAAAATTATGGTGCACGCAACATGGAACGTGTAAAAAAAGGATATTCGATATCTATGTTAGCTGTTGGAGCATGGGGTGCGATTGTAGCACTGATTTTCTTTATCATACCGGAACCGATTTCTGCAATTTTCTTCCATGAAGCAGATGTAATTCGATTGTCGGTAGATTATCTTATGATCATTGGTGTGGGAGAAGCATTCATGTGCGTGGAATTGATGTCTGTCGGAGCAATTTCAGGCCTAGGAAACACAAAAATATGTGGATTACTTAGTATTCTTTTAACTGGAATGAGAATTCCGTTAGCTTATTTTCTAAGTGGAACTGTTTTGGGGTTAAATGGTGTCTGGTGGGCACTTACGATTTCCAGCATTTGCAAAGGAATTGCATTTTATTTTGCATTTCAACGAGAATATAAAAAGAAGGGAGAATTTTTGAATGGCACAAACTGTTTATAAGAAAAAGTTAGATAAAAAGGTAATCATAGCCATAGTGGTATCTGTTGTGGTGATTCTTGGTGGAATTGTTACATTATTTTTCTTAGATGGAAAAAAAGATTCTTCCAAAGAAAAAGAACCTGTGCAGGAAACGGTTGATCTGGAAGAGGATCCACAAGCGAATATAGAAATAGAAGAAGGAACGGAAGTTCCAGTGGCAAACTTGAAAGAGTCAGCTTACGAGACAGATGATATTACACTTGGTATTGATGTATCTGAATTTCAAGGAAATATTGATTGGAAAAAGGTAGCAGATGCAGGCGTTGATTTTGCCATGATACGTGTTGGGTATCGTGGAATGAAAAATGGCGTGATCAAAGAAGATGCCTGTGCAAAATATAATTTACAAGAAGCTACCAAATATGGAATCAAAGCAGGAGCTTATTTCTTTTCGACAGCAGTCAATGAAACAGAAGCAAAAGAAGAAGCAGGATGGACAGCAAACTTATTGGCAGGATATGCAGTTACATATCCGGTTGCATACAATTGTGAAGGATTTCAAAATGCATCCAGCCGTCAATATGATATGACAATCTCAGAACGAACAGCCTGTGCAAGTAGCTTTTTGGAAACAATCGAAGAACAAGGCTATGTTGGAATGTTTTATGCAGCGAAAAGTGAATTAGAAGGAAATGCACTTTGGGATGCAGATACACTTGCGTTAGGATATCGTACCTGGGTAGCACAATATAGCCAAGTGACATGGCCAGATGTACAAAAGCCAGATTATAGTAAGGCGTGTGCCATGTGGCAGTATACAAATAGAGGAACGGTAAATGGAATCAAAGGCTCGGTAGATTTAAATGTGGCATATTTTGGATATAGTCAGATTACAAGCGCACGTGAAGAAGGAAGTGCGGAACAGGTAGGAATCAATTTGGAAGCAGGTGTGAAATTCGAAGAAGTAGAGCAGCAGGTAACAGCAAAGGATTCGGTAAATCTTCGCAGCAGCATGGAACAAGGCGATAACAGTAATGTGGTAGCAAGTCTGAAAAATGGTGAAATTGCTACAAGAACAGGAATTGGAAATAATGGCTGGTCAAGAATCCTATACAATGGACAAAAAGTATATTGCGTGAGCAGTTACATCACAACTGATACAAGTTATACGACACCAAAGCAGGAAGAAAGCAGCGAATTTAAAACACAATTTACAGCAGTTTCAGAAAAAGTAACAGCAAAAGAATTGACCAATTTACGAAATCGACCAAGTGTAGAAGCTCCATCAGAAGTAATTGTAGCTTTGAAAAATGGTGAGATTGCAGAACGTACTGGAGTTTCCAATGAAGGTTGGTCAAGGGTTGTATACAATGGCCAGACTTTATATTGTATCAGCAGTTATTTGGAGGTGGTTGAGTAAATGAATCGAATAATTGTACAAAAGACAATGGATTATAAAAAACTAGTCTCATTATTTGTGACTGCAGGATTGGAAATTCATCCAGAAGATCCAGCTCCTTCTGGACTCGTATGCTGTTTTGAATTGTTGGATAAGGACACAGGAGAATTGATTGGAGCAAGCGGCTTAGTGCATGAAAATGAATTATTTATTATACGCTGTGTGGCTGTACAAGAAAGGTACAGAGGAAATCATTATGGAAAGTATCTGGTGCAGATGGCATTAGAGGAAGCAAAAAGCATGCATGCGAAAGAAGCGTGGCTGACAGCAAAGATTCCAGAGTTTTATAAAAAATTGGGATTTGAAATCGTAGCACGAAATGATGCGCCACATATTTCAGATTGTCAAAACTGTCCGCAATTTCAGACAACATGCCATTCGGAAATCATGAAAATACAATTATAGAAAAGAGAAAGTTAAAAATGGGATTTATAGAATTATTAGTATTAGGAATTGGGCTTAGTATGGATGCTTTTGCAGTATCCATTTGTAAAGGCCTTGGTATGAAGAAGGCAAATGGAAAAGGAATGGTCATCTGTGGTGCATGGTTTGGGGGATTTCAGGCATTGATGCCATTGATCGGATTTTTCTTAGGAAGTTTATTTGCAAAAACGATTGAGTCGGTAGACCATTGGATTGCATTTGGTCTGCTTGCACTAATTGGAGCCAACATGTTAAAAGAGGCATTTAGCAAAGAAGAGGCATGTGAGGACTGCAGCGCAGACCTTTCCTGCAAGACGATGTTTACCATGGCAGTTGCTACATCCATTGATGCATTAGCAGTTGGTGTGTCCCTTGCGATGGCAGGAAATGTTAATATTTGGGTAGCAATTACATTGATTGGAATTACGACCTTTGTATTGTCGGCAGTTGGTGTCAAAGTTGGAAGTATTTTCGGCGATCGTTTCGAAAAGAAGGCAGAAATTGCAGGTGGAATCATTTTGATCATCTTAGGAGTGAAAATTTTATTAGAACATCTTGCATAAAAAACGACATTTGACGTTGAAAAATGCGTATATTTATTGAAAAACATTATTTTTTGCATTATAATTGATATGACTAACAAATGAGAATAAGAAAGTAAAGCGTCAAAGACATACCTTGACGCTTTTTTAGGGTAAGCCGATGGAAAAATTAGTGATTGTGAGAGGTGGCGGTGATCTTGCCACAGGAACTATCTATAAATTGTATAAATGCGGATTTTCTGTTTTGATTTTGGAAACAAGATATCCATCTGCAATTCGAAGAGAAGTGGCATTTTCAGAAGCTGTTTATCAGGGGATGCATAAAGTAGAGGATGTAACTTGTTTCTACGCAGCAAATTTGGAAGAGGCAAAGACGTTATTGGCGGAAGGGAAGCTAACACTTTTGATTGATCCAGAAGGGAAATGTATTTCTGACTTAAAGCCAATGGCTGTAGTAGATGGGATTTTGGCTAAGAAAAATTTAGGAACCCATCGCCAAATGGCACCAATCACGATTGGTTTAGGACCAGGATTTGAAGCTGGAACAGATGTAGATGCAGTTGTGGAAACGATGCGAGGACATTCTCTTGGAAGAGTTCTTTATCAAGGATGTGCAATGAAAAATACAGGAATTCCAGGTATAGTTGGCGGTTATGCGAAAGAACGCGTGATATACAGTCCATGCGCAGGAATTGTGAAGCATGTAAAGAAGATTACAGATACAGTTCAGCAAGGAGAAATCATTGCATTGATACAAGTGGAAGAGGATACTGTTTTTCCTGTAAAGGCAACGATAAATGGACTGCTTCGAGGCTTGATTCGAGAAGGCTATCCTGTTACGAAAGGATTTAAAATAGCAGATATCGATCCTCGGATTGAGGAGTATGAGAATTGTTTTACAATCTCGGATAAGGCGAGATGTATTGCAGGTGGAGTGCTCGAAGCAATCTTACATTTGGAAAGTGTGAAGAAAGAACATGATTAAAGCAATTGTTGGCGCAGGAGGGAAAACGTCTCTCATAAAAGAAATGGCAAAAACCTATCGGAGGTTAGGTTTGACTGTTTTGGTGACAACATCCACGCAAATGTATTTAGAGGATGATACGCTGCTAACAGATGATCCAGAGGTGATTCTGCATGCGTTGGATGAATATGGTTATGCAATGGCAGGTGTGCCATGCGGTAAAAAAATTGGTCCATTGTCTAAGAAAACATATGAAAATGTATGTCAACATGCAGATGTGGTTTTGATAGAAGCAGATGGTTCGAAGCATTTGCCAATCAAATTTCCAAAAGAAACAGAGCCAGTAATCTATGACAATGTGGATGAAATTATAGTTGTGTGTGGATTACATGCATTGGGGAAAAGAGCAGAAGAAGTAGCTCATAGATTGGATTTGGTGAAACAATGTCTGCAGATACAAAATGATACCATAATAAATGCAGCGCATATTCAAAAATTGGTGAAAGAAGGGTATGTAGAGCCTATGAAAGAACAATATGGGGAAAAGAAGATATTGATACAGCCACAAGGCGCACATACTTTTTATCAAAAAGCAATTGGAAAATTACTGGAAGCAGAAATGGATGTATCTATTTTGAAAGAAGAATGGTTTCTGCCACAGCCAAGGCTGATTATTTGCGGTGCAGGTCATGTTTCCTGTGAACTAGTAAAAATGGCATCTTGCTTAGATTTTTATATTAAGGTCATAGATGATCGAGAAGAATTTGTAAATCGGGAACGATTTCCAGATGCAGACGAATTGATCTGTGACGGATTTGAACAGTTAGAAACGCATTTGGAACCCAATGCATATTATGTAGTTGTTACCCGTGGACACAAAGATGATTTTGAATGTGTAAAGACTATTTTATCGTACCCTTATCAGTATTTGGGCATGATTGGAAGCAAATTAAAAGTAAAAAAGACATTTGAGAATCTAAAAGAAGCTGGAGTATCGGAAGAAAAAATCAATACGATTTTTGCACCGATTGGATTGCCGATTCAGGCAGTGACGCCAGCAGAGATTGCGGTCAGTATTTTGGCTCAGATCATTTTAGAAAAAAATAAAAAGTCCAATGCGTATGCATCGAGAGAATTACTGAACTGTCAAGAAGCTGGAACCCTTTGTGTGATTATAAACAAAACAGGATCTGCACCAAGAGGGGAAGGCAGTATGATGTTTGTAACAGAATCAAAAGTAATTGATAGTATTGGTGGCGGTGCTATTGAATTTGCTGCAATTCAAGATGCAAGGAACTGCTGCGAAGTGATGATAAAGGAGTATCATTTAGACAATGAGAAGAGCAGAGCATTAGGAATGATTTGCGGAGGCAGTAATACCGTGCTGTTTATACCAATAGGAAAAGGAAGTACCATATGAAAAAAATAGTAGGAGCCATACTTGTAATCACAATGTTAATAAGTGGTTGTATTGGATGCGGACAAAAAGAAAAAACAACAGAAGATATAGAATTGCATATTTTTGCAGCAGCTTCTCTAACAGAAACGTTAACAGCGCTAGGAAATCAGTATATGGAGGAACATACCAATATAAAACTTATTTTTACATTTGATTCTTCTGGGACCTTAAAGACACAAATTCAAGAAGGTGCGACCTGCGATGTTTTTATCTCTGCAGGACAAAAGCAAATGGATGAGTTGGAGAATGTTATGCAAGGAACACGCTTTGATATTTTGGAAAATAAAGTAGCACTTGTTGTTCCAGAAGGAAATGAAGCAAACATAACATCTTACGAGGAACTCAAAAACCAGTTGGAAAACAAGTCCATTGTAATGGCAATGGGAAATGAAGATGTTCCAATCGGTCAATATACACAGAAGATTTTAGACTATTATGGATTTGCGGAAGAAGATTTGGCAAGGGATGGATGCATTACCTATGGAACAAATGTGAAGGAAGTTACAACGCAGGTAGCAGAAGCGATGGTTGACTGTGGAATTGTTTATGCAACAGATGCATTTTCTGCAAACTTAAAAGTAGTGGATGTGGCAACAGCACAGATGTGCGGACAAGTTGTTTATCCAGCGGCTGTAATAGATAATTCAGAATATTCAGAAGAAGCAAGTGCATTTCTGGAATATTTAAAAGGGGAAAATGCATCTGCCGTGTTTGAAAAAGTAGGATTTACCCCAGTGAAATAGGAGGCGTAGTGGATGGATTGGTTTCCATTATATAATTCACTCAGAATAGCGATCATCAGTACCATTTTGATGTTTTTCGCAGGGATTTTTGCGGCGTACTATATTGCAAAAGTACCAAGAGTGCTGAAAGGAATCTTAGATGTAATCTTAACGTTACCGTTGGTATTGCCGCCAACGGTTGTCGGCTACATTTTACTTAAAATTGTCGGACCAAAACGTCCCATAGGAATGTTTGTACTGAAATATTTTGGCGTTAAAATTACAATGACTTGGTGGTCTGCGATCCTTGCAACATCGGTGGTAATCTTTCCATTGATGTATCGGGTTGCGCGAGGTGCGTTTGAATCTTTTGACAAAACACTTGCCTATTCGGCGCAATCCATTGGATTATCCAATACTTATATTTTTTGGAAAATTCAGATGCCTTATTGCAAACAGGGAATCATAGCGGGAGCAGTCCTTGCTTTTGCAAGAGCATTGGGAGAATATGGTGCAACCAGTATGATTGCAGGTTATACACCAGGACGTACGGCAACCATATCAACAACGGTTTATCAGCTCTGGAGAATTAATAATGATGAACTTGCATTTCGTTGGGTAATGGTAAATATGGGGATTTCTTTTTTTGTATTGCTTTGTGCAAATATGTTAGAAAAACGAAATCGAAGAGCATAAAGAGGTTTGTATGGCAATTTTCGTAGATATTGAGAAAAAAATGGGTGATTTTACACTAGACGTAAAATTTGAAGCAGAAAATGAGATATTCACATTTCTAGGAGCCTCAGGTAGTGGAAAAAGTATGACATTAAAATGCATTGCGGGGATTGAAAAACCAGATCGAGGAAAGATTGTGTTAGATGGAGTAACTTTATTTGATTCTGAAAAGAAGATCAATTTACCTCCACAGAAACGGAAAACAGGTTTGCTATTTCAAAATTATGCACTCTTTCCGAACATGACAGTCGTGCAGAATATTCAAGCAGGTGCAAGAAAGAAAGGAAAAGAAGTTGTCCAGAAAATGATGGAAGTATTACAGATTGCAGATTTAGCAAAGCACTATCCCCATCAGCTATCTGGAGGACAACAACAGCGAGTGGCATTAGCTCGTTTGCTGGTATCGGATCCAGAAATTTTGTTGTTGGATGAACCATTTTCTGCTCTTGATGGTCATTTGCGTTTGAAAATGGAACAGGAAGTCAGAGAAATTCTAAAGCAATTTGGAAAGACAGTACTTTTGGTTTCCCACGACCGAGATGAAGTTTTTCGGATGACAAATCGTATCGCGCTGATGAATCAAGGAAAGCTAGATATGATTGGAACAAAAAAAGAGGTTTTTGAAAACCCAAAAACAAAAGAAGGAACCATTTTGACAGGATGTAAAAATATTTCTGAAGTACAAATCGTAGGAGAAAAACAAGTGTATGCACTTGAATGGGGAATCACATTGCAAGTTGCTCATGCTGTACAGGATGTAAAGTATATTGGAATCAGAGCACACGACATTCAGATGATATCTGGTGAAAATGAGATTTCCAGTGAAGTGATACAGACCATAGAAAATCCGTTTTCCTATACATTACTACTGAAATCAGGATTGGTATGGGAAGTGGATAAGAAATTTTGGGAGAAAAACCATAAGAGGTATGTGGACATTTCAATCTCTCCACAATCGATTATATTATTAAAGGAATAAAAGGATGAAAAAAATACAAGTAGAACAGGCAGTGGGAATGACCTTATGCCATGATATTACAGCTATGCGTGATGGATTTAAAGGCGCTGCATTCAAAAGAGGACATGTGATTCAAGAGGAAGATGTGCAGGAGCTTTTGAATTTGGGAAAGAAAACAGTATTTATATGGGAAGAACATGCGGGGGAATTGCACGAAGAAGATTGTGCGATTCGAATGGCTGCCATGGCACCAGTAGAAGGAGCACATTATACAGAACCATCGGAAGGAAAAGTGCTTTTGATTGCAGATACAAGAGGAATGTTTCGGGTGGACAAAGGATTATTAAATCAAGTGAATTCCATTGGAGATATTACAATTACAACTTTGCCAGACCATTATCCGGTGGAACCAGGAGCACGTCTTGCCTCTATGCGAATTGTTCCTTTAGTAACGCAAGAAGAACAGATTATAAAGGCAGAGAAACTTTGTGAAGAACGAAAGCTTTTAGAGTTACGTCAATATGCTATGCGAAAAGTAGGTGTGATCATTACAGGCTCCGAAGTATATAGCGGAAGAATTCAGGATAAATTTGAACCGGTAGTACGACAGAAAATGAAACAATATCCAAGTGAAATGATCGGAGTGAAAATTTGCGATGATGATTTGGATATGATCGTGGGAGCAGCAAAAGAATTTTTGCAGCAAGGTGCTGATTTCTTAATCTTTACAGGTGGAATGTCGGTAGATCCAGATGATCTGACTCCGACAGCAATTCGTCAGCTTGGTGCAGAAATTGTAACGCATGGTGTTCCAGCACAGCCAGGGAATATGACGTTGGTAGCATATTTGGGAGAAATTCCAATTCTGGGCGTACCAGGAGCGGCAATCAGCTTGCCTACAACCATATTTGATGTGCTATTGCCACAGATTTTTGCTGGCGATAAATTAACGAAAGAAGAATTGATTGGATTGGAAGATGGCGGACTTTGTCAGATGTGTGAAGTATGTCATTATCCAAACTGTACATTTGGGAAATATTAGTATGATAGATCACTATGGTAGAAAAATAGAGTATTTGCGTCTGTCTGTGACAGATAAATGCAATCTTCGATGCCGCTATTGTATGCCGGAGGAAGGTGTTTGCAAAAAAGCACATGAAGAGATGTTGACGGAAGAAGAGATGATTCTGGCAGTTCGGGCTGCAGCATCTTTAGGCATAACGAAGGTACGCATTACAGGTGGAGAACCCCTGCTCAAAAAGAATATTGTTTCCATCTGTCGCAGGATTGCAGCGGTGCCGGGAATTGAAGAAGTCTGTATCACCACAAATGGAACTTTGTTAGCAGATATGGCAAAGGAATTACAGGAAGCAGGTGTTCGCCGAATCAATATCAGTCTGGACACTTTAGATGCAGAAAAATATAGTTCCATTACGAGAAGAGAGATGCAAAAAGAAGCAATGGCTGGATTGAAGGCTGCATTAAATGCAGGGTTTGATTATGTCAAACTCAATACAGTACTGATTGGTGGATTTAATGAGGATGAAATTGTGGCATTGGCAGATTTGACCAAAGCATATCCAATGGATGTGAGATTTATCGAGTTGATGCCAATGTATGATGGCGGCGATTTTGATGCAGCTGCTTACCTATCTTGTGAGAAAGTACTAGAAGCATTGCCAGAGGCAGAAGCATTACCAGAAAAAGATGGTGTGGCAAGACGCTATCATTTGCCAAATGCCAAAGGAAATATAGGATTGATTAGTCCGATTAGTAACCATTTTTGCAAAACATGTAATCGCTTGCGTCTGACAGCAGATGGAAAGTTAAAACCTTGTTTGCATTCTGCAGAAGAATATTCCATAAAAGGATTAGACGAAACAGAAATGGTTGCATTGTTTCGAAAAGCAATTTTAGCAAAACCTGCGAAGCATGAAGAATTGTCAGCTAATTCCAGAAGCAAAGCAGGACGGAATATGAATCAAATTGGAGGATAGCAATATGCAAGATTTTACACATTTTAATGAGGATGGGCGAGCCAAAATGGTAAATGTGGGTGCAAAAGAAAGCAGTCATAGAAAAGCAGTGGCAGCAGGCACTGTATTGGTCAATCGCGAAACGTTTTCTTTGATTCAATCTGGTGGAATGAAAAAAGGAGATGTATTGACTGTTGCACAGATTGCAGGGATTATGGGAGCAAAAAAAACATCTGATATCATTCCTATGTGCCATCCAATTCAGATTCATGGAGTAAATTTAGAACTTGCCTTAAACGAGGAACGATGTGCAGTAGAAATCACTGCAACAGTATCTTGTGATGGAAAAACAGGTGTTGAGATGGAAGCGTTAACAGCAGTTTCGGTAGCAGCATTGACGATTTATGATATGTGCAAAGCAGTGCAAAAAGACATTGTTATTGAACAAATTTATTTGCTGGAAAAAAGCGGAGGGATACATGGAGATTATAGAAAAAATATATAGAGCTGCTGTAATCACCGTAAGTGATATGGGAGCCAGAGGAGAACGTGTGGACACCAGTGGACCAGCATTGTGCACGATTTTAGAAAAAGATGGATGGGAAATAGTGCATACACAAATCGTTCCAGATGAGATGGAAAGTATCAAAGAAGTGCTTCTGAAATGTGCAGATAAGCAGAATGTTAATTTGATTTTAACGACAGGAGGAACAGGATTTTCTCCTAGGGATATTACGCCTGAGGCAACAATGGAAGTCATAACACGTCAGGCACCAGGAATTTCTGAGGCAATGCGAGCAGCAAGTATGCAGATAACACCGAAAGGATGTTTGAGCAGAGGCGTCTCAGGAATTCGGGGAGAGACACTTATCATAAATCTTCCAGGAAGTGAAAAGGCGGCAAGAGAAAATATACAATCCGTGTTAGGTGCACTGCAGCATGGTGTGGATATGATTCGAAGCAAAGGCTCAGCAAATTGTGGAGAAATACAAAAGGAAATTCCATCTATGGATAGGTGGCTCAAAGAGGCAAAACAGGATCCCAGTGCTGAAAAGATAGGAATGTATTTGACACATAATGGGACGGTTCGACGAAGTGCAAAAGCAAAAGTGCGTTACGGAGAAAAGCATGCGGCAGATGTTCTTGGAATGGAATTTTCCTATGATGCGAAAAAGGTAGAAGAAGCCATTGCAGAAACGTATCGGATGGAAGGAATCTACTATATTCGTGTCTGGTTAAATGAAGGAAAACTAAATGTGGGTGATGACTTGATGTATGTGCTGATAGGTGGCGATATCAGACTCCATGTAGTAGCTGCACTGGAATGTTTGGTAGAACAATTGAAAACAAGGTGTGTTACGGAAAAGGAATTATTTGCCACAGAGAAAAAAGTAGGCTGTGTGCTTATGGCGTCCGGCTTGAGCAAACGCTTTGGCAGTAATAAATTACTAGCAGAATTTCAAGGAAAGACATTGATACAGAGCGCATTGGATAAAATAAAAACAATTCCGTTTGCAAAGACGGTTGTGGTTACAAGAAGCGAGGAAGTAAAACAATTATGTGAGGCACAAGGGATTCATGTGAGATATCATGCATTTCCCAATCGAAATGACGCAATTCGATTGGGGATAGCAGATATGCAAGAGATGGATGGATGTCTTTTCTGTCCATGTGACCAGCCGTTGTTGGAAAAGGAAAGCATGCAGAAGCTAGTAGAAGCATTTGAGAAACAAGGAAGCGGTATTTATCGCCTTTCTTATGAGGAAAAACAAGGAAGTCCTGTTTTGTTTGGAAAAGAATTTTTTGCAGAACTTGCAAATCTCCCAGAAAAAAATGGTGGTTCCTATCTTATAAAAAAATATCCGAAAGAGGTAACAAGGGTACAAGCCAAGTATGAAGCAGAACTGTATGATATTGATACACAGGAAGATTACCAATGGCTAAAAGAAAAGGAGGATGCAAAGTGTTTACGATGAGAAATTATGTGCAGGCAGCAAGCTTGGAAGAAGCTTATGAATTGCGCAAGAAAAGCAAAAAAAATATTATTTTAGGTGGAAATCTTTGGAGAAAAATGGGATCGAGCAATTTCATGACAGGGATTGACCTCTGTAATCTTTCCTTAGATCAGATTACAGAAACAGAAGAGGAATATAAAATCGGATGTATGTGTTCTCTCCGTGATCTGGAAGTCCATGAATCTTTGCATAAAGAATTTCAAGGAAGCTTCAAAGAAGCATTGAGACATATTGTAGGCGTACAATTTCGAAACACAGCTACCGTAGGGGGAAGTGTATACCCTAGATTTGGCTTTTCTGATGTATTGACTATTTTGGCAGCTTTGGATTGTTATATTGAACTTTATAAAGGCGGACTTGTGCCAATTAAGGAATTCATTGATCAAAAATTAGATGACGATATTTTAGTAAATGTGGTGATCAAAAAAGACAAACGAAAAGTATCGTACCAGACACATCGTATGACAGAAACAGATTTTGGTGTACTTACTTGTGCTGTTGCATGTAAGGATGGAAAATATACAGTGGTACTTGGTGCAAGACCACAAAAAGCAAAAATTGTGGATCATTTAGAACTACAAGATGTAACTGAATTTTTAGATAAGACCGTAGAACAATTTAGTTTTGGATCAAATATGAGAGGCAGTGCAGAATACAGAAAAGCGTTGGCGAAAGTATTGATCAAACGTGCGGTGATGGAACTAAATGAGGAGTAGAGGAATATGAAAATACAGGTAATTTTAAATGGAAAAAAAGTAGAAGCTGATATTGATCCAAACATGATGCT
The DNA here is from genome assembly GCA_964540565.1 of uncultured Faecalimonas sp. GTDB lineage: Bacteria > Bacillota > Clostridia > Lachnospirales > Lachnospiraceae > Faecalimonas. Next base: position 59,198 of record CAZINB010000001.1, read on the forward strand.
TTTAGATTTTGTACGTGAACAAGGAATGAAAAGTGTAAAACGTGGATGTGATACAGGAAACTGTGGTTTATGTACTTTGTGGTTAGAAGGAAAGCCAGTGCTTTCATGCTCGACACTTGCGGCAAGAGCAAATGGAAAGAAAGTTACAACATTAGAAGGGGTACAAGAAGAGGCGGAAGAATTTTCTAAATTCCTTGCAATGGAAGGGGCTGACCAATGTGGATTCTGCAGCCCAGGATTTATTATGGCAGTGCTTGCACTGAAACGTGAAAATCCACATCCAACGATGGGAGAGGTAAAAGAATATTTGGCAGGAAATCTATGCCGTTGTACAGGATATCAATCACAGTACAGAGCATTGGAAAAATATTTTGGAGCAAAGGAGGACGCATAAATGAGTGACAATAAGAAACACAACTATGTGGGACAGGCAATTGTAAAGAAAGATGCAAAAGCACTTCTTTCAGGAAAACCAGTCTATACAGATGACCTTGTGCCAGAAAATACATTGACAGTAAAATTAAAAAGAAGTCCACATGCCTTTGCAAAAATAAAAAATATTGATACTTCAAAAGCAATGCTCGTGCCAGGAATTGAATTGATCCTTACTTATAAAGACGTTCCACAAAAACGTTTTACCTTAGCAGGACAGACCTTCCCAGAACCAAGTCCATATGATCGTCTGATCTTAGATCAATATGTACGTTTCGTAGGAGACCCTGTAGCAATCATTGCTGGAAAAGATGAAGCATGCTGTATGAAAGCTATGAACTTGATCAAGGTAGAATATGAAGTATTAGAACCAATTCTCGACTTTAAACAATCGCTTGATAATCCAATCTTGATTCATCCAGAAGACAATTATGTAGGACATGAAGGACAAGGAACAGACCAAATGCGAAATCTTTGTGCATCAAATGATCAAACAGAAGGCGATGTGGAAGGGGTATTGGCATCTTGTGATTATGTGGTAGATGAATGTTATCGCATCAAAGCCGTAAGTCAGGCAATGATGGAGCCATTTACAGCCTATACATCCATGGATATCTACGGAAGATTATTAGTGCAAAGTGCAACGCAAATTCCATTCCATGTGAGAAGAATCGTTTCACATGCTCTTGACATTTCAAAATCACAAGTCCGTGTGGTGAAACCTCGCATTGGTGGGGGATTTGGTGCAAAACAAACTGCTGTTTGTGAAGTCTATCCAGCAATTGTAACTTATATTACGAAAAAACCAGCGCACTTAGTGTTTACAAGAGAAGAATGCTTTATCAATGGTTCGCCTCGTCATGAAATGGAAGTTCATATCCGTCTTGGAGCAGACAAAACGGGTAAATTCAGAGCAGTAGATCTCTATACCTTATCCAATACTGGAGCATACGGGGAACATGGTCCAACAACAGTAGCATTATCTGGAACAAAATCACTTTCCATGTATTACGGATTTGAAGCACATCGATTTGCATATGATGTAGTGTATACCAATCGATTATCGGCAGGAGCTTATCGTGGATATGGTGCAACACAAGGGATTTTCGCATTGGAATCAGCTGTAAATGAACTTGCACATAAGATGAATATGGACCCAACCGTCCTTCGTGAGAAAAACATGGTACATGTGGGAGAAAAATATACACATTATTATGGAGAAGTCTCTACTTCTTGTACTTTAGATAAATGCGTTAAAAAAGTAAAAGAAATGATTGACTGGGATAAAAAATACCCATGCTACGAAGTGGCTCCAAACAAAGTAAGAGCAGTAGGTATGGCGATGGCCATGCAAGGATCCGGCATCAGCAATTGTGATGTTGGTTCGGTGCAGCTTCGTTTAAATGATGACGGATTCTATACATTGATGATTGGATGTTCTGATATGGGAACAGGCTGTGACACAATCCTTGCACAGATGGTAGCAGATTGCATGGGTTGTGATCTAGATAAAGTCGTAACTTATGGGGTAGATACAGACCAATCTCCATACGACAGTGGATCTTATGCATCCAGCACAACGTATGTTACAGGAATGGCAGTTGTAAAAGCATGTGAAAATATGACAAAGAAGATTATGAAAGCAGCAAGTGAGCTTCTTGAAATCGACAAAGAAGATTTGACATTTGATGGAGAGAGAGTATTTGCTGTAAATGATGAAGCAGTTGGAATCAGTCTTGCTGAATTAGTAACAAAATTGCAAGCTGGTAAGGGGGAAGTACTTTTTGCACAAGCATCACATACTTCACCAACTTCGCCACCACCATTTATGGCAGGAGCTGCAGAAATTGAAATTGATCTGGAAACAGGAAAAATCACACCAATTGATTATGTGGCTTGTGTAGACTGTGGAACAGTTATCAATGCAAATCTTGCTCGTGTTCAAACAGAAGGTGGATTAGTGCAAGGAATCGGTATGGCATTGTATGAAGACGTAAAATACAATGCAAAAGGAAATATGCTAAATCGAAACTTTATGCAGTACAAGATTCCAACTCGTATCGATATGGGACAAATTCGTGTAGCATTTGAAGAAAGTTATGAACCAACAGGTCCATTTGGTGCAAAATCAATCGGAGAAGTTGTAATCAATACACCTGCACCAGCAATTGCAGAAGCAGTATATAATGGAACAGGACTTCGCTTTAGAACAACACCAATTACTGCAGAAAAGGTATTTATGGGATTACAAGAGAAGAAATAGCAATTCTACTAGTGAGGGGTGTTTCAATTTCCAAGAAAATGGTATGTTAAGGATGAAAAAAACGACAACTTAGGAGGAAAACATATGGATCTTGTGAAAATTGGAAAATATATTGCTGGAAAAGAAAAGCTCTGGGACTTACAAAGGTGCAAGTTGCAGAAAAATTGGGTATGAGCGATAAATCGGTTTCCAAGTGGGAACGAGGAGTCTGTCTTCCAGATGTTTCGGTATATATGGATTTGTGTAATATATTGGGGATTTCTTTAAATGAGTTTCTGACAGGTGAAGACTTGGAAGAAGAAAAAATTTTGGAAGCATCCGAAGAAAATCTGATTCAGATTACAAAAGATGGAAAAAACATGAAAAGAAAATTAAAATCAGTGATTGTACTGCTAACAGGAATTTGCGTGATTTTAATTGGTGTGCTTCTGGCTTTCTGTATCAAAAAGCAAGCGGAAACAAATTTAAGAGAGTGTAAGAATTTCTACATCATTTGACATTTTAGAAAATTTGAAGAATGAAAAATGGGGACTTTATTCTGCAGCAGAATTAACAGAACGCACGAAAATTTCGACTGGTGAAGCACAGGGAATTCTAGCATTGCTTTATGGAAAAGATAGCTTGCGTAACGTATCCGTAGAGGATGCAGGAAAAGAGATATCTGCAACGGAAAATGATTATATGTATTTCCTTTCCGTAAAGTTTTGTGAGTAATTGGAGCGTATTATTAAAAGAAAAGTACAGAACAAACATTCGGTTTGTTCTGTACTTTTTTTGTATAGAATGATATACTAGATGAGAAAGATACTAAATAGATGAAGTTATAAGAGGAAAAATTCATGGATAAATTCAAACTACATTCCGAATATAAACCAACTGGTGACCAGCCACAAGCGATTGAAGCCCTTGTAAAAGGCTTCCAAGAAGGCAATCAATGCCAGACATTACTCGGAGTTACTGGATCTGGTAAGACCTTTACCATGGCAAATGTTATCGCACAACTGAATAAGCCTACGTTAATCATCGCACATAATAAGACATTGGCGGCACAGCTCTACGGAGAATTCAAGGAATTCTTTCCAGAGAATGCAGTTGAATATTTTGTATCCTATTATGATTACTACCAGCCAGAAGCATATGTACCTTCGTCGGATACTTATATTGCGAAAGATTCTTCTATTAATGATGAGATTGATAAACTTCGTCACTCAGCAACAGCAGCGCTTTCTGAACGACAAGATGTTATTATTATTGCCAGTGTGTCATGCATTTATGGATTAGGTTCACCGATTGACTATCAAGAGATGGTGATTTCTCTTCGTCCAGGTATGATAAAAGACAGAGACGAAGTGATTCAAAAGCTGATTGAGATTCAGTATGATCGAAATGAGATGGATTTCAAACGTGGAACATTTCGTGTGCGTGGGGATGTACTTGAGATTTTTCCAGCAGTTTCAGAAGACTATGCAGTACGTGTAGAATTCTTTGGAGATGAAGTAGACAGAATTACTGAGATTGATGTGCTAACTGGGGAAATCAAGAATGCACTTAGCCATATTGCAATTTTCCCTGCGTCCCATTATGTAGTATCACATGACAGTTTGATGCGGGCAACCAAAGCGATTGAAGAAGAATTGGAAGAAAGAGTACGTTATTTTAAAAGAGAAGACAAACTTTTAGAAGCACAGCGTATTGCAGAACGAACCAATTTTGATATCGAGATGATGCGTGAGACAGGATTTTGTTCTGGGATTGAAAACTACTCCAGACATTTGACAGGCTTAGAACCAGGACAGCCACCACACACGTTAATTGATTATTTTCCAGATGATTTCTTAATTATGATAGATGAGTCTCATATTACAGTGCCACAGATTGGAGCAATGTATTCAGGAGACCAATCGAGAAAATCTACGCTGGTAGATTATGGATTTAGACTTCCTTCTGCGAAAGATAATAGACCGTTGAATTTTCAAGAATTTGAATCAAAAATTGATCAGGTGCTATTTGTTTCAGCTACACCTGGTAAATATGAAGAACAGAATGAATTGCTTCGTGCGGAACAGATTATCCGTCCAACAGGGCTTTTGGATCCAAAAGTGGAAGTGCGTCCAATTGAGGGTCAGATTGATGATTTGATTGGAGAAGTTAAAAAAGAAATTGCAGCAAAAAATAAGGTGCTGATCACAACATTGACAAAACGCATGGCTGAAGATTTGACAGATTACATGCGTGAGTTAGGAATTCGTGTGAAATATTTGCACTCGGATATTGATACATTGGAGCGTACAGAGATTATTCGTGATATGCGTTTGGATGTTTTTGATGTTCTTGTAGGAATCAACTTATTAAGAGAAGGGCTTGATATACCAGAGATTACGTTGATTGCTATTTTGGATGCGGACAAGGAAGGATTTTTACGTTCCGAAACATCCTTGATTCAGACAATTGGCCGTGCGGCACGTAACGCAGAAGGACATGTTATCATGTACGCTGATGCGATTACGGAGTCTATGAGAAAAGCAATGGATGAGACAGAACGACGTAGAGAATTGCAGATGAAATACAATGAAGCCCATGGAATTACACCACAGACTATTAAGAAAGCAGTGCGTGATCTTATTAGCATTTCGAAAAAAGTGGCTGCAGAAGAGCTTCGTATGGAAAAAGATCCAGAATCTATGAGCAAGAAAGAACTGGAAAAATTAATAAATGATGTTTCAAAACAAATGCGTAAGGCAGCAGCTGAATTGAATTTCGAAGCAGCAGCAGGACTTCGTGATAAGATGATTGAATTGAAACAAATGTATCAGGAGTTAGAATAAAAGAATGAAAGAATATATTAAAATACGTGGTGCAAGTGAGCACAACTTGAAAAATATAGATATTGAAATACCTCGAAATGAACTGGTTGTTCTAACTGGTTTGAGTGGTTCGGGAAAATCATCTCTTGCCTTTGATACGATTTATGCAGAAGGACAGAGAAGATATATGGAATCCTTGTCTTCTTATGCACGCCAATTTTTGGGGCAGATGGAGAAACCAAATGTGGAAAGCATTGAGGGCTTATCACCAGCGATTTCCATTGATCAGAAGACAACGAATCGGAACCCTCGTTCTACAGTAGGTACAGTAACAGAGATTTATGATTATTTTCGTTTGCTTTATGCAAGAATTGGGATTCCACATTGTCCAAAGTGTGGAAAGGAAATTAAGAAGCAGACTGTAGACCAGATGGTAGATCAGATTATGGAACTGCCAGAAGGAACAAAGATTCAGCTATTAGCGCCAGTTGTGCGAGGACGAAAAGGACGTCATGAAAAATTATTTGAACGTGCGAAAAAGAGTGGATATGTGCGTGTACGTGTAGACGGAAATCTTTATGAATTATCGGAAGAGATTTCTTTGGATAAAAACATTAAGCATAATATTGAAATTATTGTGGACCGTTTGGTAGTACGACCTGGTATTGAAAAACGTATGACAGATTCGATTGAAAATGTGCTTGCGTTGGCAGAAGGTCTTTTGGTGGTAGATGTGATAGGTGGAGAACCATTGCAGTTTAGCCAGAGTTTTTCATGTCCAGATTGTAATATCAGCATTGAAGAAATTGAGCCAAGAAGCTTTTCGTTTAATAATCCATTTGGAGCATGTCCGGTTTGTTTTGGACTTGGTTATAAGATGGAATTTGATCCAGAGTTGATGATCCCAGATCAAAGCCTTAGTATTGATGAGGGTGCAATTGTCGTGATGGGATGGCAATCATGTACAGATGAAAAAAGCTATACAAGAGCGATTTTAAATGCGCTCAGTAAAGAATATGATTTTTCGTTGAGTACACCATTTCAAGAGTATCCGAAAAAGATCAAGGATATTATTTTACATGGAACAGACGGTCATGTCGTAAAGGTACATTATGTTGGACAGCGTGGACAGGGAATTTATGATGTGGCATTCGAAGGATTGATCAAGAGTGTAGAAAGACGATACCGCGAAACTTCATCGGAAATTACAAAAGCGGAATATGAAACATTTATGCGAATCACTCCTTGTCATGAATGTAAAGGACAACGTCTGAAAAAAAGTGCGTTAGCTGTGACGGTAGGCGGTTTGAATATTGCAGAGCTTACTTCGTTATCGATTGAAAAATTAGCAAAGTTCATAGATGAATTAGAATTGACGAAGACACAATTATTAATTGGTGAGCAGATTTTAAAAGAAATTAAGGCACGATTACAATTTTTGTTAAACGTGGGACTTGATTATTTGACATTATCGCGCGCAACAGGAAGTTTATCTGGTGGAGAAGCGCAGCGTATTCGACTTGCAACGCAGATTGGATCAGGACTAGTAGGGGTAGCTTATATTTTAGATGAACCAAGTATTGGACTGCATCAGAGAGACAACGATAAATTGTTGGGAACACTAAAACATCTGAGAGATTTAGGAAATACCTTACTTGTGGTAGAACATGATGAAGATACGATGTTGGAAGCAGATCATATTGTGGATATTGGACCGGGAGCAGGAGAACATGGTGGACAAGTGGTTGCACAAGGAACAGCACAGGAAATCATGGAAAACGAAAACTCAATCACAGGTGCGTATCTGAGCAGAAGGATTCAGATTCCTGTTCCAGAAGTGCGAAAAGAACCGAAAGGTTGGATGAAAGTACTAGGTGCGGCAGAGAACAACTTGAAAAATATCGATGTGGAGATTCCGCTTGGTGTTATGACTTGTGTAACAGGGGTGTCTGGTTCAGGAAAGAGTTCCTTGGTAAATGAAATCATTTATAAATCCCTTGCCAAGAAATTAAATCGTGCAAGAACCATTCCAGGAAAGCACAAAGGAATAGAAGGAATCGAACAGTTGGATAAGATCATCAATATTGATCAATCTCCAATTGGGCGTACACCAAGATCAAATCCGGCTACTTATACGGGGGTATTTGATCTCATTCGAGATTTGTTTGCAGCAACAGCAGATGCGAAGGCGAGAGGATACAAGAAAGGACGTTTCAGCTTTAATGTAAAAGGCGGACGATGTGAAGCTTGCGCGGGAGATGGTATCTTAAAAATTGAGATGCATTTTCTTCCAGATGTATATGTACCTTGTGAAGTTTGTGGAGGAAAACGATATAACCGAGAAACCTTAGAAGTGAAATATAAGGGAAAGAGCATTTACGATGTTTTGAATATGACGGTGGAAGAAGCCCTTCATTTCTTTGAAAATGTACCAAGTATCCGAAGAAAGATGGAAACACTAAATGATGTTGGACTATCCTACATTCGTTTAGGACAACCTTCTACACAACTATCAGGAGGAGAAGCACAACGCATTAAGTTAGCAACAGAATTAAGCCGTAGAAGCACAGGAAAGACATTGTATGTATTGGATGAACCAACGACAGGTCTTCATTTTGCGGATGTTCATAAACTGACGGAGATTCTTGGTAGATTGACTGCGGATGGAAATACGGTAATTGTGATTGAACACAATTTAGATGTGATCAAAACAGCGGATTACATTATTGATATTGGTCCAGAAGGCGGAGATAAGGGTGGAACTGTGATTGCACAAGGTACACCTGAAGAGGTGGCACAAATCCCACATTCTTATACTGGTCACTATATCAAGAGAGAATTGGAGCGGGCAAAATCAAATTAATCCTTAAGAAATATGAAAAATCTAAAAAAACACTTTCCATTTGCTAGAAATTCGCTTATAATATTGAAGAATTATGAGTTGAAAGTTGAAAAACGAAAGATGATACAATAGATAAGTGCAGTGAAAGGAGAAACCAGATGTCAGTTACAGATATCGGAATTGATTTAGGAACAGCCAGTGTTCTTGTGTATGTAAAAGGAAAAGGCGTTGTATTAAAAGAGCCTTCAGTAGTGGCTTTTGACCGAGATACAAATGCAATCAAAGCAATTGGAGAAGAAGCAAGATTAATGCTTGGTAGAACTCCAGGGAATATTATTGCAGTACGTCCTTTGAGACAAGGTGTAATTTCAGATTACACAGTAACAGAAAAGATGATCAAATATTTTGTTCAAAAAGCAGTTGGAATTAGACTTTTCAAAAAACCACGTATCAGCATCTGTGTACCAAGTGGGGTAACAGAAGTTGAAAAGAAAGCAGTAACAGAAGCAGGGTTTGCAGCAGGTGCAAGAGAAGTACATTTGATTGAGGAACCAGTTGCAGCAGCAATCGGTGCTGGAATTGATATTGCAAAAGCTTGCGGAAATATGATTGTAGATATCGGTGGTGGTACATCAGATATCGCAGTTATTTCACTTGGTGGAACAGTAGTAAATACATCTATCAAAGTGGCTGGCGATGACTTCGACGAAGCAATTGTTCGTTATATGCGTAAGAAACATAATTTATTAATTGGGGAACGTACAGCGGAAGATATTAAGATCAAAATCGGTACAACATATCCATTAGTAGAAGAAGAAACAATGGAAGTAAGAGGACGTAACTTAGTGACAGGACTTCCTAAGACAGTTACAGTTACATCATCTGAAACAGAAGAAGCATTAAAAGAAACAACAGCACAGATCGTAGAAGCGGTTATTGCTGTATTAGAAAGAACTCCACCAGAATTATCGGCAGATATTCTTGACAGAGGTATCGTGCTTACAGGTGGTGGTGCGTTACTTCGTGGTTTAGAAGAACTAATTGAAGAGAAAACAGGAATCAATACAATGACAGCTGAAGATCCAATGAAAGTAGTAGCGATTGGAACAGGTCAGTTTGTAGAATGTATGGGTGGAAAATAAGAATTTCGAGGGCTGTCTTTTTTAGACAGCCCTTTTTTGAGTCATAGGAAACTACGTTTCCATTTTGAGTAGGAGGAAACTAACTTGGAACTTGTAAAGGGATATGTAGATCATATTATTTTTCGCAATGAAGATAATGGGTATACCGTATTTCAGTTAACAAATGATGATGGAGAGTTAACCTGTGTTGGAACATTTGCGTATATCGGAGAAGGTGAGATGCTGGAACTTTCTGGAGAATATACGAATCATGCATTATATGGTTTACAGCTGCAAGTGCAATCATATGAGATGAAAGAACCAGAGGATTTGATTTCTGTGGAACGTTATTTGGGGTCAGGTGCAATCAAAGGAATTGGAACGGTTCTTGCAGGACGAATCGTGCGTAAATTTAAAGGGGACACTTTTCGAATTATAGAAGAAGAACCTGAACGATTGGCAGAGATCAAAGGCGTGAGTGAACGAAAGGCGCGAGAAATCGCTGAGCAGGTAGAAGAAAAGAAGGACATGCGTAAAGCCATGATCTATCTGCAAAAATATGGAATTACACTGGCTCTTTCTGCAAAGATATATGAGCATTATGGACAAAGTGTATATCGTGTAATGGAAGAAAATCCGTATCAGATTGCAGATCATGTACCTGGAGTTGGATTTAAAACAGCAGATGAAATTGCAAGAAAGATTGGAATACATACCGATTCGGATTATCGAATCAAGAGCGGTATTTGTTACGTGCTATTGCAAGCAGTTGCAGATGGTCATGTGTATTTGCCAGAGAAAGAATTGCTGTACCGCATTCGTGTTTTACTAGAAGTGGAGATAGAAGATTTGTCAGTGCATTTGATGGATTTATCCATGGACAAGAAGATTGTGGTAAAAGAAATCGAGGAAGGAAAAATTATTTATCCAGCGCAGTATTATTATATGGAATTGAATACAGCAAAGATGTTAAGTGATTTGCAGGTACATTATGATATTGCGGATGTGGCAATTCAAAAGCGTTTATTTGAAATTGAGGAAGATGCACATTTAGAACTAGATGATATGCAGAGACAAGCGGTAATAACAGCAGTGCGAAATGGGGTACTTGTATTAACAGGAGGGCCAGGAACTGGTAAGACAACAACAATCAATGCGATGATTCATTTCTTTGAGAGTGAAGGAATGGATATTTATCTGGCAGCACCGACAGGGCGTGCCGCAAAACGTATGACAGAAGCGACAGGATATGAAGCTAAAACAATCCATCGTATGCTGGAACTTGCATATATGCCAGAGACAGATGATAACCGTATGCAGTTTGGACGCAATGACGAAAATCCATTAGAAGCAGATGTGATTATCATAGACGAAATGTCCATGGTGGATTTACCACTTATGCATACATTGCTTCGTGCAATTACGATTGGTACAAGAGTCATTTTTGTAGGAGATAAAGATCAGTTACCTTCTGTTGGTGCAGGAAGTGTTTTGAAAGACATGATTGATTCTAATCGCTTTCCAGTTGTGACGCTGACAAAGATTTTCCGTCAAGCGGAACAAAGTGATATTGTTGTAAATGCCCATAAAATCAATCGTGGCGAGATGGTTTCGTTGGAAAACAAGAGCCGTGATTTCTTTTTCTTGAAGAGACAAGATGCTGATACAATCATCAGTGTCGTGTTAACGCTTATGGCAAAAAAACTTCCAAAGTATGTAGATGCAGATATGTTTGATATTCAGGTGCTGACACCTATGCGAAAAGGTCTGTTGGGGGTAGAAAGGCTTAATACAATTTTACAACAATACTTGAATCCACCTGATGAAAGAAAAACAGAAAAAGAGTATGGAAATAAAAAGTTTCGCGTAGGCGACAAAGTCATGCAAACGAAGAACAACTATCAGTTAGAGTGGGAGATTGCTACCAAATACGGCCTGGTGATTGACAGTGGAGTAGGTGTGTTCAATGGTGATATGGGACGGATTACCGAGATCAATCTCTATACGGAAATCGTAGAAGTGGAATTTGAGGAAAAGAAAAAGGTGAAATATCCATTTCAGCTATTGGAAGAATTGGAGCTTGCTTATGCAATTACCATTCATAAATCACAAGGAAGTGAGTATCCGGCTGTAATTATTCCGCTTTTGCAGGGACCAAGACAGCTTTATCATAGAAATTTGATTTATACGGCGGTAACGCGTGCAAAAAAATGTGTCACATTAGTAGGGGATGAAGTGACATTTGAAGAGATGATACGAAATACCAATGAGCAAAATCGTTATACGACATTGGCAGCACGAATTGAAGAGATGCTATAGAGAATCAATAAAAGAATGAAACTTTTGGAAAAATGTTTGGGGATGCTATATCCCCAAACTTGTTGTTTTTGTGGGAAAATTTCAAGAGAACCAATTTGCAATACATGCAAAAAGGAAGTGGAATACCTTACAGAGCCAAGGTGTAAAAAATGTGGGAAGCCGATTACAGCAGAAGAAAAGGAGTATTGTTTTGACTGCAATCAAAGACAGACTGCATTTGAACAAGGAAAAAACTTATGGCTTCATCAAGGAAAGGTGAAATGGTCCATTTATCAGTTTAAATATCATAATCGTAGAATTTACGGAAAATTTTATGCAAGAGAAATGTATCGTTTGTATGGAAACTGGATTCGAAAGTCAGAGATTGACTTGATCATACCAGTTCCTTTGCATAAAAAACGACGTAGAAAGCGAGGCTATAATCAAGCAGAAATCATTGCAAAAGAGTTGGGGAAATTAACAGGCATTCCAGTGGATACCACTTCCTTGATCCGAAGGAAATATACCAATCCGCAGAAAGAGCTGAACCACAATGATAGAAAGAAAAATTTGAAAGATGCTTTTGAAATGAGAAAACATTGGACAGACTTTAAACATATTTTAGTGATTGATGATATTTATACAACAGGAAACACTATCAATGAAATTGCAAAAGTAATAAAAAAGGAAGAAAATCTTAAAGTCTGGTTTTTAACTATAAGTATTGGACAAGGTTTCTAATGGTATGTTATACTAAAGCATAATGTATATTAGGAAAACTGTATTTAGAGGTGACTTATTATGTTAAATGAAGAACGTGTAAAACATATGGTGAAATTATCTCTTTATGATGAAAAGAAAGGACCAAAGGAATTAAAAGTAAGCTCTTATTTCAAAAAAGATTATGTCAGCTTTAATGTGATTTGTTCTGCAATTTGGATGACATTTGCTTATGGAATATTAGTGTTGCTACTTGGACTTACTTATATGGAACCATTGATGCGGATATTGACTTTTAAGATGATAATTTTTGGAATAGTAGGAATTGTTGCATTATATATTGTGTTATTGGTCATTTGCGTTAGTGTCACAAGATGGTTTTATAAGAAGAAACATAAAGAAGCGCATTATAGCGTAAAGGCATTTCGTAAAGAACTTTACAAACTGGAAAAGATGTACGAGAGGGAGGATATCTATGGATAAGATATTAGAAATAAAAGGCTACATAGTAAAGATTTATGGGAAATTCTCAAAATATATTAACAAAGGATTCCAATTTCTCTTAGCATTACTGACATTTACGTTTATTAACAAAAATATAGGATTTTCAAGCATGGCGTCCAATCCTGTGACAACTATTGCATTGTCTTTGATTTGTACATTTTTACCAATGTCAGCGACAATTATATTGGCAACCATCTTATCAATCGTTCATTTATTTACGATGTCTTTAGGAATTACGATTGTTGTATGTGCGCTTTTCTTTTGCATTTATGCAGTTTACTTAAGATTCACACCGGAAAAAGCAGTGGTACTTCTTTTGGTGCCAGTTGCATATATGTTTCAAATTCCGATGGTGGTAGCGATTGCGTTTGGATTATTAGGAACTCCAGTATATATCTTACCAATTGCAATGGGAACATTGATTTACTATATGATTCACTATGTACAATCTTATGGAACCATGTTAGGAACGCTTGCAGAAGCAGGAATGGTAGAACAAATGACAACTTATTTGCAGCAAGTTCTTGCCAGCCGTGAAATGTGGTGTACGATCATTGCATTTTCATTATGTCTTTTAATCGTGTACTGTATTCGCAGAACATCGGTAGACCATGCGTGGGAAATTGCAATTGTGGCAGGTGCATTACTTTATTTGATTTCTATGGCACTAGGATATGTAATGATGGACATTCCATTGAATTATGTGTCTAGCATTATTGCTAGCATTGTATCCGTATTGATTGCATTTGTGCTTGAAATATTTGTATTTTCTGTGGATTATACACGAACAGAATATTTACAGTTTGAAGATGATGAGTATTACTATTATGTAAAAGCTGTTCCAAAGGCGTATGTAACAGTTCCAGAAAAGACAGTAAAGCGCATCAATGAACGCCAGGAAACAGAAATGGAATCGGAAGAAGAGATAGAAGAAGCAGAGACAGTATCAGAGATTGATGAAGAAAAACGGAAAAAAGAAGAAAACGAAGAATCAGAGATTCAAAAAATTATAGAGGAAGAGTTAAAAAATTAAGATAAGGGTTGGAGGTGACTGAATGGGATTTTTAAAATCATACTTAGGGGAGTGGTATATACCAGATGTTCGCATTACAGATGTAATTGAAATTGTGATTATTTCATTTTTGGTATATCAAATAATGGTATGGATTAAAAACACAAAAGCATGGATGCTTCTAAAGGGAATTATTGTACTTGGAGCATTTGTTCTTGTGGCTGCGGTATTTCGCATGAATACGATTCTTTGGATCGTAAAAAATTCCATTAATGTTCTCGCAACAGTTGCGATTGTTGTATTTCAGCCAGAGCTGCGTCGAGCACTAGAAAAATTGGGACAGAAAGATTTTTTGAGTGTAATAGTACCATTTGATAGACGGAAAACGTCTGGAAGATTCAATGAAGATACGATAGACGGTATTGTAGAAGCATGTTATGAAATGGGCAAAGTAAAAACAGGAGCATTGATTGTAGTAGAACGAGATATTCAATTAACGGAATATCAAAATACAGGAATTGCATTGGACTGTATTGTATCAAAACAAGTTTTGATTAATATATTTGAACATAATACACCATTACATGATGGTGCTGTGCTTATTCGAGGAGATCGTATTGTTGCAGCAACTTGCTATTTACCACTTTCAGACAATATGAAATTGAGTAAAGATTTGGGAACAAGACATCGTGCAGCAGTCGGTATGAGTGAAGTGAGTGATGCACTCGTGATTGCAGTTTCGGAAGAAACAGGACGTGTATCTTTTGCAGTTGGAGGTCATTTGACAAGATCTGTTCCAATGGAACAGCTCCGAGAAAAGCTAGTACAGGTACAAGATAAGGTGGAAGAAGGTAACAAGTTTACTTTAGCGAAGTTCACATGGAAGAAGGGAAGAAAAGAAAATGGCAGATAGATTGAAAAATAATCTGGGTCTGAAGATAATAGCTGTTCTTTTTGCAATTCTTTTGTGGTGGGCAGTTGTAAATATTGATGATCCAATCGGAACAAAGAATTATCGTGTACAAGTGACGGTAACGAATCCAGAAGTGATCACAAATCGAGGAAACAGTTATCAGATAATCAATGATACGCAAAATGTTACTGTTACAGTGAAAGCAAGACGTAAAGTTTTAAATGAAATTAAAGCATCTAATATTGTTGCAACGGCAGATATGCGTGAAAATCAAGAAAATGCATTGATTCCAATTCGAATCTCAATCACTGGATTTGAAGGTATGTATGAAGAAGCGACAACAAATCCGCGCAACGTACAGATTCAAGTGGAAGCAACACAAAAGAAAACATTTCCGATTACAGTGACAACCATCGGAGAACCAAGAGATGGATATGTAGTTGGTGATGTGAGTGTTTCACCACAAAAAGTAGATATCAGTGGTCCAGAATCGCTTGTGGCTAAAATCAGTAAAGTCGTAGCACAGGTTGATGTGTCAGAAATGTCAGAAGACGGATATCGAGATACACAGCTTATTTACTATGATGCGGCAGATAATCAGCTAGATAAATCAAGAGTATGGAGTAACTGTGATGAAAATGGTGTTACAGTGAAAGTCTCTATTTGGTCGACGAAGCAGGTAGGAATAAATTTTGATACCTCTCAGATTCATACTGCGGATGGATTTTTATTTAAAGAAATTATCGTTGAACCAGAAAATATTAAAATAGCAGGGACAACAGAGGCCTTACAGGAAATCAGCGAGATTCATGTGGGGGCAGAAGCGTTAAAATCCGAAGGATTGAAAGAGACGCATGAAAAGATAATCGATATAAAAGAATATTTGCCAGAAGGAATTATTTTAGCAGATGATACAACTGGAAGTGTAGTAGTCCGCATTATTCTGGAAGAAGTTGGATTAAAGACATTGTTACTTCCAGTACGTTCTGTGGAAGTACTCAATGCTCCAAATAATATGGAATTGTCTTATGGCCCAGAACAGGAAGTAGAGCTAAAATTCAAAGGAAGTGCAGAGGTTCTAGAATTGCTAGGAAATGATAAGGTTACTGCGGTCATTGACTTGGCAAATTACAAAGAAGAGGGGACATACCAAGTTCCAATCACAGTGAAGGAAGTACTGATTGATTGTGAATATGTGGGAAGCAGTACGGTTGAAATCGTATTGAAAGAAAAGACGGAGTAACATAAGGAGGTTGTTGAATGGTAAGACAGAAAACAACGATTCGAAATTTAACAGGACTTACAATGCGTTCAGCAGAAATCTTTTGTAAGACAGCAATGCAGTTTCCATGCAAAGTAACATTTCAATATGAAAATGTCACATCGAATGCAAAAAGTTTATTAAGCGTGCTTGGAGCATGTGTGAAAAATGGAGACGAGATTGAGCTGGTGTGCGAGGGAGAAGAAGAACAGTTGGCGTTAGAAAGTATGGTAAAAGTGATTCAAGACGGATTAGGAGAGTGACAGAATGCTAAATTATCAAAAATACAGAAGAGTACCAGTTATGAATTACCCAGAACGTGAATGGGCAAACAAGCAGATTATGAAAGCACCAATGTGGTGTAGTGTGGATTTACGAGATGGAAATCAAGCACTTATAGAGCCAATGGTTGTGGAAGAAAAGATTGAAATGTTCCAATTACTTGTGAAGCTTGGTTTCAAAGAAATTGAAATCGGTTTTCCTTCCGCATCTCAGATTGAATTTGACTTTTTGAGAGAATTGGTTGAAAGAAAATTGATTCCAGATGATGTGTGGGTTCAGGTGCTTGTACAATGCCGTGAACATTTGATTGAAAGAACTTTTGAAGCCCTAGAAGGTGTAAAGAAAGCGGTTGTTCATATTTATAACTCTACATCTACACTTCAAAGAGATGTTGTTTTTGGTAAGAGCAAAGAAGAAATCAAAGAAATCGCAATTGAAGGAACAAAGATGGTACGTAAGTTTGTGGAAGATTTTCCAGGAGAAATTCGCTTAGAGTATTCTCCAGAAAGTTTTACAGGAACAGAGCTTGATTACGCGCTTGAAGTATGCAGTGCGGTACAAGATGTGTGGCAACCAACAAAGGAAAATCCAATCATCTTTAACCTTCCAGCAACAGTGGAAATGACAACGCCAAATGTCTATGCTGATCAAATAGAATGGATGCATAAACATTTTAAAGACAGAGAAAGTATTATTTTAAGTATTCATCCACATAATGATCGTGGAACTGGAGTAGCAGCAACAGAATTAGCATTGCTTGCAGGAGCTGACCGTGTGGAAGGTACTTTGTTTGGAAATGGGGAACGTACAGGAAATCTAGATATTCTTACAGTGGCATACAATATGTTTTCACAAGGAATCAATCCGGAACTTGATCTTACTAATATTGTAGAAATTCAAGAAATTTACGAAAGATGCTGCAAGATGGAAGTGCCAGTACGTCATCCATATGCAGGGAAATTAGTATTTACAGCATTTTCAGGTTCTCATCAAGATGCCATTAACAAAGGCATCAAAGCAATGAAGGAACGTGGACAGACATGGTGGGAAGTGCCATATCTTCCAATTGATCCTTCTGATGTGGGGCGTGAATATGAACCAATTGTTCGTATCAATAGCCAATCTGGAAAGGGTGGCGTAGCATTTGTAATGGATGCTGAGTTTGGATATAAACTTCCAAAAGCAATGCACAAAGAATTTGCAGATGTGATTCAAGTACTTGCAGAAAAACAAGGAGAAGTGGCACCAGCTACTATTATGGAAGTATTTGCAAAAGAATATTTGAATCAAACAACACCATACGAATTTATTCGCGCAAAATCGGATGATTATGGAGACAAGGACACATGGGTAGAATTAAGATTTATGTGTCATGGAAAAGAAGAAGTGCAAGAAGCAATTGGAAATGGTCCAGTTGATGCAGTAAAACGAGCAGTACAATTGAAGACAGGTGTGGATGTAAGTATTTTAGACTACACACAACACTCTTTGGGAGAAGGTTCTTCGGCAAAGGCAGCAGCCTATATTTGTATGCGTGATAACAAATCTGGAAAGACAACGTTCGGGGTTGGAGTAAGTTCCAATATTACAAGAGCCGGTGTGAGAGCGTTGTTTAGTGCATTAAATCGTTTAGAAAATAAATAAAGGAGTACAGAAGATTGAAGAAAGCAACATTAGTCGTTATGGCAGCAGGAATTGGAAGCAGATTCGGAGGAGGAATCAAACAATTAGAACCAGTAGGACCATGTGGTGAAATTATTATGGATTATTCTATTTATGATGCCATGGAAGCAGGGTTTGACAAAGTGGTTTTCGTGATTCGCAAAGACTTAGAAGCTGATTTTCGTGAAGTAATTGGAAATCGTATGGAAGAAAAAGTGGAAGTGGCATATGCATTCCAAGAAAAAGAAGATATTCCAATGCCTTATAAGGAATTATACAAAGAACGTAAAAAACCTTGGGGAACAGGACAGGCTATTTTGTGCTGCAAGGATATTGTGAAGGAGCCATTCTTAGTAATCAATGCAGATGATTATTATGGAAAAGAAGCATATCAAAAAGCATATCATTACCTTACATCAGAAAGAACAGAAAGTGAGAAGGTTAAACTTGGTATGGTAAGTTTCGTTCTTGGAAATACACTCAGTGAAAATGGTGGTGTGACAAGAGGAATCTGTAAAGTAAATCAAGATGGAAAACTAACAGAAGTTGTGGAAACAAAGAATATTGTGAAAACAGAAAATGGTGCAGAGGTAGACGGAAATGTATTAGATGTAAATTCTCCAGTATCAATGAATATGTGGTGTTTCCAACCAGAATTCTTCACAATCTTAGAAAATGGCTTTGCTGAATTTTTAGAAGAAAAGAAAGAAGACTATGTAAGTGCAGAATATTTGCTTCCTACAATCGTAGGGGAACTTCTGGAAGAAGGAAAAGCAGAAGTAGATGTGCTTGTATCAAATGATAAATGGTTTGGTGTTACTTATAAGGAAGATAAAGAAGCAGTTGTTGCTTCGATTCAAGAATTAGTAGCAAATGGAATTTATCCAACAAGAATATAGCGTAAAAAAAGAATCTCCATGAGCGAGATTCTTTTTTTGTACATTCGCTACGAAGCGGTATTTTCTAAAAAATAAGCAATACTATTAATGAATTCCATATTTGATGGACATTGAGGTGGTTTGTATCCTAGCACTGTTTCTACATAGGATCTATTACAAGACCAACATCTTTTTACTACCGTTCTGATATTATGTTCTATGCAATATGAAGTTGTGTTATGCTTTAGGGCGAGTGCAGGATAAATATCTTTTGTGATGCGAAAATCTACATCGGGTTGATTAGAGACTAAATCTACTGCATCTACAAGATAACGATATCCTCGATATGTTGACGTGACATGGCATGTTCTAAGTATGAATTCTGTGTTTTTCATTTCTAATCCCCCTTTTAGCTGACCTTACAAAAAGATTAAATTGGGGAATAAACGATATAATTGAGATAGGAATAGCTTACCATATTTTGGTAGATTTGAAAATCCTAATTATTGAATGCATAGGAGATATCTGTTAGAATAATGAAAAATATACGTATGAGGAGCTGGATGATATGAAGAAGCGAATGATCTTAATAGGCATTACTATGTTATTACTTTGTGGATGCGGAAAGAAGATGGGCGAGAATGTCTCTATAGATATGCCTACGAGTGCAGAAACAATGGAAGTGCCAGTTCTAGATAAAATACCAATACCAGAAACACAAAATTTGTTAACAGGAGTGGCTGATTTATCCAAGGATGCAATTGGAAAACGTCCTGTGGCAGTTATGATTAATAATGTAGAACCAGCACTTCCGCAATATGGGATCGGACAAGCGGATGTGATTTTTGAGCTACCTGTAGAAGGAGATCAAACTAGGATCATGGCATTATATGCGGATTATACGAAGGTACCAGATGTATGTTCCGTTCGTAGCTGCCGTTATTATTTTCCTGCAATTGCCAACGGTTTTGATGCATTTTATATCCACTGGGGAGCAGATCAGACAATACTTGGATATGTGGACTCAATTGGTGTTGATCGATATGATGGAATATCCAATCCAGGAGGTTTATTTGCACGCGACAGTCAGAGAAAAAGTGCAGGATATTCGTTGGAACATACAGGCTATTTTAAAGGAACTGATTTTGCTTCTGTAGTCCAAAATGATGGTTCAAGAATCGAATTAAAAGATGCAAAGAAAGATACAGCATTTTCTTTTTGTGAGATGGGTACCATTGTAACTCCAGAAGGAGAGGATTGTTCTTATGCTCAAGTGAAATTTGGTGCTTCCACAACGGTATTTAAATATAACGCAGATGAAAATGTATACTATAAGGAAATGAATGGGCACACTCATATAGACGGAAAAACAAAAGAACAATTGTCGTTTACCAATGTATTTTTATTAGAAACAAGTATATCCGTACGTGATGATGTAGGGCACAAACAAATTAATTGGAAGGGCTCTAGCACATCAAATGGATATTATATATCGAATGGAAAAGTTCAAAAAATTCATTGGTCACAGAAAGATGAAAATTCTTATTTGAAGTTTTATGATGAGAATGGAAATGAATTATTGCTGAATCGTGGGAAAACATATGTCGGATATACATATGAAAATAGGATTACATTTTAAGAAAAACATAATAGATAGAAGGTTTTCGTGTCGTTGACATATATTTGAAAATATAGTATCATTATGCAGAGTTTGAAAAAATATAACAATGATAGGGAAGTACATTATGAAGAAATTAAGAAGATTTGAAACGATGATGTGGCTTGCGATTCGTTATGCTATTTATGTATCATTGATGTTTATATTCATAGGCATTTTAGGGACAGAAAATATTGCATTAACACGATTATCGCGTACTTTGGGAATTACACTTAGTACATATGCAGTAGTTGGCATTCTCTTTTTAACAATCTATGGGAAATATGATGTAGGACGTAGAAAAAGTAAGCCGATTATCTATTCTATGATATTAGCTGTTTTATGTACAGATGCAATTGTGTATTTACAATTGATGGTTATGAATACAAATGTTCCAAGTATTCATGCGTTCCGCTTAAGCAGTATAGGGGCTTGTATTGTAGCGTATATAGTACAAGTTGTGTTTATTGTAATTTCAGTTTATGCTGGAAATGCGTTATTTTTTAAATTGCATAAACCAGAAAGCTGCTATGTGATTACCTCATCACAAGAGAGTTTAAATCAAATTGTAAGAGGAATTACAAAGATGCAAAAACAATATCATATTGAAAAAGTGTTAGATTATAAAGATCCTGAATTGATTAAAAAATTAAGGGATGCAGACACGGTAATGATGTATGATATTCCAATTGATGTGAGAAGTAAAGTAGTAAGCTATTGCTATAAAACAAGAAAGAATTTGTATTTTAACCCAGAAATTGAAGATATAGTAGAAAAAATATCGGAGTACTATTTGTTAGATGATATTACCATGTTGAACTACAATGTAAAAGGTTTGACGATGGAACAACGAATCGCAAAAAGATGTTTGGACATTGCTTTTGCATTAGTTGTAGGTATTGTATCTTCACCAATTTGGATTGTAAGTGCAATTGCAATCAAATTAAATGATGGTGGATCGATTTTATTTAAGCAAGATCGCGCAACTATCTGGGGAAATGTGTTCCAAGTGTACAAATTTAGAACAATGCGAGAAAATGTTGAAAATCGTTCTGTTACAGACAATGATGATCGTATAACAAAAGTTGGTAAAATTCTTCGTAAGACTAGAATGGATGAACTGCCACAATTACTTAATATCTTAAAAGGTGATATGAGTGTGGTTGGTCCAAGACCAGAAATGTTGGAAAACGTAGAATCTTATACAGAAGAATTACCAGAATTTGCTTATAGACTTCGTATGAAAGCAGGGCTTACTGGTTATGCACAAATTTCTGGTAAGTACAATACAACACCAAAAGATAAATTAATGATGGACTTGATGTATATAGAAGGATACAGCTTCTTCAAAGATATACAATTGTTGTTCCAGACATTGATCGTATTATTGAAATCAGATAGTACAGAGGCTTTTCATAATGGAGAGCACGGTAACAAGTATGTATTTCAAGAGGTAAAAGAAAAGGAGTAAAATATGAAAAAGTATGATTATGTTCTTGTAGGGGGAGGACTTTTTTCTGGTACATTTGCTTATCATGCAACTCAACAAGGAAAAAAATGTTTAGTAATTGAAAAAAGAGATACATTAGGTGGAAATCTTTATTGTGAGGAAGTAGAAGGAATTAATGTTCACAAATATGGTGCACATATTTTCCACACAAGTAACCGTAAGGTATGGAATTTCGTAAATTCCTTAGTAGAATTCAATAGATATACAAATTCACCTGTAGCAAACTATAAAGGTGAAATTTACAATATGCCATTCAACATGAACACATTTAGCAAAATGTGGGATGATGTTAGAACACCAGCTGAAGCAAAAGCTAGAATTGAAGAACAGAAATCAAAAATTACTGGGGAACCTCAGAACTTAGAAGAACAAGCGATTAGCTTAGTAGGGGAAGATATCTACAAAAAGCTTGTAAAAGGTTACACAGAAAAACAATGGGGTAGAGACTGCAAAGAATTACCAGCATTTATTATCAAAAGACTTCCAGTAAGATACACATATGATAACAATTATTTTAATGATTTATACCAAGGAATCCCAATTGGAGGATACAACGTATTGATTGAAGCATTGTTTAAAGGCTGCGATGTGGAATTAGGTGTAGATTACAATGAAAATAGAGAAAAATATAACGAATTAGGTGAAAAAATCATTTACACAGGTACACTAGATTCTTTATATGATTATTGCTTTGGTAAATTAGAATATAGAAGTGTACGATTTGAATCAGAACTTTTAGAGGAAGAAAACCACCAAGGCGTTGCTGTTGTAAATTATACAGATCGTGAAACTCCATACACAAGAGTGATCGAACATAAACACTTTGAATTTGGAACACAACCAAAGACAGTAGTGACAAAAGAATATTCAGCAGATTGGCAAGAAGGTATGGAACCATATTATCCAATCAACGATGAAAAA
The DNA here is from genome assembly GCA_964540565.1 of uncultured Faecalimonas sp. GTDB lineage: Bacteria > Bacillota > Clostridia > Lachnospirales > Lachnospiraceae > Faecalimonas. The sequence continues at coordinate 82,278 of CAZINB010000001.1, forward strand.
AATCAAGCATTATATCAACAATATAGAGCGAAGGCAGACCAAGAAGAAAATATTATCTTAGGTGGACGTTTAGCAGAATACAAATATTATGATATGGATAAGGTAATCGAGTCAGCATTTTCATTAATTGAAAAAGAGTTGGCATAGGGGAGAAGAAAATGGCAAATAACAATGTAAAAGTTAGTATCATTATGCCTGTTTACAAGGTAGAAGAATATGTAGGAAAAGCGATTGAAAGTATTCAAGCGCAGACTCTAAAAGAATGGGAATTTTTAATTGTAGATGATGGAACTCCTGATAAGAGTGGTGAAATTTGTGATGCATATGCAGCAAATGATGAAAGAATTCATGTAATCCACAAAGAAAATGGTGGAGCACCAAGTGCAAGAAACATGGCAATTGAAATGGCTAAAGGTGAATATATGTATTTCTTGGATTCAGATGATTGGGCAGAACCAACAATGTTAGAAGATATGTATAATCTTGCAAAACGTGATCAGGCACAATTAGTAGTTGCTGGATTTTATATCGACACTTACATCGGAAATGGTCAATTTATGACAGATGATTATCGTGTAGAAGATGCGGTATATGCAGATCAACAATCTTTCCGCGAAAATGCATATAAATTATTTGATAAAAATCTTTTATACACACCATGGAACAAATTATTTGAAGCTAAATATATTATGGAAAATAATTTGAGATTCCCAACAACATTCTGGGATGATTTTCCATTCAATGTAAGTATTGTACGTAATGTAGAAAGAGTAACTGTTACATCAAAACAATACTATCACTTCTTACGTGCAAGAACAGAATCTGAAACAGCAGCATACCGTCCTGGAATGTATGAAAAACGTGAAGAAGAACATGGATGGATGGTAGACTTATATAAACATTGGAATGTGACAAATGAACCAAGTATGGAAATGATCGCAAGACGTTATATGGAACGTTTTGTAGGATGTGTAGAAAATGTAACAAATCCAAAATGTGAAATGTCTGCAAAAGCGAAGAAACAAGAAATTAAAACAATGCTTCAAAACCCAAGAATTAATGAAATGGGTAAAATAGCTAGACCACGTTCTATCTATATGAAGATTTTATTATTACCAATCAAATGGCATTGTACATTCTTGACATATTTAGAAGCAAAAGTGATCACTTACGTAAAAACAAAAAATACAAAGTTATTTACGAAATTGAAAGTAGGAAGATAATATGAATTCAAAACCATTCTTTAGTATTGTCATGCCTGTTTATGGTGTGGAAAAGCACCTAAAAAGTGCAATTGAAAGTATTTTGAATCAAACAAATCAAAATTTTGAAATTATATTAGTAGATGATTGCTCGCCTGATGGGGCACCTAAAATTTGTGATGCATACGCAGAAAAAGATGAAAGAATCTCTGTAATTCATCATGAAAAAAACAAAGGGTTAAGTGAGGCAAGAAATAGTGGTCTTGAAAAAGCTTCTGGAGAATATATCTGGTTTATGGATTCAGATGACCGAGTGGATGATTATTTGTTAGAAAAGATTTATACATCCCTAGAAAAGAATCGAGCAGATGTAGTTGTATTTGGATTGGTGGAAGAATATTTCGATAAGAATGATGTGTTGAAACATACAAAAACAATCAGTATGCCAGAGCAACTACTAGATAATGCAGATGATGTACATGAACTTGTGATAAAACTAGAAGAAAATACATTATATGGATATGCATGGAACAAATTCTATAATCTGAAATATCTAAAAGAATTGGGATTAAAGTATGAAGTGGTTACTTTAATAGAAGATATTCAGTTTAATGTGAAGTATTTTCAAGAAATCAAAAGTCTTAATTTGTTGTCGATGACTCCATATCATTATGGAAAACGAATTGACAACAGTTTGACTTCGAAATTTGTTAAAGACTATTTTATATTACATGAAACTAGAGTGAAGATGATTTATGAACAATATCAATGCTGGGGATGCTGTACAGAACAGGTGAAGAAAAAACTTGCAAGTATCTATGCAAGATATATTTTGTCAGCAATGCAAAGAAATTGTGATTCACGCTCTAATTTCCATTTTAAAGAACGTTATCATTGGAATAAAGAATTATTCAATAGTTCATTCTTTAATGAGTTGAATACTTATATGGAACCAAACAGTAAAAGTATGGCAATTATTATGCCATTGATAAAAAACAAACATACATTGTTATGTATGCTTGTTGGAAGAGTTGTATTTGTAGTAAAAAATAAGTTACCAATATTATTTGCAAAAGCGAAAGAAAGCAAATAATAACAATTAGAAAGTGAAAAATACATGCAAGATAAAAAATGGAAATATATTGAATGTACAAGAAAGACATTTATAAAGGCAGGTATTTTAACTGCGTTGTTTGTTTTAGCAATGTACAGTTTAAAAAGAGAATGGTCATTGTTCAGCGAAACCACCGTAGTGTGGTTTTGTGCTGACATTATACTGTTTGCCTTAACTGCAGTTAAATTTAATTTAAATGAAAAAATTCAAAAATGGTTTGCAAGGGCACTATTTTTAATTGCTCCTGCATATGCCTTTTGGGTAGTTGAATGGGTAATGAAAAACACATCGATTCAAATGCCCTTTTACATTTTAGGGCTTAATTATGCCCTATTTTTGTGTATATTTATTGTGCTACATGTATTGATAAATAGAGTAAGATGGTCATTATCCATTGGAATGATAATTTGCCTCATTTTTGCAATTGCAGATTCATTTGTTGGTAAATTCAGAGGGATGGTCATTCGAACAGCAGATATATATGCAATCAAAACAGCAATGAATGTAGGAGATACCTATGAGTTAGTCTTTGACTGGTATATGGTGATTGGAATTTTAATGACAATCGCGTTTATTCTAGTAGCTGCTCGTTGTGATTACAGAGAAAAATCAAAAAAACAAAGAGGTATAAAAGTAGCATTCGGTATTATCTTTGTTATATCTTTTGCAGTTATTGTATTTAATAAATCGTTTTTAAATAAACATAATGCTGCACCTTATGCATGGGGAGAATGGCAAAGTATAAAAGATCATGGAGCATTATGGGATGTTATGGCAGGCATTCCTTTTTTGAAACTTGAAGCACCAGAAGGCTATTCACAAAAAGAAGCGGAAGCAATTTTAGAGTCTGTAGACCAGACACAAGGAAATGCATTACAATCAGAAAATGATTTTCAAGGGAAAAAACCAAATATAATTATGATTATGAATGAATCATTTTCAGATTTGGAAAATTTTGGAACAGGATTAACAGCGGAAACGGAAGTCCTCTCCTTTTTCCATTCTTTAACGGAAAATACAATTCGTGGAGAAGTAGTTGTGCCAACTTATGGAGGTGGAACTTGTAATACAGAATTTGAAGCGCTTACAGGATGCACCATGTCATTTTTACCAGATGGAATTTATCCATTTATGTCATACATTAAAGAAGGAATGGAAAATATAGGTGGCACTTTAAATGAAGAATATGAAACGTATTTTTCACATCCGTTTAAATCAACAGGTTGGAATCGCAGCAATGTGTATTCACTGTTTGGATTTGACAACATTTTGTTTGATGAGGGATATTCAGAAGAAGAGTATATGCGAGATTACGTTTCTGATGAAGTGAATTATGAGCGCTTGATTGAAAATTATGAAGTGGCTGTTTCCGAAGGAAAAAATGTGTTTATGTTTAACGTAACAATGCAAAATCACGGATCATATAATTATGAACCATTTGAAAATACGAAGATTGTAGGAATGGAAAATCAATATCCACTGGCAGAACAGTATTTAACACTTGCAAAAGAAACAGATAATGCATTGAAAGGACTCATCGAATATTTCGAACAACGTGAAGAACCTGTTATCATATGTATGTTTGGTGACCATTATCCTTCTGTGGAAGAAGAATTATATGATAAGCTTTTAGCAGATACAGAAGAAGAGGGAACAGAACTGGAATTATTGAAATATCGTACTCCATTTATGATTTGGTCTAACTACGATATTGAAGAAAAGGAAGATATGGTTTTGAGTGCGAATTATCTTTCAACATTATTACTTGAAACAGCAGAGTTACCATTGACATCTTATCAAAATTATTTAGTAAACTTGTATGAACAATGGCCAGTGATTAGCAGATATGGTGTTATGGATGCATCAGGAACATGGTATAGCTGGAAAGAAGTGGAATTAGACGAGAAAATTGCAGAGTATGAAAAAGTGCAATATTATAACTTTTTTAGAAAGTAGTAGATTCTTTGAGATTATATAGAGGAAAGTATAATATGAAAAAGAAAATATTAATAGGATTTTTAGGTGATGGAAAAGCAGGAGGCGTGGACAAGTATATTTTAAGCCTCGTAAATGTTATAGATATGGATAAATATCAAGTAGCATTATTGACAAAAGAGTTAGATTCAGGAGTCCATCAAGATTTAACGGAAAAAGGTATTGAGACGATACAACATTCCTCTGCCAAAAATCCAATAAAGCAGTACAAAGAATTAAAAAGTATTATGAAAAAAGGAAACTATGATGTAGTATATATGAACATGTCTACTGCAATTTTGGGAATGGGATTGCTGGCTGCGAAAAATGCAGGCATAGAAAAAAGAATTGTTCATAGCCACAGCTCTGGTTATGACTCAGAAAGCAGTGCGAAAAGAGCGATTTTGACTGGCTTGCATAACATTATGAAAAAAGTATGTTTTCCAGCAGCAACAACTTTTATAGCTTGTTCAGAAAAAGCAGGAGAATGGATGTATACATCGAAAATATTAAAGTCAAAAGAGTATCATGTAATTCATAATACGGTATCCTTAGATGAATTTAAATTTGATAAGGAGATAAGAGAAAATGTACGAAAGAAACTTAATGTGGGGGATAAAAAGGTACTCGTACATGTTGCAGGATTTTCATATGTAAAGAATCATGAATTTATGATTCGAGTTATGAAGAAAATTGTGCAAGAAGATCCAAATACAATGTTGTTCTTAATTGGAAGAGGCGTTAATGAACAAAAGATTAGAAATCAAGTAAAGGAATTAGGCTTAGAGCAACATGTGGTATTTACAGGACAAGTTGATAATGTAACAGAATATTTACAAGCTGGGGATATTTTTGTGTTACCTTCTTATTTTGAAGGATATCCAATTAGCGCGTTAGAAGCGCAAGTAAGTGGAATCACTTGTATTCTTAGTGATACCATTACAAAAGAGTCGAAGATTACGGAAAAATGTAATTTCTTGCCACTGAAGACGGAATGTTGGAGTAAATTTATTTTACAACAGGAAATTGATCGTAATCGTAAGACAGAATCATATGCAAAGGAACTAGATAACGAGAATTTAAATGAAAGTATCATGAAACTTTGGGAGGAGTAGAATGGATAAAATGAAAATAAGGGAAGAAAAAGCAATGTTAGTATTTAAAATCTTTTATTTACTACATGTATTGTTGGCTTTTAATTGTTTTACTTTAAAATTAAGCGTATTAAATATTACATCACTTGTACTGACAGGAATCGGTGGAATCCTTTTGATTCAAAAAGTTATTCGAAATAAATTTCGCTTTTCGTATAAATTTCTTTTTGTATTAATTCTATTTTTAGTAAGCTACTTTATATCAAGTGCAGTAAATTGGAAGTATGGATATATGGGAAATATCAAGGGTATGATCTGGATGATTTTCCAATTTTTCTTACTTTATTGGGTTGATGCAAAAGACGAAACAGTAAAAAAAGAATTCCATGTATTTTCCGGTGTATTAATTGCATATACATCTATTTGCAGTTTGGCAGGTGTTATAATGGCAGTTATTGGCTTCGGAGGAAGAAAAGATTTTCCAGATGGAAGTGGAACATTCTATGGCTTTATTTGGGGACGCTTATGGGGATGCTATACAGATCCAAATCACGGCGCGTTGATTACAGCAATTGCTATTTTAGCAGCAATTTATATTATCAAGATTGTAGAGAAAAAATGGTGCAAAGTATTATTAAGAAGTACAATTGTTGTTAACTTCTTATACATCGTACTTTCTGATTCGCGTTCTACAAAATTGAGTTTGACATTTGGATGTTTTGTTTGGATGTGCATCCAATTAAAGGCGAAAATGGAAGTGGAAAAAACAGGGATTGTTAAACGTATTCTTATGATTTTCGTGTGTACGATTCTTCTATATAGTTCGTTTGGAATTGTCAAAACTGGATACAACTATATTATTCAACAAATTTATACAGCGGTAGAAGACGATGTGGAAAATGATTCTACACACGTAGTTGGAAGAGAAGAAGATATTGAAGCTGATTATAGTAACAGACGATTTGATATTTGGGGAAGCGGTGTAGAAATTTTCAAAGAAAATAAAGTATTTGGTGTAAGCTTCCGAAATATTCTTCCATATGCGGAACAAGAAATGGCAGATACATATATTGTGAGCAATGATTACGGAAAATTTGATTCATTTCATAATGTAGTGATTGATGTTTTGGTTTCACAAGGTATAGTAGGAATTAGTTTATTCTTTATTTTTGTATTTCTGGTAATTGCATATGCATGCAAGAAAGTGTTTGCAATGGGATGCTGTCAAATACCTCGAATTCAATTTTTGATGGTTGCTGTACTTGTGATTGCAGTAGATGCAATGTTTATTTCAGCAGTATTTTTTGTGAATTCACCAGAAACGATTATTTTTTGGACATTATTAGGTTACTTGATTCACCAGTTAAATGTTGAGGAGAAAAAAGAATGTACGAACTAAAAAGAAAAATAGGAATTTTACTAGGAGATCGTAAAGAAAAGTTAAAGGAATTAGCAATTGTTCGTAAATTATTAGCATATATCAATTTACGTAATAGTCAAAAACAAAATAAAGTAGTGCGAGAACATGGAGTAGAAGCATTGAAGATTTTATACAAGGAGTGTAAAAAAGAAAATGTTTCACTTTGGCTAGATTTTGGAACTTTATTAGGATGGTATAGACAACGTGATTTTATTTCGTTTGATGTAGATTTAGATTTAGGAGCATATAGTAAAGATTTTGATAAATTTCAAATCATAAAAGAACGCTTATTGGAACAAGGATTCGTATATTCTAGAAGATTTGAATATGAGGATCAGGTAGTAGAAGAGAGCTATTCATACAAAGGATTGAATGTGGATATTGTTTATTATGACAACAGGGAAGAAGCAGAAGAAAGAAAGAATATCTTTTCTTGTTTGATCGTATACGCAATGGATATGGATAAAAAGCCAATTGATATTCAAGGATACTACGAAGCAAATCGTATTACAAAATTGATGAAAACAGAATTCAAGGGAATTGAAGTGGAAGTACCAGAGAATACAGAAGAGTATTTAGCAAATTATTATGGACAAGATTTCATGACACCAATTCCAAATTTCGACTGGAAAGCATCTGGTTTATATAAAGAGTTAGAAGATTCAAGCAAATGCAAAGCGAGGGTATATGATGGCACAGAAGCAGCAAAGTAGTATTGCACAAAATGCAGTTTTGCGAGTAATTCTAAATGTATTTAATGTAATTATTCCAATTATTACAGGCCCTTATTTAGCTAGAACATTAGATGTACAGTTATATGGTATTTACAATCAAAGTTTATCATTAGTTGGGTTCCTATTGCCATTTGCAGGATTTGGAATCTATAACTACGGTATTAGAGAAATTAGTAAACTAAAGCACGATGAAAAAAAATTATCAAAATTGTTTACAATGCTATTTTCAGTAGGGGCAGTAAGCAGTATTTTAGTATTGGTTGTATATCTTGCTTATCTTATCGGATTTGCAGAATATAATCATGAGTCCATTTATTTCGTAATGTCGCTTCAAATCATAGCAGCTATTTTTAATGTAGAGTATATGAATGAAGCATATGAAAATTACAAATTCATTGTGTACAAAACATTGCTAGTGCGAATATTAAATGTTTTCTTAATCTTACTTTGTGTAAGAAAACCAGATGATGTGCTTGTATATGCATTTATCTATTCGTTTTTGCAATTCTTAAACTATTTTTTGAGTTTTATCTCAATAAAAAGCAAAGTAATATTTTCACGTATTTCATGGAGTGATATTCGAAGCATATTGAAACCGCTGGCAATTATGTTTGTATTAATGAATTGCAGTATGCTGTATACAAACTTGGATCGTTTGATCATGAGTTTTGCAACAGATGGTGTGTATGTAACATATTATACATTCAGTCAAGTAATCATTAATTTATTTATTAATGTTATGAATTCGATTATCATTGTGACTCTTCCTAGACTGTCTGCTTATATTGGGAAACAGGATTTTGATAGTTACAAAGCATTAGTAAGCAAATCATCCAGTGTATTTTTTATGCTAGGTATACCGATGTGCTTTGGATTCTTTGTACTATCAGATATTATCATGTTCCTATATGGTGGAGCGCAATATATAGATGCAGGAACTACATTTGCAATCTTTTCGTTAAGAATGTTAGTTTGGATGATCGAATATGTAATCGCAAATCAAATTTTATTTATTCAGGGATATGAAAAGAAAATTACAGCCATATATTTTGTTGGCGGGGGAATGAATTTAATTGTGAAATTACTATTAGCATTTGGAAATGTATTAGATTCCGAAACAGCTATTTTTTCAACAGCAATCATTGAACTATTTGTTGTATTCACAGAAATTTATGTAATAAAGAAAGAACAGATTGAAGGATTGCAAGGTGTTGTGAAAAAGTATTTTTCATATTTTGCAATGAGCATCTTATTTGTTGCGATTGCTTTTGTGAATCGCAAACTCATTCCATTTTCTTACGCCTTTGAATTGAAACTGATTTTATATGTAGGAGTGACAGTGTTAGAGTGTGTAGCTGTTTATGTTTTAGCACTTGCAGTTACGAAAGATAGCAATTACCAAGATGCGAAAGCGATGATTATAAGAAAGTTACGTTCTATGAAGTAGATGGAAAGGATGAAGTATAAGAATGACGAATCGAAAAACTTATATTACAGTATTGAATGTTGTTTCCTGTCTTAGTGTGGTATTATTACATACAGCTAATTTTTGGAACTTTAACAAAACACGAGGCTGGATTGCTGCCAACTTTGTTGAATCATTTTTCTATTTTGCGGTTCCTGTTTTTATAATGATATCAGGTGCCACTTTGGTAGACTTTGGTGAACGTTATACCATGAAGCAATATTTTGAAAAGCGTGTAAAGAAAACAGTCATTCCATTTTTTGCGTGGAGCGTCATTAGTATTATTTTTGCAATATGCTGCAGAGGGATTGAAAATGTCAGTCTGAATCCGCTTGATATTATAAATGCGATAATTGGTTGTCAATATATGGGGATATATTACTTTTTCCTTGTTATATTTGGAATATATCTTTCTATTCCTGTTATTGGAAGTATTGAAAAGGAAAAACGTAAAAAGATTTTTGAATATGCCATTATTGTATTCTTTGTTGTAAATTCATTATTGCCATTTTTAGCATCCATGAGCGGGGGAAGAATTGTACATAATAGTAATTTTTCGTTCTATGTATGCAGCAGTTATCTGATCTATGTGTTTATCGGTTATTATATTGATAATTATGAAATGAGCAGAAGAACACAGTTGTTAATCTATATATTGGGAACTTTGGGATTTCTTGTTCATTTTGTTGGAACATGGTATCTTTCTTTTAGAAACAATGAAGTCAATACATTGTTTAAAGGATATATGAATGTTCCATGTATTTTGTATTCTGCAGCAATTTTTCTTTTGTTTAAAAAGATTCCATTTGAGAAGTTGCCAGAATATCTGCTAAAGATAATAACATTTTTTAGTGGACAAACATTTGGTATCTATTTAATACACATTTTCCTTATTACGATAGCGGACAAATGCTTTGGTATCGCACCAGTGCGATTTGTTCCGAGTGTGCTATTTGCATTCGTGATATTTATGATATCCGGTTTTCTTATAAAAATTATGCAAAAGATTCCAATTATCAAACATATTATTCCATAGAGCAAGACCCGACAGACGTTCGGGTCTCTTTTTTATTTCATAGAAAAGAGCTTGTACAAAATACAAAGATACTTGTTATAGAACATAAGTTATGCTATGATAAAAAACAGTGCAGAAAATAAAAGATATAGGTGAAAATATGCATTTGAAAAAGAAAAAATTATGGAAAATATTACCTGTATGTGCGGTGATGCTGCTTGCATCATTTCAGGTAAAGACAGTATCAGCGCAGGAATATGGAAATGATGTGCAGAGCATCGTGTTTGAGCAAAAAGGTTGGAATTTCGTAGAGGATACTTGGTACTATGTAAAATCAGATGGTGTGCTGGCAACCGGATGGCAATATATACGCGGACATTGGTATTACATGAACACAACTGGAGAAATGCAGGTAGGGTTACAGAAAATAGGAAATGCAATGTATTATCTTCAAGAGAGTGGTGCAATGTATGACAAAGGCTGGAAACAAGTAGGGGATGTATGGTATTACTTTTCTACAAGTGGAGCGGCAAAAACCGGATGGCAATATATACGCGGACATTGGTATTATATGAACACAACTGGAGAAATGCAGGTAGGATTACAGAAAATAGGAAATGCAATGTATTATCTTCAAGAGAGTGGTGCGATGTATGACAAAGGCTGGTATTTATTAGACGATGTGTGGTACTATTTCAACAAAAATGGTGATGCACAGACTGGTTGGCTAACTCTTGGAAAAACAAAATATTATTTTAATGAAGAAGCGATTATGCTTACTGGAGAGCAGGAAATAGAAAAGACAAAATACTTTTTTGCAGAGTCAGGAGCATTGAGATATGGTTGGCAATATGTTGACGAAAATTGGTACTACTATGAAGATAGCATGAATTTTGTGACTGGATGGAAACGCATCGGTGGAACATGGTATTTCATGGATGAGGATGGCGTGATGCAGACAGGTTGGTTACTGGATGGGAAATACTGGTATTACTTAGCACCATCTGGAGCTATGCAGACAGGCTGGCAGAAAATTGAGAATAAGTGGCATTACATGAAAAATGGTGGACAATGGGATTCAAACATTTCAAAGACAATGCAAAGTGTTTCAAAATATGTAGGTGTTCCATATGTAAGTGGCGGCATATCACCAACAGGATGGGATTGCAGTGGATTTACACAATGGTTTATGGCTCAAATGGGAGTGAAACTACCAAAAGCATCAGCAGAACAGGCAAACATGGGAACTTCAATAAGTGTATCTGATAGATCTCAGTGGAAGATTGGAGATTTATTGTTTTTTGCAAAGGGTGGACGTGTAGGACATGTTGCATTGTATTTAGGGGATGGAAAAATGATTCATGCGCTTAATACAAAATATGATACATATATCACAGATGTAAATGAATATTGTAAATGGGACAAAAAGAATGTATTAACATATGTGAAACGAGTTATGTAAGTGAATGAGAGAATCTCGCGTGCGAAAATATCGCAAGCGAGATTTTTATGTAATAGGAAACAAAAATGGAGGGCGAACTAAAGATGAAGCAAAAAAGTTTAATATTATTACTGGCAATGGCTACGATATTGTCTGGCTGTACAAAACAGAAGGAAAATCAGTCCCCTATGGCAGAGTTGCAAGCAGAAGGTATTGTTACAAAGGAATGTGAGGTAAATGAGGTTACTTTGAATGAAGATGATACCATGATTATAGATATCAACAAAGCGTTTGCAGATTACATTAGAAGTATGGGGACAACAGGAGAAGAAGAAATCCTTAGTTATTTGGCGGAAAGTTATTTGAGTACCTATCAAAAAGAAAAGCTAAAAATTACAGAAGAGGGCGATCTGTTTGAAACAGGACATATGGCATACGAAGATTACTATCAGTTTGAGTAGAAAGAAGGGAGATCAAAGATGAAACAAAAGCGAATAAAAAGACTACTATTATTTATTTGTGTAATCGGATTTTTCGCAAATATGAAAATAGATGAAGTCTATGCTCAAGATATGAAAGTGAAAGAAATTGTAATTGCTCTTGATCCTGGACATGATAAAAAGCATGCAGGAGCAACTAGGGATGGCATTCATGAAGAAATTTTGACCTTGAAAATTGCAAAATATTGCAAAGAGGAACTAGAAAATAAATATGGTGTCAAAGTGCATATGACGAGAGAAGATGCAGCGTGTCCGTATTCGAATACAGGAAAAAGTGGAGAATGCATAGAACAAAGAATGCTCAAGGCAAAATCAGAAGGAGCAACTATTTATGTCAGTATGCATTTGAATGCTTCCGTATCAAATAAAGTAAATGGTGCAGAAGTTATTTATCCAAATAATAATTGGAAACCGCAAATAGGAAAGGATGGAAAGGCATTAGCAGATGATATTCTGGAAGAACTGGGGAAAATAGGATTAGCAAAAAGAGAAAATTATTATAAAAATACATCTATAGATGAACGATATCCAGATGGTTCCTATGCAGATTATTATACGGTACAGATTTCAGGGAAAAAGAATGATATTCCAGGTGTTATTATTGAACATGCATTTCTATCGAATGCGTCTGATGTAAAGAACTTTTTAAATACGGAAGAGGGACTAAAAAAATTAGGAGTAGCAGATGCAAAAGGAATTGCAAAATTTTTAAATCTTTCAGAAGGAAGATGGGAATTAGACGAAACTGGATGGAAATATAGACTACAATCAGGATATGTAACAAATCAATGGAAATGGATATCAGGTCAAAAATATTATTTTGATGAAAATGGATATATGGTGACAGGCTGGTTGGATGATACATATTATTTAGGATCAAATGGAAATATGTATACTGGCTGGAAAATGATAGATGGTTCTTGGTACTATTTTAATACAGACGGCAAGAAGCAGATAGGATGGAAGTATATTAAGGGTACTTGGTACTATATGGATGCAGAAGGAATCATGCAAACAGGCTGGCTAGAGTTATATGGCTCAAAGTTCTATTTACAAAGTTCAGGAGCAGCTGTAACGGGTTGGCAAACGATAGATGAGAAAAAATATTATTTTGATAAGAATTGTTATTTGCTAACAGGAAAACAAACGATTAATAAAAATATGTATTATTTGGATGAAATAACAGGTGAGTTGCATCCAGAAGGCTGGGTATATCAAGAAAACACATGGAGCTATTATGATTTCTACGGAAAGAAAGTGACAGGTTGGAAATACATTAGAGGCGCATGGTATTACATGGATAGTGAAGGAATCATGCAAACAGGTTGGCTAGAATTATATGGTTTTAAGTTTTACTTGAAAAGTTCAGGAGCAGCAGTGACAGGCTGGCAAACGATAGATGATAAAAAATACTACTTTGATCAAAATTGTTATTTATTAAATGGAAAACGTGTGATAGATAAGAAAGTATATTATTTGGACGAGTTGACAGGTGAATTACACGCAAAAGGTTGGGAATATCAAAATGATACATGGAGTTACTATGAAGCTGATGGGAAAAAAGTAACCGGTTGGAAGTATATTAGGAACTTTTGGTATTACATGGATAGTGAAGGAATCATGCAAACGGGTTGGCTATATGATGGAAGATGGTATTACTTGGAGGATTCAGGAGCATGGATTCCAAAAAATCGTAGAGAAGGAACATATAAACTTCTTGGAAAATCAGCAGTAAGCGTAGAACAGATGATAAAATTTTATCAGGAAAATGGTGCAACATATCCAGCAGAAACATTGATAAAAGGTGGAGCACCAGACATTGAAACATTCTGTCAAATTTACTATGAAGAAGCGACAGCAGAAGGAATTGCAGTGGAAGTTGCTTTTGCACAAGCAATGAAGGAAACAAATTGGCTGTGTTTTGATGGTGAAGTATGTGCAGAACAATTCAACTTTGCAGGAATAAAAACAGCAGATCAGACAGGGACAGCTGATTTTTCTACATATGAGTCAAATGGAGTTCGTATGGGAATCAGAGCACAAATTCAACATCTTAAGGCATGTGCAGATTCCAATATTACAGAAAAGAAATTAGCGAATCCTTGCATAGACCCTAGCTTTGGACAGGTAAAGAAGGGAACTGTTACTTATGTGGAATGGCTTGGACAGAAGGAAAATCCACAAGGATTTGGATGGACTGATGAAGAAGAATATGGATTCCAAATAGCAGACATGATATATGCTATGAAGTAAATAAAGGTTCTAGAGCATTGAAAAGAACAACTCCTTGATGTAAAATAATTTTAGGTGATTAGATGGAATTATCTGAAAAAGGAAGGAGAGAGGTCTATGAAACGAAAACAATTTTTGACGCTTTTGTGCGCTGTGGCAACAAGTGTTTGTTTTGCAATGCCTGTAATGGCAAAAGAAGATGTGTCAGACCAAACAATGCAAGAGAGCATAGAATCTCAAGAAGAGTCGAATGTATTACCAACTGAGAAAGAGGATGTTCAAAATTCTGAATTGTAAGAAGGATGGCATCAAGACGAAGAAGGAAATTACTATTATTATCAAAATGGAGAATCGTTGAAGTCGACTATTGCAGAAATCGAAGATTGCGATGGAATAACACATGGGTACTATTTTGATGAGAATGGAGTTTGGGTTAACGAAAACGGAATAGAGTGGATTAATATCATAATCACAGATGGTGAACAAGAGGAGTATCTTTCTGGTTATATTTATATAGATGAAGAAGGATATTTGTTCAAGGGATGGAATATGGATGGATCCTCTTATTATGGTGAAAATTATATTTGTTATGAATCAAAGCTACTAGAAGAAGATGGAAAGCTATATTACTTTGACGAGTATGGAAATTTATGTACTAATACAATGGTTGTTGTAGAGGGAGTTACATATCAAGCAGATGCAAATGGTGTGCTTACTGTGGTAGATATGTCAGGTAAAAGCGAATGGGTGCAAAGCGGAGACTATTGGTATTTGTTTGTTGATGGAAAAGTAATTTACGATCAATTTTATGTGCATTATGGAACAACATATTATTTTGACAATCAAGGAAGAATGGCAACAGGTGTTTTCTGGGTTGAAGAAGAAGGAAAGTACTATTTTGCAGAAGAAAGCGGAAAAGTGATTCTGAATGTGAAAAACGGATGGTACTATTCAAAGGAAACAAAAAAATGGTCTTACTTTAGAAAAGGTGAACCTGTATATGATGAAGTTATCAACATAAATGGTACATACTATTATCTAGATTGGGATGGTATCTTGCAGACAGGTGCATTTTGGGGATATCATCCAGATACATACGAATACGGTTGGTTCTTTGCTGATCATAATGGTGCAATACAGTTTACTAGCAAGTGGTATTCCATGAATGGAAAATGGTATTATGTCGATAAGAATGGCAATGCTGCACATGGTGGTTTCTATAAGATAGGAAATAAAAAATATTATTTTGACTATGAAGCACAAATGCAAACAGGGATAATTTGGCTATGGGATAACGAAACTTATGAGATTACACTTTATATTACCGATTCTTCTGGTGCTATCCAAGATAAACCTGGTTGGAATCAAGTGTATGATGAATGGTATTATATCAATGCAGATGGAACTTTAAATACAGAAGAAGAAAAAATCATTGGTGGGAAAAAATACTATTTTAATGGAGATGGCTCTCTAATTACTCGTTCAGTATTGTATGACGATGACGGAAATGTATGGATAGACGAAAATGGTTTAGTAGATACAACAGA
>CAZINB010000001.1:98115-103953 GCA_964540565.1 uncultured Faecalimonas sp.
TATATGTTTTTTGATAGCAATGGAGTACGTCAAAAACTAAAAGAAGGTTGGATGTCTGTAAAAGCATATGGTAAGACGGAATGGTATTATATAAAAGATGGTAAGCCAGTAAAAGGGGATTATGCAGGATTTTATTTTGATATGGAAGGACGTTTTATGACTGGACCACAGTATCAGATGAATTATAAAAACTATATGTATGATGAAAATGGCTATTTATACAAAAAAGGTTGGATACAAATGGACGGCATATGGTATTATGCAGGAACTTCAGGAGTCTTATATACTGGTGAACATAAAATAGGTGGAAAAACATATTGGTTTAACAGTATGGGAGAATGGATTAAATAATCATATAGGATGAGCAGAGCTTGGCAGTGCGCCAAGCTCTGTTTTTGTGTGTATTGACAAATCTAATAAATAGAGTTAAGATAACAATGTTCATAAAAGTGAAAAGGAGAAAGTACATGAACAAACAAGAATTTGATATTATGAATGCATTGTTTGAGCGACCATATGTAAATCAACGAGAGCTGGCAGAACAAACAGGACATTCTTTGGGAATTGTAAATAAATGTATGAAGAAACTAAGTGAAGAGGCATATATAGACCGAGAAGGAAAACCGACAGAAAAAGCAATGGAACTTTTTCAAGGAAAAGTTCCAAAAAGTGCAATTATTTTGGCAGCAGGATTTGGAATGCGTATGGTTCCAATTAATACAGAAACAACAAAAGGGTTGTTAGAAGTAAATGGAGAACCTCTGATTGAGCGATTGATCAAGCAGCTTCATGAAGTAGGTGTGACTAATATTAAAGTAGTAACTGGTTTTATGAAAGAGCAGTATGAATATTTAATAGATGAATATCATGTTGAATTAGTAGTAAATCCGGTATATGCATCAAAAAATAACCTACATTCCGTTAAGCTTGTAGCAGATGAATTATCGGATACTTATATCGTTCCATGTGATATTTGGTCTGCAAAGAATCCATTTTCAAAGTATGAACCATATTCATGGTATATGGTTAGCAGCAAGATGGATAAAAGCAGTAATGTACGTGTGAATAGAAAGCAAGAACTGGTAGCTGTTTCTGGAGAAAATTTAGGAAACACAATGATAGGAATTGCATATTTAACAAGCGAAGATGCATTGACAGTGAAAGAGAACATCAAAAAGTTATGTCAAGATACAAGATATGATCATGATTTTTGGGAAACTGCATTATATAAAGACGATAAAATGCTTGTGACAGCAAAAGAAGTAGAAGAAACAGATGTTGTAGAAATCAATACCTATGAGCAACTTCGTGAATTGGATAGTAAATCAAATCAATTAAAAACAGATGCTATTTCAATCATTGCAAAAGCATTAAATGTAGAGGAAAGCGAAATAGTAGACATTCAGGTGTTGAAGAAGGGAATGACGAATCGTTCTTTCTTGTGCAGATGCCGAGATAAAAAATATATCATGCGAATTCCAGGCGAGGGAACGGAGCAGCTAATTAATCGTAAAGACGAAGCGGCTGTATATCAGCAGATTATGAATGATAAGATTTGTGATAATATCGTATATTTGAATCCAGAAAACGGATTTAAATTAACGGAATACTTGGAAGGTGCAAGAACATGTAATCCGTTAGACTTGTCAGATTTAAAAAATTGCATGGCTGTTTTGCGAAGATTTCATGAGAAGGAATTTGTAGTAGATCATGAATTTAATATTTTTAAGCAAATTGAATTTTATGAATCACTTTGGAATGGAAAACCTTCTGTATTCAAGGATTATGCGAAAACAAAAGAACGAATTTTTTCGTTGAAAGCGTATATTGATAAATATGTAGATAAGAAAGTATTGACACATATTGATGCAGTTCCTGACAACTTTTTAATAGTAGGTGATGAAATCCGCCTGATTGATTGGGAGTATGCGGGAATGCAAGATCCACATGTAGATGTTGCGATGTTTTGTATTTATGCAATGTATAACCGTGAACAAGTAGAACAACTGATTGATTGTTACTTTACGGAAGGATGCAGTAAGGAGA
This sequence comes from uncultured Faecalimonas sp., assembly GCA_964540565.1. Classification (GTDB taxonomy): domain Bacteria; phylum Bacillota; class Clostridia; order Lachnospirales; family Lachnospiraceae; genus Faecalimonas. Next base: position 100,162 of record CAZINB010000001.1, read on the forward strand.
TACGAATTAAGATTTATTGTTATATTGCAGCATGTGGACTTCTTTGGAGTAACTGGTGTGAATATAAGCGAAATTTAGGAGTGGAGTTTGGCGAATATTCGTTGCGTCAATATCGATATGCAAAAGATTATTATAAATTAGTGCAAGAAAAATTGGAGGAAATGGAATCATGCATCAAGTAAAAAGAGCTATCATCATGGCCGCTGGGACAGGAAGCAGAATGCGCCCAGTTACATTAGAAACACCAAAACCAATGGTGAAAGTAAATGGAGAGAGAATGATTGATACGGTAATCCGTGGTTTGCATGAAAATGGAATTAAAGAAATTTATATTGTTGTAGGTTATTTGAAAGAACAGTTTCAGTGTTTGGAAAAAGAATATGATGGAGTGAAAATTATCGAAAATCCATATTATGACACATGCAATAATATTTCATCACTTTATGTAGCTAGAGATTACATAGAGGAAGCAATTATTTTGGATGGTGATCAAATCATATACAATACGAAAATTTTATCACCGAAATTTGAACGTTCTGGATACAATGCTGTATGGACAGAGCAAGAAACAGATGAATGGCTAATGACAGTAGAAAATGGAATAGTAACATCATGCAGCAGAAATGGTGGGACAAAAGGATGGCAATTATTCAGTATCTCACGTTGGAGTGCAGAAGATGGAAAAAAATTAAAACATCACTTAGAAGTAGAGTTTGAAGAAAAGAAAAATCGACAAATCTATTGGGATGATGTAGCGATGTTCTGTTATCCGAAGGAATATGAACTTGGAATCAGACAGATGCAGTATGGTGATATTGTTGAAGTAGATAATTTAGAGGAATTAATTGAATTAGATGCTAGCTATCAAAGCTATATGGAAGGAGAGGGGAAAAATGGAAAATAAGAAAATCGATTGGATGATTACATTGTTACCATTGACAATCATTGTGGCATTATGTCTTGTGTTTTTTTTAGCACCAGAACAATCGAATATCATTATTAGCCAAATCCGATTTGTTTTAGGAGATACATTTGGTGTGTATTATTTAGTCATTGGGCTAGGTGTATTTTTAGTTTCTATTTACATAGCATGTTCGAAATATGGAAATATCGTACTTGGGAAAAAGAATGAAAAACCTAAATATTCATTTTTTGCATGGGGGTCTATGATGTTTACAGCAGGGTTAGCTGCAGATATTTTATTCTATTCTTTTTCAGAATGGATTTTATATGCAAATGATCCTCATATCACAGAGATGGGCAGTATTCAAGACTGGGCAAGTGTATATCCGATTTTTCATTGGAGTTTAATTCCTTGGGGATTTTACCTTGTACTTGCAGTTGCATTTGGATTTATGTTGCATGTTAGAAAACGTGACAGACAAAAATATTCAGAGGCATGTCGTCCGATTCTTGGAAAACATACCGATGGTATTCTAGGCAGAGTTATTGATTTATTGGCAGTTTTTGCATTAATAGCAGGTACAGCAACAACATTTAGTTTGGCTACACCACTTATGGCGAGCATTGTAAATGAGTTGTTCCATGTGGAAATAAGTAGAACTGTATTAACGATTATTATTTTAGTTATTACATGCGTTGTATATACATACTCCTTATTACATGGATTTAAAGGAATTAGTTTTCTTGCAAAATCATGTATCTATCTCTTCTTTGGGTTATTAGCATTTGTATTGTTGTTCGGCGGAGAAACACAATATATTATCGAAACAGGAATTACATCAATTGGCAGAATGGTACAAAATTTCTTCGAACTAGCAACATATACAGATCCACAAAGAACAACATCATTTCCACAAAATTGGACAATTTATTATTGGGCATACTGGATGGTATGGTGTGTGGCAACTCCATTTTTCATTGGAAATATTTCTCAAGGTAGAACTGTGCGTCAGACAATTTTTGGCGGTTATGTATTTGGCGTGGGGTCAACGGTGGTAAGCTTTATTATCTTAGGAAATTATTCGTTAGGAAAACAAATGGCAGGAGTGGCTGATTTCGTAGGATTATATCAAGAAACTGGAGATTTATATACTGTTATTATTGAAATTATTCGTACATTACCACTGGCACCTTTCGTGTTAGCATTAGTGCTGATTACAATGGTAGTTTTCTATGCGACTTCGTTTGATTCTATTGCATTGATTGCGTCATGTTACAGCTATCATAAATTAGGAGAGAATGAAACGCCACATCGTTTGGTTCAATTCATGTGGTGTGTATTATTAATTTTACTACCAATCGCACTTGTATTTTCAGAAAGTTCTATGAGCAATTTACAGTCTGTAAGTATTATTGCTGCGTTTCCGATTGCAGCAGTAATCGTATTGATTGTAGCAAGCTTTATGAAAGATGCAAAAAAATATATGAAGGAAGATTAGAATATAAGCTCGTATGCAAAGAAATTTGCAAGCGAGCTTATATTTTTTTGAAATAACTTGATTTAATAAAATTATAAGGAGATTCTTGTGAAATAAAGTTGAAAAAAAATACTATAAGGTGTATTCTATATAGGCAAAATTGGATATAATTTTAAATGAGGTATGTATAAATGAAGAACAGAAGAAGAGGTAGACGTGGCAAAAAAAGAGCAAATCGTTTTGTAAACTGGTTTAAGAAATTAAGCAAGAAGAAAAAAATTGCTTTGATAATCGTAGCGGTTATTTTGGTGTTGGCATTGTCGTTAGTTGGCTATGTAGTATCCAAGTTTTCGAAGATTAAAACAGAAAAAATTGATAAAACAGATATCGAAATCAATCAAGAAGTAAAAAATAATGTAGGTGTTGGTTACACGAACTTTGTTTTGTTTGGCGGTGATTCTCGAGAAGGTGAGGTAGAACGTAATCTTAATACGGACTCTATTATTATTGCAAGTTTAAACAATGAAACAAAAGAGATAAAAATGGTATCGGTATATAGAGATACTTTACTGGATGTAAAAAACGGTTCGATTCGTAAGTGCAATTCAGCTTATGCATTAGGTGGACCAACACAGGCAATCAATATGTTGAATACGAACTTAGATTTGAACATTGAAAAATATGTGACAGTAGATTTTAGTGTTGTTGTAGATGTAATTGATATTCTTGGTGGTTTAGAAATTGATGTATCAGAAGCAGAAAGAAAAGAATTAAATAGACACTTAGAAGGAACTGCTCTTGCAGCAGGAAAACCAGCCAACTATTTAACAAAAGCAGGTTTACAAACATTAGATGGTGCACAAGCAACAACTTATGCACGTATTCGTAAAGGTGTAGGAGATGATTTTGCCAGAGCAGAGAGACAACGATTGGTAATTCAATTAGCGGCAAAGAAAGCGATGAAGGCAGGTCTTGGAACCATTAATAAAATTATTGATGAGGTATTCCCAAGAATTTCGACAAACTTTACTATGACTGAGATTTTAGGATATGCAGCAGATTTTGCGAATTATAGCTTTGGAGAAAATGCTGGTTTTCCATTTGATAAAGGAACAGGAACAATTTCGGGACGCGGAAGTTCTGTATTTCCAATTACATTATCATCCAATGTAATGAAATTACATGAGTTTTTATTTGGCAGTACAGATTATACAGTATCTTCTAGAGTAAATAAGATTAGTGCAAGTATTAAATCATTGGTAGGTGATCGACAAGCAGATCCAAATACAACATGGATAGATAATAGCAGTCAGGTAGATGATGATGATAAAGAGCCAACAACTCCATCGGAGCCAACAACTCCATCGGAACCAACGACTCCATCAGGGCCAACGACTCCGTCAGAGCCAAC
>CAZINB010000001.1:104053-165084 GCA_964540565.1 uncultured Faecalimonas sp.
CAACTCCATCGGAACCAACGACTCCATCAGGGCCAACGACTCCGTCAGAGCCAACGACTCCATCGGAGCCAACGACTCCGTCAGAGCCAACAACTCCGTCAGAGCCAACGACTCCATCAGAGCCAACAACTCCATCAGAGCCAACAACTCCATCGGAGCCAACAACTCCATCGGAGCCAACGACTCCATCAGAACCAACACCAGATACAGGTGCTGATACAGAGTAAATAGATCATAAAAGTCGGAGTGTATTCTCCGACTTTATTTGAATCAAAAAGGGGAAGTATAATGAAAAGAAGAAAAAAATTGAAAGAGGTAAAAGCGGAGCACGCGCGAAAGAAACGAAAAGTAATGCGACGTAGAAGAGCTTTTGCATTACTCGGATCCATATTTACATTATGTATTTTGTTAGGAATCGGATACTTAATGCAAAATTGGACGAAGATTCAAAAGGAATTTTTTGATAAAGGTGATATTCAGGTTAATGAAGGTGCAGAACAGGAAGGATATCAATCTATTGTATTATTTGGGGGAGATTCAAGAGAAGGTGTTCTGGGAGCTGGTACCCACGCAGATACAATCATTATTGCATCGATTCATAATGAAACAAAAGAAGTAAAACTAGTTTCTGTCTATCGAGACCTTCTAACAATGCAAGTCGATGGAAAACTAAAAAAAGCCAATAGTGCATACTTTGCTGGTGGCGCCAAGGATGCAATTAATATGCTAAATTTGAATTTTGATTTAGATATTCAAGATTATGTGACAGTAGATTTTGTAGTTGTGGTTGATGTGGTGGATGCGTTAGGCGGTATCGAGATAGATGTGTCAGATGCGGAAGCAGCGGAAGTCAACAATCATATTGATGGCACTGGTGCAGTAGTAGGAAAAGAAGCAATTCATATAAAAGGTGGATATCAGAAGTTAGATGGCGTACAAGCACTTACTTATGCACGTATTCGTAAAAATGTAGGTGGAGATTATGCTAGAACAGAAAGACAACGACTTGTAATTTCGAAAGTTGTTGAGAAAGCAAAAAAATGAATCTATCTACGTTAAATGAGTTGATTGATACAGTATTTCCAAGAGTTTCTACAAGTTTATCATTAACAGATGTGCTTGCATTAGCTACGAATTTTACACAATACCAATTAGGTGAAACGAGTGGATTTGCATTCGAACATATTGATGGACATGTAGAAGGGTTAGGAAGTGTAGTTGTGCCTCTTGGTGTAATCGAAAATGTAGAAGAACTTCATACATTTTTATATCCTGAGGACCAATATACAGTTTCTAATAAGGTGAAGGAAATTGCATTAGAAATTGAAGATGCATCTGGATATACGAGAGCTGATTATGAAGATACAAATACTGGAAGTGACAGTTCCGAGTAGGAAAAGTATGGACAAGGTTTGTGAAATCATGTAGAATGATTAAAGAGATTTGAAAAAAAGAAAAGGGGATACATAGAATGAAAATGATGAGAAAATTAGCAGTTGCATTGTTAGCGTTCTGCTTAGTTATGCCATGTTTTTCAGCATCTGTATTTGCTGCGGATGGAAAAATTATGTTTACAGATCCAAAGACAGCAACAGGTGAAGTAGTAGAAGTAAAAGGGGTAGTTCAAGCAACTTCAGATAGTGTAAAAGTTGGGAATGCTGAAGTGCAGATGAAATATGACACAGAGATGCTTCGTTTTAAAAGTGGCGATAATGTTACAGAAACTTCAAAAGGTACATTAGTTTACAAAAGACAAGGCGTTATGGGTGAAGGAAAACGTGTCGAATTCTTAATGCAATTTGATGTATTAAAAGAAGGAACAACAAAGATTGAGGTTACTTCAAGCCAAGTTTTTGAAAATGAAGGTGCAAATATAACATGTACACCTGGTTCATCAACTATTACAATTGAACAAGGAACAACACCAGTAACTGATGTAGAAGAACCATCAGATGATGTAGAAACTCAACCAGAAGGTCCTATTGTACAGATTGCGATTTCTGATGTGACTACAATTACATTGATTTCAGATGTAAGTGATGTGTTTGTATCAGAACAATTTGCAGAAACAATTGTGACTGTAGATGGTACAGATTTCCCAGCATGGCAAGATGTAGAAAATAGTAATATCTATTTATTATATGCTGAAAACGGAAATGGAGAAAAGTCATTATACAAATATGATGCACAAGAAGCAACTTATCAAAGATTTGTAGAAGATGTAGATACAACAACAGAAAAAAATACATCTATCGTTGCGACTTTGAAAGAAATGATGCAGAATGAAATGAAATATGTACTTCTTGGAACAGTGGCAGTAGTCGTATTATTACTCCTTCTCGCACTTGTGTTAGGTGTGAAGCTATACAATCGTAATGCAGAATTAGATGAAATTTATGATGAGTATGGTATTGATTGGGATGAAGAAGCTGAAAGATATGTGAAAGTAGCAGGATCAAAACCAGTAAAAAAAGCAGAGCCAGAAGTAGAAGAAGTAAGCTACGATTATGATGATGACATGGAAGTTACATTAGAAGATGATGACAACGAAGTTGAAGTAGAATTTTTCGTAGAGGAAATGGAAGCAAAAGCTCCAGTAGAGGAAGCAGTAGAAAAAACACTTGTAATTCCAGTAGAAGAAGTGAAAGCTCAAACAACTACAGCTCCAGTAGAAGAAGTAAAAGAAGAATCAAAAGAAGATGAATATGAAGAAAGTCTTTTTGATGATTTTGAAATGGATTTTATTGATTTAGATGATTAAGAGTAAGAGAGTCTCGTTAGGCGAGATTCTCTTTTTTGTTTTTTCACTTTCTAAACACATATTTTTCACAAATAGTTGGTAAACTGTGAACAAATCAAAGAAAAGGAGACTAGATTATGAACGATAATAATTATGAACCATATCAATATGGGAACTATCATACAGAACAAGACCAAAAGGAAACAGATAATTTTTCTGATTACCATTATGAAGAACCACAAAGTCCAGAACCTCCAAAAAAGAAAAATGGACACAAATGGTTGACATGTATTGCAATGGCGATTGTGTTCGGACTTGTGTCTGGCGGAATCTTTGTAGGTGTAAATGTCGCATCAACAGCTATTTTAGGATTGAATACACATAACGTGACAAAAGTAGAAACAACAGAAGTAAAAACAACAACGGGAACAACAGTACTATCAGATGTGGCAGATGTGGCAGAAGGTGTTATGCCATCGGTTGTCTCTATTACAAACATGTCCATTCAAGAAGTAAAAAATTATTTCTTTGGAGGCGTGACACAGTACGAAAGTGAAAGTTCAGGGTCTGGTATTATTATTGGACAAAACGATTCAGAACTTCTTCTTGTAACAAATAATCATGTAGTAGAGGGAAGTCAAACATTAACTGTAAGTTTTATTGATGAAGAGACAGTGGAAGCACAAATCAAAGGAACAGATGCAGATATGGATTTAGCAATTATTGCAGTACCATTATCAAGCATCAAAGAATCTACAATGGAAAAAATTAAAGTCGCAACACTTGGCGATTCAGATGAACTTCGTGTAGGTGAACCAACGATTGCTATTGGAAATGCATTAGGATATGGTCAATCAGTAACAACAGGGATTGTAAGTGCTACAGAACGTCAGATTGAAGATTATGAAGGTGAATTGATTCAAACAGATGCAGCAATTAATCCAGGAAATAGTGGTGGAGCATTACTAAATGCAGCAGGCGAAGTGATTGGAATCAATACTATCAAAGTTAGTGCAGATGCCGTAGAAGGAATGGGATATGCAATTCCGATTTCAGATGTAACAGATATTTTAAATGAACTTATGAATAAGGTGACACGTTCTAAAGTAGCAGAAGGAGAACGTGGTGTGATTGGTATTCGTGGTGTGACAGTAGATGAAACAACATCGGAAATGTATTCTATGCCAGAAGGTGTTCATGTTTCAGAAGTTATCCAAGGTAGTGCAGCAGAAAAAGCTGGTATGGTAAAAGGAGGCATCATTACAGAAATCGACGGAACAGACGTAGATACGATGGAAGAATTGCAAGAACAATTGACTTATTTTAGAGCAGGTGAAACAGTTACACTGACTGTGGAATTACCATCAGAAAATGGATATGTGGAAAAAGAAATTGAAATCACATTAGGAAAACAATAGGTTATATGGAAAATGGAAGAGATTGTCTCTTCCATTTTTTGTATAAATATGATAGTATACCGATATACCCCCACGGGGTATAAGAAAGGCGGAATTGATATGATCACAGAAAAATACAATATACGAGGAATGACCTGTGCAGCATGTAGTAGTGCTGTGGAGCGAGTCACAAGAAAGATGGATGGAGTGTCAGAAAGCAATGTCAACTTAACGACAGCTATTTTAACCATCACCTATGATGAAACCAAAATCGGACCGGAACAAATTATTCGCAAGATTGATCGAGCTGGTTTTGGAGCAGAACCTCATGTCGAGGAAGAAATGCAAGTAAGTGATGATGGAGAAGTGCAGAAAACAAAGCGACGCTTGATTACAAATATTATTTTAGCATTGCCACTTTTATATATTTGTATGGGGCATATGCTGCCAATAACATTGCCAACACCTTCATTTATGGATATGCATACTCATCCAATGAGCTTTGCGCTTGTGCAGTTGGTATTGACTGTTGTTATTTTGTGGAATGGCAGAAAGTTTTATCTTGTTGGATTCAAAAGTCTATTTAAGGGACATCCAAACATGGATTCTCTTGTTGCATTAGGAACAGGAAGTGCTTTTTTATATAGTTTGATAATGACAATTGGAATTCCAAGCAATCCACACAATGCACATCAACTTTATTATGAATCAGCGGCAGTTGTTGTAACACTTGTAATGGTAGGAAAATACTTAGAAGGCCGCAGCAAAGGAAAGACATCCGAAGCAATAAGAAAATTAATGGAATTAGCGCCAGATACAGCAATTGTTATTCGTAATGGAGAACAGCGAGAAGTTCCCGTAAAGCAGATTGCAAAAGGGGAAAGAATGCTAATTAAGCCAGGAAGCAGAGTACCGCTGGACGGAATTGTAGTAGAAGGATTTACAAGTGTAGATGAGGCTATGCTTACAGGGGAAAGCATTCCTGTGGAAAAAGAAGTGGGAGACGAAGTGATTGGTGGCAGCATGAACTATCATGGTGCAATTCAAGTAGAAGTAACCCGTGTAGGATCAGAAACAACACTTGCAAAGATTGTGAAATTGATGGAGGAAGCGCAAGGGAAAAAAGCTCCAATTTCAAAGATTGCAGACATTGTAGCAGGATATTTTGTTCCAACAGTTATGGCAATTGCAATCATAGCAGCAATTATTTGGGCGTTGCTTGGACAAGAATTAACATTTGTTCTAACGGTATTTGTATCGGTAATGGTAATTGCATGTCCATGTTCATTAGGACTTGCAACTCCAACAGCAATCATGGTAGGAACAGGGCTTGGAGCCAGTCATGGTATTTTGATTAAAAGTGGAGAAGCATTAGAAGTAAGTCACAAAATTGATACGGTTGTTTTGGACAAGACAGGAACGATTACAGAAGGAAAGCCAGCAGTGACAAACATCGTTAGCCATGGTATGAAAGCGGACGAACTACTACAGATTGCCGCATCTTGTGAGCAAGTTTCGGAGCATCCATTAGGTCAGGCAATCGTGACTTATGCAAAAGAAAAAGAGATGATGTTAGACACTGTTTCTGAATTTCAAAGTGTTACAGGACAAGGAATTGAAGCAGTATTAAATGAAAAGCTCTATTACATTGGAAATCGTAAATTGTGTGAAGCGAAACAGATTGATATTTCACGCTATGAAGAAGAAGCAAAAGCAGCCGCAAATAAAGGTCAAACACCGATGTTTGTAGGAATAGATGGGTGTGCAATCGGTATGATTTGTGTAGCAGATACAATGAAAGACACAAGTGCAGATGCGATTCGAAAAATAAAAGAAATGGGAATTGAGGTACACATGCTCACAGGTGATAATAAATTGACTGCAGAGTACATTGGTCAAAGAGCAGGTGTAGATAAAGTAATTGCAGAAGTTCTGCCAAATGAAAAGTCATCGATTGTGGAAGCACTGCAAAAAGAAGGAAAATGTGTTATGATGGTTGGAGATGGTATTAATGATGCACCAGCACTTGTGCAAGCAAATGTAGGTGTTGCCATCGGTAGTGGAAGTGATATTGCATTGGACTCTAGCGATGTGGTGTTAATGAAATCCGACTTACACGATGTATACAAGACAATCCGATTAGGAAAAGCAACGATTCGAAACATTAAACAGAATTTATTCTGGGCATTTTTCTATAATGCATGTGGCTTACCATTAGCAGCATGTGGATTGTTAAGTCCGATCATTGGTGGATTTGCAATGTCACTTAGCTCTGTTTGCGTTGTGTCAAATGCACTACGTTTGCGAAAGACAAACTTAGACTAGGAGTAGTGTTATGGAAAAAATGAAACATCGTTCAGAAGAGGAACGAAAAAAATTAGTAACGCGTTTGAATCGGATTGAAGGGCAAGTGCGAGGAATCAAAAATATGATTGAGGAAGAACGTTATTGCGTGGATATTCTAAATCAAGTATCTGCTGTGCAGGCAGCACTCAATAGTTTTAACAAAGAGCTCTTAGCAAACCACATTCGTTCCTGTGTAGTGAAAGACATTCAGTCAGGAAATGAAGAGGTTGTAGAAGAACTTTGTGATACAATAAAAAAATTAATGAAATAGGTGGAGGAGATAATATGACAGTAATCAAAGTTGAAGATATGCATTGCGAAAAATGTGTATCAAGAATCACAAATTTATTAAATGAAGAAGGATTGGATTTCGAAATTTCTTTAGCAGATAAAACAGTGACAATTAACGGATGTGAACACTGTGTTAAAACAGCGTTAGAAGCATTAGATGATTTAGGATTCGAAGGAATCGTTGAATAAGAGGTAAAATTGGGACGTAGCAAGGTGCTATGTCCCAATTTTAATTTTGTGGTGGCTCTTTTGGAAATTTAACATATTATGTAATAAAAGAAAAATAAGGAAACAGACATGGCAAATTATAGAAATGCTCAAACCTCTTGCGGAAACTATCGTCAGGCACAACCACAGATAGTGGTACCATCATGTCCACAAGATCCAATCGAAGATATGCCTCTTGCTATGGCGTATGTTCCATGGCAAACATGGAGAGAACTCTATGATGCAGAAAAAGGTTTTTGTGTAGGTACTATTTTTAAAGAATTGAACTTACCTTTCTTGGGAAGAGGAGGTGTAAGATAATGAGTAATAAACCTTGTCGAAAAGATTTAATGCATCGAATCAATGTCGTAAGTTTTGCAGTGGATGATATCAAGCTATTCTTAGATACACATCCAAATGATTGCAATGCATTGGCTTGCTTTAGAGAGTACAGCAAAATGAGAAACCAAGCACTTCGCGAATATGCAAGATTTTACGGACCACTTACAATTGATACCGCAGTAGAATCATGCACCGAAAGATGGAATTGGATACAAGAACCATGGCCTTGGCAGGAAGGAGGGTGCTAGTATATGTGGTTGTATGAAAAACGTCTACAATATCCTGTAAAAATCAGTCAAACAAATCCAAAAATGGCACAGGTTATCATGAGTCAATTCGGTGGACCGGATGGAGAATTAGCCGCATCGATGCGCTATCTATCACAAAGATATACAATGCCTTATAAAGAAGTTACAGGAACATTAACAGATATCGGCACAGAAGAACTTGCACACATGGAAATTATCAGTGCAATCATTTATCAACTCACCAAAGGTCTTTCTCCAGAAGAAATTGAAAAATATGGATTTGAAAAATATTATGTTGACCATACATTAGCTCTTTGGCCACAATCTGCTGGCGGTGTTCCTTGGACAGCAACCTATTTCCAATCCAAAGGAGATCCAATTACAGATTTACACGAAGATATGGCAGCAGAACAAAAAGCCAGAACTACTTATGACAATATTTTACGTCTTGTAAAAGACCCTGAAGTTGCTGATCCGATTCGCTTTTTACGTGCAAGGGAAATTGTACATTATCAAAGATTTGGTGAAAGCTTAAGAATTGTGCAAGAAAACTTAGACAGTAAAAACTTCTATGCGTTTAACCCGGCATTTGATAAAAAAGATAATTGTGGATGCAAATAGAATAAGGTATAGATGGAGCATATCACAGGTTGATGTGCTTCTTCTTTATACAATGCAAACTTCATTTGACTATTTTCTCCCACTAACTTACAATAATTTTAAAATTGAAAAATGGGAGAGCAGAATTATGGAAAATAAAAGAGAAGATACAAAACCATTTTCAAAAGCAAATGAAAATCGTAAAAAATGGATAGGAATGGGATGCATGCTTTTGGCAGGTGCGATAGCAGGATTTGCCATGGGAATGATTTCGGCAAAAAGTGGTGTAAAAGAAGAAATGGGAATGAAATATATGGTATCACTTGTAGTTGATATATTGGCAATATGTGTTGGTATTTATGCCCAACTAATCATTCACGAAGCAGGTCATCTTGTATTTGGACTATTGTCAGGTTATCGTTTTTCATCCTTTCGTATAGGAAACATGATGTGGTTGAAAGAAAATGGAAAACTTGTGTTTCGCAAACTTACAATAGCGGGCACAGGAGGACAGTGCTTGATGGTTCCGCCAGAAATGAAACAGGATAAGATTCCAGTGTTTCTTTATAATCTAGGCGGATGTATTATGAATGTAATCGTAAGTGTCCTAGTTTTTATAGTATATATTTTGATTCCAAAAGGAAATATAGGGAGTGCATTATTGCTGGCTGTTGCAGCAGGCGGTATGTTGATTGCTGTTACAAATGGTGTACCACTTACTGTTGGTATGATTGACAATGATGGAAAAAATGCAGTGTCGCTTGGAAAAAATCATGCGGCGATGAAAGCTTTTTGGATTCAACTTAAGGTGAATGAGCAGCTGACAAAAGGGATTCGCCTGAAAGATATGCCAGACGATTGGTTTGTATTTCCAGAGCAACATGAAATGAAAAATAGTATGGTGGCAACACAAGCAGTTTTTGTATGTAATCGTTTGCTGGATCAAAATCAATTTCAAGAAGCAGATCGATTGATGAAAAGGCTTTTGGAAACGCAAAATGGGGTGGTTGGATTGCATCGAAGTTTGCTGGTATGTGATCGGATGTATTGTGAAATGATTGGGGAAAATCGTTCAGAGATTCTTGCTAACATGTTCACACAGGAACAGAAAAAATTCATGAAGTCTATGAAACGATTTCCATCTGTTATCCGAACAGAATATACATATGCAGTATTAGCAGAGAAAAATATGGAAAAAGCAAAACAATTGCAGATACTTTTTGATAAAACAGCAAAGACTTATCCATATCCAAGTGATGTACAATCTGAACGAGAATTGATGCAAAGGGTAGATTTTATACAATGCAATCGTTATAATGAACATTAGAAAATGTGTTAAACTGGGGAGTGAATAAATGAAAACACAGAGCAAGAAGCAAGTAAATGCAGTTAGATATTTTGACTATAGCTTATTAACGATTGTTATCTTTTTAGTATGCTATGGATTGATTATGTTATATAGTACAAGTTCTTATAGCGCGACAATCAAATTCAATGGAAACAGCATGTATTTTTTTAAAAGACAAGCAATCATCAGTGCAGGCAGCATTGTGGTGATGTTAATTGTAGCGAAGATGGATTATCATAGATTTGCAAAATTATCAAAACTGGCATATGCGGTATCTTTTGTCCTAATGGCACTCGTATGGGTTCCAGGGATTGGGATTGAAGCGTATGGAGCAAGACGTTGGATTCGCATACCAGGGTTAGGGATGCAGATGCAGCCTGCAGAGGTGACAAAAGTAGCAGTTATTCTATTTATTCCGTTACTACTTTGCAAGATAAGTAAAAAGATGAAAAAATGGAAAGAAGTAGGAAAAGTGTTTTTGTGGGGATTAGCAGCAGGCGTAGGTGTATTTGTGCTGACAGATAATTTAAGTACAGCTATTATCGTTATGGGAATGGTTTGTATTATGATTTTTGTAGCCCATCCGAAAACTGGAATTTTTGTTGGATTTGTGGCAGTAGGAGCTAGCTTTCTAGGAATTGCATTACTATTTATCAATCGATTTTTGGTAGATAGCAAAGATTTCCGACTTCGTCGTATTTTGGTATGGCTTCATCCGGAAGATCATTTGGATGATGGTGGGTTCCAAGTTATGCAAGGGTTATACGCCATTGGTTCAGGTGGATTTTTTGGAAAGGGGCTTGGAAACAGCACGCAGAAGATGATTATCCCAGAAGTGCAAAATGATATGATTTTAGCGATTATTTGCGAAGAATTAGGAGTTTTTGGTGCATTGATTCTTTTGACAATGTTTGGAATCCTTTTATACAGATTGATATTTATTGCTCAAAATGCACCAGATATGTATGGTTCACTTGTGGTAACAGGAATTTTTGGACATATTGCGCTGCAAGTTGTTTTTAACGTGTGTGTAGTACTTGGCGTTATCCCAACAACAGGGGTCACATTACCATTTGTAAGTTATGGAGGGACGTCGGTACTATTTCTAATGATTGAAATGGGAATTGCATTGAGCGTTTCCAATCGAATTGAATTTCAAGAATAGACACTTTTCATTTACTTAGAATTGTGGTATAGTGTACGTAGTATTGAAAACTAGCTGAAAATGGTTTGGAGGATATTATGAGTTATAAAGTAATTGTAGATAGTTGTGGAGAATTAACAGAAGAGATGAAAAAGAGCGGATTGTTCGAAACAGCGTCTTTAGGAATACAGGTGGGAGATTGGCACATTGTTGATGATGAAACATTTGATCAGGCAGAATTTTTACGTCGTGTAGCGGAATGTCCTGAATGTGCAAAGACTTCTTGTCCATCTCCTGAAAAGTATATGGAAAGTTACAAATGTGATGCAGAACACGTTTATGCAGTCACTTTATCAGCAGAGTTAAGTGGTTCATATAACAGTGCTGTTTTAGGAAAAAACTTATACGAAGAAGAATATGGTGAAAAGAAGATTCATGTATTCAATTCAAAATCAGCTTCTATCGGGCAAACTTTGATCGCGTTGAAGATTGCAGAATGTGAAGATGCAGGAATGTCTTTTGAAGAAGTAATTGAGAAAGTAGAAGATTATATTAATCATAAACATACTTATTTTGTACTTGAAACATTAGAAACATTGAGAAAAAATGGAAGATTGACTGGTGTGAAAGCATTGGTTGCGACTGCACTTAATATCAAACCATATATGGGAGCAACACCAGAAGGAACTATTTGCCAATTAGGTCAAGCAAGAGGAATGAAAAAAGCTTTATCGAAAATGGTAGATGTGATTGTGGAAGAAGCAGAAGATACAGAAAATAGAATTTTAGCGATTTCACATTGCAATTGTTTAGAAAGAGCAAAAAATGTAAGAGATATGATTTTAAGTAAAATCAAAGTAAAAGATGTTATTATTTTAGATACGAGAGGAATTAGCTCGACATATGCCAGTGATGGTGGTATCATAGTAGTATTATAGAAACGGAGGACACTTAGAATATGAGTCAAGAAAAAGTAGCAAAATATAAAGAAGCGAAAGCAAATCGTAAAGAAACAATGAAGAAAGAAAAAAGAGCGAAACTTATTCGCAACAGCGTAACAGCTCTTATTTGTGTAGCAGTGCTTGGTTGGGTAGGATATTCAGCAGTTGGATATTATAAAGACAATACACCACGCCGTGAAGTAGAAGTTAATTACACAGCTTTGGATGAAGCATTAGAAGAAACAGGCGAAGAATAATATAAAATGGAATGAAATGGAAAGAATCTCTGAAAAGAGGTTCTTTTTTTGTGCATCGAAAAGTTTCTCAGAAGGATTATGCCATGTGATGCACCAGAAAAACGTGAAATTTCTAAAATTAGTCCTTGAAATACATATAAAACTAGTTTACAATGGTTTCAGGTGGTAGAAAGTGGTGCAAAGTGGTAGAAAATGGGGTAAAAGTGTAGTGGCAGACCTCATTTTTCGAAAGTAGGTGAGTACATTGTTGACAGGAGAATTTAATCATAGTATCGATGCGAAGGGTAGATTGATTATCCCTTCTAAATTTCGTGAAATTCTAGGTGAAGATTTCGTAATCACCAAAGGATTAGATGGTTGCTTATTTCTCTATCCAAACAATGAATGGAAAATCTTTGAATCAAAACTACGTACCTTACCGCTTACAAACAAAAACGCTAGAACTTTCACTCGCTTTTTCTTAGGAAGTGCAGTGGACGGCGGCCTTGATAAACAAGGTAGAGTTCTACTCTCCTCAGCCTTGAGAGAATTTGCTGGGTTAGAGAAAGAAGTTGTTCTAGTAGGGGTGCTAGAACGAGTAGAAATCTGGGACAAAGCAAAATGGGATGAAAATAATGCTGTTGTAGAAGAAAATATGGATGATATCGCAAGTCAAATGGAAGAATTAGGACTTGGCATCTAATTCTTTTGCTACAATTTGGAGGTATATATGGTATTTAAGCACTATTCAGTATTATTAGAGGAGACCGTAGATGGTCTGAACATCAAGCCAGACGGCATTTACGTAGATGGAACGCTTGGTGGAGGTGGTCACGCTTACGAAGTGTGTCGCCGATTGAACGACAAGGGGAGATTTATAGGAATAGATCAGGACGAGGCAGCGATTGAGGCTGCTGGAGCCCGCTTACGTGACTTCGGGGAGAAAGTTACAATAGTCAGAAGCAACTATTGTGATATGAAGTCGCAGCTTCAAAAATTAGGCATTGACAAGGTCGATGGGATTGTGCTTGATCTGGGCGTATCATCTTATCAATTAGATACGGCAGAACGAGGATTTTCTTATCGCGTAGATGCTCCTTTGGATATGAGAATGGATAGACGTCAGCAATTGACAGCCAGGGACATCGTGAATGACTACAGTGAGATGGAACTTTTTCGCATTATTCGTGACTATGGGGAAGATAAATTCGCGAAGAACATTGCAAAACATATTGTGATGGAACGCGAAAAAGCTCCAATCGAAACTACTGGTCAACTGATTGAGATTATTAAACGTGCCATACCAATGAAATTTCAAAAGACTGCAGGCCATCCTGCAAAGAGAACTTTCCAGGCAATTCGTATTGAATTGAACAGGGAGCTGGAAGTACTTCGTGAAAATTTGGATGACATGATTGAGTTATTAAATAAAGATGGAAGAATTTGTATTATTACATTCCATTCATTAGAGGATCGAATTGTAAAAAGCAATTTCCGCAAGAATGAAAATCCTTGCGTATGTCCAAGTCATTTTCCAGTATGTGTGTGCGGAAATGAGTCAAAGGGGAAAGTAATTACAAGAAAACCAATTCTTCCAAGTGCAGAAGAGCTGGAAGAAAATAGCCGCTCAAAGAGTGCAAAACTTCGCATTTTTGAACGAAGTTAAGGGAATAAAATATTAGGGGAGTGAAAAAGATGGCAGCATATGTACATGGCAATGTGGTACGCAAAGATGCGTTAGTGGCAGAACCACAGATTCAAGCACCACAGAAGAAAGTAAGCCAGCAAGTACGTAGAAATCGCAGCAAAGCGTTACATATGAATCGCGGATATGTTGTATTTCTAACTGTCGCATCGGTAGTAGTTCTATTTGCATGTGTACAGTACTTACAGTTGCAATCAGAGATTACAAACCGATCAAAGCATATCATATCTTTGCAACAGCAACTCGCAGATGCAAAGGAAGATAATACAACAAAGTACAATGTAATTATGAATTCTATGAATATAGAAGAAATCAGAGACATTGCTATGAATGAATTAGGAATGGTATATGCACAAGATAATCAGATTGTGACATACCAAAGTCCAACAGCGGGAGAAATTACACAATATGCGGCAATTCCAGAAAGTGGAATTGTAGCAAGTCAAATAAAGTAGGGGAAACGTATGAAGAGGAAGAAACCATCGCCGATTCGGCAGAAATTTCCCAAACGAATGCAAAAGAAGCTAGTATTGTTGTTTATGGCAATTGTACTAGCTTTTGTCGCATTGATAGGCAGAGTGACATACATTAATGCATCCAAAGGGGAAGAATATACAAAGATTGTATTAAATCAACAGCAGTATAATAGTAGAACCATTCCGTTTAAGCGTGGTGACATTTTAGACAGAAATGGCACTGTGATTGCAACGAGTCAGCGTGTATACAATGTAATCTTAGATGCTTATGTGATGCTTTCTAGTGAAAAAGAAGAAGTAGATATGGCATCGATTATGCAGGTTAAAGATGCAGTGGGAAAGTGTTTTGAAGTGGATTCTGCTGTCATTGACGAAATCGTAGAAAAAAATCCAACAGGACGTTACTGCATTTTAAAGAAGAAAGTTTCTTATGAACAAGCGCAGGCATTTTATGAATTGCAGGAGGATAAAGAAAATTACAAATATATTTCTTGTGTTTGGCTGGAAGAAGATTATCAGCGTACTTACCCATATGCAACATTAGCATCTGATGTAATTGGATTTACCGTTTCAGGAAATGTAGGAAATGCAGGAATTGAATCGAGCTACAATAGTATTTTAAATGGAACAGATGGAAGAGAATATGGATATCTGGATACGGATGCAGAGCTAGAAAGAACCGTAAAAGAAGCAATCAATGGAAATACAGTGGTTTCTACGATTGATATTGCACTGCAAAGTATTGTGGAAAAGCATGTAGTGGCATTTAACGAGGAATATCGAGATGGCGCGACACCAGGAGCAGGGAGTAAGAATACAGCAGTTGTTATTGCAGATCCAAATACAGGAGAAATTCTTGCGGAAAGTTCTTATCCAAATTATGATTTGAATAATCCAAGAGATTTATCTGCATATTATTCCGAAGAAGAGATTGCTGCGATGTCAGATGAAACAAAATTGGACACCTTAAATAGTATTTGGAAAAATTTCTGTGTATCCGATACATATGAACCAGGATCTACGGTAAAACCATTTACAATTGCAGCAGGTTTGGAGTCAGGAATACTTTCTGGAAGTGAGACTTATAATTGTACAGGGTATAAAGAAATTGCATCAAACAAAATACGATGCCACAATCGAAGTGGCCATGGAATTCAGACACTAAGTGATGGGATTGCAAATTCTTGTAACATTGTAATGATGGAAGCAGCAGCAAAGATGGGAGCAGAAGAATTCTGTAATTATCAATCTATTTTTGGATTTGGTCAGGACTCAGGAATTGATTTACCAGGGGAAGCAGAAACAAGCGGATTGATTTATCATGCAGAGAAGATGGGACCTGTAGAATTGGCCACAAACTCTTTTGGACAAGGGTTTAACGTGACGATGACACAGATGATAGGAGCATTTTCATCGCTCATCAATGGTGGAAATTATTATGAACCACATGTTGTAAAGCAGATTCAGGATGAAAATGGAAATGTGGTAGAAAATAAGAATCCAATTTTAACAAAGAAGACTGTTTCGGAAGAAACCTCTAGCATGTTAAGATCCTACATGAGAAAGACTATGACAGAAGGTACTGGGAAAAAGGCGCAGGTGGAAGGATATGACATTGGTGCAAAAACAGGTACCGCGCAAAAACTTCCTCGTGGAAATGGAAAATACGTTTTATCTTATATGGGCTTTGCACCAGTTGATAATCCTGAAGTGTTGATTTATGTAGTAATTGATGAACCAAATGTAGACTATCAGGCAAACAGTTCTTTGGTGACAACATTGGCACGTGAGATCATGGAAGAAGCATTTCCATATTTGAACATTACAAAAACAGTAACAAGTGAATAAGTAGTAAGGAAACCTCATAAATATTATAGATATTTTTATGAGGTTTTTTTATGAAGAATAAAACATATCATCGAAAAAAAGTATTGATTGTGTTTGTATGCGCAGTGAGCATGATTGGAATGCTGATTGGGCGGCTTGCATATCTTATGATCTTTGAGGCGGAATATTATCAAGAGAGAGCAGAAAATTTGCATGAACGTGAGCGCGATATTAAGGCTGCAAGGGGTGAAATCATAGATGCAAATGGTGTTGTTCTGGCAACCAACAAAAGTGTCTGCACGATTTCTGTGATTCATAGTCAGATTACGGATGCAGAGCAGGTGATAGAGGTGCTTTCGAAAGAGCTTCAGATGGAAGAAGAGAGTGTTCGGGCAAAAGTAGAAAAAGTATCTTCTCGTGAGCGAATTAAGACCAATGTAGAGAAAGAAATTGGAGATAAAATTCGTGCATATGAGTTGAATGGAGTAAAAATCGATGAAGACTATAAGCGTTATTATCCATACAAGGAATTGGCTTCCAAAGTACTTGGTTTTACGGGTGGAGATAATCAAGGAATCATTGGATTAGAAGTAAAATACGAAGAGTATTTGAAGGGAACAAATGGAAGTATTTTAACTACAACAGATGCAAGAGGGATTGAATTAGATGGCATTGCAGAGGAACGAGTAGAGCCAATTGCAGGAAAAACATTGCAGATTAGTTTGGATTATAATATTCAAATGTATGCACAACAGGCTGCAGAAAAAGTAATGGAAGAAAAACAGGCAGATAAAGTTTCTATTCTGATGATGAACCCACAAAATGGAGAAATTTTAGCAATGGTAAATGTACCAGAATTTAATTTGAATGAACCATTTTCACTGGAGTCGTTGCAGTTGGAAACGCAGCCAAGTGACGCAGAAGAAAAGCAGGATATGTTAAATCAGATGTGGAGAAATAGTTGCATCAATGATACCTATGAGCCGGGTTCTACCTTTAAGACATTTACAACATCGGCATGTTTAGAGGCAGGTGTTTTGAAACTATCAGATGCATTTTATTGCCCGGGCTATCGAATTGTAGAGGATAGAAGGATTCGGTGTCATAAAGTAGGCGGTCATGGAGCGGAAACTTTTGTGGAGGGAATTCAAAATTCATGTAATCCAGTATTTATGGATATTGGATTACGATTAGGAGTAGATAGATTTTATGAATATTTCGAAACCTTTGGATTGATGGAGAAAACGGGTGTAGATCTTCCAGGAGAAGCGGGTACGATTACACACAAAAAAGAAAATGTAGGACAGGTCGAACTGGCAACGATGTCGTTTGGACAGTCATTTCAAATTACGCCAATGCAATTGGCCACGACTGTAAGTTCTATGGTAAATGGTGGGATTCGAGTGACACCGCATTTTGGGGTTCGGGTTCTTGATGAAGAAGGAGCTGTGCTAAAAACATTTTCTTATGAGGAAAAGCGTGTTATGTCTGAAAATACATCGGAAACCATGAAACAACTTTTGGAAAGTGTTGTTTCAGAAGGAACTGGGAAAAATGCTTATATAGAAGGCTACAAAATTGGTGGGAAAACAGCAACTTCACAGACACTTCCTAGAAGTGCACACAAGTATATTTCTTCTTTTGTAGGATTTGCGCCTGCAGACGATCCACAGGTGGTAGCTCTCGTCGTCATCCATAATCCACAGGGAATTTACTATGGTGGAACCATTGCAGCACCTGTGATACGCAACATTTTTGAAAATATACTTCCCTATCTAGGGATTGAAAAGAAAAGCGAATAGTTGTATACTATATTGGATTATACAAAAAGAGATAAAGAGGTGTATTATGGACTATAAAGTAGTTATACCGGTACTGATTTCATTTGCGCTTAGCGTGATCATGGGACCAGTAGTGATACCGATGCTTAGAAAATTAAAAATGGGACAGACAGAACGTGTAGAAGGGGTACAATCACATTTGAAGAAGACAGGAACTCCAACAATGGGAGGCGTGATCATCTTAGCAAGTATTGTATTGACATCGTTACTCTATATGAAAGATTATCCAAAGATTATTCCAATCTTATTTGTAACATTAGGATTTGGTTTGATTGGATTTTTAGATGACTATTTGAAAGTAGTAATGAAGCGTTCTGATGGATTATATCCAAAACAAAAGATGGCATTACAAATCGTAGTAACAGCTATTTTCGCATTCTATGTAATAAAATTTACAGATGTACCACTTACTATGTTAATTCCATTTAGTGGTGGTAAATATTTGGATTTAGGGATTTTAGCAATTCCAATGTTGTTTATCGTAATGATTGGTACTGTAAATGGTGTGAATTTCACAGATGGTTTAGATGGTCTTGCATCAAGCGTTACTGTGTTAGTTGCTACATTCTTTACTGTTGTAGCAATTGGAACACAAAGTGGGATTGAACCAATTACATGTGCAGTTGTTGGTGCTTTATTAGGATTTTTATTATTTAACGTATATCCAGCCAGCGTATTTATGGGAGACACAGGTTCTCTTGCACTCGGTGGATTTGTCGCATCTACAGCTTATATGCTTCAGATGCCATTATTCATCGTAATCGTTGGAATGATTTATTTAGTGGAAGTATTGTCCGTAATGATTCAAGTTACATACTTTAAAAAGACAGGTGGAAAGAGAATCTTCAAGATGGCTCCAATTCATCATCATTTTGAATTATGTGGTTGGTCAGAAACAAGAGTTGTGGCAGTATTTTCAATTATTACAGCTATTCTTTGCTTAATTGCATTGATGGTGATGTAGGAAGGAACGTAAGGTTATGACAGACAAGAAAGTGCTTGTATTTGGTTCAGGAATAAGCGGAATCGGAGCTTGCAATTTGCTAGAACAAGTAGGAAAACAAGTTATTTTATATGATGGGAATACATCGTTAGATGTAAGTAATATGAATGTGAATGCAGAAATCATCCTCGGAGAACTGCCGGAAGAAGTAATGGACACATTAGAGCTCGTTGTAATGAGTCCTGGTGTACCAACAGATCTTCCAGTAGTGAATCGTATGAGAGAAAAAGGAATTCCGATTTGGGGAGAGATTGAACTTGCATATACATATGGAAAAGGCGATGTACTTGCAATTACAGGAACCAATGGGAAGACAACAACAACTGCTCTTTTAGGGGAAATCATGAAGAACTACAAAGAACAAGTATATGTTGTTGGAAATATTGGAAATCCATATACGATGGCAGCAATGGAGATGACAGAAGGTGCAGTAGCAGTCGCAGAAGTAAGCAGTTTCCAATTGGAAACAGTGCATGCATTCCGACCATGCGTAAGTGCAATTTTAAATATCACACCAGATCATTTAAATCGTCATCATACAATGGAAGCATATATTGCTGCAAAGGAAGAGATTGCGAAGAATCAAACAGAAGCAGATACTTGTGTGTTGAACTATGAAGATGAAGTAACCAGAAGATTTGGTGAAAAAGTGTGTGCGAAGGTTCTATATTTTAGCAGTCAACGTACATTAGAAAAAGGTATTTTCTTACAAGATGGAAATATGATTTATAAAGGAGAGGAAGAAATTCTTCTTTGCCATGTGGATGAATTACAATTGTTAGGAACACATAATTATGAAAATGTAATGGCAGCAGCTGGAATGGCAATCGCCTATGGTGTTCCAATGGATATCATTCGTCAAACAATAAAATCGTTTGCAGGGGTTGCGCATCGTATTGAATTTGTATGCGAAAAAGATGGTGTTGCATATTACAATGATTCGAAAGGAACGAATCCAGATGCAGCAATCAAAGCAATTCAGGCAATGAATCGTAAGACACTTTTAATCGGTGGCGGATATGATAAGGACTCTGATTATGAAGAGTGGATTCGTGCATTTGATGGAAAAGTAAAACACCTGGTACTTCTTGGACAGACAAGAGAAAAGATTGCAGAGACAGCAAGAAATTGTGGATTTACAGATATTATTTTGGTGGATAGTTTGGAAGAAGCCGTACAGACATGTGCAAAACTTGCAGAACCAGGGGAAGCAGTTCTTTTGTCACCAGCATGTGCAAGTTGGGGAATGTTTAAGAATTTTGAAGAACGAGGAGATAAGTTCAAAGAATTTGTAAAAGCATTATAAGAGGTGAGAAGGAGTTGGCAAAGCGAAAAGGAAGATATGATTACATACTTCTTGGAGTGGTTATCCTATTTGTAATTGTAGGAAGTATCATACTTTATAGTACGAGCGCTTACAATGGGCAAAATAAATTTGATGATTCCTTTTACTATTTGAAAAAGCAACTGTTTGCAACATCCCTAGGGTTAGCAGGCATGTATGTGATGACACAGATTGATTATCATATTTGGCAAAGGTTTGCCGTACCAGCGTACTTGCTGGCGATTGGTTTATCATTTGCAGTATTATTAATAGGTGATGAATATAATGGGTCCAAAAGATGGTTATCTTTTGGACCTTTGTCATTCCAGCCTTCCGAATATGCAAAGGTGGCTGTTATTATCTTTCTGGCAAATTTTATTATCAAACACGGAAAACAAATGCGGAAAATGAAGGATTTGTTATTGGTAATGATTACAATTTTACCGATTGTAGGATTAGTAGGTGCCAGCAACTTGAGTACTGCCATTATTATTTTAGGAATTGGAGTGGTTCTTGTTTTTGTTGCAAGTCCAATCTATGCCAAATTTGTCTGGCTCGGGGGAAGTGGGATTGGATTTCTGGCAATCTTTCTGGCTCTGGAAAGTTATCGTTTGGAACGTATTGCAATATGGAGAAATCCTGAAAAATACGAAAAAGGGTATCAGACGTTACAGGGGTTATATGCCATTGGTTCTGGAGGCTTATTTGGTCGAGGTCTTGGAGAAAGTATTCAAAAATTAGGATTTGTTCCAGAAGCACAAAATGATATGATCTTTGCAATCGTTTGCGAAGAGTGGGGACTATTTGGCGCAAGTTTTTTAATTCTATTATTTTTGATCATGATTTGGCGTTTTTTTGTAATTGCTGTTCATGCAAAAGATTTGTTTGGAACGTTGATTGCTAGTGGTGCAATGGCACATATGATGATTCAGGTTATTTTAAATATAGCCGTTGTTACGAACACAATTCCAAACACAGGAATTACATTGCCATTTATTAGTTATGGTGGTACTTCAGTTTTGTTTTTACTGGCGGAAATAGGACTTGTACTAAATGTATCCTATCTGATAGAATAATCAGGGGAGGACAAAAAGATGCAAGGGGAAAATGAAGAAAGAACAAGAAAGCGACGCAAGAAAAAAAGTAAATTTGGATATTATCTTTATGCAGTTGTAATGTTGCTGTTAACGATCACCAATATTACATTGGCTTTGTTGTTGCTGACGCATGTACAAAAGATGGAAGTGTCAGGAACGGAACTAGCAAGAAAAAGTGATATTGAAGCATGGATAAAGGAAGATGCATTTACAAACAATGCGATTTATACCTGGTGGAAATACAATTTCGGAGCACATGAGATACCTGTTTATCTGGAATCCATGCACGTCAGTCTGGGTGCGCCATGGAAAGTAACAGTCAAAGTTGAAGAAAAGAAAATAGCAGGCTGTGTTTTGAAAGAAGAGGTGTACATTTATTTTGATAAAGAAGGCTTGGTGCTCGATAAAAGTCCAACGCTTCGGGAAGAAATTCCTGTGGTGGAGGGAATACAGATGAATGATGCAGCAGAATATGAATATCTTCAAGTGGAGAACGAAAAGGTATTTTCTTATGTAGTAGATGTGGCTGCACAGTTGAAAAAGAGCCAGCTTGTATCAGATAGACTTGTATGGGATGATGGGATGCAGCTCTACTTTGATGGAGTGTGTGTGACATTAGGAAAAACCAATTTTGAAGAGAAAATTTTACAGCTTCCTCCGATTTTAGAACAACTGAAAGGCAAAGAAGGAACACTGAAGCTGGAACATTATACTTCAGATAGCAAAAATATCAGTTTTGAACAAAAAACTGACGAAATCTTAAAAGAAAATTTAGAATAAAACTATTGATTATTTAACCGAAAGTCTTTATTATATATCTATATGGCAAAATGCGATATAGTCTAGGGACGTGTAAGATAAATAGGAAAACGAAGGAGGAGAAACTCTTGTTAGAAATTATGACAAATGAATCAGAAGCAGCAGCTAAAATAATCGTAGTAGGTGTAGGTGGAGGCGGAAACAACGCTGTAAACCGTATGATCGATGAACAAATTTCCGGTGTTGAATTTATTTCAATTAACACAGATAAACAAGCATTAGAATTAACAAAAGCGCCAACATCAATGCAAATTGGTGAAAAACTTACAAAAGGTCTTGGTGCTGGAGCAAAACCAGAAGTTGGTGAAAAAGCAGCAGAAGAAAGTGCAGAAGAAATTGCAGCAGCATTAAAAGGTGCTGATATGGTATTCGTTACTTGTGGTATGGGTGGCGGAACTGGTACAGGAGCAACACCAGTTGTAGCACGTATCGCAAAAGAACAAGGTGCATTAACAGTAGGTGTTGTTACAAAACCTTTCCGTTTTGAAGCAAAAACACGTATGAACAACGCGTTAGCAGGTATCGAAAAATTAAAAGAAAACGTAGATACATTAATCGTAATTCCAAACGATAAATTATTAGAAGTTGTTGATAGAAGAACAACAATGCCAGATGCTCTTAAAAAAGCAGATGAAGTATTACAACAAGGTATCCAAGGTATTACAGACTTAATCAACGTACCTTCATTAATCAACCTTGACTTTGCTGATATCCAAACAGTTATGAAAGACAAAGGAGTAGCTCATATCGGTATTGGATACGGTAAGGGAGATGACAAAGCACTTCAAGCTGTTAAAGAAGCAGTTGCAAGTCCATTACTTGAAACAACAATTTCAGGTGCATCACACGTTATTATTAACATTTCTGGAGATATTTCTCTTATGGATGCAAGTGATGCAGCAGAATATGTACAAGATCTTGCAGGAGAAGAAGCAAACATCATCTTTGGTGCAATGTATGATGACAGCAAGACAGATGAAGCTACAATCACAGTAATTGCTACAGGTTTACATAATGTGAGCGGTACAACAGCGAAATTAAAATCAAGATTAGAAGGAAAAAACGTACCACCAATTCAAAATGTGGAAAAATACGAAGCTCCTGTAGTGGAAGCACCAAAACTTCCAGAAATTGATCTTTCTTTCGTAAATGGATCTCAAGAAAAACCAGCAGCAACAAGCACTGGAACAGCACCAACATTACAAGTTCCAAGAACTCCAACAAGCAAAGTAAAGGAACAATCTATTAACATTCCTTCTTTCTTAAAGAAATAGTGAACAATTAGAATGAATAAAATGTCGAAGAAAAATGTGCAATCGCACGTGTCTTCGACATTTTTTTTTGCGCTCATTTCCTATAATGAATCTTGCTTAAGTACCAAATCAATTTCGTAGCGAAAGAGAAAGTAGGTGAAGCATGTATTACGAATTGTATCTAGATGTATTCTTTCTTGTGAATTTTTTGATGGATTATATCTTACTGCTGCTCGTAAGAAAAATGATAAGAAGCACTGCCACGCATAAAAACATTTTCTTAGGAGCAATCACAGGGGCGTTATTAACGTGTCTTGTGCTCATTCTTCCAATTAAGAATACGTTCTGGAAATACATCATACTTCACCTGCTTGTAAATACATGCATGATTCGAGTTGGATTAAAAGTAAGAGGTATTCGTGACTTTGGAAAAGCCATGATCCTGTTGTACATAAGTGCAATTTTAGTGGGCGGTATCCTTGAGAGCATATCCCAATATGTAAAAGTAGGAAGTCTATTTCTATTTTTAGCAACGGGAGGATATTATTGTGCTCTTTTTCTTTGGAACTTTATAGAGCAGTTATTGCGATGGAATCAATATCACTGTCGATTAGAAATTTTTGTAGGGGAAAAACATTACGAAGTAAGCGGTATGATCGATACAGGAAATAGTCTGTACGATCCAATTACGGGAAGACCAGTCAGCATTTTGCAAAAAGAACTGGGCGAACAGATTTTAGAAGAAACAAAACGAAATCTGATTTATGTGCCTTACAAATCCATAGGGAAAGAAGATGGTTTATTACGTGCATTTTCTGTTGATAAAATATGTATTCATCAGAAGGAGGCACAATGGATTGACAACCCACTATTTGGTATCAGCGAAGAAACGATTCACGAATGCATCTTACATCCAAGTTTGTTTTAGGAGGAGTTTAGATGATAATGAAGATGGCTATGCCACAAGGGGTAATTCGTACTATTTTCTTTCCAGAAAGTAGAGAAATACATTATATAGGAGGAACCGATATTCTGCCAGCACCATTAGGGGCAGAAGAAGAAAATAAGGCCATTTGTCAATTAGGAACAGAAGAGCAAGAGGAAGCAAAGAAACTGTTAATCGAACATAATTTGCGTCTTGTAGTTTATATTGCAAAGAAATTTGACAATACAGGAGTCGGTGTGGAAGATTTGATTTCCATTGGTACGATTGGTTTGATCAAAGCAATTCAGACGTTCAATCGTGATAAAAATATCAAGTTGGCTACCTATGCGTCTCGCTGTATTGAAAACGAAATCTTAATGTATTTGAGAAGAAATAACAAAACAAAATTAGAAGTATCCATTGACGAACCATTAAATGTAGATTGGGATGGAAATGAGTTACTGTTATCCGATATTTTGGGAACAGAGGAAGATACTATTTATAGAGACTTGGAAACCGAGGCTGAGAGAAAACTGCTTCGTAAAGCAATGAATTGTTTGACAAGCAGAGAACGCCTGATCGTGCAAATGAGATATGGATTATCCACAGTAGATGGGGAGGAAAAAACACAAAAAGAAGTAGCAGATCTGCTTGGAATTTCTCAGTCTTATATTTCTCGCTTAGAAAAGAAAATCATGCAAAGATTGAAGCGGGAAATGGTACGATATGAAATATAAAATCTTTATAATATCGTACAAAAGAGGGGGAGAAAGTGGTAAAATGAAAGAAAAAAGGGGTTGAGTTTATGAGACTGACATTTATTGGCGCCGCCCATGAGGTGACTGGAAGTTGTCATTTACTAGAAGCAAATGGAAAACATATTCTAATCGACTGTGGGATGGAACAGGGACCAGACCTTTATGAAAATCAAGAATTGCCAATTGTAGCAGGAGATGTGGATTATATTCTTCTAACTCATGCCCATATTGACCACTCAGGATTGATCCCATTATTATGTAAACATGGATTTAAAGGAGAGATTATTACAACATTCGCGACAGCAGATTTATGTAATATCATGCTTCGTGATAGTGCACATATTCAAGAATTTGAAGCAGAATGGAGAAACCGTAAAGCAAGACGTTCTGGGGATGCATTGTACGAACCACTCTATACGATGGAGGATGCAGAAACTGCAATTTCTCTTTTGGCACCATGTGATTATGGACAGATGTTAATGTTGTGTGAAGGAATTCGCGTTCGCTTCACTGACATTGGACATTTGTTAGGTTCTGCCAGCATTGAAGTGTGGGTAGACGAAGGAGAAGTATCAAAGAAGATTGTATTTTCAGGAGATGTAGGAAATATCGATCAACCAATTATTAAGAATCCAAGTATTACAAAAGAAGCGGATTATATTGTAATCGAATCTACTTATGGAAATCGTATTCATAGTGAAGAACGTCCAGACTATCTTGGTGAATTTACAAGAATCCTGCGTGAAACTTTCCAAAAGGGTGGAAATGTTGTGATTCCTTCCTTTGCAGTAGGAAGAACACAGGAAATGCTGTATTTCATCCGTGAAATAAAAGAACAGAATTTATTACCAGAATTTCAAAATTTTGAAGTGTATGTGGATAGCCCATTGGCAATCGAAGCAACAAGTGTATTTACAAAAAATGGAAGAGGCTGTTACGATGAAGCAGCAATGAAATTAGTAGAAAAAGGAATCAATCCACTGGTATTTCCAGGATTGAAACTTTCTGTAACCAGTGATGATTCGAAACTCATCAATTATGATGAAAAGCCAAAAGTAATCATTTCTGCATCGGGAATGTGTGAAGCTGGCCGAATCCGTCATCATTTGAAACACAATTTATGGCGAAAAGAATGTACAATACTCTTTGTTGGATATCAGGCACAAGGAACACTTGGACGTAAATTGATCGAAGGAGTGCCATCGGTTAAGCTCTTTGGTGAAAACATTGAAGTAGCAGCTAAGATTGAATCCTTAAAAGGAATTAGTGGTCACGCAGATATGAAAGGATTACTGAACTGGCTTGGTGGATTTGAATCCGATGTACAACATGTGTTTGTTGTACATGGAGAGGATACAGTGACAGATGAGTTTGCAAAAACGATTACAGACACCTATGGATATCCAGCATTTGCACCATATTCTGGTGGCTGTGTGGATCTTGTAACAAATGAAATCCAGGCAGAAGGAAATCGTGTAGCGAAGAAAGCAGCCGTGAAACCAGCGAGATTACGTGCAGAAACAGCATTTAACAGAGTAATCTTAGCAGCAAAACGATTGATGGAAGTTGTCCTTAAGAATGAAGGTCTTGCAAATAAAGATTTAGCAAAATTTGAAAGCCAGATTCACAATTTGGCGGATAAGTGGGACCGATAAAATTTGATAGAAGTTGAATAGAAGAGAGCCATCTTGTGCATCATTTTACTATTACGAAATGTGATAGGAGGATGTCAGGATGGCTCTTAATAAAGTTGAAATATGTGGGGTGGATACATCAAAACTTCCAATTCTAAAGGAGGAGGAGAAAAAGGAGTTATTTGAACAGATTAAAGCCGGTAATCAAGAAGCGAAAGAAAAATATATCAAGGGAAATCTAAGATTAGTTTTAAGTGTGATCAGACGTTTTTCAAATAGTAATGAAAATGTAGATGATCTGTTTCAAATAGGCTGTGTAGGTTTGATCAAAGCAATTAACAATTTTAATACAGAACTAGATGTGAAATTTTCCACATATGCGGTGCCGATGATTATCGGAGAGATTAAGCGCTATATGAGAGATAATAGTACCATTCGTGTGAGTCGTTCGTTACGTGATACTGCTTACAAAGCCATTTATGCGAAGGAAAATTATTTGAAAAAGAATCTCAGAGAGCCAACACTGCAGGAACTAGCGGGAGAAATTGGAATTCCCAAGGAAGAGATTGTATTTGCATTAGATGCTATACAAACGCCAATGAGCTTGCAGGAACCTGTATACAATGATGGAGAAGATGCGCTATATGTAATGGATCAAATAAGTGACAAGAAAAATAAAGAAGAAAACTGGATTGAAGGGCTTGCGCTTCAGGATGCGATGAAACGGTTAAGCGAACGTGAAAAATATATTATCCGGCTTAGATTTTTTGAGGGAAAGACGCAGATGGAAGTGGCAAATGAAATTGCTATTTCGCAAGCACAGGTTAGCCGGTTAGAAAAACATGCATTGCGAAGTATGAAACAGTTTTTAAGTTAATATGATATAAAAATAAAAAATAGCAATTTATATGTTGAAATTTCTCTATATTCATAATATGATGACTTTATCAAGTTGTGAGGAGGATGAAAATGTACAAAGCATTCATATTTGACTTAGACGGTACTTTAACAGACACATTAGAATCCCTCACATTTTCTGTAAATGCAACACTGGAAGAGTTAGGACTAGAAAAGATTACACAAGAGCAGTGCAGAGCATTTGTAGGAAATGGAGCAAGAGTGTTAATAGAACGCTCTTTGGAAGCAGCAGGAGATGAGACAAGTTCCATGCTGGAAAAGGCAATGGAGATTTATGGCAGAATCTTCAAAGAACACTGCACTTACAAAGTTGCACCCTATGATGGGGTAACAGAGATGCTGAAGGCGTTAAAGCGCCAAGGAATGAAATTAGCAGTTCTGTCGAATAAACCACATTTGCAGACAAAAGATGTGGTGCAAACATTTTTTGGAACAGAGTTGTTTGATGAAGTGCAAGGACAAGAAGATGGAAAAGCAAGAAAGCCAGATCCCAAAGCACTCTATGAAGTGTTGGAGAGACTTCAAGTAGATCAGAAAGAATGTGTATATGTTGGAGACTCTGAAGTAGATATGATGACTGGAAAAGCAGCGGGTGTTTTGACAGTTGGTGTGACATGGGGATTCCGAACAAAAGATGTTTTGCAGGAACATGGTGCTGACCATACGGTAGATAGTGCAGAACAATTAGTAACATTTATTTAGATAAAGGAGCAAGAGAGTTATGTACGGTTATGATGAAGAATGTTTAAATGTATTTTTGAAAAAGCAATTACAATTATTTGATGAGCCAGTAGCAGAAACAATGGAAGAAGCAGAAGCATTTTTAGAAGACTGTATGGCAGTGGTTGTAGATTCACTTAATGAAGTGAGAGATTACTTTGATGAGAACGGAGCAGACATTTCAAATATGTCTGATGAAGAATTAGAAGAACAAGCAGAAGTATTCGCATTACCAAGTGGCCAATACTTAATTGTTGAAGGTTAATACAAAAGCTTCCGAGATTATTCGGAAGCTTTTTCTAATGCTTTTGCAATTGCATTTAATAATACTTGAGATGTATAAGGACTTTCTTCGCTATAGGATATATTTTCTAAAGATTGTTCCTGATAAATTTGTTCGGCTAGCTGTTCCACAGTTGGTTCAATAAGTGGATACATGGTAGCAATCGATTCATCTAGATTATTTACGCGAATAGCGTTGATATGAGAACGATCGACAACGACTTCCAGTTCCAGATTCGTGTTGTTAAGAGAAAAGCTGGAGGTATATACACCGGGCGTGTAGCAAGTTGTAGTTGTTTCCACGTCTTTTTTGTTTGGTGAAAACATAACTGCTAATAATATAATAAATAAAATGCCCAGAGCAATAAAGATGGCAGTATATATAATTTCTTTCATGTGTAAGACTACAATTTTCGTCTTGGAACTCATAAGTACCTCCTGCAAGAATAAGAATCATCGTTTTTATAATGTATGAGGAAGCATGGGAAATTATTCATTTGTTTTGCGTGACAAACGAACTACATTCTTGTAAAATAGGATGAGCAATATAGAAAGAGGTGAAAAAATGTTTATTATCGTAGGATTAGGAAATCCAACTGCAGAATATGATGGTACAAGACATAATGTAGGCTTTGCTGTGATAGATGCACTTGCAGATAAATATAATATATCGGTGACAGACCGTAAACATAGAGCATTTTGTGGGAAAGGAATCATTGCGGGACAAAAAGTGATTCTTGCAAAACCACAGACATATATGAATTTGAGCGGAGAAAGTGTAAGAAGTCTTATTGATTATTACAAAGTGGATGAAGAAAGTGAATTACTTGTAATTTATGATGATATCAGTTTAGGAGTCGGACAGTTACGCATTCGCAAAAAAGGAAGTGCAGGTGGACATAATGGGATTAAGAATATCATTGCACATCTTGGAACAACTGTATTTCAACGAATCAAAGTAGGTGTAGGAGAAAAACCAAAACACTATGACTTGGCAGATTATGTACTTGGACATTTTTCAAAAGAAGAAGCAGAAATCATGAACGAAGGATATAAGGATGCAATAGAAGCAGTGGAACTTATTTTACAAGATGAAATAGATACTGCGATGAATCAGTTTAACAAAAAAGTAAAAGCGTAAGGGGTAGTAAAATGCAGGCTTTTGTAGCACCACTCATGGAATTAGCAGAGTTTGATTCTGTGTTAAAAAAACGCAAAGAGAAAAAAGGGATGATTCAGTTTTCTGGATGTGTGACATCTCAGAAAACACATATGATGTATGCACTGAGCGATGGTTTTGATTATAGAATCATCGCTGTTTCAAGTGAGACAAAAGCAAAACAAATATGTGAAGAGTATCGTTTTTTAGAAAATGATATCTTTTATTATCCTGCAAAGGATCTGCTTTTTTATCAAGCAGATATTCGCGGAAAATATTTGATGAAACAGCGAATGGAAGTCTTCCAAGCATTGATGGAAAAGAAACAAGTGACAGTAGTTACGAGTTTTGATGGATTTATGGATGCAGTGCCAACGCTTGCGATGATGAAACAGCGCACACTTCGTTTCACAGTGGGAGAAACCATAGATTTTGAACAACTTAAAAAAGACATGGTCATGCTTGGATATGATCGTGAAGAGCAGATTGAAGGTCCAGGACAGTTCTCCGTACGTGGTGGGATTCTAGATGTTTATCCTCTGACAGAAGAGGTTCCAATTCGTATAGAACTTTGGGGTGATGAGATCGATTCTATCCGTACTTTTGATGTGGAAAGTCAACGTTCCATTGAAAATTTAGAAGAAGTGGTAATCTATCCTGCAAGTGATTTTCCAGAGGAAGAAATGAAACGTGTTTCTTTCTTAGATTATTTTGATGTGGAACGTACGATATTATTTTTAGATGAACCAGTCCGTTTGATTGAAAAAGGAAATGAGATTCAAGAGGAATTTGTAAAAGCGCAAGCAAATCGATTTGAGAGCGGATTCGAAGTCTCAGAGGAAGAAATGAAACTGTTTTCTGTGAAAGATATTGCAAATAAAATGAATACCTTTTATGGGATTGGTTTTTCGGGACTTGAGATGAAAGCAAAAGAGTTAAAACTTCGTGAAATCGTTCCTTTACAAGCAAAAAGCGTAAACCCATATAATAGCAGTTTTGAAACGCTAACAAGAGATTTGAAGCGATTGAAACGAAATGGATATCGCGTTGTACTTTTATCAGGTTCCCGCACCAGAGCAAAGCGTTTGGAAGAAGATTTGCGCGATTATAATTTAAGCAGTTTTTACAGCGAAGATATGGACCGAGAAGTAGGAGCAGGAGAAATTATGGTGACCTACGGCCATGTGACAGAAGGATATGAATATCCGATGCTAAAATTTATGGTAATCTCTGAGACCGATATCTTTGGAAAAGTGAAGAAAAAAAGAAAACGAAAAGTCTACGAAGGACAGAAAATTTTGAGTTTTTCAGAACTCAAAGTAGGTGATTATGTCGTTCATGAAAATCATGGGCTTGGTATTTATCAAGGGATTGAAAAGATTGAGCGAGATAAAGTGGCGAAGGATTATATGAAAATTTCCTATGCAGGAGGTGGAAATCTCTATATTCCAGCAACACAACTTGACTTGATTCAAAAATATGCTAGTGCAGATGCGAAAAAACCAAAATTAAATAAATTAGGTGGACAAGAGTGGACCAAGACCAAGACACGCGTGCGTGGCGCTGTCAAAGAGATTGCAAAAGATTTGGTGCAGCTTTATGCGGCAAGACAGGAACAACAAGGATTTGTTTATGGGGAAGATACTGTATGGCAAAAAGAATTTGAGGAAATGTTCCCATTTGAAGAGACGGAAGACCAAATGCTGGCTATTGAAGCAACGAAGCGAGATATGGAAAGCACAAAAATCATGGATCGTCTTGTGTGTGGTGATGTGGGATTTGGAAAGACAGAGATTGCCATTCGTGCAGCATTTAAGGCAGTACAGGAAAATAAGCAAGTCGTTTATTTAGTGCCAACTACCATTCTTGCACAGCAACATTACAATACATTTATGCAGCGTATGAAAGAATTCCCAGTGCGTGTGGATTTGATGTGTCGTTTCCGTACTGCGGCGCAGCAAAAGAAAACCATTGAGGATACCAAAAAAGGATTAGTAGATATTGTAGTTGGGACACATCGTGTTCTAAGTGATGACTTGGAATTTAAGGATTTGGGACTTCTTATCATTGATGAGGAGCAGCGTTTTGGAGTACAGCATAAGGAAAAGATTAAGAAATTAAAAGAAAATATTGATGTTCTTACATTGACAGCAACTCCAATTCCAAGAACACTCCACATGAGTTTGATTGGTATTCGAGACATGAGTGTCTTAGAAGAAGCACCAATAGATCGTATGCCGATTCAAACCTATGTAATGGAATATAATGATGAAATGGTACGCGAAGCTATTGAAAGAGAGTTGTCACGTCAGGGACAAGTGTATTATGTGTACAATAAAGTAAAGGATATCGAGGAAGTTGCAGCGCGTATTCAGCGATTGGTTCCTGATGCCAATGTGGCATATGCACATGGACAAATGCGGGAACATAAGTTAGAAAACATCATGTTGGATTTCATTAATGGAGAGATTGATGTATTGGTTTCCACAACCATCATTGAAACAGGACTTGATATTTCCAATGCCAATACCATGATTATTCATGATGCAGATCAGCTGGGGCTGTCGCAGATGTATCAGCTGAGAGGACGTGTAGGACGTTCCAACCGTATGGCGTATGCGTTCCTTTTGTATCATAGGGATAAAATGCTGAAAGAAGTAGCAGAAAAACGTTTGGCAGCCATTCGAGAATTTACAGATTTAGGATCTGGATTCAAGATTGCTATGCGAGATTTAGAAATACGTGGAGCTGGTAATCTTCTAGGGGCAGAGCAGCATGGACATATGGAAGCGGTTGGATATGATTTGTACTGTAAAATGTTAAATGAAGCAGTAAAACATTTGAAAGGTGAAATGGAAGAAGACCCATATACAACCACAATTGATCTAAATGTAGATGCATTTATTCCAGCATCCTATATACCAAATGAATATCAAAAGTTAGATATTTATAAACGAATTGCATGCATTGAGAATGAAGAAGAAATGGATGATATGTTGGAAGAACTCATTGACCGTTTCGGAGATGTGCCAAGAAAGGTACAAAAGCTTTTACAGATTGCACTTTTGAAATCGTTGGCGCACAGTACCTATGTTATCAGCGTGGAACAAAAAGGTGATGTGTTTAAGTTTATGATGTATGAGAAAGCAAATGTAAAGGTAGAACGAATTCCAATGTTATTGGAACAATATAAAGGAGCATTGAAATTTACGGTAGACACAAATCCATATTTCACTTATCAGAAAATTGCGCGTAACAAAAAGGAAAAAGAAATGGATGTGCTGGAAGTTGTGAAAAAAGTGTTAAATGACATAAAAACATTGCTTCAATAAATAAAAAGAGTTATAATTTTGATTTAGGAACACGAAGGAGGTCAAATTTATGAAAAAATTTGGAAAGAAAGCACTTGCACTTACAGCAGTTGCAGCATTGTCAGTTTCCGCTTTAACAGGATGTGGAAGCAAGATTGATAACGATGCAGTTGTTTCAACTGTAGGAGAAACAGATATTAAATTAGGAATGGCAAATTTCTATGCTAGATATCAAGAAAGCAATTTAGAAAGCTTATATCAATACTATTTTGGAGAAAACTTCTGGGGAAATGTAATGGCTGAAGATGTGACATATGAAGAAAGCACAAAAGATAGTATCATGAAAGAATTACAAGAATATTATCTTCTTGATGCACATGCAGCAGAATACAATGTAAGCTTAACAGAAGAAGAACTTGCAGCATTCGATGCAGCAGCAGATGCTTTCTTAAAAGCAAACAAAAGCGATGCAAAGAAATTAATCTCAGCTGACAAAGAAACAGTTGTAGAATACTTAAGATTAGTAAAACTTGCTGAAAAAATGAGAACAGCAATTACTGCAGATGTAGACACAAATGTTTCTGACGAAGAAGCAGCACAAAAAAGATTACGTTATGTAAGATTTGCAACTTCTGTAGTAGCAACAGATGATACAGTACTTGATTTGACAGAAGAAGAAAAAGCAGATGTAATGAAAGAAGCGACAGCATTCTATGCAGACGCAACAGCAAATGGCAGTTTAGAAGCAGCAGCAAAAGAAGCTGATTTAGACAGCTACACAATTACATTTGATAAAGATAGTACAGATATTGACGCAGAAGTTATCGCAGCAGCAGATGCATTAGAAGAAGGTGCATTCGCAGCACAAATTATTGAAGCAGAATCTGGATACTATGTGGTACAGCTAGAAAGCGCATTTGATGAAGATGCAACTGCAAAAGAAAAAGAAAGTATCGTTAGCACACGTGAAAACGATCTTTACAATTCTGTTGTAGAAGCTTGGAAAGAAGCAACAGAAATTACATTAAATGAAGATGTTTGGGCACAAGTAAGTTTCCAATCATTAAAAGTAACTGCAAAAGAAGACTAAAAAATAAGAGCTATCTGATGGATTTATCTTTCAGATAGCTCTTTTAATGAATTTCTTGAAGTTTCACTTTATAACCTCTCTTTCTATGAATTTTTAAATCGTCCGTTATGGATCTCTACCTTTTCCTTTGATCTCCTCCTTTGAAGTTTCCTTCTATGTAAACTCGTTAAGAGATTTTTTAATAGAATGATTCGCTATGCCATTGGACTTGCCTCCTGTTTTTTAGAAGTTTTCTCTTCTTGTTTATGATTGTATTGTAATACCAAAAAACAGATTTGTCAACAGAAAACTGAAAATAAAATTACAAAAATATAAAAGTCAGAAAATTCTGAAAAATAAAAATCTCGCACACAAATAACTTGCATGCGAGTTGAGATCAATTTTAT
Organism: uncultured Faecalimonas sp.; assembly: GCA_964540565.1. Lineage (GTDB taxonomy): Bacteria > Bacillota > Clostridia > Lachnospirales > Lachnospiraceae > Faecalimonas. Next base: position 138,422 of record CAZINB010000001.1, read on the forward strand.
GACATAAATGAGCTTACTACTTCATTTACTAATTTACCATCTGCTTTTCCTTTTACTTTAGGCATTAATTCTTTCATGATGCGGCCTTTATCTTTGCCAGTTGGTGCATCAATTCCTAAATCAGCAAGCACACCAGATACGATTGCTTTGATTTCTTCTTCATCCATCATTTTAGGTGCAAATTGTTCTAAAACGGCAATACGTTTTTTGAAATCTTCAATCATTTCTGTACGGTCAGCAGGAGTCATTTCTAAGGATTCTTTTGTTTGTTTGATTTCTTTCAAGATTACTTGAATTTCTTCTTCTTCTGTTAATGCTTCTCTTTTATCAATTGCTTTGTTTTTTAAAGCACCTAATAGAAGAGAGAGAGTATCTTTTGTATCTTTGTCTTTTGCTTTCATCGCATCGACCATAGCTTTTCTAACATCATCTGTTCTGCTCATTGTATATTACCTCCTAAAAATATCGTCAAATGACAATAATCATTGGATTATTTTAGCATAATAAAGTGATAAATTCAATAGAGAGATCATTACATCGAATTTTAAAATGCAAACAGGAATTGCTTTTCAGTGGGAGATTTTACTGCTATACTCTTGAAAGAAAGAGGTGAAGAGCATGAATGCAGTACAAATAGGGAAATATTTGTCTACAATACGAAAATATTATAAGATCACACAAGATGAATTAGCAAATAGATTGGATGTAACAAGACAAGCAATTTCAAAATGGGAAACAGGAGCTGCCATTCCTGATATTGAATTTTTAGTGCAGCTGTCGGAAATTTATGGAGTGTCTATTAATGATATATTAAAAGCAGATATAACAAGTATTAAATTCCAAAAGGAAATCGTATTTCCAAGCAATGATAAAATCTCAAAAAAAGTGATGGTTATTGGATGTGGACGCTGGGGTACTTTTATTGCTTGGTATCTTGATGAGATTGGCCATCAGGTATCTTTGTATGGAAGAAAGACATCGAAGAACATGCAAAGAATGATTGAGACAAGAAGAAATGAATATTTGCAGCTGAATGATAGTATGAAGTTAGTTACAAGTCTGGAAGGAATTGAAGAAGCAGATTATATTGTAATTTCGATTGCAGCTCAAAATTTACCAGACCTTGTGGAAGAACTGGCACAATATGAGATTGAAAATAAAACAATTATTCTCTGTATGAAAGGAATTGAAATTGCCACAGGAAGACGCTTGTCACAAATTGTGTCAGATGGTTTGGTGCATAATAATGATGTGGCAGTGTGGCTCGGACCTGGACATGTGCAAGAATTTTATCGTGGTGTACCAAACTGTATGGTCATTGACAGCAATCGAGAGTTAGTGAAAGATGAAGTAATCCGTAATTTCTCCAGCGATTTGATTCGTTTTTACTATGGTACAGACATGATCGGAAATGAAATTGGTGCGGCAGCAAAAAATGTAATAGGAATCGCTGCAGGAATGTTGGAAGGCTTGGATCTGTCCTCTCTTAAAGGCGCGTTAATGTCTCGTGGAACCAATGAAATTGCGAAGTTGATCGTTGCCATGGGAGGAAAGGCTGGAACAGTATATGGCCTTTGTCATTTAGGTGATTATGAAGCAACATTATTTTCTAGTCATAGTCATAATTTAACGTTTGGAAGAAACATTGTATTGAAGAAAGAATACGATAAACTTGCAGAAGGATATTATACAGTCAAAGCATTGCGTAATTTGGGAAAATCTTATGGTGTAGAACTTCCAATTTGTGAAGCGGTATATCAAATTTTATATGAGAATGCAGATGCGAGTGAAATCTTGAAAAAGTTATTTTCTAGAAGTTTACGAAACGAATTTGTCTAATCATAAAACGTCCCCTTGTCTCATAAATTGAGGTAGACAAGGAGGCGTTATTTTTATGAGACGAGAAAAAAAGATAAAAGGAATGTGGATATTGAAATCTCTTTTGGCGTCATATGTCATCACAGGATGTTTGCTTTTGGGATTGACTTTTTTTGTTTATCGTTTTCAGATAGCAGAAGAAAAAGTGATGGCAGGAATTATGATAATCTATCTTGTAGCAACGTTTGTAGGAGGTTTGATTATCGGGAAATTGACACAAGTAAAAAAATATGTATGGGGAATGGGGATTGGTTTACTTTATTTTGCATTATTAACGGCGGTTTCCTTTGGCGTGTATCGCGATATAGGCATTTATGGAACCCAATTTTTGCTGACAGGCATTCTGTGTGTAGGCGGCGGGATATTTGGAGGCATGGTAGCGTAAGAAAAAATAGCTCTTTTAAAACAGAACATGCTGTGATATAATGGCAGGCAAATCTGACAGAGAGAGGTATTACGATGAAAATTGGTGTAAGAGCCCACGATTATGGGAAAATGGAAATCGAGCAACTTGCAAAAACATTACATGAAAATGGCTATGATTGTGCACAGTTAGCATTGCCAAAAGCATTTATAGGAATTGATTCCTATGAAGATATTACATACAAACATTTGGAACGCATTCGTACAGCGTTCGAAAAGTACCAAGTAGAAATTCCTGTATTTGGATGCTATATGGATTTAGGAAATCCAGATAAGGATATTCGAAGCTATGCGGTAGAAACAATGAAAAAATGTTTGATGTATAGTAAAGAGGTGGGTGCAAAGGTAGTAGGAACAGAAACAGCTTATCCAAGATTAAATCGGGAAGAAAAGCGCATATGGTATCCACACATGATGGACAGTATTCAAAGAGTTGTGGAAGAAGCCCAAAGATTGGATGTAAAACTTGCAATCGAACCAGTATATTGGCATCCATTAGAAAATTTGGAAGCAGTACAAGAGGTCTTGGGAAAAGTAAATGATGAGAAACATCTTTGTATGATTTTTGATGCCTCAAATTTATTAGAATTTCCAGATAGTACAGATCAAGATTCGTATTGGACAGAGTGGTTACAGGCAATCGGAAAATATGTAGAAGCAATGCATATCAAAGATTTTTATCATGATGAAAATGGAAACTATGTTCCAACACCGCTAGGAAAAGGTGCAATCAATTATCGTGCCATTTCAAAATGGTTACATGAAAATGCACCAGATATGTATCTTTTGAGAGAAGAGATGAATCCTGAAATCGCAGCCGCAGATATTGCATTTATGAAAGCACTTTAGGAGGATGACAGATGTTAAGACTTCGAAGAGATGTGTTACTATTTCCAGAAGGAAAGAAAAAAGCATTGACATTAAGTTATGATGATGGTGTGACACAAGATGAAAGATTTATAAAACTTTTAGACACTTATGGTGTGAAATGTACTTTTAATTTAAATAGCGGCCTTATGGGGGAGAATGACTGGTTGATTCAGCCAGGAGTTGATGTAAGTCATTATAAGATTGAAAAAGACAGAATTGCAGAGGTTTATAAAGATCATGAGATTGCTGTACATACGGTAACACATCCAGACCTTGCAAAAGTTCCACAAGGCATGGTTGCTTATGAAATTGCACAATGCAGAAAAGAGTTGGAAGAAATAGTATCTCATCCAGTAACAGGAATGGCTTACCCTATGGGAACTTGGAGTGAGCAAGTGATAGAAACAGCAAAGTGTTGTGGCATATCTTACGCAAGAACAACAAAACAAAATTTTGCGTTTGACTTACCAGAAGATTTTCTGGCATGGCATCCGACCTGTCATCACACAGAGACAGATAGAATACTTCCACTTCTGGAAAAATTTTTACAACCGATTTCAGATGCAAATTATAAAAGTCCGCAAGTATATAGTTTGTGGGGACATGCGTATGAATTTGACGCATTTGAACAATGGGAGTTGATAGAAAACTTTTTGCAAGCAGCATCAGGAAAAGAAGAAATTTGGTATGCAACCAATGGAGAAATATGTGACTATGTAAAAGCAGTAGAACAATTGATTTATTCAGCAACCGGAGACTATATCTTTAATCCAACCTGCAGAACGATTTGGAAGATGATTGATCAGAAAGTATATAAAATACCAGCGGGAGAAACTATAAAAGTTGAAAAACCATTATAAAGAAACAGAAGGCAGTCGAACACGAGAGTAGATGTTCGACTGCTTTTTTGTTTGATAAGAATTGTATTCTACAGTAAATTACTTGCAGAGAGAAGTAATATAGAGTATAATGTACAAGGTTTGAAAAAGGTATTACCTATTTTATCGGAGGTGATAATCGTGAGTGAAAATATTCGAAGTGCTTTGTTGCGAGAAATGAAAGAGGGAAGCTTTGCAAATCAGAAACGTTTGCCACGTGAGACGGTGCTGTCTGAACAACTAGGAATTAGTCGTACACAATTACGGGATGAATTGGCGAGTTTGGAACGAGAAGGTTTTATTACGAGACGTCATGGTGTGGGGACAGTAATCAATCATCATGTTCTCGCTGTAAAAAATCGGATGGATATTGAAACGGAATTTATGGATATCATACGTCAAAATGGTTATGAACCTCAAATTTTAAAGTTAGAATTATTGGAAGATATTGCCACAGCAAAAGAGGCTAGGAAGCTTCAGACTGAGGAAGGAGATCCGATTATTCGTATTTGTTTATTATGTGGTGCTGATGAAAGACCAGCGATTTATACGGAAGATGTATTGGATAAACGGTTGGTAAAATACGATTATCGTGACCAAAAAGCATTAGTAACAATATTTGATTTCTTAGAAGCTTTTTGTGAAAAAGAAGTGTATATGGATTTGACAGAGCTACACCCGAGAGTGGCGGATAAGCGGTTAGCAAAGCTGTTGGAAGTGGATGTGGGAAGCCCATTGTTAAACATGGAAGAGGTTGACTATGATATTGAAGGTGTTCCAGTGTTTTATTCTAATCAATATTTTGTGGATGAATTTTGTCAACATACCGTATTAAGAAAAAGGATATAAGAGCAGTAGGAGGGTATTTCATGCAAAAGAAAAAAGGTTCAATTTTTGAGTGGGATGGGATTCCACAATTTTCACAGGCACTTACCATGGCATTGCAGCATGTTGTTTCGATGATTGTTGGCTGTGTCACACCAGCAATCATTGTTTCAGGTGTTGCCGGAATCAGTGAACAAGATCAACTGATATTGATTCAAACGTCACTATTTGTATCTGCAATCAGTACGTTGCTGCAATTGTTTCCAATATACAACAAAGGAAACTTTCAACTGGGCTCTGCACTTCCAATGATTGTAGGAATTAGTTTTGCCTATGTACCAAGTATGCAGGCAATTGCATCTTCCACAAATGTTGCGACCATATTAGGTGCACAGATTGTAGGTGGTATATCAGCTATTATAGTAGGACTCTTTATTCGTCAGATTCGAGTTCTATTCCCACCGATAATTACAGGAACAGTTGTGTTTACAATCGGATTATCTCTTTACCCAACAGCAATTAATTATATGGCTGGAGGAAGTGGAAGCGCTAATTATGGATCATGGCAAAACTGGTTAGTTGCGTTCTTTACGTTAGCGGTAGTAACAGGTTTGAATCATTTTGCAAAAGGTATTTTGAAGTTGGCATCTATCTTAATTGGGATTATTGCAGGATACGCATTTTCAGCTTGCTTTGGATTAGTAGATGTATCAGGTGTTGCATCAGCGGGTTATTTTTCTATTCCAAAAGTGCTCCATTTCGGAATCGAATTCGAACCTTCTGCATGTGTTGCAATTGCAATACTTTTTGTAATTAACTCGATTCAAGCGATTGGAGACTTTACAGCGACAACAACAGGAAGTATGGATCGTGAACCTACGGATAAAGAAGTACAGGGTGGTATTATTATGTACGGAATTTCAAATATTCTTGGGGCCTTTGTTTCTGGACTTCCAACAGCTACTTATAGCCAAAACGTAGGGATTATTACAACTACAAAAGTAATCAATCGTTGGGTATTAGGACTTGCAGCTGTGATCTTAATGATTGCAGGATTTATTCCCAAATTCTCAGCAATCCTTACAACAATTCCACATGCAGTATTAGGAGGAGCTACGCTTTCTGTATTTGCATCTATTTCTGTAACGGGAATGAAATTGATCACACAGAATGGATTGAATTATCGAAATGGTTCTATTGTAGGACTTGCAGTTGCACTTGGTGTAGGTGTTACACAGGCATCTGCTTCTTTGTCTGGTTTTCCAGAATGGGTAACAACAATTTTTGGTAAATCCCCAGTTGTACTTGCTACGGTTGTTGCAATTATTTTGAACTTGATTTTACCAAAAGAGAAAGAAACAGAAAAATAGTATTTTCAAAATAGACAGAGCTGCTTTTGATTAGAATGAAAGGTTAGCTCTGTTTTTTTGCATCATAAACAGCAATATTGTTTGAAAAAAGTTGCAAATAGTCAATTTTGCTTAATTATTTTGCTTTTTATTGTGCTATTATCATCATATCGAAAGTGCACGAACGAAAAAGGAAAATGAAATTGAGTGAGGAGATTAGAGATGGGAAACATCAAAAAAATAATCGGTGTTGCCGTAGCAGCAATCGCATTAATTGCCGTAGCAGTAACCTTTGTATCGGTTACAAGTGCGAACCACACTGGTAAAGTAGAAATCAGAATGGCGCATAACCAAGCGGCTGGTTCAGAAATCGCAGATTCTATCGCAAAATTTGCAGAATTTGTAGCAGAAGATGAATCGAAGAACTTAGATGTTCAGATTTATGCAAGCGGCGTTTTAGGAACAGAAAAAGAAGAAATTGAAATGGTTCAAGCAGGAATCTTGGATATGGCAAAAGTTAGTTCAAATACATTAGGTCAATTTGATGATCGATATGCAATTTTTGCTATTCCATATCTTTTCGTAGGACAAGATCACTACTACGAAGCAATGGAACAAAGTGAAGAAGTACAAAAATTATTTACAGCCACTGCTGATGATGGTTATATTGCAATTGGATATTATGCAAATGGTTCTAGAAACTTTTATTTAAAAGAAGATGTGGCATGTACAGATCCATCTGTATTAAAGGGACTTAAGATTCGTTCTATGCCTAGTTCAACATCCATGGAAATGATTCAAGCAATGGGTGGATCTGCAGTACCAATGGCAGGTAGTGAAACATATTCATCTCTTCAACAAGGGATTGTAGATGGTGCAGAAAATACAGAACTTGCATTAACAGTAGATGGGCATCAAGATTTAGTAAAATCTTATACATATACAGAACATCAATATTCACCTGATATTTATATTATCAGTACAAAAACATGGAATTCATTAACAGAAGAACAACGTGAATATCTAATCGAAAGTTTAGAAAAAACAAATGAAAACTTCAAAAGTCTTTATAATGGCATGATGGCAGAAGCTGTTGAAGAATTTGAATCAAAAGGTGTAACCGTATACAGAGATATCGATAAAACAGCATTTATCGAAGCAGTAGCTCCAATTCACGAAGAATTTTGTGCAAAAGGAGAAGCATACAAAGCACTATACGAAGATATTCAGAAATACGCAGAGTAGGAGGATGAGTTGATGAAAGTAATTAATAAAGTAATTGAATATATCCTTGCTGCTCTTGTAGCTGTAATGGTATTAGGATGTTTTTGGCAAATTTTCACACGTTTTATTTTAAATAATCCAAGTCAATGGACAGAAGAATTTTTAAGATATGCATTAATCTGGTTAACAATGCTTGGAGTTCCATATGCATATGGAAAAGAACAACATCTTTCAATCGGATTTATCACAAACACATTTTCAAAAAAATATAGTTTGGTAGATAAGATTTTTATTGAAGTGGTTGTTTTAGCGCTTAGCATTTTTGTTATGACAGCGGGTGGCTATATGGTAGTTGTAAATGCAGCAGGTCAAGTATCACCAGCATTACATCTTCCAATGCAATTTTATTATCTAGGTATTCCAATTTGTGGAGTATTGATGATTTTATATTCAGGACAAAGATTGATTCGATTTGTAAAAGAATTTGTAGAAATGAAAAAGGAGGAAAAATAGATGGAATTACAAGCAGCTTTAGTACTGGTTATTTTATTCTTTTTTATGCTTGCAATGAGTGTTCCTGTTTCCTTCAGTATCATTGCATCAGCACTTGTAACAATTATTATGTTTTTAACACCTGAATTTGGGATGTTTATTTCAGCTCAAAAACTTGTTAGTGGTATTGATAGCTTTAGTCTTTTAGCGGTACCGTTCTTTATCTTAGCTGGTCAGCTTATGAGTAATGGTGGTATTGCCAGACGTCTTGTAAATCTTGCAATGCTTTTCCTTGGAAAAGTACCAGGATCTTTAGCATTAACAAATATTGCAGGAAATGCAATGTTCGGTTCAGTATCTGGTTCAGGTATCGCAGCAGCGACTGCAATCGGTGGTGTTATGAACCCTATGGAAAAGGAAGAAGGCTATGATGAAGCTTTCTCAGCAGCAACAAATATTGCTAGTGCACCAGTGGGACAGCTCATCCCTCCAACAAACGCATTTATCGTCTATTCAACAGCTTGTGGCGGTGCATCTGTAGCAACATTGTTTATGGCGGGCTGGATCCCAGGTCTCTTATGGGCTGCCCTATGTATGATTGTAGCATTTATTTATGGAAAGAAAAAGGGTTATGTTGTAAAACGTGATAAACTTACACTTTCTGCAGTTGGAAAAACACTTTGGGAAGCAATTCCTAGTTTACTATTAATTGTAATTATCATTGGTGGTATTCTTTCTGGATATTTCACACCAACAGAAGCGTCAGGCGTAGCTGTTATTTATGCATTCCTCTTGGCAACATTTGTGTATAAGAGTATCAAAATTTCAGATATGAAAAAGATCATGGTAGATGCAGCTGTGATGACAACAATCGTTATGTTAATTATCGGTGCATCATCTGTACTATCCTTTGTATTATCATTTACAGGACTTCCACAAGCAATCAGTAATTTGATGCTAGGAATTTCTGATAATAAAATTGTTATTTTACTATTAATCAACTTAATTCTTTTGATCGTAGGAACATTTATGGATATGGCTCCAGCGTTATTGATCTTTACACCAATTTTCCTTCCGGTAGTAAGCAGCATTGGAATGGATGTGATCCAATTTGGGGTTATGATGGTTATGAACCTATCAATTGGTACAATCACACCACCAGTAGGAAGTGTATTATTTGTAGGATGTTCCGTAGCAAAATTAAGAGTGGAAGATGTATTCAAGCATTTGATTCCATACTTCTTTGCAATCGTAGTTGCATTATTACTTGTAACATTTGTACCAGCATTTAGTTTGTGGTTACCAACTGTGTTAGGTTTGATGTAAATTTATTTCCAATTCCTCTAAAAAATAGAATACCGCCCATAAGAGTGGGCGGTGTTCGTTTAGGAATTATTAGGTAAATTTGAATAAGTAATTACATTCAGTGTTTTGCGATATTTTAATGGGGAAACAGTCATATAAGTTTTGAACATTTTTTCGAAATGAGTTACACTACCATAACCGACAATTTCGGAAATATCTGTAATACTGCGATCCGTTTCTTCTAATAAACGTTTTGCATACTGAATTCGGTAAATATTGATATATTCATTGATATTATATCCCGTTACTTCTTTAAAAACGCGGCAAATATAATATTTGCTTAAGAAAAAGCGTTCTGCAAGATCATCCAGAGAAATGGATTCGGTACAATGTTCGGAAAGATAGTCAGCAATTGCATAGACGTTTTTGTATTTTCCTTCCCCTGAATTCATAGGACGTTCCAAAGAGAGACTGTCCAAATCTCTAGTTAGTTTTAAAAAGTAAGAAGTTATAGCAAGTTCAATTGCTTGCTTATAATTTCGTTTTTTATCTTTTGCTTCTTGTTTGAATAGATAATAAAGATTCATAAAATCATCTTGTTGTTCGGGTGTCAAATGATAGACACCGTAGTGCTTGTGAAAAAAAGGAACGAGTTTCATAGGAGGATATTTACTATCAATCTCCTGCATTTTTTCACTCGAAACATATAAAATAATACGATTATGACCAGTATCATCTTCAGATACTGATTTTGTCATATGAATCAGATTGGTGTCCACAAGGATTAAATCTCCTTTTTTGGCAATGAAATTACGATTTTGGAAGAAAAACTGTCGTTCACCTTCCAAGATATAAAAGATTTCATATTCGTTGTGAAAATGTTTCACGCGCATATCGAATTTGCCATAACGAACCATGTGTTCTAAAGAGATGCCGTCTATTGCAGCAAAATATGTTATTTTTTCCAAAAATTCACCTTCTTTATCGTTGGTTTGGGAAAAGTATATAATAAAAATGAAAAGAAATCCAGTTATAAAAACATAATGTTTGAAAGGAGAAAATGGATATGAACATAAATGAAACAGAACTTCGTAAAAAATTAGATTTAGTGGTAGATAAACTTCTGAATCTAGGAGGTCCAGAAAATGAAAAGGAAATGGAAGCGGGAGGAGAAGCAATTGGTTTCTTCCGTAGAGATTTCGGAATTCGCGAATGGGATTGGCCACAAGGTGTTGGTCTTTATGGACTTCTTAAAATCATGCAATATGATAAAAATGAAAAATATAAGGAATTTCTTCATGATTGGTATGTAGAAAATATGGAACTCGGTCTTCCGTCTAGAAATATCAATACAACAACACCACTTTTAACATTGGTAGAATTAAATGAGTACTATAAAGATCCTAAATTTGAAGAACTTTGTTTGGATTGGGCTTCATGGCTTTTAAATTGTATTCCAAGAACAAAAGAAGGTGGGTTCCAACATGTAACAAGTGCAAATGGAGATCGTCAAGGCGTTCGTTTGAATGAAAATGAAATGTGGATTGATACCTTATTTATGACTGTATTATTCCTAAATAAAATGGGACAAAAGTATAAAAATGAAGAATGGATTAACGAAGGCATTCACCAAGTATTGATGCATATCAAGTATTTATATGATAAAGAAACAGGTTTGTTCTATCATGGATGGACTTTCAACGAAAACCATAATTTTGGTGGAATCTTCTGGTGCCGCGGAAACAGTTGGTTCACATTAGGAATCTTAGATTACATTGATATGTTTAAAGGAAGCTTAAACCCAGGTGTAAAAACATTGATCATTGATACATATAAAGCACAAGTAGCAGCATTAAAGAAATTACAAAGTAAGAGTGGGCTTTGGCATACTGTACTACAAGATCCAACAAGTTACGAAGAAGTATCTGGAAGTGCTGCAATTGCAACAGGTATCTTGAAGGGGATTCGTTATGGCATCTTAGATGATTCTTATCTTGAATGTGCAGAAAAGGCAATCAAAGGAATCATGAAAAATATTGATAAGGATGGAACAGTCTTAAATGTATCTGGTGGAACTGGAATGGGAATGAATGCGGAACATTACAAAAATATTTTAATTGCCCCAATGGCATACGGTCAATCGTTGACAATTCTTGCGTTAGCAGAAGCATTATTACATTTATAGAAAAAGGAGAAGAAAGATGGAATTAAGAACAGCAACATCTCCAAGAGATGTGAAACATTATACAACAGAACGATTAAGAGAAGAATTTTTAATCCCACAACTCTTTTTTGAAGATGATATCAAATTGGTATACAGCCATATTGATAGAATCATTACAGGAGGCGCAATGCCAGTCGAAAAAGAATTGGTGTTGGAAGCAGGAGCAGAACTTCGCGCAGAATATTTTCTTCAAAGAAGAGAATTAGGTGTGATCAACATTGGCGGAGCTGGAAAGATTACAGTGGATGGCAAGGGATATGAAGTTCTTCATAAAGAAGGAATGTATATTGGACTTGGAGCAAAAGAAATTTCCTTTGCAAGTGCAGATGCAGAAAATCCTGCAAAATTTTATTTGAACAGCGCACCAGCACATGCTTCATATCCAACTGTTTTAATTAAACCAGAAGGAGTTGCAGAAGAGGGTGTTGTAATTGTTAAAGATGAAAACAAAGTAGAATTAGGATGTTTGGAAGATTCTAATCATCGTACAATTTGCAAATATATTTTACCAGGACAAGTAGAAAGCTGTCAGTTAGAAATGGGTATGACTCATTTAGAGCCAGGTAGCGTGTGGAATACAATGCCTTCTCATACACATGACAGAAGAATGGAAGTATATATGTATTTTGAACTTCCAGAAGATGCATTTGTAATGCATTACATGGGAGAGCCAACAGAAACACGTCATATTGTAGTGCGTAATGAACAGGCAGTCATTTCCCCAAGTTGGTCTATTCATTCAGGAAGTGGTTCAAGAAATTATACATTCATTTGGGGAATGGTTGGAGAAAATCAAGATTTTGATGATATGGATCCTGTTAGAATGCAAGATTTAATGTAGAGAGGTAATGGAAATGAAAATCGCGTTAGTAATGGAAAATAGCCAAGCGGCTAAAAATACAATTGTAGTAGATGCTTTGAAAAAGGTTGTAGAGCCAATGGGACATGAAGTGCATAACTATGGAATGTACACAGCAGAAGATGAAGCACAATTAACATATGTTCAAGTGGGGATTCTTGCAGCAACTATATTGAATTCAGGAGCAGCAGATTATGTGATCACAGGATGTGGTACAGGTGAAGGTGCAATGCTTGCATGTAATTCTTTCCCAGGTGTGGTTTGTGGACATGTGGAAGATGCGTTAGATGCATATACATTTTCACAAATCAATGATGGAAATGCAATTGCACTTCCATTCGCGAAAGGCTTCGGATGGGGCGGAGAAAAGAATTTGGAATACATTTTTGAAAAATTGTACTGTGAAGAAAGTGGGCAAGGATATCCAAGAGAACGTGCAGCAATTATGGCTAAAAATAGAGGCATTTTAAATGAAGTAAAAAAAGTAACTTATCGTGATCTTACAGATATTTTGAAAGAACTTGATAGAAATCTTGTAAAGGGTGCATTTGCTGGAGAAAAAATCCAAGAATTATTCTTTGCAAACTGTAAATGCGATAAACTTGCAACTGTTGTAAAAGAAATTTTAGAAGGCTAGAGTGAAGCGTGAAAGGAGTTTATATGTCGAATCATATTAATTTTTCATTAGAAGGAAAAGTGGCATTGGTAACAGGTGGTGCTTATGGAATTGGCTTTGCGATGGCAGAAGCGTTGGCAAATGCCGGAGCAAAAATTGCATTTAACTGTCGTAGTCAGGAAAACATGGATAATGCTTTGGAAAATTATGCGGAAAAAGGAATTGATGCACGCGGATACATTTGTGATGTAACAGATGAAGAAGGTGTTCAAAAAATGGTAGCACAAATTAAAGAAGAGTTAGGAAGTGTAGATATTCTTGTAAATAACGCAGGAATCATCAAACGTATTCCGATGATTGAAATGAGTGCAGAAGATTTCCGTCAGGTAGTTGACATTGACTTAAATGCACCATTTATCGTATCAAAAGCAGTACTTCCAGATATGATTGCAAAAGGACATGGAAAAATTATAAATATTTGTTCTATGATGAGCGAATTTGGACGTGAGACAGTATCTGCTTATGCAGCAGCAAAAGGTGGATTGAAAATGTTAACAAAGAATATTGCATCAGAATATGGTGAATACAATATTCAATGTAATGGAATTGGTCCAGGATATATTGCGACTCCACAAACAGCTCCACTTCGTGAACTGCAAGAAGATGGCAGCAGACATCCATTTGATCAATTCATTATTTCAAAAACACCAGCAGGAAGATGGGGAAATCCAGAAGATTTAATGGGACCTGTTGTATTTCTTGCTTCAGAAGCATCTGACTTTGTCAATGGACAAATTCTTTACGTAGATGGTGGAATCGCATCTTACATTGGAAAACAACCAAAATAAAATATGGTATAATATCTCTCCTTTTACAAATAATACTTACATAGTAAAATTTGTAGAAGGAGTTTTTATATATGAAAGCAACAGGAATTGTGCGCCGCATCGATGATCTGGGACGAGTTGTGATTCCAAAAGAAATTCGAAGAACGCTTCGCATTCGAGAAGGGGAACCATTAGAGATTTTCACAGACCGAGAAGGAGAAATCATTCTAAAAAAATATTCACCAATGGGAGAATTATCCCGCTTTGCGAAAGAATATGCAGAAAGTCTTGCAGCAGCTTCAGGATGTACTATTTGCATCACAGATCATGATCAGATCATTGCCGTAGCAGGTTATGGGAAGAAAGAATTACAAGATAAATTTTTGAGTAAATTCATGATAGGGTTTATTCAAGAACGACAAAGTGTGATAGCTTATCGAGGAGAGCAAAAATATGTGCCAGTCGTAGAAGAGGCACAAGAATCCTTTGCTGCTGAAATCATTTATCCGATTATCTGTGAGGGAGATATCTTAGGTGCGGTTGTATTGCTAGAGCAAGATAAACAAAAGAAACTAAGCGAAGTAGAACAAAAACTAGTTTTGTGTGCAGCAAATTTTTTGGGACGTCAGATGGAACAATAAAGGAAAACTACTTTCAAAGAAAGAAATGCTGTGATATAATTGCAAACAAGTAAAGTGCAGAGGAAACGAGGTTTCTTCTGCTTTTTTTAGAGAGGTACATATGGAAAACTGGTTTGTAATGAGAAAAGGTGCCCCTTTTCTGGAAATAGGAGAAAAATTTAAAATTCATCCAATTTTAGCAAGATTAATCCGGAATCGTGATGTGATCGGGGATGAAAATATAGAATTATATCTGAATGGAACGATAGCAGATCTTCATGACGGTATGTTAATGAAAGATATGGATAAAGCAGTAGATATTTTGCTGGAAAAAATTGGAGAGGGCAAAAAGATTCGTGTCATAGGAGATTATGATATTGATGGAATTAACGCAACGTACATATTAGTAGAAGGTTTGTCCGCTTTGGGTGCAGAAGTGGATATTGATATTCCGGACCGTATAAAAGATGGATATGGTCTCAATCGAACATTGATCGATCGCGCGTTTGATGCGGATGTGGATACCATTATTACATGTGACAATGGTATTGCAGCGCGTGAGGAAGTAGCATATGGAAAAAGTCTTGGGATGACAATTGTGATTACCGATCATCATGAAATTCCATATGAAATGGAGCAAGAAGAAAAAAGATATGTATATCCTTGTGCAGATGCAATCGTAGATCCTAAGAGAGTGGATTGCAGCTATCCATTTAAAGGATTATGCGGTGCTGCTGTTGCATACAAAGTAATTGAGGCATTGTTTGAGGCGAGTGGAAAGGAAATCTCAGATGTGGATTACCTTATGGAAAATGTTGCAATTGCAACGGTTGGAGATGTGATGGATCTTGTTGGTGAAAATCGTATTTTCGTAAAACAAGGTTTGGAAATGATGAAACGCACAAAAAACTTGGGACTGAGAGCACTTATGAATTGTACCGGTGTGGAAAGTGATAAATTGTCATCTTATCATATTGGATTTGTGCTTGGACCATGTCTAAATGCGAGTGGAAGATTAGATACAGCAAAACGAGCATATGAGATGCTATGTGCTAAGACAAAGCAAGAAGCAGACATTTTAGCAGGAGACTTGAAAGCATTGAATGACAGCAGAAAAGACATGACAGCTGCTGCAGTTGAAGAAGCCATAGAATTAATTGAGACATCGGATTTGCAAAACGATAAAGTGCTTGTGGTATATATGCCAGATTGTCATGAGAGTTTGGCTGGAATCGTGGCAGGGAGACTCCGAGAACGCTACTATAAGCCAGTATTTGTGTTGACCAAAGCCGAACAGGGATTGAAAGGTTCCGGAAGGTCTATCGAAAGTTATCATATGTTTGAAGAAATGAATAAATGCAAGGAGCTCCTAAGCAGATTTGGAGGACATAAATTAGCAGCGGGGCTTTCACTTCCAGAAGAAAATCTAGAGAGATTTCGAACAGAAATCAATGAGAAATCAAAACTAACACAAGAAGATTTGATACCCAAAGTGGCGATTGATATGCAGCTTCCATTTTCTTATATCACTGAAAATTTCGTGGAACAATTAGAGTTGTTGGAACCATTTGGAAAAGGAAATGTAAAACCTGTGTTTGTGGAAAAGAATTTGGAAATACTGGAAACAAGGATATTAGGAAAGAACCGAAATGCATTGAAAATGCAAGTAAGAGATCAGGACGGAATCACGTTAGATGCATTGTATTTTGGCGATTTGGAACGTTTCTTCCAATATTATGAAAGTCAGTATGGTGAGTTTGCCGTAGAACAAATGAAGCGAGGAAGAAAGAGCGGAATCAAAGCAGCATTTACATTTTATCCAAGTATTAATGAATATCAAGGAAAAACAACGGTACAAATTGTAATTCAGAATTATAGATAAGACAAAAAGTTTGAAAAATCCTGAAAAAAATGATATAGTAAAATATACTACTTTAAATAGGAGATAGAATTATGAAAAAAATTGAAGAATATGTAAGAAGCATTCCTGATTTTCCAGAACCAGGAGTTATTTTCAGAGATGTAACAAGTATTTTAGAAGATGCAGAAGGACTTCATCTTGCAATAGATTTAATTCAAGAAAAATTGAAAGATGTTGAATTTGATGTGGTAGTTGGACCAGAATCAAGAGGATTTATCTTTGGTGTTCCAGTTGCTTACAGCATGCACAAAGCATTTGTACCAGTTCGTAAAGCAGGAAAACTTCCATGTGAAGTTGTTTCAGCAGAATACGATTTGGAATATGGAAGTGCAGTCATTGAAATGCATAAGGATTCTATTAAGCCAGGACAAAAGGTTGTTATCGTTGATGATTTAATGGCAACAGGCGGAACAATCGAAGCAATCATTAAGTTGATTGAAGGAATGGGTGGAACTGTAGTGAAAACTGTATTCCTTATGGAATTAGCTGGACTTGAAGGAAGAAAGAAAATAGCAGGATATGATGCTGAAGCGGTAATTACTTATCCAGGAAAATAAATTTTCAAAGGGGACGAATACTATGACTGATGGGAACATTCTAGAAAATCCGTATAATGGTCTTGAGATGATGGATGGCCATGCTGTGAAAGCACCGGAAGATTATCAAGATCCACAAGTGCTTTATCGAAGATTAATTGAGCGTGTGAGAAAATATCACCCTTCAGCAGATATTTCTATGATCGAGAAGGCGTTTGATATTGCATATCGAGCGCATGAAGGGCAATATCGAAAATCTGGAGAAGCATATATTATTCATCCATTATGGGTAGGGATTATTCTTTCAGAATTAGAATTAGATAAGGAAACAATTGTAGCAGGGATTCTTCATGATGTTGTGGAGGATACTGTTATGACAGAGGCAGAGATTGCAGAAATCTTTGGAGAAGAAGTAGCACTTCTTGTAGATGGTGTTACGAAATTGGGACAGTTATCTTATTCTACGGATAAATTGGAAGTGCAGGCAGAAAACTTGCGTAAGATGTTCCTTGCGATGGCAAAAGATATTCGTGTTATTTTAATTAAATTAGCTGACCGTTTGCATAATATGAGAACATTGCAATTTATGCGACCAGAAAAGCAGATGGAAAAGGCGAAAGAAACATTAGATATTTACGCACCACTTGCACAACGTCTTGGGATTTCTAAGATTAAGACAGAATTAGATGATTTGGCGCTGAAGTATACAAAACCAGAAGTTTTTTACGATTTAGTGAAGCAGATCAATGAACGTAAAACAGAACGTGAAGAATTTGTTCAGATGATCGTAAAAGAAGTGTCAAAACATATGGAAGATGCAAACATCAAGGCAGAAATCAAAGGCCGTGTAAAACATTTCTTTAGTATTTATAAGAAGATGGTAAATCAAGATAAGACGGTGGATGAGATTTATGACCTGTTTGCAGTGCGTATTATCGTAGACTCTGTGAGAGACTGTTACGCAGCATTAGGGGTTATTCACGAAATGTATACTCCAGTGCCAGGACGTTTCAAAGATTATATTGCTATGCCAAAACCAAATATGTATCAATCGTTACATACAACTTTAATGAGTAGCGTTGGACAGCCATTTGAGATTCAGATTCGAACAGAAGAGATGCATAAGACTGCGGAATATGGGATTGCAGCTCACTGGAAATACAAAGAGTCAAATGATGGTAAGAAAAGTGTGGAAGTACAGGAAGAGGAAAAACTTAGCTGGCTTCGTCAGATTTTGGAATGGCAGCAAGATGCAGATAACCATGAATTTTTAAGTTTGCTAAAAGGCGGACTAGATTTATTTACAGAAGATGTATATTGCTTCACGCCAAATGGTGATGTGAAGAACTTACCAAATGGTTCCACACCAGTTGACTTTGCCTACTTGATTCATAGTGCAGTTGGAAATAAGATGGTGGGTGCCCGTGTAAATGGAAAACTTGTAACAATTGATTACAAGATTCAAAACGGGGATCGAATTGAGATTTTAACCTCGCAGAATTCGAAGGGACCAAGCCGTGACTGGCTTAATATTGTAAAGAGCACACAAGCTCGTAATAAGATTAATCAATGGTTTAAGAAAGAATTAAAAGAAGAGAACATCATTCGTGGAAAAGAACTACTCCAAGCATATTGTAAAACAAAGTCCTTAGTATTAAGCGATTTGACAAAACCAAAATATATGCAGGTCGTACAGCAAAAATATGGTTTTAGAGATTGGGATGCAGTACTTTCAACTGTTGGACATGGCGGATTGAAGGAAGGTCAAGTTGTTCATCGCTTGCTAGAAGAGTATGAAAAAGATCACAAAGAAGTTCTTACAGATGAAAAAATCATTGAACGTGTAAACGAAGCAACCAAATACAAAGCGCATGTTGCAAAATCAAAGAGCGGTATTGTTGTAAAAGGAATTGATGATATGGCAGTACGTTTCTCAAGATGTTGTAACCCAGTGCCTGGAGATGAAATTGTTGGTTTTGTTACACGTGGACGTGGAATGTCAATTCACAGAACAGACTGTGTAAATATTATGAACTTGTCTGAATCAGAACGTATTCGTCTGATTGATGCAGAATGGGAAGAAAGTCTTACAGAAGAAGTAGGAAATTATCTATGCAGTATCAAAGTATATGCAAATAATAGACAAGGTTTATTGATGGAAATTTCCAAAGTATTTACAGAAAATAAAATTGATATTACTTCAATCAACACACATATCAGCAAACAAGGTATTGCAACAATGGAACTTAGCTTTACGGTTGCGGGTCGCGACGAATTGACTCACATGACAGATAAGCTTCGAAAGATTCCAGGTGTGATTGATATTGAACGTACAGCAGGTTAGAAGATATGATGAAGATTGAAAAATTTGTATTAAGTTCCATGGGAACCAATTGTTATCTTTTAAAGAATGAAGAGACAAAGGAACTTGTGATTGTAGATCCGGCAACTTGTCCGGAGTATCTGCTTCAACATGTAAAAAGAGAAGGATATGAACCAAAAGCAATTCTTATTACGCATGGACATTTTGATCACGTGATGGGAATTGATCAATGGGTAAAGGAATATGATATACCTGTTTATTTGTATGAAGAAGAAGCAGAAGTATTGGCTGATCCGGCACTGAATCTTTCAGCAGTGTTCGGAACAAGTTATTCGTATCAGAAAGTAACAGCTTTAAAAGATAGAGAGATTCTTTCTGTTGCAGGATTTCAATTCGAAGTGATTCATACACCAGGTCATACCAAAGGTGGATGCTGCTATTATGAAGCAGAAGAAGGAATCTTAATCAGTGGAGATACCTTATTCTATAATAGTGTAGGAAGAAGCGATTTTCCAACAGGAAGCATGTCTGTGTTAGTAAATGCAATCAAAGAAAGACTATTTTGTCTGCCAGATGATGTAATGGTGTATCCAGGTCATGGAAGCTATACTTGCATTGCAGATGAAAAACAAGGGAATCCATTTATTATTTAACAAAAGGGACGTAGTAAAAGTAAATTTTGCTACGTCCTAAATTGCGAATAGCCTTGGAGAGGAAAAAGATGATAAAAATTAAAGTAAATAGTGATATGTTTGCATATGATATGTACCATATTTCAAAAGCATTTTGTCCAGGAGAAGAAATAGAACAGAGTGTAGAGCCAGAAGCGGAACATATGATTCAAATTTCAGCAGAAGGAAACTTCACAGATACACTTTATATTGAAGAAACGGAAATAGAAGCGGTTACAGAAAGAAAGCTGCGCAAACGTTATGTAAATAAAAAAGTATATGATTGGTTTGCAAGTCTCACAGGGAAAAAACTTGCATGGGGAATTCTTACAGGAGTGAGACCAACGAAGCTGATGATGAGTCTGATGGAAGACGGTATGTCAGAGGCAGAAGTTGCTGACTGGATGAAAGAAAACTATAAAATTACAGACGAAAAAGCTCAATTAGGAATTGATGTAGCAAAGCGTGAAAAACATTTGTTGGAACAATTAGATTACAAAGATGGATATAGCCTTTATATTGGAATTCCATTTTGCCCAACAACTTGTTCTTACTGTTCTTTTACGTCTTATCCAATCGCTGCTTGGAAAAATCGTGTGGATGAGTATTTAGATGCAGTATGCAAAGAACTATCTTTTATTGCTTCTGTTTCGAAAAAGAAGAAGTTAAATACAATCTATATAGGTGGCGGAACACCAACGACATTAGAAGCCGAGCAGTTAGATCGTCTGCTTACACATTTGGAAACAGTATTTTCTTACGAGGATTTGAAAGAAATTACAGTAGAAGCAGGGCGTCCAGATAGCATTACAAGAGCAAAACTGGAAGTGCTAAAAGCGCATAATATTGGAAGAATTTCTATCAATCCACAGACCATGCAGCAAAAAACATTGGATATTATTGGAAGACGACATACCGTAGATGATATTCGCCATGTGTATGCAATGGCACGTGAAATCGGATTTGAAAATATCAATATGGATCTGATTGCAGGTCTTCCAGAAGAAACGGTGGAAGATATGAGAAGTACGTTGGAAGAAATCAAAGCCATGGCACCGGATAGTTTAACAGTACATGCATTGGCAATGAAACGTGCGTCGAGATTGACACAGGAACAAAAAGGAAAAGAAAAATCAGTGAATGAAGAGGCGCAGATTTCCGAGACGCTTTCAGGAATGATTGAGCTTGCAGCAAGCTATGCAAAAGAGATGGAACTGGTTCCATATTATCTCTATCGTCAGAAAAATATTGCTGGAAATTTTGAAAATGTTGGTTATGCAAAGGTTGACAAAGCCGGAATATACAATATACTTATTATGGAGGAAAAGCAATCCATTGTAGCAGTAGGAGCAGGTGCTTCTACCAAGATTGTAGTTCCAGAAGATAAGATGATATTCGATCCGAAGACGGGCAATCCGAAGAGAATTGTCCGCTGCGAAAATGTAAAAGATGTAGAACAATACATTGCTAGGATTGATGAAATGATAGAACGTAAAGGAGAATTGCTATGGCATTAAAGAAAAAACCAGTTACTGGCATGAAAGATATGTCGCCAGCAGAGATGGAAGTTCGTGATTACGTAATTCAGATGATTAAAGACACATACCGTACATTTGGATTTTCTTCTATTGAAACTCCATGTGTTGAACATATTGAAAATCTTTGCAGCAAGCAAGGTGGAGACAATGAAAAATTGATCTTCAAGATTTTAAAACGTGGAGAAAAATTAAAATTAGATACAGCAGAGACAGAAGCAGATTTAGTAGATGGAGGTCTTCGTTATGATTTAACAGTACCTCTTGCTAGATACTATTCAAATCATGCAAACGAATTACCAGCGCCATTTAAAGCAATGCAAATTGGAAATGTATGGAGAGCTGACCGTCCACAAAGAGGACGTTTCCGTCAATTCGTGCAGTGTGATATTGATATTTTAGGAGAAGCAAGCAATTTAGCAGAAATCGAATTGATCTTAGCTACAACGGCAATGCTTGGAAAATTGAATTTCAAGAATTTCACAGTATGCATCAATGACAGAAATATCTTAAAAGCAATGGCAGCATACAGCGGATTCCGCGCTGAAGATTATGATGAAGTATTCATTATCTTAGATAAAATGGATAAGATTGGTGCAGAAGGTGTTGCAAAAGAATTAGAAGAAATGGGTGGCTACACACAAGAAAATGTAGAAAAATATCTTGCATTGTTTGATCAAATCACTGGAGATATTGAAGGAATTCGTTTCTGCCGTGAAAAATTAGCAGGCTTTTTAGATGAAAAGATTGCAGATAGCATGGAAATGATCATCTCAAGTGTGGAAGCGGCTAAGGAAGCAGACTTTAAGATGAAGTTTGATCCAACCTTAGTAAGAGGACAATCTTACTACACAGGAACTATTTTTGAAATTCGTATGGATGAATTTGGTGGTTCTGTTGCAGGTGGCGGACGTTACGATAAGATGATTGGAAGATTTACAGGTCAAGATACACCAGCTTGTGGATTCTCAATTGGATTTGAACGTATTGCAATGCTTCTATTAGAAAATGGATATGTAACAGGAAATCAAAAACCAAAGAGAGCATACTTGATTGAAAAGAACATGCATCAAGAAGGACTTTTGAAAATTCTTGCAATGGCAAAACAAGATCGTGAAGATGGAAAACAAGTGCTGATCGTAAACATGAAGAAAAATAAAAAATTCCAAAAAGAACAATTAATAGCAGATGGATATGAAGATATCAAAGAATGCTATAAAGATAATATTTAAGAAAGAGGAAATACAAAATGGCAGAATCAATGAGAGGTTTAAAGAGAAGTCACAGATGTGCTGAATTAAACAGTTCTAATATTGGCGAAACAGTTACTGTTATGGGTTGGGTACAAAAGAACCGTAACAAAGGTGGAATTGTATTCGTTGATTTACGTGACCGTTCTGGATTATTACAATTAATTTTTGAAAATGGCAGTGTAAGCGAAGAAGATTTTGAAAAAGCAGGAAAACTTAGAAGTGAGTTTGTAATCGCAGCAGTAGGAACAGTAGAAGCTCGTTCTGGTGCTGTAAATGAAAATCTTGCAACAGGGGAAATTGAAATTCGTGTAAAAGAACTTCGTGTATTATCAGAATCAGATACACCTCCATTCCCAATTGAAGAAAACAGTAAAACAAAAGAAGAATTAAGATTAAAATATCGTTATTTAGATTTAAGAAGACCTGATTTACAAAAGAATTTGATCATGAGAAGTAAAGCAGCAACTTTAACACGTCAATTCTTAGCAGATGAAGGATTCCTTGAAATCGAAACACCTATTTTAGTAGGAAGCACACCAGAAGGTGCAAGAGATTACTTAGTGCCAAGCCGTGTACACCAAGGTTCATTCTATGCACTTCCACAATCACCACAATTATTCAAACAATTATTGATGTGCTCAGGATATGATAGATATTTCCAAATCGCAAAATGTTTCCGTGATGAAGACTTACGTGCAGACAGACAACCAGAATTTACACAAATCGATATGGAATTATCATTTGTCGATGTTGATGATGTAATCGAAGTAAACGAAAGACTATTAGCAAAATTATTTAAAGAAATCTTAGATGTAGAAGTACCACTTCCAATTGAAAGAATGACATGGCAAGATGCAATGGATCGTTTCGGTTCTGATAAGCCAGATACACGTTTTGGAATGGAATTAGTAGATGTTTCTGAAACAGTAAAAGATTGCGAATTTGTAGTATTCAAAGGCGCATTAGAAAATGGCGGAAGCGTTCGTGGTATCAATGCAAAAGGACAAGGTGCAATGCCACGTAAGAAAATCGACAAATTAGTTGATTTTGCAAAAGATTTCGGAGCAAAAGGTCTTGCTTATGTTGCAATTCAAGAAGATGGAACAATCAAATCTTCATTTGCTAAATTCATGTCAGAAGATGAAATGGCAGCATTGATCAAAGCAATGGATGGGGAAAATGGTGACTTATTATTATTTGCAGCAGATAAGAACAAAGTAGTATGGGATGTACTTGGTAACTTACGTCTTGAAATTGCTCGTCAATTAGATATCTTAGACAAAGGGGATTACAAGTTCTTATGGGTAACAGAATTCCCATTACTTGAATGGAACGATGAACAAAATCGCTATACAGCAATGCATCATCCATTTACAATGCCAATGGAAGAAGATTTACATTTACTTGAAACAGATCCAGGTAAAGTACGTGCGAAAGCATACGATATCGTATTAAATGGTACAGAACTTGGTGGAGGTAGTGTACGTATCTTCAATAATGAAATTCAAAACAAGATGTTTGAAGTACTTGGATTTACAAAAGAACAAGCACAAGAACAATTTGGATTCTTATTAAATGCATTCAAATATGGTGTTCCACCTCACGCTGGACTTGCATACGGATTAGATCGTCTTATCATGCTTATGGCAAAAGAAGATAGTATCCGTGATGTAATTGCATTCCCTAAAGTAAAAGATGCTTCTTGCTTAATGACAGAAGCACCTACAAGAGTAGATCAAAAACAATTAGATGAACTTGCAATTGCAATTGTAGAAAATACAGAAGAATAATAAGCGAAAGAATCCTCCTAAACGTATTGTGTTGGGAGGATTTTTGCTTCTATAAAAAGGAGTGTTTATCTTGGAAAAGAAAACAAATGTAATGCGCATTTTGGATAGTAAGAAAGCAGTTTATAAAATGCATGATTATAGTGATAGCGATAAGATCAGCGGAGTAGAAGTAGCGGAATATCTAGGGGAAAATCCAGATCAGGTATTTAAAACATTAGTAACCATTGGGAAATCTAAGAATTATTATGTCTTTCTAGTACCAGTGCATAAAGAATTGGATTTGAAAAAGGCAGCAAAGAGTGTAAATGAGAAAAGCATCGAGATGATTAAGAGCAAGGATTTGCTTCCATTGACAGGATATGTTCATGGTGGTTGTTCCCCTATTGGAATGAAGAAATTTTTTGAAACAACCATAGATATTTCCGCAGAAAAGCATCCAACAATCTTTTTCAGTGGTGGAAAAATCGGAAAACAAGTTGAAATGACATTAGATACATTGGGAAAAGTCATTCGCTATTCTTTAGAAGATATTTGTGTATAGGAGAAAAAGTATGTTTTTAAACCAGATTCATCATGTTGCGATTATTGCATCAGATTATGAAAAAACGAGAAAATTTTATGTAGAGCAGTTAGAACTTCCAATCATTCGAGAAACATATCGTGAGAGCCGCAATGACTATAAGCTAGATCTACAAGTAGGAAATGTGGAATTAGAGATTTTTGGAATGCAAAACCCACCAAAGCGAGTGACAAATCCAGAAGCTTGCGGATTGAGACATCTTGCATTTTATGTGGAGGATATTGAGAAAGCGGTTGCTTGGCTGCACGGAAAAGGGATTGAGACAGAAGAGATTCGTTGGGACGAGTTAACCGGAAAACGTATGACATTTTTTAGAGATCCAGATGATTTGCCATTAGAATTGCATGAATAGGAAGAATATGGTTGATATTTACAATAAAACTTGTTAAAATAATAACAACAATGTGAATATTACACAAAAAGGAGCGTATGATTATGGCAAACAGAATTATGCTAAACGAAACATCTTATCATGGAGCAGGAGCAATTCAAGAGATTGCAACAGAAGCAAAAGCAAGAGGATTTAAAAAAGCGTTTGTTTGTTCTGACCCTGATTTGATTAAGTTTGGTGTGACAGGAAAAGTAACAAAAGTATTGGAAGATGCTGGATTAGTATATGATATTTACTCAGATATTAAAGCCAATCCAACAATTGAAAATGTAACAAACGGTGTGGAAGCTTTCAAAAAAGCAGAAGCGGATTATATTATTGCAATTGGTGGCGGCTCATCTATGGATACTGCAAAAGCAATCGGAATCATTATTGCAAATCCAGAATTTGAAGATGTAAGAAGTTTGGAAGGAGTAGCTCCAACAAAGAACCCATGTGTACCTATTATCGCAGTTCCAACAACAGCAGGTACAGCAGCAGAAGTTACAATCAACTATGTAATCACTGATGTAGAAAGAAAAAGAAAATTTGTATGTGTAGACCCACATGATATGCCAGTAGTAGCAGTTGTAGACCCAGATATGATGTCTTCTATGCCAGCAGGTTTAACTGCATCAACAGGTATGGATGCACTTACACATGCAATTGAAGGTTATACAACAAAAGCTGCATGGGAAATGACAGATATGTTCCATATCAAAGCAATTGAAATCATCGGGAAATCATTAAGAGGAGCAGTTGCAAATGAAAAAGAAGGCCGTGATGGAATGGCATTAGGTCAATACATTGCAGGAATGGGATTCTCAAATGTAGGACTTGGAATTGCACACTCAATGGCACATACATTAGGTGCAGTATATGATACACCACATGGTGTTGCATGTGCGATGATGCTTCCAATCGTTATGGAATACAACGCTGAATTTACAGGTGAAAAATATAAAGAAATCGCACGTGTTATGGGTGTAGCAGGTGTGGATCAAATGTCAGTAGAAGAATATCGTAAAGCAGCTGTTGCAGCAGTACAACAATTGTCAATCGATGTAGGAATTCCAACAAAATTAGAAGCATTGAAGGAAGAAGATCTTCAATTCTTAGCAGAATCAGCATTTGCAGATGCATGCTGTCCAGGAAATCCAAGAGATACAAATGTAGAAGATCTAAAAGATTTATTTAGAAAATTAATGTAAGACGAATAGAAAAAAGCAGCTTCCTGTGATGGGAAAGCTGCTTTTTTCGATATTAAAAGAGTTGTAAGATAATACCGCTCACG
>CAZINB010000002.1:0-97178 GCA_964540565.1 uncultured Faecalimonas sp.
AACGTGGTGAGGAGTAATGAGAAGCCATGCGTTTGTAACTCGTTTGCAACACTCCGCCGACAAAACCCAGTAAAATCAAGGACTTCCAGTTCTCAAAACGTTAATCGTTGCAGAAAACAAGAAATATGGTCTTCGGAAAGTTTACTTTCCGGAGGCCTTTTTTTGTTGCATGCATCCGCAAGAGGTGGCCAGTGGTATGTTTTCATACGGAAGTTAAAAGTTTCTTGGAAATTGATTCTTATCAGGATGCGTGGGTGAATTTTTCTGCAGCATGGAGAAATATTATTTTAAACATTTGTATGTTTGTACCATTTGGAGTTTTACTTCCAAGTTGTATAAAGAGTTGTCAAAGTTGGTGGAAAACCTATTTGGCAGGATTTGTATTTACTGTGGGAATTGAGTCAGTTCAATTAGTGGCGAGAAGAGGTCTGTTTGAATTAGATGACATTATGGGAAATACAGTAGGAGCTATGATTGGCTACGGGATATTTGCTTTGGGGATTTGTGCATGGCAAATCAGGTATTACTTGCACTTGGAGCTTCTGTAGATGAAACACAGAATGATTTTTATGACGAAACGGCAGTGATGAAAGTCGCAGAACGTTTTAGCATCTGGGTGGAATATGAAGGCCGAATTAAAATTCAATTTAGAAAAGTTTTAGAATCTTTAATGTATCTTTACCGTTTCCATTCTTGACAGAAGGTTTGTTTAGGAATATAATCGCTAAGATATTGAGAATATTAGAAATATCGGAGAGAAAAATTGATTGTATTTTTAAAAAGTATTATCGTAGGTCTGGGTGGAATTGCACCTGGACTTAGCGGTAGTGTGTTGATGATTATATTTGGATTATATCAAGATGTATTACATGCATTGGGAACTTTATTGATTGATTTTAAGAAGAAAGTGAAATTTTTATTTCCTATTATCAGTGGCATGATAGTAGGTGTTTTATTGTTCAGCAAGGTGCTGAATTTCTTTTTGCACAATTATGAAGTTCCAACAAGGTTTTTGTTTTTGGGGCTGATTCTAGGAACTGTACCACTTTTTTATAAAGAAGTGAAGAAGAAGGGATTTGCACTGAAATATTATATCGTGATAGTAGGTGCGTTAATTGCAGGGACATGGATGTTTACCGTAAATGCGGAGTTGTTCCCGCAAGTATTAGAACCCAATTTCTTACAGAAAGTGGAACTTGGAGTTGCAGTTGCAGCGTCAGCAATCGTACCAGGGATTGATCCGGCAGTATTGTTGTCAACACTTGGCTTATATGAAGTGTATGTGGCAGCTTTGGCAGAGTTTAAATTAGATATTTTAATACCAATGGTCATTGGAGTTGGTATAGGAGCGATTGTGGTATCCTTTGTGATGTCAAAGTTGTTTCAATATTTTTATACGATTACATTTTCTGTGATATTTGGTGTGTTTTTGTCCATGATCCCGAATATGTTAAACGAAAAATGTTATCTTGCCTTTGATATACAGTCACTCGTAAGCGTACTTGTAATGGTAATTGGTTTTGGGATTGCTTATTACATGGGAGAACTGGAAAATCATAATCAGAAATTAAAAACTTGGTTTAGGAAGAGGAAGAGAAGATGCGATTTATAGGAGTATATAATTATACTGTAATTTTAACCTATTTAAGTTTGTGCTTAGCAGTTTTAGGACTAAGCGAAGTTACAAAGGGGAATGATACTGCAGCAGTTGTGTGCCTTGTACTTGCAGGTCTTTGCGATGCATTTGATGGGAAAGTGGCACGTAGTAAAAAAGATAGAACAGAAGATGAAAAGGCTTTTGGAATTCAATTGGATTCCTTATGTGATGTGATCAGCTTTGGAATATATCCAGCAATGTTATGTTATTTTATGGGAGCAGACAGTTTACTAGGAATCGTATGCGTATTCTTTTATATTTTCTGTGCCGTAACAAGATTGGGATTCTTTAATGTGTTGGAAGCAAAAAGACAGCAGACAGAATCGGGCGGAAATAAGGTGTACCGAGGATTACCAGTGACTACAGCGGCAATCGTATTTCCAATTGTGTATGTATGCAAGTTTATTTTATCATCAAAGATGTTTGTTGCAATGTTGCATTTGTATCTGTTGGTAGTAGGATTCTTTTTCATTCTTGATTTTAAATTTAAAAAACCATCTTTAAAATCGGCAAGATTAACATTTTAGAAACATTTCTTTAAAAATACAAAAACACTCCAGGATTATATTGTATCTATCAACAAGAGCAATATAAGAAATGGAGTGTTTTTTTATGATGAATAGAATGTATTTAGTAACAGGAGCAACAGGATTTTTAGGTGGAACTATTTGTAGACAATTACTTGAACGTGGAGAAAAGGTAAGAGTTTTTGCATTACCAAACGATAGAGGAATGAAATTTGTTCCAAGTGAAGCAGAAATTGTGGAAGGTGATTTGTGTGACAAAGAAGCGTTAGAAAGATTCTTCACTGTATCGGAAGGTGTGGAAACAATCATGCTTCATATTGCAAGCATTGTAACGGTATCACCAGAATATAATCAAAAAGTAATCGATGTAAATGTAGGTGGAACACAAAATATCATTGATTTGTGCCTTGCTCACAAAGAGTGTAAGAAACTTGTATATTGCAGCAGTACAGGAGCAATCCCAGAATTAAAGAAAGGGGAAAAAATCAAAGAAGTTACAAAGTTTGAAGTAGACAAGGTTGTTGGATGCTACAGTCAATCGAAAGCAATGGCTACTCAACTTGTACTTGATGCAGCAGAAAAGCAAGGATTGAACGCATGTGTCGTATATCCAAGTGGGATTTTAGGACCAGAAGATTATGCTGTTGGGGAAACAACAAAAACAGTAATTGATATCATCAATGGCCAAATGCCAGCTGGAATCGATGGTTCATTCAACTTATGCGATGTGCGTGATTTGGCTCAAGGAACAATTGCAGCAGCAGACAAAGGGAAAAAAGGACATAGCTATATCTTAGGAAATGAAGAAGTAAGTTTTAAGGCATTTGCAAAAATGTTAGTAGAAGAAGCTGGATGTAAGAAAATTAAAGTATTTTTACCAATTGCTGTGGCAAATGGAATTGCAAAAATGGCAGAATTAGCTGCAAAAGTAACTGGAAAACAACCATTGATGACTACATTTTCTGTTTATAACCTTGCAAGAAATAACTGCTTCGATTCAAGTAAAGCAAAGAAAGAATTAGGATATACAACTCGTTCTTACGAAGAAACAATTCGTGACGAAGTTGCTTGGTTAAAAAAAGAAGGAAAGATTGCATAAATAGAAACAAAATATTAACAATTACATGTTAGAATACAAAGAAAAAGGAGGAGATAATTGTGTTTAAAATATTAGTAGTAGAAGATGAAAGAGAACTAAATAAAACAGTATGTTCTTACTTGAATCAAAACGGATATGAAACAGTTGGATGTTTAGATGCAGAATCTGCTTACGATGCGATGTATGATGACATGTATGATTTGATTATTTCAGATATCATGATGCCTGGGATAGATGGATTTGAATTTGCGAAATCAGTACGAGAGCTGAATGAGGAAATTCCAATCTTGTTTATGACAGCAAGAGATGACTTTGCAGCGAAGCAGCGAGGATTCCGTATCGGAGTGGATGACTATATGGTAAAACCGGTTGATTTAGATGAACTGTTACTTCGTATCGGTGCGTTGCTTCGAAGAGCGAAGATTGCGACAAGCCGTAAGTTGGAAATTGGTGCATTTTCCATGGATGCAGATGAACATACTGCATATTGGGGAGAAGAAGAAATTACGCTTACACTTCGAGAATTTAACTTGCTTTATAAATTGCTATCTTATCCGAAAAAAACATTTACACGTTCACAATTGATGGACGAGTTCTGGGAAAGTGATACTGCCTCAAGTACAAGAACAGTTGATGTTTATATGACAAAATTGCGCAGCAAATTAAGTGATTGTGATGCGTTTGAAATTGTAACAGTACATGGCTTGGGATATAAGGCGGTGATTCGATGATAAATTTATTAAAAGTATTACATCGTTATATCGTATATTTCCTCTTAATGGGATTTATAATTTCATGCTGTATGGGATTATTTGTGACAGTTATGGCATCTTCCATGGATATTACTTTAACAGCAGATGATATTGGAATGGCTGCCAAGCTTACTTTTGGAAATGTGCTCTTTTTAAGTTTTGTCTGTACTTGGATTGATTTCTTCCGTCGTAAGTTGACAGTAGAACGTCCTGTTCGGGAAATTATAAATGGTGCAAAAACGATGATGGAAGGAAATTTCCATGTGCGTATTCCACACATGAATACGCTTGATAAAGAAGATGGATTAAATGAAATCATAGATTGTTTAAATAATATGGCACAAGAATTATCCAGCATGGAAACTTTGCGAACAGATTTTGTTGCAAATGTTTCTCATGAGCTAAAAACACCATTATCAGTCATTCAAAATTATGGAATGCTTTTGCAAAAGGAAGACCTACCAGAAAAAGAGCGCATAGAGTATGCCAGTGCAGTAACAGAAGCGTCCAGAAGACTTGCAGATTTGATTACCAATATATTGAAATTGAATAAGTTAGAAAATCAACAAATATTTCCTGTGAATCAATCCTTTAATTTGAGTGAACAGTTATGTGAATGTTTATTACAATTTGAAGAGATTTGGGAAGAGAAGGAAATTGAAATTGATGCAGATATTGAAGAGGATGTATGGGTTTCTTCTGATCCAGAATTACTTTCTATTGTGTGGAACAACTTGCTATCAAATGCTATGAAATTTACAGAGCAAGGTGGCAAGGTAAAAGTAGAAATTTCCACACAGGAGGAAGATATTATCGTTAAAATTGTGGATAACGGATGCGGAATGAGTGCAGAAACAGGAAAACATATTTTTGACAAATTCTATCAAGGAGATACTTCTCATGCAACAAAAGGAAATGGATTAGGATTAGCTCTTGTAAAACGAATTATCAATATTACACAAAGTGAAATTCAAGTTTCCAGTGTATTAGGAAAAGGAACAACGTTTACAGTGAAGCTAAAGAGGAGCAGATAGATGAAAAAAGAAACATTTGAATATAATTATTCGGCAGTAGAACAAGACGAAGTAAAGAAAATTCGTGAGAAATATATGCCAAAAGAAGAAAATAAAATGGAACAGCTACGAAAATTAGATACAAAAGCTACACAAAAGGGAACGATTACATCTATCGTATTAGGATGTATAGGAACTCTCGTGTTTGGTGCAGGAATGAGTATGACTCTTGTATGGGGGATGTTCCTATTAGGAATAGTGATTGGTGTGATTGGAGCAGTTGGAGTAGCAATGGCTTACCCACTTTATGTTCGCATTACAGAAAAAGAACGTGAAAAAATAGCCCCAGAAATTATAAAACTGACAGAAGAATTGATGAAATAGCACTATTTTGAAAGTTTTTAGCATTTTATGTCTATTTTATTAAGCATAACTGGTGTATAATGTTGATATTATATGAGAAACGGGGAAATTAAATTATGGAACAAATGATTCAAGCCATTAACAACATTTTTAGTTTTGTTACACCAGTATCAGACTTTTTGTGGGATTTTCCAACAAATATTGAATGGTACGCAAACATTCCTGTGATTGGAAGTTTTTCACTTGCTATTATTTTGTTAGTAGGATCGGGACTCTTCTTTTCTTTTAAAACAGGATTTGTTCAAGTAACACATTTCAAAAAAGGGATTCAAATTTTAACAACAAAGACAGCAAAGGAAACAGGGATTTCACCATTAGCAGCGTTTATGCTTAGCTCGGCGATGCGTGTTGGTCCGGGGAATATCCTCGGGGTTACTGGTGCGATTGCAGTAGGTGGTCCAGGTGCGATTTTCTGGATGTGGGTTTCAGCATTCTTTGGAATGGCAACTGCTTACATTGAAGCTGTTTTAGCACAGATTTTCAAAGAAAAGAAAGACGATGAATTTGTAGGTGGTCTTCCATTCTATGGAAAGAGACTTCTTGGAAACAGCGTGGCAGCAGGAATCGGACTTTCTATTATGTACATCATCTATGCAATCTGCTGTTTGCCAGCACAAGGATTTAACGTAGTTTCTTCTATTGGAGAAATGGCAAATATTATTACAGGACAAACATTAGCAACAGATTCTATGTTTTATTATGTAACAGCTGTGATTTTATTAGCGTTAACAGCATATATTGCATTTGGTGGAATTCGAAAAGTAACAAAGGTAACAGATAAAGTAGTGCCAGTTATGGCAGTAGCATATGTTTTTGTAGTGCTATTGTTAATTTTATTTAACATAAATGAAGTACCATATTTCTTTAAAGCAGTATTTGGAGGTGCGTTTGCACCAGAAGCTATTTTTGGTGGTGTATTCGGTACTGTGTTGGCACAAGGGGTAAAACGTGGATTGATGTCGAATGAAGCTGGTCAAGGTACGATTACAATGGCAGCAGCAGCAGCAAACGCAAAACATCCATGTGAACAAGGATTTGTACAATCGATTGGTGTTTTCCTAGATACTATTATTATTTGTACAATGACAGGATTTGTAGTAGTTATGGCTCATATGTGGAATGGAGCAGATGCAGCAGCTTGGATGGAAATGGATCGTTTACCTAAGTTTTTAAGCTCTGCAGAAGCATTGACACATGTGACTGCATTACAGCCAATCATTGCGTTTGTGATTACATTCTGTTTCTGTTTATTTGCTTTTACATGTATCATGGGAATGGTAAGTTTCTCTGAAATTGCAGCAAATAGAATCAGCACAAATAAAACATTTATTAATGTAATTCGTATTATCTGTATTTTGATTTGTGGATTTGGAATCTTATGTTCAATTGCAGGTTTGAATTTAGGAAACTTATGGGCAATCTCAGATTTAGGAAATATCTTAATTGTATTTGCCAATATTCCATTATTGTATCTTGGAGCTGGGTATGTATTTAAGGCAACAAGACAATATAAGAAAGATAATGATGCGAAGTTTACTTCAGAAACAATTGGTATAGAAGCGCCATATTGGGATGAAAGAAATAAATAGAGAGATACATAAAAGCCCTCTTCAGCAAATGTTGAAGAGGGCTTTCGTAATGTACTGGCTAAAAACTTCTCAAAACTTCTTCGTTTTCAGGATCATCTTGTCTGATGGATTTTATCTCTACATAATATCCAGCTTTGTCATTAATTGCAATCCAAACGCGATCCCCTACTTTGTGACCTAATAATGCTTTTCCCATAGGAGATTCTGTACTGACTAGATTTTTCAAAGAATTTCCACGAACCGTAGTTACAATTTTGAAAGTATCTGTTTCGTCATCATCTTCAAAATACAATTCTACTAATTTCTGTAATCCGACTTCATCTTCTTTGGAATCGTCCTCAATTAATTTAGCAGTACGGATCATTCTTTCTAAATAGCGAATGCGGCTTTCGTTTTGATTCTTTGCTTTCTTTGCAGCATAATATTCAAAGTTTTCGCTTAAATCTCCATGTGCGCGTGCTTCTTTCACTTCTTCAATCAATTCTTTGCGAATTACAAGTTTACGATGTTCAATTTCTGCCTCCATGGCATCGATATCTTTTTGGGTCAATTCATTAAACATAGCTCTCCTCCTAATAATAGAATTTTACAAGAAAGGGGAAAGATTGTCTAGACAGAAAACTATAAGCTTCACTAATAAATACTCAATCATAAAAAGAATAGTCCAAAGGCTAGTATTTGCAGGAAAGGATGCGATATAATTGTGGCATGCATTGAGTTGCTTGAGAAACGAACCACAGAAAAGGAGAATGATTCATGGAAATGTTATCAATGGAAAAAGAATTACAGGGAAATGCTTATCCAGGTCGTGGAATTGTAATAGGCAAAACACCAGATGGAACCAAAGCAGTAACTGCCTATTTTATTATGGGGAGAAGTGAAAATAGCAGAAACCGTGTATTTGTAGAAGACGGACAAGGAATTCGTACACAGGCCTTTGACCCTTCTAAATTAACAGATCCAAGTCTTATTATCTATGCACCAGTCAGAGTGTTGGGAAACAAAACAATCGTTACAAATGGCGATCAAACAGATACTATCTATGAAGGTATGGATAGACAATTCACATTTGAACAATCACTTCGCACAAGAGAATTTGAACCAGATGCACCAAATTATACACCTCGCATCTCAGGAATCATGCATATTGAAAATGGAACATATAATTATGCCATGTCTATTTTAAAGAGCAACAATGGAAATCCGGATGCATGTAATCGATATACATTTGCTTACCAAAATCCAGTTGCTGGAGAAGGACACTTTATTCATACTTATAAATGTGATGGGAATCCGCTTCCAAGTTTTGAGGGAGAACCAAAATTAGTTGAAATATTAGATGATATGGATGCATTTACAGAACTGTTGTGGAATAGCTTGAATGAAGAAAATAAAGTTTCATTATTTGTGCGTTATATTGATATTGCTACTGGAACATATGAAACAAAGATTATCAATAAGAATAAGTAGGAGTTTGTGATGAAAGAATTAGAATTAAAATATGGATGTAATCCAAATCAAAAACCTTCAAGAATTTATATGGAAGAAGGAGAACTTCCAATCAAAGTGTTATGTGGAAGACCAGGATATATTAATTTTCTAGATGCATTCAATGGATGGCAGCTTGTGAAAGAGCTAAAGAAAGCCACAGGACTTCCAGCAGCTACATCATTTAAACATGTTTCACCAGCAGGGGCAGCAGTAGGACTTCCATTGGATGATACTTTGGCAAAGATTTATTGGGTAGAGCATCCAGAAGAACTTTCACCATTAGCATGTGCATATGCACGAGCAAGAGGAGCAGACCGTATGTCTTCTTTTGGTGACTTTATTTCATTGTCAGATATTTGTGATGTTGCGACGGCAAAATTGATCAAACCAGAAGTTTCAGATGGTGTGATTGCACCTGGGTATGAACCAGAAGCATTAGAAATTTTAAAGCAAAAGAAAAAAGGGAACTATACAGTGATTGAAATTGATCCAGATTATGAACCAAATCCAATGGAACGTAAAGAAGTTTTTGGAATTACTTTTGAACAAGGACGTAATGAATTGATTATTGATGAAGCATTCTTTTCCAATGTGGTAACAGAAAATAAAGAAATTCCAGAACTTGCAAAGATTGATTTGGCAATCGCAATGATTACTTTAAAATATACACAGTCAAATTCTGTTTGCTATGCAAAAGGAGGACAAGCAATCGGAATTGGAGCTGGACAGCAATCCCGTATCCACTGTACAAGATTGGCTGGACAGAAAGCGGATAACTGGTGGTTACGTCAATCCCCACAAGTATTGGACTTACAATTCGTAGATGGAATTGGAAGAGCAGATCGAGATAATTCGATTGATTTATATATTGGGGATGAATATGAAGATATTTTGGCAGAAGGTACTTGGCAAAAATTCTTTAAAGTGAAGCCAGAAGTATTTACAAGAGAAGAAAAACGGGCTTGGCTAGATCAAATGACAGAAGTTGCACTTGGATCAGATGCGTTCTTCCCATTTGGCGATAACATTGAGAGAGCTCACAAAAGCGGTGTGAAATACATTGCACAGCCAGGTGGTTCAGTTCGTGATGACAATGTAATTCAGACTTGCAATAAATATCATATGGCAATGGCGTTTACTGGAATTCGTCTATTCCACCATTAAATTGAAAGGGAAATCTCAAGATAGGGATTTCCTTTTTCCGTTCTTTCTAAAAAAAATGTTGTAAATTGAAACACACATGTATATAATAGCAAAGTAGATTGTATAAAAAAATGGCTAAAAAGATAAATTCCGGGAGGTAAATAACATGGGGAAATATTTTGGCACAGATGGTTTTCGTGGAGAAGCAAATGTAGTACTAACAGTAGAACATGCTTTTAAAGTAGGCCGTTTCTTAGGATGGTATTACGGGCAAGAACACAAAGCAAGAGTGGTAATCGGGAAAGATACAAGACGTAGCAGTTATATGTTTGAAGATGCTCTTTCAGCAGGCCTTACAGCTTCAGGAGCAGACGTATATTTACTTCATGTAACAACAACTCCAAGTGTTTCTTATGTAACACGAACAGAAGACTTTGATTGTGGAATCATGATTTCTGCAAGTCATAACGCATTTTATGATAATGGTATCAAGATCATCAATGCAAAAGGACATAAATTAGAAGCAGAAGTAGAAGAAAAGATTGAAAGTTATATTGATGGTGTATTTGGAAAGATTCCATATGCAACAAGAGAACATATTGGACGTACAGTAGATTATGCAGCAGGAAGAAACCGTTACATTGGACACTTGATTTCAATGGCAACACGTTCATTTAAAGATAAGAGAATTGGTATTGACTGCTCAAATGGTAGTGCATCTTCTATTGCAAAAAGTGTATTTGATGCATTGGGAGCAAAAACTTATGTGATCAACAGCGAACCAGATGGAACAAATATTAACAGAGGTTGTGGTTCGACACACCCAGAAGCATTACAAGCATTTGTAAAAGAAAAGAAATTAGATATTGGATTTGCATACGACGGAGATGCAGATAGATGTCTTGCAGTAGATGAACATGGAAATTTAGTTGACGGAGACTTAATTCTTTATGTTTGCGGAAAATATTTGAAAGAACAAGGCAGATTAAATGGAGATACAATTGTTACAACAATTATGTCAAACCTTGGTCTTTATAAAGCATGTGACAAGATTGGCTTAAAATATGAAAAGACAGCAGTTGGTGATAAATATGTATATGAAAATATGGTTCAAAACAACTATTCATTAGGTGGAGAACAATCAGGACATATTATTTTCAGCAAATACGCAACAACAGGAGATGGTATTTTAACATCCCTCTTATTAATGGAAGTCATGTTAGAAAAGAAACAATCTCTTGGAGCACTTACAGAAGAAGTGAAGATTTACCCACAATTATTGAAAAATGTAAGAGTATCTGATAAGAAAACTGCAAGAGAAAATGCAGAAGTAGTAAAAGCAGTGGAAAATGTAACAGCAGAATTAGGAGACAACGGACGTATTCTTGTTCGTGAAAGTGGTACAGAACCAGTAATTCGTGTAATGGTAGAAGCAGCAACAGATGAGTTGTGTGCAAAATATGTAGATGGTGTGATTGCAGTAATGCAAGAACAAGGTTTAATCGTAGAATAAGAGAACATAAAAATGGATGGCTATCGCAGCCATCCATTTTTTATACTGTATGGAATCCTTTTCCAATGATTTCGCTTGTGTTTGAGATTAAGATAAAAGCACCAGGTTCTGTCTTTTTGATAAAGTTTCGTAATCGAACTGCCTGTGCACGATTGAGTGCTGTGAAAATAATGTATTTTTGTTCATGTGTAAAAGCACCTTGCGCATCTACAATCGTTGCGCTTCGATTTAATTCATCTGTGATAAATTCACAAATCGGTGTTGGATCAGAACATACTACATTGAAATATTTGGAAAGATTAAATCCTTCAATAAAACTATCAATCAAGGTAGAACGAATTGCCAAACCGAGACAAGAATAAAGTCCTGTCTTAATGTCAAAGATAAAGAAACTTGCTAATGTGAAAATAACATCGCTATATAGAAGTGCACGTCCAATATTTACACTGGTGTATTTCTTGAAAATTGCAGCAACCACATCTGTTCCACCACTAGAAGAACCGATGTTAAATAGAATTGCAGAAGCATATGCAGGTAATGCAATAGCAAATGCAAGCTCTAAAATAGGCTGGTCAGTTAAAGGGGCTGTCATGGGACAGAGACGTTCTAAACCAGATAAAAGTACGGATAAGAGAATCGTACTATATGCGGTTGTGATCGCAAATCCTTTCCCGAGTACAATCAGTCCAATCAATAGCAGGAGCATATTCATGACAAAAGAAAAATCACTGGCAGTGATAAGTCCTGTTTTGGCAACTAATACAGCAAGTCCAGTAACACCTCCGAAACTGAAGTTGTTTGTAAATTTAAAGAAGTAAATTCCAATTGCCATAATGAAGATACTTCCATTTAACATGAGAAAATGTTTTGTTTTTTCGCTCATTTTTCCCCTCCGCTTTAGTAACTTGTTTGGTCTACCCGAATTGTAACGCGGGTATATAACAAAGTCAATGATAATTTGGCGAGATTGGTACATACTATATTTTTGAAAAGGGAGGAAAAAATATGTATCGATTTATACCTATTAAAGATATCTACGCACGAGAAATACTGGATTCCAGAGGTAATCCAACAGTTGAGGTAGAGGTACTGGTAGGAGAAGGAATTTGTGGAAGAGCAAGTGTCCCATCTGGGGCATCCACTGGCAAGTTTGAAGCAGTTGAGTTACGAGATCGAGATAGTCGATATGCAGGAAAAGGAGTGCAAATGGCAGTAGACCATGTGAATACGAAGATTGCACCAGAATTGATTGGAACAAATGCATTAGAGCAGACTAAAATAGATCAAATGATGTTACAAATAGATGGGACAAAAAATAAAGAGAATCTAGGAGCCAATGCGATTTTGGGAGTTTCTATGGCAGTGGCACAAGCAGCAGCAAAAGCATTACAAATTCCTTTGTATCGATATTTAGGGGGAGCATGTGCAAGACGTTTACCAATTCCAATGATGAATATTTTAAACGGGGGCTGCCATGCCAATAACGCTATTGACATTCAGGAGTTCATGATTGTTCCTGTTGGAGCAAAAAGTTTTCAGGAAGCATTACAGATGGGGACGGAAATCTATCATAAGTTAAAAACCACGTTACAGGAGAGGAAACAATATACAACAGTCGGAGATGAAGGTGGTTTTGCTCCCGAGTTTGCAAGTGCGAGAGAGGTTCTTTTGGCATTATCGGTAGCGGTAGAAAAAGCTGGATATCAATTAGGAAAAGAAGTGGCATTTGCATTAGATGTTGCAGCTTCAGAACTTTATAATACTGAATTTAAGAAATATGTTTTTCGTGGGGAAGATAAAATTTTGTCCTCAGAAGAATTGATTTATTACTATCAAGAACTGATTGAGGAATTTCCAATCATTTCTATCGAAGATCCAATGGATGAAGAAGATTGGGAAGGATGGGAAATGTTAACAGAAGCAATTGGAAAACAGGTACAATTAGTTGGTGATGATCTGTTTGTTACTAATAAAGAGCGATTGCAGCAAGGAATAGAAAAAGGTGTTGCCAATGCGATTTTGATCAAATTGAATCAGATAGGAACTGTAACAGAAGCAATCGAAGCAATTGAAATGGCGAAAAAAGCAGGGTATCGAACTATTATTTCTCATCGTTCAGGGGAAACGGAAGATACCTTTATTGCAGAATTGGCGGTTGCATTTCAGACAGGGCAAATCAAAACAGGAGCCCCATGTAGAAGTGAACGCACTGCAAAATACAATCAATTGCTTCGAATTGAAGAAAATCTTGGGGTACAAGCAACAATTTAACGAAGAAAAGCTTGCAGATTTTGGGTTATTATGCTAATATATTCATGTTATATACGTAGGAGGTATGAAGATGGATATTTTAAAAACAATTCTTACAATTTTATTTGCTATAGACTGTATCGTTTTAACGGTGCTCGTATTACTTCAAGAAGGAAAACAAGCAGGACTTGGAACAATTAGTGGAGCTGCTGATTCTTATTGGGGACAAAATAAGGGACGTTCTATGGAAGGTGCTTTAGTAAAAGGTACTAGAGTTGCTGCAGTATTATTTGTATTATTTGCAATAGTATTAAACTTAAAAGTTTTTGCATAGGAAAATGAATGACGAAACACTCTTATAATTCAAATAAGAGTGTTTTTTTATATAATAGGAAAGGGAAAATAGATGGATCGTACATTTGAAAAAAGAAAAAAGGTTATATATGATTTTATATGTGATGAATTTTATGTGCCGATGAAATTCAAAGAGATTGCGATGGTCCTTCAAGTTCCAAAGGAAGAACGAGATGCACTAAGAGCAGTGCTGCAAAGTTTGGAAGCAGAAGGGAAAGTACATGTTTCCTCAAAAGGGAAATATACCAAGGGGGAAGCGAAGAAGATCATTGGAACATACACTGCACACGCAAGAGGATTCGGATTTGTAATCGTGGAAGGTGAAGAGGAGGATATTTTCATATCGGAAGATGATCGAAACGGAGCATTTCATAATGACATTGTAGAAGTGGTAATCAAAGCAGCGCCATCTGGAAAACGAAAAGAAGGAAAGATTGTGAAGGTGCTAGAACATGGTACCACAACACTGGTAGGATATTTTCAAAGAAACAAGAATTTTGGATTTGTATTACCAGACAATCAGAAATTTATTAAAGATGTTTATGTGCCATTGGAACGTTCGAAAGGTGCGATGACAGGACATAAAGTCGTTGTGGAACTTACAAAGTACGGTGGAGAAAATAAGAAACCAGAAGGAAAAGTGATTGAGATCATTGGACATGTAAATGATCCAGGAACAGATATCATGTCGATTGTGAAAGGATATGATCTGCCAACTGGTTTTGGTGAAAAAATCTTAAACCAAGCAGAGCGTGTTGCAAAAGAGGTAAGCAGTGCAGATATGGCAGGGCGTATGGATCTACGTGATTGGACAATGGTTACAATCGATGGAGAAGATGCGAAAGACTTGGATGATGCTATTTCCATTCGAAAAGACGGAGAACATTATGTGCTTGGGGTGCATATTGCAGATGTTACAAATTATGTGCAAGAGAAGAGTGCCTTGGATAGAGAAGCATATAAGCGCGGAACCAGTGTTTATCTAGTGGACCGAGTGATTCCAATGTTGCCTCATGCATTATCAAACGGTATCTGCTCCTTAAATGCAGGAGAGGATCGTTTGGCATTGAGTTGTATTATGACAATCAATGAGAAAGGTGCTGTTATCGATCATAAGATTGCGGAAACAGTGGTACACATTGATGAACGAATGACTTACACCAGTGTGAAAAAGATTTTGACAGAACAAGATGAAGAAGAAATTGCACGCTATAAGGAACTTGTGCCAATGTTCCAATTGATGGAAGAACTTGCTGCAATTTTGCGAGGGAAGAGAAAACAGAGAGGCTCCATTGATTTTGATTTCCCTGAAACAAAGATGATTTTAGATGAAAAGGGAAGACCTATCGACATCAAACCATATGATCGAAATGTTGCAACAAAGATTATTGAAGAATTTATGTTGCTTGCAAATGAAACAGTGGCAGAAGACTATTTCTGGCAGGAAATTCCGTTTGTGTATCGTACACATGAAACACCAGATGAAGATAAGATTAAAAAGTTAGCTACATTCATCAATAATTTTGGACATTCTATGCATATTGCAAATAAGGAAGTGCGTCCGAAAGAAATTCAAAAATTACTTGCGAAAGTAGAAGGAAGCGATGAAGAGATGTTGATTAGTCGTCTTGCACTTCGCTCTATGAAGCAGGCTCGATATACCACAGAAAATACAGGACATTTTGGTTTGGCAGCGCAGTATTATTGTCACTTTACATCGCCAATCAGACGTTATCCAGACTTGCAGATTCATCGCATCATCAAAGAAAATTTGCGTGGACGTATGAATGCAGAGCGAAGAGCTCATTATGAAGCAATTTTGGATGAGGTTGCCAAAAATGCAAGCGAAAGAGAACGTGTAGCGGAAGAGGCAGAAAGAGAAACCATCAAACTGAAAAAAGTAGAGTATATGGAAGAACGCATTGGAGAGGTATTTGAAGGTGTGATTTCCAGCGTGACAAAATGGGGTGTTTATGTCGAACTTCCAAATACGATTGAAGGATTAATTCACGTGACAAATATGACGGATGACCATTATAATTATATGGAAGACAATTATGAAATGGTGGGAGAACGTACAGGAAAAACTTATAAATTGGGACAAACTGTGCGTGTGGAAGTGTTAGATGTGGATAAGCTACAACGCACCATTGATTTTAGATTTGCTAGAAAGGAATAGATACGATGGCGAAAGAATCTATAAAACTCATTGCGAATAATAAGAAAGCATATCATGATTTCTTTATTTTAGACACCTATGAAGCAGGGATCGCATTACATGGAACAGAAGTAAAATCACTTCGTATGGGAAAATGCAGTATCAAAGAATCTTTTATTCGTATAGAAAATAATGAAGTATTTGTATATGGTATGCATGTAAGTCCTTACGAAAAGGGAAATATTTTCAACAAAGATCCATTGCGTGTGAAAAAACTATTGCTGCATCGATCAGAAATTAACAAAATAGTAGGTAAGATCAAAGAAAAAGGAATGACATTAGTTCCTTTGAAAGTATATTTAAAAGGAAGTCTTGTAAAAGTAGAGATTGGTCTTGCAAAAGGGAAGAAACTTTACGATAAACGTAATGATATTGCCAAGAAAGATCAACAGCGAGAAGCACAACGAGATTTCAAGATTAGAAATTTAGACTAGGAGAAAAGCGTATGGTACCAACAACGAAAGAAGCATTGAGAAAGCTGGTAACAGATACAACTGTGGAAATGTACGAAGAACTAACACCACAGCTAATTCAATTGATTGACCAGACAAAGAAGAATCCAGATTTGACAGAGGCTCAGAAACAAGATGAAATCTCACTTCATATGATGGCGTATACAAAGTCTTGTACAAACGAAATTATCATTGAAGTATTGGGAGAGATTTTAGGGTTAGACTAGTAACGTTGACAAATGAAAAGGACAATACTAAAATAGGAAAAGAAGTTTATAGACGAAAGGAATTATATTATGGCAAATCCAATTATTACATTTGAAATGGAAAATGGCGACATTATGAAAGCGGAATTATATCCAGAAGTTGCTCCAAATACGGTAAATAACTTTATCTCATTAGTAAAAAAAGGATATTATGATGGATTGATTTTCCACCGTGTCATTCGTGGTTTCATGATTCAAGGCGGATGTCCAGAAGGATCAGGAATGGGTGGACCAGGATACCAAATCAAGGGAGAATTTACACAAAACGGATTCCAAAATGATTTAAAACATACACCTGGTGTTCTTTCTATGGCACGTGCAATGAGTCCAAACTCAGCAGGTTCACAATTTTTCATTATGCATGAAACTTCACCACATTTAGATGGTGCATATGCTGCATTTGGAAAGATCATTGAAGGTATGGACGTTGTGAATAAAATCGCTGAAACAACAACAGACTTCAGAGACAGACCAATCGTAGGACAAGTGATGAAATCTGTTACAGTGGACACACAAGGTGTAGAATACGCAGAACCAGAAAAATGCTAAAATAGTAGAAACAAAGATTAGGATGGAAGTGCTGATATGTAGCACTTCCATTTTTATGCACAGGATTGATTGGCAGAATGGCTTGAAAATCATACACAGATGAAGTAAAATAAATCAGATAAGCAGATAAGAAAGGGTAACGCGATGAGCATGATTAAAACAAACAATTTAGTATTTGAATATGAGAAGCGCGACGACGAGGGGAACATCATTGGAACGCGACGTGCCATTGATGAGGTGAACCTGAATATAGAACCAGGACAATTTGTTGCCATCTTAGGGCATAATGGTTCTGGAAAATCTACGCTGGCAAAGCATATGAATGCAATCTTAGTTCCAAACGAAGGAACGATGTGGGTGAATGGGAAAGATACAAAAGAGGAAGAAAATCTTTGGATCACTCGTCAGACAGCGGGAATGGTATTTCAAAATCCAGACAATCAGATTATTGGAACAGTGGTAGAAGAAGATGTGGGATTTGGACCTGAAAATTTAGGT
Source organism: uncultured Faecalimonas sp. (assembly GCA_964540565.1). GTDB lineage: Bacteria > Bacillota > Clostridia > Lachnospirales > Lachnospiraceae > Faecalimonas. The sequence goes on from CAZINB010000002.1 coordinate 17,795, forward strand.
GTTCCAACAGAAGATATTTGGAAACGTGTAGAAGAAAGTTTATCAGCAGTTGGAATGATTGAATATCGCCATCATTCTCCAAATAAATTATCTGGTGGACAAAAGCAGCGTGTTGCGATTGCAGGTGTTGTAGCAATGCGACCAAAGTGTATCGTTTTGGATGAACCAACAGCCATGCTTGATCCAAATGGAAGAAAAGAAGTCCTTCGAACAATTGAAGAACTTCGCAAAAAAGAACAAGTAACGGTTATTTTGATCACACACTATATGGAAGAAGTAATCGGTGCGGATAAAGTGTTTGTCATGGACAAAGGACATGTAGTGATGGAAGGAACGGTACGTGAAATCTTCAGCCAAGTAGAATTGTTGAAGCAATATCGTTTAGATGTTCCTCAAGTAACATTACTTGCCCATGAATTACAGAAAAAGGGATTCCAGATACCAAATGGTATTTTGACAACAGAAGAATTGGTGGAAGCACTTTCAACATGTGGTGCATCATTTGAAGAAAATCAGCTACGTGTAGAAAAGAAAGAAAAAATTCAAGTACACGATACGAAAGAGCAGCCAATTTTAAAATTGGATCATATAAATTATATCTACAATCCAGGATTTGCATATGAAAAACATGCGTTAAAAGATGTGTCATTGGATATTTATGAAGGAGAATTTATTGGGGTAATCGGTCATACAGGCTCTGGAAAATCCACAATGATTCAGCATTTGAATGGGCTGATGCGAGCAACAAATGGAGCTTTGTATTACAAAGGTGAAAACATTTATGCAGATAAATATAATTTGAAAGAATTACGCAATAATGTAGGATTGGTATTCCAATATCCGGAACATCAATTATTTGAAGTAGATGTACTTACCGATGTTTGTTTTGGACCGAAAAACCAAGGACTTACACCAGAAGAATGTAAGGAGCGAGCGTTAGAAGCGTTGGCTTTGGTTGGACTTCCAGAAAAATATTACGAATCCTCACCATTTGACTTGTCAGGTGGACAAAAGAGAAGAGTTGCCATTGCTGGTGTGCTTGCAATGAAACCAAAAGTTTTAGTGCTAGATGAGCCGACAGCAGGACTTGATCCAAAAGGGCGCGATGAAATCTTAGATCAGATTGCATATTTGCAAAAGGAAGGAAACTTAACCGTAATCCTTGTTTCACATAGCATGGAAGATATTGCGAAATATGTAGATCGTATTGTGGTAATGAATAAGGGAACAAAGATGTTTGATGCAGATCCAAAGATGGTCTTTTCACATTATAAAGAATTAGAGACAGTAGGACTTGCAGCGCCACAAGTGACTTATATAATGTATACACTTGCAGAAAAAGGCTTAAAAGTAAGTACAGAAGCCACTACTATTGAGGAAGCAGTGGAAGAAATCGCAAAAGCGTTTAAAAGACAATAGGAGAGTTACATGATTAGAGATATTACAATTGGGCAATATTACCCTGCAAATAGTAAATTGCACCGACTTGACCCGAGAGTTAAGATTATGTGTACGTTGCTTTATCTAATTTCACTGTTCCTGTTCAAAAATATCTGGGGCTATATTGCAGCAACTATATTTTTGGCGGCAGTCATTAAGATATCAAAAGTACCATTCAAATTTATTGTAAAAGGTCTGAAACCAATTATAATGCTGTTGATGATCACAGTTGTATTCAATCTATTTTTGACAACGACTGGAGATGTGATATGGCGATTTGCATTCTTACAGATTACAGATGAAGGATTGGAAATTGCATGTTTGATGGCAATTCGATTGATTTATTTGATTTTGGGATCGTCTTTGATGACATTTACAACAACACCAAATGCTTTGACAGATGGGATTGAACGTTTGCTATGGCCATTTCAAAAAATCAAGTTGCCAGTTCATGAAATTGCAATGATGATGTCGATTGCACTTCGTTTCATTCCGATTCTTTTGGAAGAAACAGATAAGATTATGAAGGCACAAATTGCAAGAGGGGCTGACTTGGAGAGTGGAAATGTCATTCAAAAAGCAAAAGCGATGATACCAATTCTGGTACCATTATTTGTATCGGCATTTCGTAGAGCCAACGATTTGGCAATGGCGATGGAAGCAAGATGTTATCGTGGTGGAGAAGGTCGTACAAAAATGAAACCATTGGTATACCAAAAGAAAGATTATAGAGCTTATGCCATTACAATCTGTTATGTAGTGATAGCTGTAGTGGTTGGAAGATAAGATATGAAGAGAATAAAATTAACGATAGCGTATGATGGAACAAATTATTGCGGATGGCAGATTCAGCCAAACGGAATTACAGTAGAAGAAGTGATTAACAAAGCACTTCAAAAATTAACGGGAGAACCGATTCTGGTAATAGGAGCAAGTCGTACAGACTCGGGAGTACATGCCATGGGAAATGTGGCTGTCTTTGATAGTGAAACGACGATTCCACCAGAGAAGATTGCCGTTGCTTTGAATCAACGCCTTCCCGATGATATTGTCATCACAAAGTCAGAAGAAGTACCTCTCGACTTTCATCCAAGATATTGTGATTGTAGTAAGACTTATGAGTATCATATCATCAATACAAGAATTCCAATTCCAACGAAACGCCTTACGAATTATTTTGTTTCCTATGACTTAAATATAGATCACATGAAAGAAGCGGCAAGTTATCTTGTAGGGGAACATGATTTTGTGAGCTTTTGCAATGTACGTACAGATGTAGAGAATACAGTTCGTACGATTACGGCATTGGATATCCTTACAAATGGAAATGAGATTACAATCCGTATTACAGGAAATGGATTTCTCTACAATATGGTTCGAATTATTGTAGGTACACTGATTCGTGTTGGACGTGGTTATTATGAACCGATGAAAGTGAAGGAAATTTTAGAGGCGAAAGATCGTAAGGCAGCAGGTGTGACTGCTCCTGCACATGGATTGATGCTGATGGAAATTTACTATAACTAAAAATACAAAAAGGAATGGGAGGATGTAGTGTGGAAAACAAAGTAGTACAAAATAATATCAAAACAGGAAAGACTGTACTAGGAATCGAACTTGGTTCAACAAGAATCAAAGGTGTATTGTTGGATGCCGACAATGAGATTTTAGCATCAGGTGGACATGATTGGGAAAATCGCTTGGAAGATGGTGTTTGGACTTATCACATAGATGAGGTATGGTCAGGAATCCAAAATTGTTTTGCAGATTTGAAGAAAAATGTAAAAGATACCTATGATGTTGAGTTAGAAACCATAGGTGCAATTGGAATTAGTGCAATGATGCACGGATATTTGGTGTTTAATGAAAACGATGAATTGCTTGTACCATTCCGTACATGGAGAAATACCATGACAGAACCTGCGACTGTGGAGCTTATGGAATTATTTGATCATCAGATTCCACAAAGATGGAGCATTGCACATTTATATCAATCCATTTTAGATGATATGGACCATGTCAAAGAGATTCGATATATGACAACGCTCTCAGGATATGTACATTGGATGTTAACTGGAGAAAAAGTACTAGGTGTAGATGATGCGTCTGGTATGTTTCCAATTGATACAGAAACAAAAACATACTATGCAGATATGTTAGAAAAATTTGATGTGAAGGTAGCTGATAAAGGATATACTTGGAAGATAGGAGAGATTTTACCAAAACCATTGGTTGCAGGAGAAGCGGCAGGTATACTAACTGAAGCCGGTGCAAGATTATTAGATCCTACAGGCACATTAAAAGCTGGAATCCCAATGTGTCCACCAGCAGGGGATGCTGGTACAGGCATGGTAGCAACAAATAGTGTGAAAGTGCGTACGGGAAATGTGTCGGCAGGAACTTCTGTATTTTCGATGATTGTATTAGAAAAGAAACTTTCAAAGGTATATCCAGAAATTGATATTGTTACAACACCAGAAGGAAATTCCGTTGCAATGGTACACTGCAACAACTGTACATCAGACTTAAATGCATGGGTATCTGTATTTAAAGAATTTTGTGATACGTTTGGCATTGAGATGGATATGAACACACTTTATGGTGGACTTTATCGAAAAGCATTGGAAGGTGATAAGGACTGTGGAGGCCTTCTTGCATATAACTATTTTTCAGGAGAGCATATTACACATTTCTCAGAAGGACGTCCATTATTTGCACGTGAGCAAAATAGTAACTTTTCCTTAGCGAACTTTATGAGATCACATCTTTACACAGCATTAGGTGCGATTAAAGTTGGAAATGATTTATTGCTTGCAAATGAAGGTGTTAAAGTAGATGTAATCTGGGGACATGGTGGACTTTTCAAAACAAAAGGAGTTGGACAAAGCATTCTCGCAGCGGCGCTTAATACACCAGTCTCTGTTATGAAAACAGCAGGAGAAGGCGGAGCATGGGGTGTTGCAATCTTAGCGGCATATATGCTTTGGAAAGAAGAGGAAAGTCTTAGCGAGTATTTGGAAAATAAAATTTTTGCCAATGCGGAAAGTGAAACAGTAGAACCAGATTCAGAAGATGTAGCAGGATATGAAGTGTTTATCGAAAGATATAAACAAGGACTTGCAATCGAAAGAGCTGCAGTAGAAAATTTAAAATAGGATGTAAAAATAAGAGACCAAGGCTCGTTAGAGTCATGGTCTCAATTTATGATAGGATATAAATTAGAAAAATACGTTGCCACCGATTAGTAAACCAGGTCGTCCTGTACTTGCAGAACGAAAATTCAAACAATCCCCTACATTGTTTTTTCCAGCGAGTGCATCGTTTACGACTTGTACGCAAGAGGACTTTACACCACGTGATAGGACACGCTCTACTTTGCCGGAACCGACAGGGGTAAATTGTCCGCTTTGGAAAATAACACCTCGTATAGTGTTAGGATAATAACGGTTTTTAACACGATTCATTACAACGGAAGCAACGGCAAGCATTCCCTCGTAGTTGGTACTTCCAGCTTCACATTCAATCAAGGCAGCAAATAATTCAATATCAGATGCTGTTGCAGAAAGACTGAAATCAGAAGCATTGCTAGAATCGTTGGAAGCGTTGTCATTTGCTGGAGGTGTTGGAGTAATCTGCTCTTTTAATGCAGCTTCCGCTTTTTTTGCTTCTTCTTTTGCAACAGCTAATTTGTTCGTGACATCAGTAAGTTGTTCAGAAGTACTATCTAATTCTAGAGTGAGCAAAATTTCTTTGTTTGCAAGTGCATTTTTTAAAAGTTGCAATTCCTTTTCTTGTTCTACCAAAGCTTTTTCCTGTTCCTCAATGGTATTGCTGTTTTCTTCTAATCGATCTAGTGTTTTTTTATCGTATTGACTGATTGCAGAAATATATTGTGCATTGTTCAAAAATTCTGCCATACTTCTTGAATCCAATAAGATTTCTAAAAAAGAATGACTTCCATTTTCATACATATACTTGATACGAAGCTTCATGGCTTCATATTGTTCCTGTTCTTCCCACTTTGCATTGGCAAGAGCTTCTTTTGTTTTCGTAAGTTCTGCTGTTACTGTTTCGATTTGTTCCAAAAGAGAATCTAACTCTTGGTCCAAGGAAGCAAGCTGATCGTTCAAATCGGAAACTTCAGATTGTAGATCAGAGGATTCCTTTTCTAAGGAATCAACGGTATTCGTTGCAGAAACAGGTACAAATGATTCTATGAAAAGTGCAACGCTTAAAAGAAGCGCAAGTATGCGAGTTGATTTCATACAGTATTCCTTTCTTTCTAAATGCTACGGGCTATTATACTATAAATTGCGTAATGAATCAAATTTTGATATAATAAAACCCAAATGGAAAAAGAAAGGAATACGATAGATGAAAAAGTATGAAGAAGAACATTACTTGTTTGAAAATATAAAAGATAAGATATATCCGTGGGTAAAAGAAGCATTGGTTGACCATAAAGCATTGAATGGAAAATATATTTCGCCAAATGATACACCGATTGTTTCTTTTGTAGGGGATTTGATGATTGTATTTGCCATTGAACGTGGAGAAGACGTTTATGAAATCTTAAAAGATAATATGTTGCCACCAGAAGTATCTATTGAAGAGATTTATCAGATTGCATGTGAAAATCTTGCAAAGAATATTCATTTTGTAATATCGAATACCATGTATGGAGGATTTGGAATCTTAGCGGATGGACATCATGAGGCGAGTTCACTTTGCTTGAAGCATATATGGAATGTATGCGTAGACAAATTACAAGATGATCTTCTCATTATGGTACCTGCAAAAGATATGGTACTATTTGTACCAGCATCAAATGAAAAGCAGGTAGAAGAAATGAAGGCGTTTGGTTTGGAAGCTTTTGAGCGAAATCAAGATAAAATTAGTAAGCAATTATATCGTTTCAAAAGAGAAGAAAGAGAATTGGTGAAAGATGAATAGAAGGATTAAATTGATTGGCCTGGATATGGATGGAACTCTTTTAAATGACAATAAAGAAATTACACCTTATACGAAACGTGTGTTGGAACAGGCTATGGAAGACGGGGTACTTGTATTACTGGCAACTGGACGTCCAATTTCTGCAATTCAAAGAGAACTAAGTGTATTTCCAAGGATGAAATACGCGGTGACAGCCAATGGAGGACGTATTGTTGACCTTACTACGAAAGAGGATATTTATACAAGTTTGCTGCCAGTAGATAGAGCAGAAAAAGTACTGGACGTGTTGGCAGATTATGATAACATGTATGAAATCTTTGTAGATGGAGTAGGATATACGAAAAAATCTTGTATGGAACATTTGGAAAACTATTTTGAGAATCCAAGCATGATAGAGTATGTTTTGAAGACCCGCAATGATGTTGAAGATGTAAAAGAAGCCTTGCTTCAGATGAATCAGCCCGTAGATAAGGTGCATGGTGTGTTTGCAAAGGTTTCGGATCGAGAAGCAGCGATGGAGCGCATGCAATCCATCGAAGGAATTACAGCTTCTGGTGCATTTGACAATAGCATCGAAGTAAATATGGAAGGAACGAATAAAGGGCAAGCTTTGTTACGTTTGGGAGAGATACTTGGTATTAAACGGGAAGAAATCATGGCATGTGGAGATGGCATGAATGATTATGAGATGCTGAAAGCAGTAGGATTTGGAGTTGCCATGGAAAATGGAAATCCGAAACTGAAAGAAATTGCCGATTATGTTACGGTATCGAATAATGAGGATGGTGTGGCAAAGGCAATTGAAAGCTTTGTATTAAAAAGGAAAGGAAATGAAGTATGTTAGAAATTTTAAAGGTAATTCTACTTGGAATCGTGGAAGGAATTACGGAATGGTTACCAATCAGTAGTACAGGACATTTGATTCTCGTAGATGAATTTATCAAATTAAATGCAAGCAAAGAGTTTAAAGAAATGTTCAATGTAGTGGTACAGCTCGGAGCAATCATGGCAGTTGTTGTGTTGTATTTCCACAAATTGAATCCATTTTCGCCAAAGAAAAATCGAACACAACGTGTGCATACGATTCAGCTATGGATGAAAGTAGTGATTGCATGTATTCCAGCAGGTGTACTTGGGATTCTATTTGATGATTGGATGGAAGATCATTTGCATACGAGTGTGGTAGTGGCAGCAATGCTGATTCTATATGGGGTGCTTTTTATTATCATTGAAAATTGGAATAAAACGAGAACACCACAGGTAGAAAAGTTATCACAACTTACATATCAGACAGCATTTTTGATTGGCGTATTCCAAGTGCTATCCTTGATACCTGGAACATCACGTTCAGGTGCAACTATCATTGGTGCATTATTATTAGGAGTATCTCGTTATGTAGCAGCAGAATTTACATTTTTCCTTGCGATTCCTGTTATGTTCGGAGCAAGTGCATTGAAACTATTGAAGTTCTTTACAGAAGGCGGCGGATTTGCAGGAAATGAATTGATGATTTTGCTTGTAGGATGTGCAACAGCATTTATAGTATCTGTTCTTGCAATCAAATTCTTAATGGGATATATCAAGAAAAATGACTTTAAAGCATTCGGTTATTACCGTGTGATTTTAGGTGTTTTGATCCTTCTTTACTTCGGAATAAAAGCATTTTTTGCATAAAATACAAGAAAATGCATAAATATTGAATAAAAATGTATTTTTATACTTGACAAATGAATAAAAGGGTGTAAAATATGACATATCAACGAATTAATATGCAAAAAATATTCACGAAATAGAGGAGGAACTTATTATGAAAATGAAAAAATTATTAAGCGTAGTATTAGCAGTTGCATGTGTATTATCAATGACAGCATGTGGTGGAGACAACAAAGGAAGCAAGGATGCAGTAACAGCAGAAGTAATCGACATCGAATTAACAAGTGAAGAATATGCATTTGGTGTGGATAAGAATCAACCAGAATTATTACAACAAACAAATGACTTTATTGCTAAGATTCAAGAAGATGGAACATTTGATGAAATCTGTGATCACTATTTTGGTGATGGAGAACCAGTTGGAATCGAAGCTCCTTCAGAAGCAGATGCTTCAAAAGACCAATTAATCGTTGCAACAAATGCAGAATTTGCTCCATTCGAATACATGGAAGGAAATAAATACTATGGTATCGATATGGAAATCGCACAATTACTTGCAGATGAATTAGGAAAAGAATTAGTAATCGTAAATATGAGTTTTGATGCTGTATGTTTATCAGTACAACAAGGAAAATGTGATATCGCAATGGCAGGTCTTACAGTAAATGAAGAACGTAAAGAAGCAGTTGAATTCTCTACATCATACTACAATGCAGCTCAAAAGTTAGTAGTAGCATCTGACAATACAGAATTTGCAGATTGTAAAGACGCTGCAGATGTAGAAGCAATCTTAGCTGAAAAAGATAGCAAAACAAAGATTGGGGTACAAACAGGAACAACAGCTCAATTCTACTGTGAAGGTGATGCTGACTGGGGATTCGATGGATTTGGTGTAGAAACAGTCGGATACAATAATGGTTCTTTAGCTGTACAAGATATGTTATCAGGAAATATCGATTACGTAGTGATTGATTCAGCTCCTGCAGCAGCAATTACATCAGCAATCAACGCAATGGTTCAATAATCAATAAGAGTAAGAAATAGCAGGGTACTACATGAATGTGTAGTACCCTTGTGCAGAGATTAGGGAGAGAAAAATGGGAAACTTTGATATGAAGATAGCCGTGTTCATGGAAGTCTTTCTGGAACAAGGTGGCTACATAAAAGTAATAGAAGGATTAAAAAATACATTAATCATTGCTATACTTGGTTTGATAATTGGTATCGTAATCGGTACTTTGATCGCAACTTTTCGTGTAATACCTCAATATAAGTTATTACCACGTATTTTAAATGCAATTTGTGGATTTTATGTAAACCTTTTTAGAGGTACACCAATCGTAGTACAATTATTGATTTTTTACTATGTACTATATCCACTTATGGGAATTCGTGGCTCTGGTGTGAATGTATCCATCATTGTTTTTGGTTTAAACAGTGCTGCGTATATTTCAGAAATTATGAGAAGTGGTATTCTATCAGTAGATGCAGGGCAAATGGAAGCTGGACGTGCAGTTGGATTGAGCTTTGGAACAACCATGATTAAAATCGTTATTCCACAAGCAGTAAAAAATATTTTGCCTGCATTAGGAAATGAATTTATTGCCTTAGTAAAAGAAACATCTGTTGTAAGTTTTGTAGGTGCAACAGACCTTTACAGAGCATTTAGTACAATCGGAGCAAATAATTATGAATTTATGGTTCCATATATTATCATGGCATTTATTTATATGGGATTAGTATTAATTATCAGTGCTGGAATCAAACTTATGGAAAGGAGCCTGGCAAAAAGTGATCGACGTCATTAATCTTCAAAAAGACTTTGGTGGAAACCAAGTATTAAAAGGAATCGATGTGAAAATTAATAAAGGGGACATCGTTTGTGTAATTGGGCCATCGGGCTCTGGAAAAAGTACATTTCTTCGCTGTATGAACTGTATGGAGGATCCAACAGGAGGACAGATTATTTTCAATGGTGTAGATATTGCAGATTTTAGTGTAGACATTAATATTCACCGTAGAAAAATGGGAATGGTTTTCCAACATTTCAATTTATTCAATAACAAAACAGTAATTGAAAATATTATGCTTGCTCCAGTTCATGTAAGAACAAAAGGAGTTGGAAGAGCAAAGAAAAAAGAAATCATTGCTGAAATCAGAGAAGAAGCAATGGCATTGCTAAAACGAATTGGTTTGGAAGATAAAGCAGACGTATATCCATCTACACTTTCAGGTGGACAAAAACAACGTGTTGCAATCGTTCGTGCATTAGCTATGAACCCAGATGTAGTTCTTTTTGATGAACCAACATCAGCTCTTGACCCAGAAATGGTAGGAGAAGTTTTAGAACTTATGAAGTCTCTTGCAAAAGAGGGACTAACAATGGTTATTGTTACACATGAAATGGGATTTGCAAGAGAAGTTGCAAATCGTGTTATCTTTATTGATGAAGGTGTGATCAAAGAAGAAAACAATCCAAAAGAGTTCTTCGAAAATCCACAAGACCCAAGATTAAAAGAATTCTTGTCAAAAGTTCTTTAAAAAATACAGGATGTTCTACGGAAAATGGTGGAACATCCTTTTTTTGTATTTATTTATCATGTATAATAATCGTATTGTAAAGAAGGAAGAAATGATACATGAAATATGAAAGAATACAGGAGGGAAAGTTTTTAGAGCGTCCCAACCGATTTATTGCTTACGTTGAGATAAAAGGACAGACAGAAACCGTACATGTGAAAAATACAGGACGTTGTGCAGAACTTTTAGTACCAGGAGCAACGGTCTATGTACAAAAGGCTGACAACCCAGAACGAAAGACACAATGGGATTTGATTGGGGTCAAAAAGGGGAATCGTATGATCAACATGGATTCCCAGATTCCTAACAAAGTTGTGGAAGAATGGATTCGAAAAGGAAATCTATTTCCTGATGCAACAAGGATTCGTCCAGAGACAACATTTGGAAAATCAAGATTTGATCTTTATATAGAAGCCGGAGAGCGAAAAATATTTGTAGAGATCAAAGGGGTGACCTTGGAGGAAGAGAATGTAGTGCTATTTCCAGATGCACCAACAGAGCGAGGTGTGAAGCATCTACAAGAATTAGTGGAAGCCAAAAAAGCAGGATATGAAGCCTATGTGTTTTTTGTAATTCAGATGCAGGGAGTACGTTGTTTTACACCGAATGTAAAGCGACATGCAGCTTTTGCAGAAGCACTAGCAGAGGCAAAAGCACAAGGCGTTCAGGTACTTGCCTATGATTGTAAGGTGACAAAGGATAGTATTGCGATTCGAAAAGAGGTCCCAGTGCTTTTGGAAGATAAAAATTTAAAAGAGATGGTAACGCCTTTGGTGGAGTGGTATCGCACAAATCAACGCGACCTTCCATGGAGAAAAAATTCAACGGCGTATCATGTGTGGGTTTCTGAAATCATGTTGCAACAGACACGCGTGGAAGCGGTAAAACCATATTATGAAAGATTTTTGAAGGAACTTCCTACGATTCGTGATTTGGCGGAAGCGAAGGAAGATGTGATTTTAAAACTTTGGGAAGGACTTGGTTACTATAACCGAGTACGAAATATGCAGAAGGCAGCGATTCAGATCATGGAAGAATATAATGGTAGTTTTCCGTGTGAATATGACAAAATTTTAGGTTTAACGGGAATTGGAAATTATACAGCAGGAGCAATCAGCTCATTTGCGTATGGAATTCCCAAACCTGCAGTAGATGGAAATGTACTTCGTGTAATTTCACGTATCACAGAGAATTATGAGGACATCATGAAAGCTAGTGTGAAAACAAAAGTGGAAGAAATGTTGGAGCGAGTGATACCAGAGGAAGCAGCAAGTGATTTCAATCAAGGTCTGATTGAGCTAGGTGCCATTGTGTGTGTACCAAATGGAGCGCCGAAATGCAAGGAATGTCCGGTGTCGCAATTTTGCAAAGCATACAAACATGGGACACAACTAGAACTGCCTGTAAAGGCAAAAGCCAAGGAAAGACGTATTGAAAAAAAGACCATATTTATTTTTAAAGATGGAGAAAATGTAGCAATTCGGAAACGACCAGCAAAAGGATTGCTGGCAGGGCTTTATGAATTTCCAAATGTAGAAGGCCATTTAAGTCAAGAAGAAGCAGTTGCATATAGCAAAGAGATTGGACTTGCACCAATCTATATTCAGCCATTAGAAGCGGGTAAACATATTTTCAGTCATGTGGAATGGCATATGATTGGATATAGTGTTCGGGTGGATGAACTAGAACACGCTTGCAAGGAAATGATGTTATTTGTACATCCAGAAGAGGTTCAGCGGGAATATCCAATTCCGGCGGCATTTGAAACATATACGGATGCCATTCAGATAAAATTAGGACCGATAGTGGAAAAAGCAATGGAGCTTGTGGATAAATTATAAGAAAAAAGGATTCCCCGTGGAAAACAGTTCCACGGGGAAATTTATTAAGAAATTGATTTTGAAAAAACATGTGTACTTTTTGGTTCACTTGCATATACAAACACATAAAAGATAGTAGCAAAAATACCAGCCCCAACCACATCCAAAACAGAATGTTGTTTTAAAAACATCGTAGAAAGAATAATTAAACAGCCTAAAATATTTGTTAAATGGATTGCCCATTTTTTTGATTTTAACTGTTCGCTGGAATTTATTGCAATCATAACACCAATGGAGTTATAGACATGAATGCTAGGAAATACATTCGTTGGTGTGTCTAGTATATATAAATGTTTCACTAAGTCTGTAAAAATATTATCTCTTACAAAATGCGTTGGACGAAGCATCTGTCCATTTGGAAAGAGTGTGCAAATAATTAAAAAGAGTGTCATCCCAATTACGAGGAATGTGACTAGTTGATAAAATTCCTTTGTATTTGTAAAAAAGAAATAGAAAACAGCCACTGCAATAAATGCAAACCAAAGATAATATGGAATGATAAAAAACTCTATAAATGGAATCTTTTTATCTAGTGGAAGCTGAATTACATTATAGCCATGTGTAACGGTTCTTTCTAAATAATAAAACCAAGGCAAATAAATAAGTCCATATAAAAAGACCCAGGCATGTTTGTATTTTTGAAAAAATTCTTTCATGAAATCCCTCACAATGCTATGTTCTAGATGTAATAATACGTAATTTTTGAGGCGCACAACAAACAGAAATCTGTTGTTGCAAGAAAATTGGTTCGCCATCTGTATGTAATGGTAATGGACGTTCAGCTAAAACTTCTGCATGTTTGCAAGAAAAGATATCTACACCTTTAAAAATCGTATGAAGTCCAAAGAATGCGAATGGAATAACAAAAAGTACTTTTAGTTTTGAAACATTTGATGCAACCATCACACCTAATTTTCCATCATCGTTTTTTGCTTTTGGACAAAATCTTACGCCGCCACCTTCATATTGATTATTCATAAATGCAACGAAGTATGTGTTAGAAAATGTTTTTTTAACAGTTCCATCTAAGGTAAGTGTTAGCTTGCATGGTTTTGTTAAAAATAAGCGATGCAATGCAATGCCAACATAGGTAAGTTTTCCAAGTTTTAACTTATTCAATACATCCTTTAAATGGGAAACGACTGCTTCGTGACAAATATCTGCATCAAAACCAAGTCCACAACTTACAGCAAAATGTCTTAATCGGTTTTTGTACCGCAATTCTCCAATATCCATGGGATGTAAATGTGGCTGTTCCAAAATCAATTCAAGTGCCTTGAAAGGATCTTTTGGAATTTTCAAACCACGAGCAAAATCATTACTTGATCCAATCGGAATATAGCCGAGGATTGTTTTGTCATAGTCAGAAATACCGTTTACCACTTCATTGACAGTGCCATCGCCACCAAGTGCGATGAGTGTATGTTCTTCATCATCGGATGTAATCTGTCGTGCAATCTCTGTTGCATGCTTTTGATAATTTGTAAAATAGACTTCGTATGTAATCTTTTTTTCTTTTAAAATTGTATCTAACTGATTCCAAATGACACTTCCCAGTCCCGAGCGGGCATGCGGGTTTACAATAAAACTGTACATTTATAGGAACCTCCTTTTACCATAAGGTATATTATATCAGCAAAAAATCAAATTGCAACAGGAGTTAGATTTCATATTCTAGAATATAGTCATCCATCACAAAACCATTTCCAATATCAGTCACTTCTTCGCGCACAATCTTAAATCCAAAATGGTCATAAATTGCAAGCGTATTATCATTATGTTTGTTACAGGTTAACCAGATTTTTTTAAGATTACGCATCTTGCAGATTTCAATTAATTTTTGGAACATATAAGAGCCAATCTTTTTACCGCGAAAATCTTGATGTACATAGAATTTGCTTAAGAAAAGTGCATCCTTTTCTTCGTGGATTCCCACAAAACCAGCAAAAGTATAGTCGTGAGAAAGAAGAAAATATTCATATCCTGAGTTGATTTGTTCTACCAACGCATCAGGAGAAAGAAATTTTTCAAGCATATAATCTACTTGTTCTTCGCCAATGATTGGTGTGAAATGTTGATGCCAGATATCATCTGCGACAGCAGATAAAGAATAAATTAATTCCATATTTGTTACATTTATAATTCGTAATCCATCCATTTTATGTGTCTCCTTTATTTAGAATTCTTTAAGAATTGTTTTCTTATGATTTTATCACTTTTGTAGGGATTGTGCTATAATAGAAAATCGATAGAGAAGAAAAGAGGAAAAAGATGGAAAACTATGTAGAATTGCGAGATGTAAGAAAAATATATAAAATGGGTGAGCTCGAAATCGCAGCAGTAGATGGAATCAACTTTTCAGTAGGAAAAGGAGAATTTGTAGTCGTAGTTGGTGCCAGTGGTGCTGGGAAAACGACAGTTCTTAATATTCTTGGCGGAATGGACACAGCCACCAGTGGAAAAGTGTTAGTAGATGGAGAAAATATTACCAAGTATAATGCAAAAAATCTAACAGCATATCGAAGAGATGATATCGGATTTGTATTTCAATTTTATAATCTGATTCCAAATTTAACAGCATTGGAAAATGTAGAGTTGGCACTTCAAATCTGTAAGGAACCATTGGATGCTAAGACTGTATTGGAAGAAGTGGGGTTGGGCGACCGAATGGGAAATTTTCCAGCTCAATTATCAGGTGGGGAACAACAACGTGTTTCCATCGCAAGAGCATTGGCGAAAAATCCGAAATTATTACTCTGTGATGAACCAACAGGAGCATTGGATTATAATACAGGAAAGGCAATCCTAAAATTGCTACAGGATACTTGCAGAAAGCAAGGGATGACAGTGATTTTGATTACACACAACTCAGCTATTGCACCAATGGCTGACCGCGTGATTCATATTAAGAGCGGAAAGGTATCGGAGATGAGGGTAAATGAAAATCCAATTCCCGTAGAGACAATCGAATGGTAAATGCATTGAGAAAGGATTTCTATATGGAAATCCGAAAAAGTTTAGGACGATTTTTATCTATCTTTTTTATTGTTGCATTAGGCGTTTCATTATTTTCAGGGATTCGAGCAACGCAGCCGGATATGATTTTGTCGGGCGATGCCTATATGGATGAAAATAAACTAATGGACATCAAGGTGATGAGTACCTATGGGCTGACACAGGAAGATGTGGATGTTATTGGAAGACTGCCAGCTATTGAACGTGCAATCGGTTCATATAGTACGGATGTGTTGTGTAAGACAGAAGAAAATCTGAAAGTACTTCATGTGATGGCGCAGACAGAAGATATGAATCTTATCCATGTTTCAGAAGGAAGGCTGCCTGAAAATGACAAGGAATGTCTGGTAGATGAAGATTTTTTGAAAAGCACAGAATATAAAGTAGGCGATGTGATTGAGCTACAATCGGGGACAAATGCAGCACTGACAGATACGCTTCAAACAACCAGTTATAAGATAGTAGGAGCTGGAAGCAGTTCCCTTTATTTTGCACTTGATCGAGGAAGCAGCACAATCGGAAATGGATCAGTGAGTGGATTTTTAATCGTACAGCCAGAAGCATTTGCCTTTGACGTATACACAGAAATTTTTGCTACCGTAGATGGAGCAGAGGATGCACTGTCTTTTTCAGAGGAATACGATACTTTGGTGGAAGAAGCGATTGAACAAATCGAATTGATTCAGAATGTCAGATGTGAAGTGCGTCGGAATGATTTAGCAGAAACAGCACAATTGGAAATCGATGCAGCAAGAAATGAGCTGAATGAGAAAAAGGAAGAAGCGGAATCTCAGATTGAAGAAAATGAGGAAAAACTTTCTGCAGCGGAATTAGAAATGCAGCTTGGAAAGCTGCAGATAGAGAATGGTAAAGTGCAGTTAGAGAGTGCAAAAGCACAGTTGATTTCGGGAAAAGAGGAACTAGAAAGTAGTAAAGCACTCTATGAAAAAATAATGACTCCATTGAAGGAGAAAAAACAAGAATTAGAGGACGAAATTGTAAAAATAGAAGAACAGATTCCATCCTTAGGAGAAGAGGCTCAGGAAGTAGCACAAGAAGCAATCAAATTATTACGAGAGCAAATAACTAAAGTAGAAACACAAATAGGATCTGTAATCGGGGAGTTCGAAGCGGAAATTGCAGCAGGAGAAGCGCAGATTGCTGAGGCAGAAGCAGAAATTGCAAAACAGGAAAAGGAACTGTTAAAGGCAGAGAAAGAACTGCAGGCAGGATCAAGTGAGATTGCATCAGGAAAAGAAACACTTGGAAATGCAAAGGAGGAAATGAATCAGCAAATTCAAGAAGGAAAAGAAAAAATAGAGGAAGCAGAAAAAGAAATAGCAGGAATGGAACTTCCAGTTTGGTATGTGTTTGACCGCAGTTCGATTCCAGAATATAGCGGATATGGTGATAATGCGGATCGTATTGCGGCTCTTGCAACTGTATTTCCTTCCATCTTCTTTTTAGTAGCAGCGCTGATTAGTTTGACAACCATGACTCGAATGGTGGAAGAGCAGAGAACTCAGATTGGAACGTTAAAGGCGCTGGGATACAGTAAGTTCGCAATTATGAAAAAGTATGTGAATTATGCTTTGGTTGCCACCATTGGAGGAAGTTTGCTAGGTGTACTTGTGGGAGAAAAATTATTCCCATATATCATTATCGTCTCATATAAGATTATGTATGTTCATATTCCACATGTGCTCGTACCATATCATTGGGGATATGGTTTAGCTGCAACTGGAATTGCAGTGCTTTGTACGGTATTGGCAACGCTATTTGCCTGTTACAAAGAATTGATTTCACAACCAGCAATTTTAATGCGTCCACAAGCACCACAGATTGGAAAACGTACGTTGATTGAAAAAATTCCGTTTTTGTGGAAACATTTAAACTTTACTTGGAAATCTTCTTTGCGAAATCTGTTCCGTTATAAAAAGCGATTTTTCATGACGCTATTTGGAATTGGTGGTTGTATGGGACTATTATTAGTAGGTTACGGACTGCGAGATTCCATCTCAAGTGTAGCGACCAAACAGTATGGTGAGCTGCAATTATATAAAGCAAGTGTTTTTCTGAGTGAAGATATGACGGAAGACGAACGCGAGGCATTAGAAGGTTATTTAAGCGAGGAAAAAGAGATTGAGAATTACAAGAGCGTACATATGTCGAGCATTACGACACAAAAAGGGGAAGAAAAAGTGGATGCTTATTTGACTGTAATTCGAGATCCAAAACAGCTAGAAGAATTCTTTGTGTATCGAAGCCGCACAACAGGTCAATCGTATGAGTTGACGGATGAAGGAATCATCATTTCCGAAAAAACAGCTAAAATGTTAAATGTAAAAGCAGGCGATACGATGATACTTTCGGAAGACGGTATGAAAGAAAAGAAAGTAAAAATTAGTGCAATCTGCGAAAATTACATGGGACATTATGTGTACATGACGGAAACGCTCTACGAAAAATTATATGAAAAGACACCATTTTACAATAATCTTTTATTAAAAACGAATGCAGAAGATACAGATTTAGAAAAGATTGGTGAGAATATTTTAAAGTATGAACATATTTTAAATGTACAGTATACAAAAAATATAAGTGGACAATTAAACGATATGCTTACAACGTTAAATTCGATTATGATTGTTTTGATCACGGTAGCGGGTATGTTGTCGTTTGTTGTATTATATAATCTAAACAATATTAACATTAACGAAAGACGTAGAGAGCTCGCTACATTAAAAGTACTGGGATTTTATGATTTAGAGGTAGCAGAGTATGTATATCGAGAAAACATTTTGCTTACATTGATTGGGACAATTGTTGGATGTGGTATTGGAAAGTTCCTTCATATGTTTACGATTACGACAGTAGAAGTAGATGCAGCAATGTTCGGCAGAGAAATATCGATGCAGAGCTATTTGACAGGAGCGCTGTTTACAATAGGCTTTTCTATTTTTGTAAATTTCATCATGTATTTTAAATTAAAGAAGATTAACATGGTTGAATCTTTGAAAAGTGTAGAATAAATCTAAATAAAGTATAAATAAAATATTAAATTATTAGCACTCTTGGTTGAAGAGTGCTAATTTTTATTGACTTTTCAAAAATAGAGTATTAATATATCTCTTAGATGAATTAGATTTATAAAAGGAGATGTTAGTTGATGGCAAAAAAACACGGAAATCTTTCGATTAATAGTGAAAATATTTTTCCAATTATAAAGAAATGGATGTATTCAGATCATGATATTTTTATTCGTGAACTTGTATCCAATGGATGTGATGCGATTACAAAATTAAAAAAATTAGATATGATGGGAGAATATAGTCTTCCAGATGGTTACAAAGGCAAGATTGAGTTAGTAGTAGATGGAGAGAAAAAGACATTAAAATTTATTGATAACGGTCTTGGAATGACAGCGGAAGAAGTAGAAGAATACATTACACAGATTGCTTTTTCTGGTGCTACAGAATTCTTAGAAAAATACAAAGACAAAACATCAGAAGATGAAATGATCGGACATTTTGGACTTGGATTCTACTCAGCATTTATGGTAGCAAAAGAAGTCCATATTGATACGTTATCATACAAAGAAGGTTCCACACCAGTACACTGGGAATGTGATGGCGGAACAGAGTATGATATGGAAGAAGGAAAGAAAGAAACAGTTGGTACAGAGATTACATTGTTCTTAAATGATGATAGCTATGCATTCTCAAATGAATATCGTGTAAGAGAAGTAGTGGAAAAATACTGTTCGTTCATGCCTACAGAAATTTATCTTACAAAGGCAAATGAAGAAGTAAAAGAAGATGCAGAAGAACCAAAAGCATTAAATGACACTGCACCTCTATGGACAAAGAATCCAAGCGAATGCAAAAAAGAAGATTATATTGAATTTTATCGAAAAGTATTTATGGATTACAAAGAACCATTGTTCTGGATACATTTAAATATGGATTATCCATTTAACTTAAAAGGAATTCTTTATTTCCCTAAATTGAACAATGAATATGAATCGGTAGAAGGAAAGATCAAATTATACAATAATCAAGTATTTATTGCGGACAATATCAAAGAAGTAATTCCTGAGTTCCTTATGGTACTAAGAGGTGTGATTGACTGCCCAGATCTTCCATTGAATGTATCACGTAGTGCACTTCAAAATGATGGATTTGTAACAAAAATTTCAGATTACATTTCGAAAAAAGTGGCAGATAAACTTATCGGAATGTGCAAAACAGATAAAGAAGCGTATGAATCATACTGGGATGATATCAGTCCATTTATCAAATTTGGATGCTTAAAAGACACAAAATTCTGCGACAAGATGAGCGACTATATGTTATTCAAAAACTTAGATCATAAGTATTTGACATTGAAAGAATGTGTAGAAGCAGCAAGCGTAGAAACTGTGGATGAAAAAGAAATCTCAACGATTTATTATGTGACAGATGAGCAACAACAAAGTCAATATGTAAATATGTTCAAGGAAGAAGGCATGGATGCAGTAATCTTGACACATAATATTGACAGTCCATTTGTAACACAGCTAGAAGGACGTAATGAAAATGTTAAATTCCAACGAATTGATGCAGATATTACAAAATCATTTAAGCAAGAAGCAGTAGCGGAAGCAGATGTAAATACATTGACAGAGTTGTTCCGCAAAGCACTAGAAAAAGAAAATCTAGATGTAAAAGTTGAAAATTTAAAAAATGAAAATGTAGCATCTATGATGACACTTTCTGAAGAAACACTTCGTATGCAAGAAATGATGAAGATGTATGGGATGTCTGGAATGCCAGGAATGGAGACAGAACTCACACTTGTATTAAATGCAAATCATCCATTGGTACAATATGTGTTACATCATGAAGCAGATGAAAATACAACATTATTCTGCAAGCAATTATATGATTTAGCACTTCTTGGAAACAAACCATTGAATCCAGAAGAAATGACAGCATTTATTAACAGAAGTAATGAAATTATGATGTTATTGACAAAATAATTCGAAGGAGGGGAATCGGAAGATTCCCTTTTTTCTATTTACAGAGAAAAAAGACTGTGCTAAAATAACAAAACAATCAATCGAAGGGCATTCCGCTCTTCCAAAATTCAAATGGCAATTCGCCAAAATATCCAAAAAAGAAAAACATAATAGCGAAGATGTGTAGCAATAACAAAGCGGATATTGTCTTTTTTGCGTACGCATTTTACGCGGAAAGGAGTCTGTATGAAAAGAGAAATGGAGCAGCAAGATGTGATTGAAGTACTGAAAAACAAGGAGGAACTATTAGCGGAATATGAGCAGAAAAAGTATGCACATATGAAAGAAATAGAACGCTTAAATAGTGATATCAAGCGTTTGAAAGAGTCACCTATTGTGGATGAGAAAATTGAAACCATATGTAAGGAGGAAATGGTATTAAGAGATATGTATCAGGAATCACTAAAAGAGGTTTTGGCAGTGGAATCCTGTATTAATTATATTTGGTACTACTATTTGCAGTTACCTCAGGAGATGAAGCTGATCTTAGAGGAACTTTATGTAAAAAAGAATGGATGGACCTTCGCAGTAAATACCATAAGAGGTTCCAAGACAAAGTTATGTCAATTAAAAAATGCAGGATTAGATAAGATTTTGCGTCAAATGAAAGGAGTGAATATAAGTCTATGAAAAGTTTAATCTTAGGAATGGGACTTGGAATGCTATCTCTTTTTATTTTGGTGTCGGTTATTTCCATTGAGACAAAGTCGGATAAAGAGATTTTTTTAGAGCAAGTCACACGTGATTCTGCGTATCAGACCTTAAAGGAATGTAGTGAAAAAAGTACATGGTTTGCGATTTGGAATCAGTATGCAGAAGTTTCGGAAGATAAGAATGAGATTATGAGTGTACGTTTTAAAGAAAATTTGAAAAAACGTATCAATTCGGACGACATTGTAAAAGTCAAAATTCTTGCAGCAGATCAAGCGGAAGGTGTACTACGTGTACAAACTTCTTTGACCTATAACAATATGGGAAAAGTGAATACGGTAAATGCAGAGGAAACGGTTATATATGATTATGCAATACCATAATGTACCAAGAAAAGTCAAAGCAATGGGAAAGATACCAAAGGGAACCAAACAATACCTTTTAGCACGGGTTGGAGCAGGATACAATAAAGTCATCAAAAGAAAGGAGGTTGTTAAATGAGAGCGTTTTTAGAAGAATATGGAATTGCTGTATTTGTGATTGCAGTAGTAGCAATTTTAATTTTGATTGCAACACCAGTTGGAGATGCTATTGAAACAGCATTTACTGCATTAATAGTTGCGTTTAAGTCACAGGCAGAAGCACATGTGAAAACAATGGCTCCGTCATTTGTTAATTAGAACAGAAAAGGATAATAAGCAGGCAATTGTGTCTGCTTATTTATTCCAAAAGGAGGAATCGTATGGCATTACAATTACAAGATAAGATATTCGGAGCGTTGCTCCCTTATATAAAAGATGAAAATATAACAGATGTGAACTGGAATGGTATGTCACTTTGGATCAATCATTTGAGAAAAGGAAGGTATTGTATTTTCGGTTTCCATTTGGAAAAACATTTCGTAGAGCAATTCTCACAGTATTTAGCAAATCTTATGAACAAATCGTTTAATCAATATGATCCCATTTTAGAGGCAGATACGGATGAACTTCGTATTTCTATCATTCACGAAAGTGTTACAGCGACAGGAAGAAGTATATCGATTCGAAAGACACCGGCAGTAAGAAGATTATGTAAAGAGAATATGATTGCTTCGGGGTATTGCTCAGAGGATATTCATAATTTTTTGGAAAATTGTGTAAGGGCCAAAATGAGTATTGTATTTTGTGGTCTTCCAGGCGCGGGAAAAACAGAATTATTGAAGGCATGTACAGCGTATATTCCGGCAAATGAAAGGGTGATTACGATTGAAGATAACTTAGAGATTCGTTATCGGGATATCAATCCAGGAAAAGACTGTGTGTCTTTGCGTGTGGATGAAGCGTTTTCCTATGAGAAAGCATTGAAAACCTGTTTGCGACAATTAGCGGATTGGATTATGTTGTCAGAAGCGCGCTCCGTCGAAGTGAAATATTTAATTGAAAATATGTCGAACGGAACGCATTGCCTAACCACATTACATGCAGATGATGTGCGGAAGATACCAGATCGTATGATGAATATGCTGCCAGAGTATAAAGCGAATATTCTGAATCATATTTATTCTTTTTTAGATGTGGGTGTGTTAGTTCGTTCAAAAGTGACAGGAAAAGGAATTGAGCGAGAAATCGCGCAGATTGGTGTTTTTTCACGAGAGGATGAAACAAATCGAATACATATAATCTGGGATGGAACACAAATGAACCAAGACAAAAGGCAACTACCTAGTAATATTCAACGAAAATTTCAGATGTGCGAAATAGAAGATCCTTTTGCACAATATAGAGCTGGAGAGGGTGTGAAATCGTGATAAAAACTTATCAGTGCATGAAAAAACAGATTGTGGGATATGGATTCGAGTATTCTTTTGGGAGCTTTGTAAAAAAGACAATCTTGGTAGTTTCTGGAATTTTGTTTTTTGGGAAATTGTATGGGCTTCGATGGCAATGTATGAGTGTGATCGGGATTGCTGTCATTCTTACATTACCTACAATCATTGCAAGTCAATTTCAATATGTATACGAGCAGCAGAAGTTTAGTGATGTGGTGTCTTATTTGGAACAGATGATTTATGCGTTTAAAAAGAAACCGAAAGTGTTAAATGCATTGCGTGATACACAAGAGATTATGACAGGAGATATAAAAGAAACAGTCGCGAAATCTATTTTGTATTTAGAAAAGGGTGTTTATCAAACAAATCTGTATCGGGAAAGTTTTGAACGAATTGAAAAAGAATATGCGTGCGAGCGAATGTATGCATTACATTCTTTTTTAGAGGAAGTCGAGATAAAAGGTGGGGAGTTTCAAGGCTCGATAGATATTTTGCTAGAAGATATCAAATCGTGGACAGCTCGTGTGTACCAATTTCAAAAGCAGCGTAAATTAATTAAGAATAATATTACATTTGCAATTGGTCTGGCATTATTCATTTGTTTTGCAACCACTAAAATGTTTCCGGAAGAATTTTCTATCAAGAGCAATTGGATATATCAGATTACTACAACAGTTGTAATGATACTATTTCTTTGGCTGTATGTATTGGTGCAGACAAAAATGAATGGTTCTTGGCTAAAGAAAGATGTAGTAAATGAAAAAAGAATTCAAAAAGATTATCAAATGGTAGAACAGACAAAAGAAAGAACAATGAGAATCCGTTTTATGCCAATGTTTGCACTTTTGGGAGTATTTCTATGCTGTGGAATCATGATAAAGAAAAATCTAGTGACTGCAGGAAGCATATTAGGAATCTATCTTCTATGGACCCAACCAAAAAGAAGTGTAAAGGCAGCAAAGAAGCGACTGGCACGAGAAATAGAAAAAGCGTTTCCGATATGGATGCGTAACTTATCGTTAAGTATGCAACGAGAAAATATTGCAGTAGCAATTGAGAACTCTTTTGCAACGGCTCCTTTTGTTTTGAAAAACCCATTACAGCAATTGATAGAAGCGTTAAGAGAGGATGTTGTTTCAATCAAACCATATACTCATTTTTTAGAAGAATATGATATTCCAGAAATTTCATCTTCCATGAAAATGCTTTATTCATTGAACATGATGGGAAAGGAGGAAATTGTAAAACAGGTAGATACTTTGATTGAAAGAAACACAAAACTATTAGATCAGGCTGAAAAGCTACGAGAGGAAGACACAACAGCAATTACAGGATTTTTGGTTGCAGCACCGATGGTTATCTCGCTAGGGAAATTGGTGGTTGATTTGATGTTGATGATTTTTACATTTTTACAAGTGTTTTCTTATAGCAATGTCATGTAAAGGAGAAGTAAGATGAGAGAGTTTTTAGAAGAATATGGAGGATGCGTCGTACTGTTGATTTTTTTCGTAGCAATTTTATTTGGTTACGCAGAGATAATGGAATGTTGTCAAACAGGTACGTTTTTAGAGTGGTAAACAGGAGGAAAGAATAATGAGAGAATTATTATCAGAATACGGAGGAACACTTAGCTCTATTATTGGTGGGGCAATCTGTATTCAGTATGGAATAGAATTTGTAAAAACTATATATGGCATTTTGGAACCAGTGATAGAAAATATGATGTAGTAGGTGAGAATATGAAACTATTAATTGGGGAATATGGGAGAACGGTCCTGGCTATGATTGTAGGAGGAATGATTATTGGAATGAGCATATATTTTTTTACAGGAACATTAAATTTTGGATATTATGATGCAGGAAAAGAAATTCCAAATGTTGCAAATACAAAAACACAGTGTCCCATAATTATTGCACCGAATTGTGTCAGAGTTCAAAAAGGAGATAGCCTATTCGAACCAAAGCAATATGTAACGGTGTATGAAGATGGATCTAGGGAGAAAAATTGCGAAAATGTGGTAATCAAGGGCATAGATGATTTAGATATCAATCAAGTAGGAAATTATCAGCTTATGGTAGTTGCGACAAATCAGAGAAACCATACATCCATAGAAAAGATGTCAGTTCTAGTATTTTAAAGGAAGGATGAAACAGCATGAAACAAATGATAGAGACCTTTGTAACACTTTTTATCGTTATGTTGTCGGTAATGGTAATGACACAGTTCATTGGCGCCTCTTCTCAGATCAGCGCAGCAAAAAAATTTCATTCAAATTGTATCGGACAAATAGAAGCAAGTGATTTTGATGTAGAAGTAATTCAGAATTGTAAAAATATTGCTGAACAAAATGGCTATCAATTGGAGGTGGAAGAAAATACAAATAAAAATTGGGTTTGCAGTGTGTGCAATCAAATGCTAAATGACGGCAATTCATTGTTATGTGAAAATTGCGGAAAAAGTGATGCAGTGGAATATGTGACAGATAGAATGTGCACGGTTTTGATGAAATATCCAGTGCAATTAGGCTTTATTCATCTGAATAAAGAAGGTACTTTAAGCGGATATGCAAGATGAAAAAGGAAGTGGATAAATGAAAAAAATAATGGTTGGATGCATTCTTGCATTACTATTAGTGCAAGCAATTCCAGTATTTGCAGAGTCGAAAGAAATGAGACCTTATGAAATTAATTATGATAAAGAGATACAAGAATTGGTGTCCCTTATAGAAGAAGAGGAGGTTGATTATGAACAGATAATCCGTATTCTTTATGAGAGTGGACATGTAAGTGAAGTGTTTTATGAATTAGGAAGTAATGAGAGAAGCCAGTTGTATGCGAAACTATCAGAAGAGCAAATGCAAGAATTATTTCTTTGGATAAAATATGGTCTTCTTCATGAGATAGCATTTGTGTACAAGTTGCAAGAACAGGAGACACTGATATCGAAAGATGTACATGCGCTTGGTGTTTATTTTGATTTATATATTGAGGTATTAAATCAACAGAAAGGGCAGTGTGATTTTCCGACGGATCAGAAACTTACGGCCTATCAAAAAGAAGTAACTGAAAATCCAAAGATTGACCTATCGGAAAGTATAAAATTACTGGAAACTTATATCAATAAATCAAGAGATGTTACGTTGCAGGAAATGCAAGTGTTCAAAAACCATATATTTGAATTATTCGGATTTGAAACATTTATAGATGCAGCAAATGCAAAAATTGAGGAAATGGAACGGACACCAGCATTTTTTACAACCTATACCATTACAAGTTATGAAAAGATAACAAGTGGTATTTCATCTGGGGATTATACAGTAAACAATATTTCTGCATATTGTGCAGAATATAATTTGAATCATGCAAAAGGTGCGACGATTTCGGCAGTGAAACCAGTGGATAATGAGTTGCTTCGAAAAGCATTGTATTATGGAAAAGATGGACCAGGAAGCATTATCTCGTCTTATACTACAGATACGGATCAACAACATATTTTAACTGCGATTGCTGTTTCGGATGCTTATATAGGTGAAAAGAATACAGGAGCTTCTTCGAAATATGATGTTTTTTACAATGATCTTTCACAATATGCTTCACCTCCAGCAGGATTTCAAGCGTATATCGCAATTACAACATCTACATCCGTTCAAGATTTAGCATTTTATGTATACGAACCAAACTATACAGTAACATACGATGCAAATGGAGGTTCTAGCCAGGCATATGGTAACAAGTGGTCAGAGGATGTGAGCTTAGATGAAGATGTCTTTGTATACAATAATTTTTATCAAAACATTGGTCATGCGTTTGAAGGATGGAATGAAAAAGCAAATGGAACAGGCAATGATTGGACAAGCTATATTGGAAAAAAGAGAAAGTGGATATGGGAGAAAGATATTACTCTTTATGCACAGTGGAAGGCCAATCAGTATGAATTGCAGTATGATAAAAATGCAGAAGATGCAAAGGGGGAAATGGAGAAAGAGAAGATAACGTATGGTGGAAATTATACTGTTCGGGAAAATGCATTTACATACGAGAAGCATAATTTTATAGGATGGAATGCAAAATCAGATGGATCTGGAGAGGATTATACTTCTTATATTGGAACTACAAGGAAGTGGAATACACCGAAAGATGTTACGCTATATGCAGTATGGGACGAGATTCCAGAGATTGAAGCAGAAGATACAATAATCAAAGAAGAGGATCTTGTTACTATTTTTGATTATGAATATTTACAAAAAGCAGCAACAGCAAAAGATAAAGAAGAAGGAAATATTAGCGATAAAATTGTAATTGAAAATTGGGAGGAAATAAGGAATAAGATTGCATTAGTGTATACGCGGGAAGAAGAAGCAGAACGAAAAAGATGCATAGAAATAAAATATTCTGTTGAGGACCAGCAGGGAGGAAAGGCAGAAACGACAGCAAATTTGTATATTGTGATACCAGAAGAAACGACGATAAAAATGGGATATGTGCGATTTATTTCTCAAAGCTATGTTGCAAAATTAAAGGAAAGTACAAAATGGGGAAAAATAGAAAATCAAAAGTATTTAACAGAAATGTATAAAAAGGGAACGGATCAGGTTGCTTGGGAAAACATATAAAAAGAATCTCCGAGGTGGAGATTCTTTTTGCTAAAGTTGTTCAAATGCAATTTCCTTTTGGGTGAAAAATTTTTGTACCATAATATCCCATGCTTGCTCCAGCGATTTATCCATAGTAAAGAGATTCATGGATGTTCCGGTGATACAGTGTAATTTGGAACCATCATATTTTAAATTGATATATAGTCCACGAACATCCTGTGGCTGGAAAGAAAGTTCATTTTGTTTCAAAAGCTTTTCGATATTTGAATCGGAAAGCGATAGTACAAAATGAAAACTGAGAGGTGTACGTTTTCCTTTTATAATCGAAAAACAGTAATCACGGACGTCTTTCCATAATGCATAGGTTCGCTCGGGAACTTGGTCTATATCAAAAAAATCTTTTTTTAAGTATCCATCTATTTTAAATGTACTGAATGTGACAATTTCCCCTTCGATAAAAAGGAATGGATCAAACGTATCGGAAAGCAATAATTTGGACATACATTCCTTTACTTCCGTTAATGATAATGCAATCATACAGATGTTGTCCTTTCATTTCGTTTCAAAAAATAAATTGCAATAAAGAGTGTAATAAATTCACCTAGTGGTACAGATGCCCAGATACCAACAATGTCAAATAGAGGAGCAAGAATCTGTACAAAGACAATGCTTAAAACACAACCTCGTAAAAGGCAAATGATTAAAGATAATTGTGGTTTTAAGGTGGATTGGAAAAATCCTACAACAAACATATTGATACCTGTTACAAAAAAGCCAAGAAAGTAAATTCGGATTGCAGTTGGTGACAATGCTAAAATTTCAGCATTTGGATTTAAGAAAATGTAAGTAAATAAATTTGGAACTACAAGTCCTAAAATGGCTGGAATGGAACAAATACAAAACGCTGTTTTAAGGCCTAAATTACGAACTTGGTGAATACGGTCAGAAAGGCCAGCACCAAAGTTGGTTGAAATAATAGGTTGTGCGGCTTGATTGATCCCATTGCAAAGGCAGGTAACAATAATTGCTGTGTTGCAGATAACACCATACATGCTAACACCAATATCTCCGAGATATTTTAAAATCTGTAAATTAAAGACAAACATTACAATGCCAGATGAAATTTCTAGTAGAAAACTTGTGAAACCATTTGCAATGATGTTTTTAATGTAGGATACTGAAAAACCTTGGAGTGTAAAATGTAATCCATTGCTCTTAGAGCGGAAATGGAATAATAAGATGGAAACGGTAATAGCAGAGCCAATTACGCTGGCAATAGATGCACCAGCCATTCCCATATGCAGTGGGTATACAAAAATTAAATCTAAAATAACGTTTGTTACTCCACCAGTAATAACTGCAATCATAGATAATTTTGGTGCGCCATCATTTCTTACAAAGGTTTGTAAAAATGTGGAAAATGCAAATACACTAAGACCTAAAATAATATATGGAACGTATTCCAAAATATAAGGCATTGTAACTTCTGTTGCACCTAAGAAACGTGCAATCGGCTTCATAAATATCCAAAAGAAGATTGTGTAAAGCAAACAGGTAATGGCATTTAAAAGTGTTGCCAATGTAAAATAGCATTCACCTAATTTTGTATCGCCACGTCCTCTTGCAATGGACATAAGAACCGAACCACCTACTCCGAAGAGTAATCCGTTTCCAAAGAATATATTAAAAAGTGGAAGAATGATATTGAGTGCAGCCATTGCATCAATACCAATTCCTTTTCCTATAATAATAGTGTCTGCTAAAACATAAATGGAAGTTACCATTGTTCCCATGATAGAGGGAATTAAATAACGAAAGAATATTTTAGAGACAGGATCTTTTGTTAATTGATTTGTTTGCATGAAAAACTCCTTTCTACGTGCTTCTGCCATTATATCAGAAGTAATAAAAAAATACACTCATAAATTGATGAAAGTTGACTTTTTTAGGGCAACCTATTATCATGAAAGAGATTAAAAAGAAGGAGAAAAAAATGGCTCATATAGATAAATTATTAGAATTATTAAAAACAGCAACATCACAATTTCATACAGTGACAGCAACTGCTGAAGACTTGGCAAAAGAAGGATTCCAGTTATTACATTTGCGAGATAAATGGAATTTAGAAAAAGGTGGGAAATATATGATCAACCACCATGATTCTACGATTTTTGCATTTACAGTAGGAGAAGAATTTGAAGCGGAAGATGGATTTCGCATCGCAGCAGCACATGGTGATTTTCCCGGATTTCGTTTAAAACCAAATGCAGATATGAATTCCAATGGCTATCTTCAAGTGAATACAGAAACATATGGAGGAGCAATTCTTTCAAGTTGGTTAGACAGACCACTTTCTGTATCTGGTAGAGTAATCGTAAGAACAGATGACGTATTTCATCCAGAAGTTCGTTTGATAGATATTAAGAGACCAATTTTCACAATTCCAAATCTTGCGATTCATATGAATCGAGAAATGAACAAAGGAGTAGAACTTAGAAAACAAGTTGAAATGCTTCCACTTCTAGGTGTGGCTTCAGAAGAAGTAACAGGAAAAGAATTCTTGGAATTTTTAGCAAAAGAAATGGATGTAAATGTGAACGATATTTTAGATTACGAATTAGGCATTTACTGTACAGATGAACCTGTATTTGTTGGAATGAATGAGGAATTCTTATCTGCTCCAAGATTAGATAATTTAACATCTGTACATGCGTTGACCTGTGGTATTGAAGAAGGATGCCGTAAAAAAGGAATCAATATGATGATCGTATTTGATCATGAAGAAATCGGAAGTCGTTCAAAACAAGGTGCAGCATCTACTTTATTATCCATTGTATTGGAAAAAATTTACGTTTCATTAGGCAAAACAGAAAGAGATTTTGTGAATGCAATTGAAGACAGTTTATTTATGTCAGTGGATGTAAGTCATGCTTATCATCCAAATTATGGCGCAAAATATGATCTTACCAATCGCAATGTATTAAATAAGGGATTTGCAATCAAAGCAGCATGTTCACAAAGCTACGCAACAGATAGCGAGTCTATTGCGATTGTGCAACAGATTTGTGACCAAGAAGGAATTGCATATCAAAAATATTTGAATCATTCAGATGCTGTTGGTGGAGGAACACTTGGAGCAATTTCGTCTGCAATGTTACCAGTGCGTACAGTAGACATGGGAGTACCATTACTTGCAATGCATTCTTGCAGAGAGTTAATGGGAGTAAAAGACCAAGAAAGTTTAAATGCGTTTATCACAGCATTCTATAGACTATAGGAGAACATATGGAAATTCGTTTGAATAAATATTTGAGTGAAGCTGGTATTTGCTCTAGACGTGAGGCGGATCGTTTGATTGAAAGCGGACGCGTTACCGTAGATGGTAAACGAGCAGAAATGGGAATGAAAGTTTCTTCATCACAGGTCGTTCGAGTAGGGAAAAAAGAAGTAAAACCAAAAGATGAAATGGTACTGCTTGCAGTAAATAAACCAGTTGGAATCGTTTGTACAGAAGAGAAAAAAGAAAAAAATAATATTATTAAATTTCTAAAGTATCCTACAAGAATCACTTATATTGGGAGGTTGGATAAAGACTCGGAAGGACTTCTTCTTATGACTAATAATGGAGATATCATTAATAAGATGATGCGAGCTGGAAACCAACATGAGAAAGAGTATAAGGTAAGAGTGAATAAGCCAATTACAGATGAGTTTATTGAGAAAATGGGAAATGGTGTTCCAATCTTAGACACGATTACAAGAAAATGTAAGGTAGAGAAAATTGGAGAGTATACATTCCGTATTATTTTAACACAAGGATTAAATCGACAGATTAGACGTATGTGTGAATATTTAGGGTATAAAGTGACACGCCTTGAGCGAACACGTGTTATGAATATTGAGCTTGGTAATTTGAAACCAGGAGAATATCGTAATGTATCCGAAGCAGAAATTGCAAAACTTTACGAATTGATCAAGGATTCGTCGAATGAAACAGTGATTCCTGTATCAGAAAACAAAAAGAGGTAACTTAAATGGAACAGAAAAAGCAACGAATGCAAGAACTGGTTGAATTACTTAACAAGGCAGGAAAAGCATATTATCAAGAAGCAACAGAAATCATGAGTAATTATGAATACGATAAATTATATGATGAGTTAGTTGCTTTAGAAAAAGAATTGGGAGTGACATTAGCATCAAGCCCTACGGTAAATGTAGGATACGAAGTGCTTAGTGAGTTACCAAAAGAACGTCATGAAAAGCCAATGCTTTCATTGGATAAGACGAAAGAGATTGCAAGATTACGAGAATTTTTAGGAACACAAAAGGCTTCTATTTCATGGAAACTGGATGGTTTAACAATTGTACTTACTTATCAAGGAGGAGAACTTGTAAAAGCCGTTACACGTGGAAATGGGGAAGTTGGAGAAGTTATCACAAACAATGCAAAAACCTTTAAAAATTTACCATTGCGTATTGCTTATCAAGGAGAGCTGATCCTTAGAGGAGAAGCTGTCATTGGATATGAAGATTTTGAAAAAATCAATGAAGAGATTGAAGAGGTTGATGCAAAATATAAAAATCCAAGAAATCTATGTAGTGGTTCGGTGCGTCAGCTTAACAACGAGATTACTGCAAAACGAAATGTACAGTTCTATGCATTTACATTAGTAAAAGCAGATGATGTTGATTTTAAAAATTCGAAAATGTATCAGTTAGAATGGCTAAAAAATCAAGGATTTGCAACAGTAGAAAGCTATGAAGTAACAGCAGATACTGTGGAAGAAAGAGTGACATATTTTGCAGATGCAATTCAGTCACAAGATTTACCATCGGACGGATTGGTACTTGTTTATGATGACATTGCATATGGAAAATCTTTGGGAACGACTTCAAAATTTCCACGAGACTCATTTGCGTTTAAATGGGCAGATGAGATTCGAGAAACAACATTGTTGGAAATTGAATGGAGTCCATCAAGAACTGGTCTAATCAATCCAGTGGCTATTTTTGAACCAGTAGAACTAGAAGGCACTACAGTAAGCCGAGCAAGTGTTCATAATATAAGTATTATGGAAGAATTAGAATTGGGAATTGGTGACAAAATAGAAGTATATAAGGCCAATATGATTATTCCACAGATTGCAGCAAATCTTACAAGAAGTGGAGTGAAGAACATTCCATCAGAATGTCCTGCATGCCACGGAAAGACAGAGATACGTCAAGTAAGTGATGCAAAAGCATTGTATTGTACAAATGAAGATTGTAGTGCAAAACATTTGAAATCCTTTGCCTTGTTTGTAAGCCGAGATGCTTTAAACATTGAAGGATTATCTGAAGCGACTTTGGAAAAATTTATTGCAAAAGGATTTGTAAATCAATATTCCGATATATTCCATTTAGATGCACACGAAGATGAAATCAAAGTGATGGAAGGATTTGGAGAAAAATCATATCAAAATTTGTGGAAGAGTATTGAAAAGGCAAGAGTGACAACCCTTCCAAAATTGATTTACGGACTTGGAATTGCCAATATTGGGTTGGCGAATGCAAAGGTGATCTGTAAGGAGTTTCAATATGATATTGAAAAAATGATGCATTTAACGGAAGAAGAATTAAGCAATGTTTCTGGAATTGGCCCAGTGATTGCTAAAGCATATGTGGATTATTTTACAAAGGAAAAGCATATAGAAGAAGTGAAACGTTTGCTAATGGAATTAGAAATTCCACAAGAAGTAGTAAATCAAGAAACACAAATTTTTGAAGGTATGAATTTTGTTATTACAGGTAGTGTAGAACATTATGCAAATCGTAATGAAGTGAAAGCTGTCATTGAAAGCAAAGGTGGGAAAGTAACAGGTTCTGTTACAACAAAGACAAATTATTTGATAAACAACGATGTGACAAGCACTTCTTCGAAAAATAAAAAAGCCAAGGAATTAGGGATTCCGATTATTACGGAAGAAGAGTTTATTAAAATGTTAGAGGCATAGGAGGTTAAGCTATGAAAATTGTAACAGGAAATGAATTTGAACAAGAAGTATTGCAATCAGAAATTCCAGTAGTGGTAGATTTCTTTGCAGATTGGTGTATGCCATGCAAAATGTTTGGACCAGTATTAGAATCAGCAGCAGAAACATTCGAAGGAAAAGTTAAGATTGTAAAAGTAAATATTGATGAAGATCCAAACTTAGCTCAAAAATATATGGTAATGAGCATTCCTACAATTAAGATGATTCGTGGTGGAGAAGTAAAAGGTACTTTTGTTGGAACCATGTCAGAAGAAGAATTAGAAGAATGGATTGAACAATATGAAGGAAAATAAATGCTATGATGTTGTTGTGATTGGTGGAGGCCCAGGTGGATATGGTGCTGCACTCTACACAGCGAGAGCAAACCTTTCTACATTGGTGCTTGAAAAATTATCACCAGGAGGTCAAATGGCAACCACGGATATTGTTGAGAATTATCCTGGATTTGTAGAAGGAATTAATGGATTAGAACTAGGAATGCAGATGAAACAAGGTGCAGAGCGTTTTGGCGTGAAAACGAAGATGGCGGAAGTGAAAAGTGTAGATCTTACTGCAACTCCGAAATTGATTCATACGAGAAAGGAAACATTTGAAGCGAAAACAGTAATTTTAGCATTGGGAGCTTCGCCACGTGAATTGGGACTTGAAAAGGAACGTGAGCTAAGAGGTAGAGGTATTTCTTACTGCGCTACATGCGATGGAATGTTCTATCGTAATAAGACAGTAGTAATCGTTGGTGGTGGAAATACGGCTGTTGCAGATGCTATTTTCTTAGCAAAAATCTGCAAAAAAGTATATTTAGTACATCGCAGAGAAGAACTCCGTGCATCAAAAACATATATGGATTCCCTAGAAAAAGCAGAAAATATTGAATTTGTATGGAATAGTGAAGTCGTAGATGTCATAGAAGAAGGAATTGTAACAGGTGTAAAAATTAGAAATAATCTGGAACAAAGCATAACAGAAGTTGCTTGTGACGGTGTGTTTATTGCAGTTGGAAATGTTCCAAACACAACCTTGATTCAAGGGCAGATTGAATTAGATGAAGCAGGATATGTTGTGGCGGATGAGACAACAAAAACAAATATACCAGGTGTGTTTGCAGTTGGTGATATGAGACAGAAACCATTACGCCAAATTGTAACAGCTGTTTCAGATGGCGCAGTAGCTTCAAAATTTGCAGAAGAATATATTGATTTATGTGAGTAAATGGGTGGACCTTTTGAGGTCCACTTGTTTTTTAGAAAAAGTTCACTTGTGGGATGCCTTTCTGTCATATATAATATCTCTTGTATGAGATATGAAGGAGAATAGAATATGTCAGATAAAATGGATTTTAGAGAAATAGATGAAGAAGAAAAAGCAATAGTGGAAGAGATAGAAGAAGATGAATATGAAAAAATATGTTTTATGTGTCATCGACCAGAGAGCATTGCTGGGAAGATGATTGATCTTCCAAACAATATTTGTATTTGTCCTGATTGTATGCAAAAGAGTTTTGATACAATGAATAATATGCCTTTTGATATGGGACAATTTATGAATACACCAGGCATTCAATTTTTGAATTTATCAGATTTAGATGGCATGATGCCAAAACAACAAAGAATCAAAAAGAAAAAAACAGGGGAAAAGAAAACTCCTGCACTTAATATTAAAGATATTCCTGCACCACATAAGATCAAAGCACAATTAGATGAATATGTAGTGGGACAAGAACAGGCGAAAAAGGCCATGGCAGTTGCGGTATATAATCATTACAAACGTGTGGCAACAGATACTATGGATGATATTGAAATTGAAAAATCAAATATGTTGATGATTGGACCAACAGGATCAGGAAAGACATATTTGGTTAAAACATTAGCAAAATTGTTAGATGTTCCTCTTGCGATTACAGATGCAACTTCCCTAACAGAAGCAGGATATATTGGAGATGATATTGAAAGCGTTGTATCCAAATTATTAGCGGCAGCAGACAATGATGTGGAGAAAGCAGAACGTGGTATTATTTTCATTGATGAAATTGATAAGATTGCAAAGAAGAAAAATACAAGTCAGCGTGATGTGAGCGGAGAATCTGTACAGCAAGGAATGCTAAAACTTCTAGAAGGAAGTGAGGTAGAAGTTCCAGTTGGTGCAAACAGTAAGAATGCAATGGTACCACTCACAACCGTTAATACAAAGAATATTCTGTTCATTTGTGGAGGGGCATTCCCAGACTTAGAAGAGATTATAAAAGAGCGTTTGAATAAACATTCTTCAATGGGATTTATTGCAGATTTGAAAGACAAGTATAACCATGAGGAAAACCTTCTTTCTAAAGTAGAAGTAGAGGATTTACGCAGTTTTGGAATGATTCCAGAGTTTATCGGACGTTTGCCAATTATTTTCACATTGCAAGGATTGGATGAATCGATGCTTGTGAAGATTTTAAAAGAGCCAAAGAATGCTATTTTAAAACAGTATCAAAAGCTTTTGGCTCTAGATGAAGTGAAGTTAGAATTTAACGAAGAGGCATTGGCAGCGATTGCAGAAAAAGCGATGAAGAAAGATACTGGAGCAAGAGCACTTCGTTCCATCATTGAAGAATTTATGTTAGATATTATGTATGAAATTCCAAAAGATGATAACATAGGCCAAGTTATCATAACAAGAGAATATATTGAAGGAAAAGGGACTCCTCAGATCATTATGAGAGGACAAGAAAGACTCACTGATTAGAGGTCCTAATATGGGGGATAGAACATGTTTTTAGATTTACATATGCATGAAAAAAGACATTCGCTGGATAGTCATTTATCATTAGAAGAGATGGTAGAAATTGCAAAAAGAAGAGGGCTAGATGGTATATGTATTACGGACCATGAGAGTATGGGACTGCGAGAATATGCAGCAGAATATAGCAAAAAAACAGGATTTCCAATTTTTGTGGGGATTGAGTTTTATTCTCTACAAGGAGATATATTAGCTTTTGGAATTGATTCGTATCCAGAAGAACGAGTGAGTGCACAGGAATTTATTGATTATGTGCATGAACAAGGAGGCGTAGTAATCAGTGCGCATCCATTTCGTCATAACCGCAGAGGGTTAGAACGTAATTTAGATACCTTGAAAGGTGTAGATGCAATTGAAATTATCAATGGCAGTACCTTAGCAGACGCAACCATGATGGCTGTAAAATATGCAAAGAAACATGGATTTGCAATTACAGGAGGAAGCGATTGCCATTATCCAGATAAGGTTGGAATTGCGGCAACATATTTCCCAAATCCAATTGAAACGATGGATGATCTAGTAAATGCCATTAAAAATCATGAATGTAAACCTGCATTTCATCAAGACTTCAATTATTATATTTGGGATATCAATAATTTATTGTGGGATGAATAGAATGTAGAAAAAGGCGGAAGTTCATATGCCAGAATTATCTACATGCCAGGAAAAAATTTTATCAGAAGATTATAGAGACTTTATAGTTAGCAGACTCCGCAAAAATGATTTTGCGGAGTTTTTTGACGGAGAAATATGTGAACAGGAAATGGAATTCATCTATGATGCAATTTATGTGGAGAAAGAAAAAGCAGATCCAATTACCTTTGAGCGATATTCCTACAATGCAATTCCAAAATGTTATAGCTTGATTGATATGGATGCCATGCTGCAGGCAGGTATCACTCAAATACAAAATTATCCAACACTGGATTTACAAGGAACAGGAGTGTTGATTGGATTTGTAGATACGGGAATCGATTACCAAAATGCGATTTTTCGGAATTTGGATGGAAGTACAAGAGTTGCAGGAATCTGGGATCAAACGATGCAAGAGGGAATACCACCAGAAGGATTTCTGTATGGAACAGAATATACGCAGGAGATGATTGACGAAGCGTTACAGAGTACAGCACCATTAGAAACAGTTCCGAGTAGAGATGAAAATAGCCATGGGACTTTTGTTGCGAGTCTTGCGGCAGGAGGAGCAAGTCCAGAAAATCAATTTATAGGTGCAGCACCAGACAGCATGATTGCAATGGTAAAACTAAAACCGGCAAAACAATATTTGAAGGAGTTCTATCAGATTTTTACAGATAGCCCTTGCTATCAAGAAAATGATATTATGCTGGGCGTAAAGTATTTAAATGAACTAGCAGAGAAAAGAGGAATGCCTCTTGTAATCTGCATTGCAGTTGGGACAAATCAAGGTGGACACAGCGGATTATCTCCACTGAGTGGTTTGCTAGAAGTGTATTCCAATCTGGAACAGAGAGTTATTGTAATCGGAGCAGGAAACGAAGCAAATGAAAGGCATCATTATTTGGGAATATTAGAAAATGAAACAGATCGTAGAGAAGTAGAGATTCGTGTCAGTGAAAATGTTAGGGGATTTTCCATGGAATTATGGACAGAAAATCCGAATATTGTTGCAGTGACAGTAATATCGCCAACAGGTGGAAGCACAGGAAGGATTCCGATCCGCAGAAGTGAAACACAGGTGTTTCCATTTGTGTTTGAAGGAACACGTGTGTCAGTAGATTATAAGCTGTTTCTAGAACGCTCAAATGCAGAACTGATTTTCTTTCGATTTGAAGATCTGACAGAAGGAATCTGGAAAGTGGTGGTGGAGCCAGTGCAATTGGCAGAAGGCGTGTTTCATATGTGGCTTCCCATGCGTGAATTTTTGCAGGGAGAAGTGTATTTTCTAGAGCCAAATCCAGATACTACCATTACAGAACCAGGAAGTACAATCACAGGAATTACCGTTGGGTTTTATAATGGGGATGACAATAGTGTTGCGATTTCATCGGGGAGAGGATATACTAGAGGAGGAATCATAAAGCCGAATTTTGTAGCGCCTGGGGTAAATGTAACAGGACTGGCATCAAGAAATCGATTTGTAGAACGTACCGGCTCCAGTATAGCAGCAGGAATTACAGCAGGTGCATGTGCTCTTTTATTAGAGTGGATCTTGTTTCGCTTAGAAGAAAACACCGTAGATTCGATACAGATTCGAAATTTATTGACATTAGGTGCGACTAGAAGAGAAGGGGAAGTTTATCCCAATACGATTTGGGGATATGGACGACTGGATCTATACGGATCATTTGAGAAGATTCGAAGGATATGATTCGAAAGAAAGGAGAATCAACATGGCAGACTTTTTTGAAAATTTAGAAAAATTTGGTAAGAAAATTATAGACAAGGCAGAAGTGGTAACGGAAGAAATCACGAAAAAGACAGAAGAAGCAGTCGAAGTGCAAAAAATCAAAAGCCAGATGCGTGTGATGGAACGTAATAATGAACGTGATTACAAAGACATTGGAAAAATGATTTATGACAGATATAAAAGTGGTGAAGTAGTAGATGCGCAATTTTTAGAATTATGCGAAGCAATTGAAGAAAGAGACGAAGAAATTGCAAAAGCAAAACGTGAAATTGCAGAAATCAAAGGATTAGACGTGTGCCAAAATTGCAAGGCACATGTAGAACCAGGGGCTGCATTTTGCCCTAACTGTGGAGCAAAAATAGACAATAGTATTTTTGAGGATGAAGAAGAATAAGCCATGAGTGAAAAGAAATTAGGATTTGGATTAATGAGATTACCGCTGTTAGATCAGAATGATCCAACAAGCATTGATATTGAACAAGCGAAGAAAATGGTAGATACTTTTATAGAAAGAGGATTTACGTATTTTGATACAGCTTGGATGTACTGTGGATTTCAAAGTGAAAACGCAACAAAGGAAATTTTAGTAGATCGCTATCCAAGAGATAGCTATACATTGGCAACAAAACTCCATGTAGGATATTGTGAGACAAAGGAAGACAGAGATAAGATTTTCCAAACACAAATGGAAAAAACAGGAGTAGAGTATTTCGATTATTATCTGCTTCATAGTATCGAAGCTCCAAATTACAAACGTTATGAAGAGTTAGATTGTTTCAATTGGATCCGTGAGAAGAAGGAGCAAGGCTTGATCAAACATATGGGCTTTTCCTTCCACGATACTGCAGAGCTGTTAGATGAGATTTTGACAAAGCATCCAGAAATGGAATTTGTACAGTTACAGATCAATTATCTCGATTGGGAAAGTGACTGGATTCAATCACGTAAATGTTATGAAGTTGCTGTGAAACATGGAAAGAAAGTTGCTATCATGGAACCAGTAAAAGGTGGAACCTTGGCTAACGTACCAGCAGAAGTTGCAGAGATGTATCAAAACTATGATGCAAATCTCTCAATTGCTTCTTGGGCAATTCGATTTGCGGCATCCTTAGAGCATGTAATGATCGTACTTTCTGGTATGAGCAATATGGAACAGCTTTTGGATAATACATCTTATATGGAAGCATTTCAGCCATTGACAGAAGAAGAACTGCAAATGGTGCATAAAGCAGCTGAAATAATTGAAAGCAGTATTGCGATTCCATGTACAGGATGTTCTTATTGTACAGAAGGATGTCCAATGAATATTCCGATTCCTAAATATTTTTCCCTATATAATATGAGCAAACGTGATCCAGAAAATCAAGGCTGGACCGTTTTGAACAACTATTATGATAATCTGGTAGGGGATTCTGGATTTGGCAGAGCAAAAGAATGTATTGCTTGTGGCCAATGTGAAGGTGTATGTCCACAACATCTGGAAATCATAAAAGGATTAGAAGAAGTATCAAAGCATTTTGATAACGAATAGGAATGAGGGTTCGCAAGAAGCGAATCCTTTTGTAAAATGAGAGGAAGCTCCTATGTATTTGATATCATTGTATTTTGATAAGAAAACAGAAAAGCGGATACAATATCTGATAGAACGTGTTGCAAAGGTGACGGGAAATTCGTATTTGTTGGAACATAAGATTCCGCCACATTTGACGGTTGGCATGGTATCAGAGATGGATTATCTTGAACAAATCCAGCTTAAAAGTGGAAAAGTACAATTTGTTTCGGTAGGAATGTTCAAAACAAATACCATTTTTCTGCAGCCAATTTTAAATGAGTACCTGTATCAAATTTCTACACAGATTGAACAGGTAGAAGGAAGCCGCTATCAGATGTTTTACTGGATGCCGCATGTGACTGTTGGAAAACGATTGACGAGAGAGGAACAACTAGCAGCAGTTGCGCTTTTACAAAAGGAGTTTGGGATATTTGAGGGGACAGTAACGCGAATAGGACTAGCGAAAACAAAGCCTTATGAAGATATTTTTACAAGAAATTTAGAGTAAACAGGAGAAAAAATATGCACAAATTTATTACTATTGGAGAAATCATGTTACGTTTGACACCACCAAATTACGAGAAGATTCGTTCGGCGTCAAATTTTGCAGCAAGCTATGGAGGCAGTGAAGCAAATATTGCACTCGCATTGGCAAACTTAGGAATTGATAGTACGTTTTTTACAGTGGTACCTAATAACAGTTTAGGGAAAAGTGCAATTCGAATGATGAGAAGTAATGACGTACATTGCGCGCCTGTTATTTTGAGTACCCCAGAAGAAACACCAACACATCGTTTGGGAACTTACTATTTAGAAACAGGATATGGAATTCGTCCAAGTAAAGTTACTTACGATCGAAAAAATAGTGCATTTACGGAATATGATTACAGTGAAGTAGATATTGAAAAGTTATTGGAAGGATTCACTTGGCTGCATTTGAGCGGAATCACTCCTGCGCTTTCTCAAAATTGCAAAGATTTGATGATGCGCTGTTTGAAAATAGCAAAACAAAAAAATATTATTGTAAGTTTCGATGGAAACTTTAGAAGTACATTATGGACTTGGGAAGAGGCACGTGATTTTTGTACAGAATGTCTTCCATATGTAGATGTTCTTTTTGGAACAGAACCATATCATCTTTGGATTGATGAGGAAGACCACAGCAAAGGGGATTGGAAAGATACGATTCCATACCGTCCAAGCTATGAAGAACAAGATAAAATTTTCCAGAAATTTGTAAAACGTTATCCTAATTTGAAATGTATTGCGCGTCATGTACGTTATGCTCATAGCGGAAGTGAAAACAGCTTAAAAGCATTTATGTGGTACAATGGCCATACATTTGAAAGTAAATTGTTTACATTTAATATTTTAGATCGTGTGGGTGGAGGAGATGCGTTCGCAAGTGGATTTATTTATGCCATGATGAATGAATATGAACCAATGGATATGGTGAACTTTGCAGTTGCAAGTAGTGCAATTAAGCATACGATTCATGGAGATGGAAATATTACAGACGATGCAAGAACCATTCGCAATCTAATGGATATGAATTACGATATTAAAAGATAAAATAAATATAAAATTAGCACTCGACCGTTGACAGTGCTAATAAAAAGTGTTATACCTAGACTAGAACAAAAGAAAATGTTTGAAAGGAAGGGTGACTCTATGAATATTCAAAAATTTACACAGAATTCATTACAGGCAGTGCAGTCTTGCGAAAAAATTGCTTATGAATATGGTAATCAGGAAATAGAACAAGAACATTTAGTATATGCATTAATTACACAGAATGACAGTTTGATTTTAAAATTACTAGAAAAGATGAATATCCAAAAGGAATTATTTATCAATCGTGTAGAAGAAGCATTGCGTAAACGTGCAAAGGTACAAGGCGGACAGCTTTATTTTGGACCAGACTTGAATAAGACACTCGTCCATGCAGAAGATGAAGCAAAACGAATGGGAGATGAGTATGTTTCGGTAGAACATCTTTTTCTTGCGTTGATAAAATATGCAAATCGTGAAATGAAAGAAGTGTTCCGCTCTTTCGGAATCACACGAGAAGGATTTCTTCAAGTGTTAGCAACGGTTCGTGGAAACCAAAGAGTGACGAATGACAATCCAGAAGCAACTTATGATACATTGAACAAATATGGACAAGACCTTGTAGAACGTGCAAGAGAACAAAAGTTAGATCCTGTTATCGGACGTGATGCAGAAATTCGAAATGTAATTCGAA
Organism: uncultured Faecalimonas sp.; assembly: GCA_964540565.1. Classification (GTDB taxonomy): domain Bacteria; phylum Bacillota; class Clostridia; order Lachnospirales; family Lachnospiraceae; genus Faecalimonas. The sequence goes on from CAZINB010000002.1 coordinate 60,424, forward strand.
TTCTTTCCAGAAAAACAAAAAACAACCCGGTATTGATCGGGGAACCTGGTGTAGGGAAAACAGCAGCAGTGGAAGGACTGGCACAACGTATTGTACGAGGTGATGTTCCGGAAGCATTAAAAGATAAGAAAGTATTTGCGCTTGATATGGGAGCACTTGTTGCAGGTGCGAAATATCGAGGCGAATTTGAAGAACGTTTGAAGGCAGTATTGGAAGAAGTAAAAAATAGTGATGGTGAGATCATTCTTTTCATCGATGAACTTCATACGATTGTAGGAGCAGGAAAATCTGACGGCGCAATGGATGCAGGAAATATGCTAAAACCAATGCTTGCCAGAGGTGAATTGCACTGTATAGGTGCAACAACACTGGACGAATATCGTCAATATATTGAAAAAGATGCGGCATTGGAAAGACGTTTTCAGCCAGTTATGGTGGATGAACCAAGTGTGGAAGATGCCATTTCCATCTTGCGTGGCTTAAAGGAACGCTATGAAGTATTTCATGGAGTAAAGATTACGGATGGAGCTTTGGTAGCAGCGGCAACCTTATCCAACCGATATATTTCAGACCGTTTCCTTCCAGATAAGGCAATTGACCTTGTGGATGAAGCGTGTGCGTTGATTAAGACAGAGCTGGATTCTATGCCAGCAGAGCTAGATGAATTACAACGTCGTATCATGCAGTTAGAAATCGAAGAAGCGGCATTGAAAAAAGAAGAGGACCGTTTAAGCAAAGAACGTCTCGAAAACTTACAACAAGAATTAGCAGAACTTCGTGAAACGTTCAAAGGTCAGAAGGCACAGTGGGATAACGAAAAGAATTCCGTAGAGCGTTTACAAAAATTGCGTGAAGAAATTGAAAATATCAATCATGAGATTGAAAAAGCGCAGAGAAATTACGATTTAGAGCGTGCTGCAGAATTGCAATATGGACATTTGCCACAGATGCAAAAGCAGTTGGCAGAAGAAGAACAACGTGTGAAAGACCGCGAGTTGTCGCTCGTAAGAGAAAGCGTTACAGAAGAAGAAATTGCACGTATCATTTCTCGCTGGACAGGAATTCCAGTGGCGAAATTGAATGAGAGTGAACGTAGTAAGACGTTACATTTAGACAGTGAACTTCATAAACGTGTGATTGGACAGGATGAAGGTGTTACGAAAGTTACAGAAGCTATCATCCGTTCCAAAGCAGGCATCAAAGATCCAACGAAGCCAATCGGTTCCTTCTTATTCTTGGGACCAACTGGGGTAGGGAAAACAGAACTTGCAAAAGCGTTGGCAGAAAGCTTATTTGATGATGAAAGTAATATGGTCCGAATCGACATGAGTGAGTATATGGAAAAATATTCCGTATCTCGTTTGATTGGAGCTCCTCCAGGATATGTAGGATACGATGAAGGTGGACAGCTCACAGAAGCGGTTCGTAGAAAACCATATTCTGTTGTACTGTTTGATGAAGTGGAAAAAGCACATCCAGATGTATTTAATGTTTTGTTACAAGTGCTGGATGATGGACGTATTACAGATTCGCAAGGAAGAACAGTCGATTTCAAAAATACGATTTTGATTATGACATCCAATATCGGTTCTGCACATTTGTTAGATGGAATTGATGAAAATGGTGAAATTGCACCAGCAAGTGAAATGCTTGTGATGAATGAATTACGTGCTCATTTCAGACCTGAATTTTTGAACCGTCTTGATGAGATCATTATGTTTAAACCACTTACAAAAGGCGATGTAGGAGCGATTATTGATTTGTTATTGCAAGATGTAAATAAGCGTCTTTGTGATAAACAGATTCAAATCTCATTGACAGATGCAGCAAAAGCATTTGTGATAGAGGAAGGCTATGAACCAATGTATGGCGCCAGACCACTAAAGAGATATTTGCAAAAACATGTAGAAACACAAGCTGCAAAAGTAATCTTGCAAGGCGATGTGGGAAGTGGCGATACAATTGAATTAGATGTAGCAGAAGGTGCATGGAAGGTGCATGTGAAGAAGAATCCAATGATAATATAGAACAAGGAGTATACCTGGTATGAAATATACAACATTAGGAAAAACGGGATTAAAAGTATCTGTAGTTGGTCTTGGTGGAATTCCGGTACAAAGAACAGACAAGGAAGAAGCAAAAGAAATTGTGAAAGCTTGTATGAGACAAGGAATTAACTATCTTGATACAGCAAGAGGATATACTGTATCGGAAGAATTTTTTGGAGAAGCATTTGTAGGATGCCGCGATAAATGGGTAATTGCTACAAAATCGATGGCAAGAGATTATGAAAGCATGAAACGTGATATTGAGATTAGTTTAAAAAATCTAAAAACAGACTATATCGATCTTTATCAGATTCATAATATTAAGACGGACGAAGAATTTGCAACTTGCTTCGGAGAAAATGGTGCTTATAAAGCATTGTTAGAAGCAAAGGAAGCTGGGAAGATTCGCCATATTGGAGCGACTGCTCATGGGCTAGATGCATTCCAAAGATTGATACGTGAATATGAAGAGCAGATTGAAACAATTATGTTCCCATATAATATTGTCGAAAGTCAAGGGACAGAATTAATGAAAGAATGTACCGAAAAGAATATCGGATTTATTGCAATGAAACCAATCGCAGGAGGTAACATTGATGATACGAAATTAGCCCTTCGTTATATTTTAAATAATCCAGATTGTACTATTGTTATTCCAGGTATGGGAAATGTAGAAGAAGTAAAACAAAATACCAGCGAAGAAGTATTTGCAGAATTGTCAGAACAAGATAAGATTGCATGTGAATCTATCCGAAAGGAACTAGGAAGTGAGTTTTGCAGACGATGCGGTTATTGTGCACCATGTCCAAAAGGAATCAATATTCCGCAAAACTTTATTTTGGTAAATTACAAGAGAAAATATGGTTTGGCAGGATGGGCAAAAGACCGTTACGATGCAATGTCAGCAACTGCAAAGGACTGCGTAAAATGTGGAGCATGTGAAAGCAGATGTCCATATGACTTGCCAATTCGTAAGATGCTTGAAAAAGTAGCAACAGAGATGGAGTAGTATGGAAAGAATCATATTTCATATTGATGTAAATTCTGCGTATTTAAGCTGGACTGCGGTGGAACAATTGAAGCAGGGAGCCGAGATTGATTTAAGAACGGTTCCAGCAATCATAGGTGGAGACCAGTCTTCACGACATGGGATAGTGCTTGCAAAATCAGAATCTGCAAAAAAATATGGAATCACAACAGGTGAACCTGTAGCAAATGCATTTCGAAAATGTCCAGATCTGCTCACAGCACCACCGAATCATAAGATGTATCAGGAGTATAGTAAGAAGCTGATGGCGTTTTTGAAATGCTATACACCTGATATTGAGCAGGTAAGTGTAGATGAATGCTATATGGATTTTACAGGAATTGCACATCAGTTTGCCTCTCCTATAGAAGCAGCTTATGAAATAAAAAATGCAGTCTATGATAAGTTTGGTTTTACTGTAAATATAGGAATCTCAAGCAATCATCTGCTTGCAAAGATGGCATCTGACTTTGAAAAACCGAATAAGGTGCACACACTCTTTTTCGAGGAAATCCAAGAGAAAATGTGGCCACTTCCAGTTTCGGATTTATATATGGCAGGAAAATCAAGTGTAGCTATATTGAAGAAACTAGAGATACGGACCATAGGAGAGTTGGCAAAGACAGATCCGAGCCTCTTGGAACTGCATTTAAAAAGTCATGGCAGAACATTATGGGAGTTTGCTAATGGGCGAGCAGGAGATAAAGTGATACGGGAACGTGTGGAGAACAAAGGAATCGGAAATTCGACCACACTGCCACAAGATGTGACAACGCAAGAAGAGGCAGAAAAAGTTCTGTTGATGTTGGCAGAGATGGTAGCAGGAAGACTTCGGAAAGAAAAGCAAAAGGCTGGCATGGTTAGCGTGGAAATCAAATATAGTACCTTTGTGTCAGTTTCTCATCAAAAACAATTGAGTAAGGCAACACAGACAGATCGCGTGCTCTATGAAGCTGCAAGGGACTTGTTTGAAGAACTCTGGAATGGAGAAGCAATCCGTTTGCTTGGAATTCGAACTTCCAAGTTGGTGGACGAATTTGAACCAGAGCAAATAACTTTATTTGAATATCAAAATCAAAAGCAGGATGCAAAACAAGAAAAACTAAATAAAGCATTAGATGAGATCCGAGGAAAATACGGAGAAGGCATTATTACAAGAGGAACACTACTGAAATAGTAAGAGGGTAGTGTTCCTTTTTGCGTTCAAATATGATATAGTAATAAGTATCTATGAGCTAAAACAGGAGGTTGTAAAATATGAAGTTAACAACGCTTTTAGAACGTTTAGAATACGAAGTGATACAAGGAAATGAAGATATAGAGATTACAGAGTTAGTGAATGACTCAAGAAAAGTAGTAGAGGGAAGTGTCTTTGTCTGCATCAGTGGAGCAGTAGTAGATGGCCATGATTTTGTAGAAGATGTTGTGGCAAAAGGTGCGATAGCTTTAATTGTAGAAAAGGATGTAGAAGCACCAGAACATGTGACAGTGATCAAAGTAGCAGATACAAGATATGCATTGGCACTTACATCTGCAGCATACTTTGGATATCCAGCAGATCAATTAAAGGTAATTGGAATCACAGGAACAAAAGGGAAGACAACAACTACTTATATGGTAAAATCTATTTTAGAAAAAGTAGGGCATAAAGTGGGATTGATTGGTACAATCGAGGCAATCATTGGAGAAGAAGTGATTCCTGCGAAGAATACAACACCAGAATCTTTTACAATTCATGAATATTTTAGAAAAATGGTGAATGCAGGATGCGATTGTGTAGTTATGGAAGTTTCTTCTCAAGGATTAATGCTTCACAGAACAGCAGGAATTCCATTTGAAATCGGAATCTTTACAAATTTAGGGGAAGACCATATTGGACCAAATGAACATAAGGATTTTGATGACTACAAACGTTGCAAGGGATTATTGTTCAAACAATGTAAATATGGAATTGCGAATGTGGATGATGAACATTTTGCAGATGTATTTGCAGATGCAACTTGTCAGATTGAAACATTTGGATTTTCAGAAAAGGCGGATTTGAGAGCAAATGATACAAAATTGGTATCACGTCCAGGATATTTAGGAATTGATTACAAAGTGTCAGGACTTATGAATTTTGATGTAGAAATTGATATTCCAGGAAAATTCAGTGTATACAATTCTTTGACAGCAATTGCGGTGTGCAGACATTTCGATGTGCCAGTAGAAAAAATCGTAGAAGCACTTCGTACTGCAAAAGTAAAAGGAAGAATTGAGATGGTGAAAGTGTCAGAGGACTTTACTTTAATGATTGATTACGCACACAATGCTATGAGTTTAGAAAGTCTTTTGGGAACACTCAAAGAATACAATCCAAAACGTTTGGTATGTCTTTTTGGATGTGGAGGAAATCGTGCGAAAGCAAGAAGATATGAAATGGGTGAAGTGTCTGGAAGATTAGCCGATTTGACAATCATTACATCTGACAATCCAAGATTTGAAGAGCCACAAGATATTTTGGATGATATTAAGACTGGACTTGCAAAGACAGAGGGAAAATATGTAGAAATTATTGATCGTAAAGAAGCAATCCGCTATGCGATTGAAGAAGCACAAGTGGGAGATGTTATTGTACTTGCAGGAAAAGGTCACGAAGATTATCAGGAAATCAAAGGCGTAAAATACGATATGGATGAACGCGTATTGATCGCAGAAGTCATTGCAGAAAGCAAAAAAGAAAACTTAATTCGATAGAAGGAGGGAAGTGCTACACATGTATGCAAGAGTCATTGTTGATATCACACATGAAAAACTAGATAAAGTGTTTGAATATGCAATTCCGACAGAATTAGAAACAAAGATTCAAGTAGGCATGGAAGTAGTGGTACCCTTTGGAAAAGGAAATCGTGAGCAAAATGGCTATGTCATAGGAATCACGGAAACTTGTGAATATGCACCAGAAAAGGTGAAAGAAATCCTGAGATTCGCAGAAAAGAAGATGGCAATCGAAGGAAAATTGGTTGCGCTGGCAGCATGGATGAAAGAACATTATGGCGGAACCATGATACAGTGCCTCAAGACAGTTCTTCCTATCAAAAAAGAAGAGACACAGAAGATAAAGCGTTATGTAAGACTACTTTTAACGCAAGAAGAGGCAGAAAAGAAATTAGACGAATATTTAAATAAGAAAAATCAGAAGGCGAGAGCACGTGTACTTGCTGGACTTTTGGATTGTAATTTGTTGGAATATGAGTTTGTGATTCACAAATTAAATGTGACAAGAAGTGTGTTGCGAGCCTTGGAAGAGCAAGGCGTTCTGCAAATAGAATCGGAACATGTTTTTCGCAATCCAATCAAAGGCAGGGAATACAAACCGTGGGAAGTTACATTTAATGAGGAGCAGCAGGCTGCAATTGATACCTTTCGAGCAGATTATCTGCGAGGAGAAAAGAAGACCTATTTGTTGTATGGCGTAACGGGAAGCGGTAAGACAGAAGTTTATATGGAAATGATTGAACGTGTGGTGCGAGATGGAAAGCAGGCGATTGTCTTAATTCCGGAAATTGCATTAACGTATCAGACGGTACTTCGCTTTTATCGCAAATTCGAAGACCGCATTTCTATTTTGAATTCTCGCATGTCGAATGGGGAACGCTATGATCAGATGATGCGGGCAAAAGAAGGAGCGATTGATGTAATGATTGGTCCACGTTCCGCCCTCTTTACCCCATTTCCAAATCTGGGATTGATTGTAATTGATGAAGAGCATGAGCCAACTTATAAAAGTGAGCAGATTCCAAGATATCATGCGAGAGAAACAGCAATTCAGCGAGCGACGTTAGAAGGTGCCAGTGTAGTGTTGGGGTCAGCAACCCCATCTTTGGAAGCATTTTATCGTGCAAATCAAGGCATGTATGAGTTGCTTACTTTGCAAAAACGCTCTACCAATCAGCCATTGCCAGAAGTAGCGGTAGTGGATCTGCGAGAAGAATTGCGTGCAGGGAATCGTTCGATTTTAAGCAATCAGCTTCAAGAACTGATTGCAGACCGTTTGGAAAAGAAACAGCAGACCATGTTATTTATCAACCGCAGAGGATACGCTGGATTTATTTCTTGCAGAGCATGTGGATATGTGGCAAAGTGCCCACACTGTGATGTGTCTATGACAACACATCGTGGCGGGAAACTAGTTTGTCATTATTGCGGATATGAGGAGCCAGAACATTTGAGTTGTCCATCTTGTGGATCCAAGCATATTGGAGGCTTCAAAGCAGGAACGCAGAAGATAGAAGAAATGGTGAAAATACAGTTTCCAGAAGCCCGTGTGCTTCGTATGGATATGGATACGACAAAAGAAAAAGATGGACATGAAAAAATCCTCGAACAATTTTCAAATGGAGATGCTGATATTTTAATTGGTACACAAATGATCGTAAAGGGACATGACTTTCCAAATGTAACGTTAGTAGGCGTATTGGCAGCGGATTTATCGCTGTATGCGGATGACTATCGGGCAGGAGAGCGAACCTTTCAATTATTGACGCAGGCAGCAGGAAGAGCAGGCAGAGGTGCAGAGAAGGGGCAAGTGATAATTCAAACGTATAGTCCCGATCATTATGCAATTGAGACAGCTGCAAGGCAGGATTATGAAGGATTTTATCAGGAAGAGATGACTTATCGAAAATGGATGGGCTATCCACCAGCAGAGCATTTGGTGGCAATTTTAGCAACGGGAAAAGAGGAAACTTTTTTGGAGATGGCATGTGATTACTTGAAAAAGTATGCAGAGCGTGTTAATCGAAACGGGATAAGAATCATTGGTCCTACAAGTCCGAATGTTGGAAAGGTGAAAGATGTATATCGAAGAGTGATCTATCTTAAACATGGAGATTACAAAACACTCATTGATATGAAAGATAAATTAGAACAATATATGGAAGTAAATTCCGGTTTTCAGAAAATACGGGTACAGTTTGATTTTGACCCAATGAATATATTTTAAATTAAGGAGATTAGAAAAATGGCAGTTAGAGAAATTCGAGTTATGGGAGACGAAGTATTAGCAAAACAATGTAAACCTATCAAACAAATTACACCACGTACAATTTTATTGATTGAAGATATGCTAGATACAATGTATGAAGCGCAAGGAGTAGGACTTGCAGCTCCTCAAGTTGGAATCTTACAACAACTCGTGGTAATCGATGTTGGAGAAGGACCAATCGTGTTAATCAATCCAGAAATCATTGAAACTGCAGGAGAACAAGTAGGTGATGAAGGATGTCTTAGTGTTCCAGGAAAAGCTGGACAGGTAACAAGACCAAACTATGTAAAAGTAAAAGCATTTGATGAAAATATGGAAGAAGTGATCTACGAAGGCGAAGAACTTTTAGCAAGAGCTTTCTGTCATGAAATCGATCATCTTTCTGGACATTTATATGTTGAAAAAGTAGAAGGTGAACTACATGATGTACAGTATGAGGAAGATGATTTTGAGGAATAATAAGTAAGGAGAGAAAAACAATGAAAATTATTTTTATGGGAACTCCTGATTTTTCAGTTGGAACGTTGGATGCACTTGTGGAAGCAGGACACGAAGTGGTACTTGCAGTTACACAACCAGATAAACCAAAAGGACGTGGAAAGGAAATGCAATTAACACCTGTAAAAGAGTGTGCGATCAAACATCATATTCCAGTATATCAGCCACGAAGAATCAGAGATGCAGAATGTGTAGAAGAGTTACGTAAATACGAAGCAGATATTATGGTAGTAGTTGCATTTGGTCAGATTTTACCAAAAGAAATATTAGAAATGACACCATATGGCTGTATAAATGTACACGCCTCTCTTTTACCAAAATATAGAGGTGCAGCACCAATCCAATGGGCAATCATTGATGGAGAAGAAGTGACTGGGGTTACTACAATGCAAATGAACGAAGGACTTGATACAGGAGATATGTTATTGAAAGTAGAGATTCCAGTAGAAGCAGATGAGACAGGTGGAAGTTTGTTTGACAAACTTGCAGATGCAGGAGCAAAACTTTGTGTAGAAACATTAGTTGGTTTGGAAGCAAAAACAATCACACCAGAACCACAAGGAGATGCACTTACTTCTTATGCAAAAATGATGACCAAAGAATTAGGAAATATTGATTGGACACAAAGTGCAGCTTCAATTGAAAGATTGATTCGCGGCTTGACTCCATGGCCAAGTGCATACACAAATTGGAATGGAAAAGTAATGAAAATCTGGTCTGCGAAAGTGGAAGGAACTTCAAAAGATGCTGTGCCAGGAACAATTGTGGAAGTAGATAAAGATGCGTTCTATGTGCAGACAGGAGATGGCCTATTGAAGGTATGCGAGCTTCAGATTCCAGGGAAAAAACGAATGGATGCGGGAGCATTTTTACGTGGATACCAAGTGAAAGCAGGAGAAGTGTTAGAGAGAGTATAAGGAGGTAAGATAAATGTTTTATCCAATGTACTACGATCCAACTTACGTGTTGGTTTTAATCGGTGTAATCTTAAGTTTGATTGCATCTTCAAGAGTAAAAAGTACTTTTGCAAAGTATTCGCAAATGAGAAATACAAGAGGAATGACTGGTGCAGAGGCTGCACAGCGTGTCTTACAAGCAGCAGGAATCTATGATGTCAGAATCGAACATGTGCGAGGTAATTTATCGGATCATTATGATCCAAGAAGCAAAGTGTTACGCTTATCGGATTCTGTGTATGGGCAAACTTCTGTGGCAGCAGTAGGAGTTGCGGCTCATGAATGTGGACATGCCATTCAACATGCAAGAGGATATGCGCCTTTAAAATTACGCAGCACATTAGTGCCAATTGCTAATTTTGGTTCTCAAATTGCATGGCCATTAATCTTAATAGGATTATTATTCAATGGAAATTCTTCAACAATGTTTATCAATTTGGGAATTATTGCATTTTTAGGTGCGGTATTGTTTCAATTGATTACATTGCCAGTAGAATTCAATGCATCTTCCCGTGCAATTCGCATGATTGCAGATACAGGATTAATGCAAGGGCAAGAGATTGTGGCAGCAAAAAAAGTACTAAGTGCAGCAGCACTCACTTATGTGGCAAGTGCAGCGACTGCAATTTTACAATTACTTCGTATTCTCATTTTAACGGGAGGAAGAAGACGAGATGACTAGGGAGTTAGTATTAGGAATTTTGTTGGAAGTGACAAGAGATGGAGAGTATAGTCATATTGCACTCCGCAATGTCCTAAATAAATATCAGTATTTAGATAAAAAAGAACGTGCCTTTATCACAAGAGTGACAGAAGGTACGTTGGAGAGAATGATTGAGCTAGATTATATCATCAATCAATTTTCGAAAGTAAAAGTAAATAAAATGAAACCTGTAATCCGCTGTATTATGCGAAGTGCAGTATATCAATTAAAATATATGGATAGTGTTCCAAACTCTGCAGTATGCAATGAAGCTGTGAAATTGGCTACCAAGAAAGGTTTTGTAAATTTAAAAGGTTTTGTAAATGGAGTTCTTCGAAATATCGAGAGAAATTTAGAAAACATTTCTTATCCAGATAGAAGCAACTTGAAAGAATATTTATCTGTGAAGTACTCTATGCCAGAATGGATTTTGGAACAATTTCTTGCAGCGTATGGGGAAGAAAAAACAGAGCAGATTTTAGAAGGATTTCTTGCAGAAAAACCAATTACGATTCGCTGCAATTTAGATAAGATTTCCAAGGAAGAATTAACAAAACATTTGGAAAAAGAAGGCGTTCATGTGGAAAATCATCCATATCTTCCATATGCACTGTGGATATCTTCCATTAATTATCTGGCAGAACTAGAAAGTTTCCAAAATGGTGAGTTCTATGTACAGGACGTAAGTTCTATGATGGTAGCGCAGATTGCAGATCCAAAAGAAGGACAAATGGTCATTGATGTATGTGCAGCACCAGGAGGAAAATCTTTACATATAGCAGAGCTGCTAAAAGGGACAGGTCATGTGGAAGCAAGAGATTTGACAGCTTACAAAGTAAATATGATTGAAGAAAATATCATGCGTTCAGAATGTAGCAATATCCATGCAGTGCAGTGGGATGCAACACAATTGGATGAGCAGGCAATTGAAACAGCGGATATTGTGATTGCAGATTTACCATGCTCAGGACTTGGTGTGTTGGGTAAGAAAACAGATTTAAAATATAAGATGACAAAAGAAACACAGGAAGATCTTGTGAAGTTACAAAGAACAATGCTTAAAAATGTGCATCAGTATGTAAAACCAGGTGGAACATTAGTATATAGTACCTGTACGATTCATGAAGAAGAAAATATTGGAAATGTACATTGGTTCTTAGAAAATCACAAAGAGTTTGAACTTGTACCAATCAAAGAACTTGTATGTGAAGAATTGCAGGAAAGTATTGTAGAAGAAGGAACATTACAATTTTTACCAGGTGTTCATAAATGCGATGGATTTTTCATTGCAAAATTTAGAAGGAGAATGCATGAATAAAAAAGATATAAGATCTTACTCCATGAAAGAATTAAAGATGGAGATGGAAGCGATTGGAGAAAAGGCATTTAGAGCAAAGCAAGTGTATGAGTGGCTTCATGTGAAACTGGTAGATTCCTTTGAAGAAATGACAAACTTATCAAAAGCTTTGCGAGAAAAACTAGATGCAAACTATGAAATACCAACTGTAAAGATGTTGGAACGTCAAGAATCAAAATTAGATGGTACGAATAAGTTTCTGTTTCAATTGCAAGATGGAAATATGGTAGAAAGTGTGCTTATGAAATATAAACATGGGAATTCCGTATGTATTTCTTCGCAAGTAGGATGCCGCATGGGATGTAAATTCTGTGCTTCTACGTTAGATGGATTGGAACGAAACTTGCGTCCGTCAGAAATGTTGGGACAAATTTATCAGATTCAAAAGATTTCAGGAGAACGTGTATCAAATATTGTTATCATGGGCACAGGGGAACCAATGGATAACTATGATAATTTTGTGAAATTCATTCAATTATTGACAGATGAAAATGGATTACATATCAGTCAACGAAATGTGACTGTATCGACTTGTGGAATTGTTCCAAACATGAAACGACTTGCGGAAGAAAAATTGCAGATCACATTAGCACTTTCCTTACACGGCTCCAATCAGGAAAAGAGAAAAAGTCTTATGCCAGTAGCGAATAAATATGATTTGTCTGAAGTGCTAGAGGCATGTGACTACTATTTTGAAAAAACAGGACGTCGTATCAGCTATGAATACAGCTTGGTACACGGAGTAAATGATACAGAAGAAGATGCGGCAGAATTGATCGCACTTCTAAAACATCGAAATTGCCATTTGAATTTGATTCCAGTGAATCCAATCAAGGAAAGAAGCTTCGAAAAACCAAGTAAAAAAAGTGCTGAGAATTTCAAATTAAAACTTGAAAAAAGCGGAATTAATGTTACTATTAGAAGGGAAATGGGCTCAGATATCGATGGAGCCTGTGGACAGTTAAGACGACGTTACGTAGAGACAAAATAAAGGAGAACTATATGAAGACGTTTTCAAAGACAGATGTCGGAAGAATGCGAGAGGTAAATCAAGATTATGTATTTGTCTCAGAACAGCCAATTGGTAATATTCCGAATCTATTGATTGTCGCTGACGGAATGGGTGGACATAAGGCAGGTGATTTTGCTTCCCGTTTTGTAGTGGAAGAAGTGAAAAAGAGCCTTGCTAGCAGTACGCAAGATGGACCAGAAGCGATGATGAAAGAAGCAATCTTATCAGCCAATCACAAGTTGATAGAGACTGCGAAAAAAGATAGCCGTTTAGAAGGTATGGGGACTACATTGGTAGTAGCGACGGTCATTGAGCATACCTTGTATTTTGCAAATATCGGTGATAGCAGACTGTATTTGTTAAATGATGAAATAAAACAATTATCGCGAGATCATTCTTTTGTACAAGAGATGGTACGCTTGGGAGGAATTGATCCTGAGGAAGCAAAACATCATCCAGACAAGAATATTATAACACGTGCAATCGGTGCGAAAGAAAATGTAGAAATAGACTTTTTTGAATACCACTTGAAAAAAGGCGATATCATTTTAATGTGTACAGATGGCTTAAGCAACATGATGGAAGACATTCAGATACTTCAGATTGTGAAACAATCAAGAGATGTTGTGGAAGCAGTAGAACAATTAATTGAGAAGGCGAATAGTAATGGTGGAAGTGACAATATAGGAGTTATTGTTGCAGAACCTTTCGCAGAAGAGGTGAATTTATGATAAAAGAAGGCGTTATGATTAGCGGAAGATATGAGGTCATGGGACGCATTGGTACAGGTGGTATGGCCGACGTATACAAAGCAATTGACCGTATGTTGAATCGCTATGTAGCAGTAAAAGTATTAAAAAGTGAGTTTCGTGAAGACGAGATGTTTGTAAGAAAGTTCCGCTCAGAAGCCCAAGCAGCTGCTGGACTTTTACATCCAAATATCGTAAACGTTTATGATGTAGGAGAAGATTGTGGGTTATACTATATTGTAATGGAATTAGTAGAAGGTATCACATTAAAAGAATACATTCAGAAAAAAGGAAAACTTACATCCAAAGAAGCAATTGCAATCGCAATGCAAGTTTGTCTCGGTTTGGATGTTGCACATAGTAATGGAATCGTACATCGTGATATTAAACCACAAAATATCATTATTTCAAAAGAAGGAAAAGTGAAAGTAACGGATTTTGGAATTGCAAAAGCAACATCGTCAAATACAATTAGCACAAATGCAATGGGTTCTGTACATTACACATCACCAGAGCAAGCAAGAGGCGGATTCAGCGATGTGAAAAGTGATATCTATTCATTAGGGATCACAATGTATGAGATGGTAACAGGAATCTTACCATTTGATGGAGATTCAACTGTTTCCATTGCGTTAAAACATTTGCAAGAAGATATGGTGGCACCATCTGAGCATGTTCCAGAACTTCCATATAGTTTAGAACAGATTATCTTAAAATGTACACAAAAGAGTGCAGATAGACGTTATCCAGACGTAAATTCTTTGGCAAGAGACTTGAAGCGTTCTGTACAAGAACCAGATGGGGATTTTGTTAAGATTGCACCAGCTGTTAGCATGGCAGATACAGTTATGATAACAGAAGATGATTTGGCAAAAATTCAAAATGCAGCACCAGCAGAACAAGATTACGATGATTATGACGAGTATGATGAATACGATGAATATGAAAGAAAACGTGCGGGCAAAAAGAGAAGTGAAATCGATCCAAAGATGGCTAAGGTTATGAAGATTTTAGCAATCGTGGCAGCTGTCATTTTTGCATTTGTTTTGATTTTTGCAGTTGGAAAATCAATTGGGCTTATTAAATTTGGACCAGGAATCCAAGAGTCTACGAATATGTATGAAGTACCAGAATTAGTTGGGAAAACATTAGAAGAAGCAGAAGAACTTTGCGAAAAACAAGGATTAGTGTTAAAAGTAACAGAAAAGAAAGAGTCTGAAAGTTACGAAGAAGGATACGTTACAGATCAAAAAACACAAGCAGGAACGAAATTACAAGAAGGTGCTTATGTACAAGTTGTTGTTAGTTCAGGACTCAAAGGAAAAGAAATTGTAGTACCAGAAGTTATTGGAAAAACACAATCAACAGCAATTGAATTATTAGTTGCAGCAGGATTTTTAGAAGAAAATATTACAATCACAGAAGTAGAAAGCAGCGAAGTGGATGCAGGAAAAGTTGTATTCATTTCACCAGAAGAAAAATCAACATCAACAGCAAAAGCAAAAATTGTCTTAGAAATAAGCAGAGGAAAAGGTACAACAACCGTTCCAAGTTTAGTAGGAAAGACAAAAGAAGAAGCAATCAGATTGATTGAAGAAGCAGAACTTGTGATTTCAGTAGAAGAAATATACAGTGATAAAACTGCAGGTCAAGTTATTTTCCAAGAGATTGATGCAGGCACAAAAGTAGACAAAGGAACTGCGGTCAAAGTACAAGTAAGTAAAGGAACAGAAATGGTAAAAGTTCCAACAGGCCTTGTAGGAAATCATAAGAGCAATGTAGAAGCAACATTGAAAAATCTTGGATTTAAGGTGGAAGCAGCATATTCTTCAAGCACACAGTATGCATATGATTATGTAATTGGTGTAGAAGGTGAAGGACAAACGGTAGAAAAGGGTACAACAATTGTTATTGAGATTAGTACAGGCCCAGGTCCACAAGCAACACCAAGCACACCATCTGATAATTCAGGCTCAGGGGAAGAGTAATATATGCGAGGAAAGATAGTGAAAGGGATTGCCGGGTTCTACTACGTACATGTAGTAGAATCCGGTGTTTTCGAATGTAAAGCCAAAGGTGTATTTCGAAAAGAAAAGATTAAACCATTAGTAGGAGATGTTGTGGAAATCGATATCTTAGACGAAATGGAGAAAAAAGGAAATATCGTTGATATTTTAGAACGAAAAAATGAGTTGATTCGACCAGCAGTGGCAAATATTGATCAAGCACTTGTAGTGTTTGCGGTTACAAAACCGAAACCACATTTTAATCTTTTGGATCGATTCTTAATTATGATGGAAAGTAAAGGGATTCCTGTGATTCTTTGCTTTAACAAGAAGGATATTGCAACAGAACCAGAGATTCGTCATTTGGAAGAAATCTATGAAGCTTGTGGATATCAAATCGTATTTACAAGTGCGTTGGAAGAAGAAAATGTAGAAGCGTTAAAACAACTGCTTCATGGAAAAACAACTGCCATAGCAGGACCATCTGGAGTTGGAAAATCATCTTTGATCAACATTTTCCAACCAGAAGCGAAGATGGAAACAGGAAGCATTAGCGAAAAGATTGAGCGTGGAAAACATACGACGAGACATTCTGAATTAATCTGGATTGAGGATGATACGTATATCATGGATACCCCAGGATTTAGTTCGCTTTACACAAATGATTTTGAAAAAGAAGAATTGAAATATTATTTTACAGAATTTGAACCATATGAAGGAATGTGCAGATTTCAAGGCTGTGACCATGTACATGAACCAGGATGTGCGGTAAAACAGGCGTTGGAAGAAGGAAAGATTCATACGGTGAGATATGAAAATTATTTGGAAATGTATAAAGAATTGAAAGAAAAAAGGAGATATTAGATTATGATGATTTTAGCACCATCTATGTTAGCTGCCGATTTTAAAGAATTAGGAAAGGAAATCCGCACAATTGAAGAAAACGGAGCTCAATATTTACATTTTGATGTAATGGACGGAATGTTTGTACCAAGTATTTCATTTGGTATGCCAGTATTACAATCGATTCGTCCAGCAACAAACCTTGTATGTGATGCACACTTAATGGTAACAGAACCAATTCGTTATGTGGAAGCTTTCGCAAAAGCAGGGGCTGATTTGATCACAATCCACTTGGAAGCTTGTGAAGATGTGGAAGCAACAATTGCAAAAATCAGAGAATGTGGATGCAAAGTAGGTGTTTCTATCAAACCAGCAACTCCAGTATCAGCATTAGATAATTTATTAGATAAAGTAGATATGGTTCTTATTATGTCCGTAGAACCAGGATTTGGCGGACAAAAATTCATTCCAGAATCATTAGACAAGATTGCAGAACTTAGAAACAACTTAAATGAAAGAGGATTAGATGTTGACATTCAAGTAGACGGTGGAATCTACACACACAATGTAGAAGAAGTGATCAAAGCAGGAGCAAATATCATTGTTGCGGGATCTGCAGTATTTAATGGAGATGTTGCTCAAAATACAAAAGATATGCTTGAAATTTTAAAAAGATATGAATAGAACAGGAATGATTATTACAGGTGGCTCAATCAATGAGCCATTTGTTTTACAACAAATAAAGGAAAAAGAGCCAAAATATTTGATTGCAGTAGATAGAGGACTTCTATTTTTCTATCAAAATCAAATATTACCAACCCATATAGTGGGGGATTTTGACAGTGTTCCAAAAGAGGTCATTGCTTATTACAGAGAACATACGGACATTGAAATTCGAACATTTCATCCTGTAAAAGATGCATCGGACACAGAAATTGGACTACGATTAGCCCTTGAAATCGGTGCGGAAGAAATTTGGCTGTTAGGAGCAACAGGAACTCGTCTAGATCATGTGATGGCAAATATGCAGATTCTTAAGATTGCATTAGATGTAAAGGTGAAAGCTTATATGTTAGATTCACATAACCAAATTTCCTTACATGATAAGAACATTATATTAGACAAAGAAAAACAGTATGGAAGTTATTTTTCTATCTTTCCGTTGGGTGGAATTGTGGAAGAAGTAACAATCAGGGGTGCAAAATATCCATTGGAGAAATATCGTTTGTGTCCTTATGATAGTCTCTGCGTCAGCAATGAAGTGCAGGACGAAAAAGTGGAGATTACGTTTTCAAATGGAATGCTGCTTTTGATGGAGACGAGGGATTGATAAAAATATTGAAAGCGAAATAGTCATGTGATATAATCTTTAGGTTAATTGGATTTAAGAATAACAAAGGAGATATAGAAAATGAAATTAGGAATCGTTGGATTACCAAACGTAGGAAAAAGTACATTATTTAACTCATTAACAAAGGCTGGTGCAGAATCTGCGAACTACCCATTCTGTACAATCGACCCAAACGTAGGTGTTGTTACAGTTCCAGACGCACGTCTTCAAGTACTTAGCGATATGTACAATTCAAAAAGAATTTTACCAGCAGCAATTGAATTCGTTGATATTGCAGGTCTTGTAAAAGGTGCTTCTAAAGGGGAAGGATTAGGAAACCAATTCTTAGCAAACATCCGTGAAGTAGATGCAATCGTACACGTAGTAAGATGTTTTGAAGATAGCAACATCGTCCATGTAGATGGAAGCATTGCTCCACTTCGTGATATTGAAACAATCAACTTAGAATTAATCTTCTCTGATATTGAAATGTTAGAAAGACGTATTCAAAAAACAGTAAAATTAGCTCGTAATGATAAAACTGCAGCAAAAGAATTAGAATTATTAGAACGCATCAAAGCACATTTAGAAGAAGATAATATGGCTAGAAGCTTCGAAACAGAAGACGAAGAAGAAGTTGCTTTATTAGAAAGCTTAAACTTATTAACATACAAACCAGTAATCTTTGCAGCAAATGTAAGTGAAGATGATTTAGCAGATGATGGTGCAACAAATGAAGGGGTACAATCTGTAAGAGCATTCGCAGAAAAAGAAAATTGTGAAGTATTTGTTGTATGTGCACAAATCGAACAAGAAATTGCAGAATTAGATGACGATGAAAAGAAAATGTTCTTAGAAGACCTTGGTTTAACAGAATCAGGTTTAGAAAAATTAATTCGTGCAAGCTATCATTTACTTGGACTTATCAGCTACTTAACAGCTGGAGAACAAGAAGTACGTGCTTGGACAATCACAAAAGGAACAAAAGCACCACAAGCAGCTGGTAAGATTCACTCAGACTTTGAACGTGGATTTATCCGTGCAGAAATCGTAAGCTATGATGATTTGATGGCATGCGGTTCACATGCAGCAGCAAAAGAAAAAGGTCTTGTACGTCTTGAAGGAAAAGAATATGTAGTACAAGATGGGGATATCATTTTATTCAGATTTAACGTATAGTCGAAGGAGTGAATGATATGACAATGGACATTGGATTTCCGAATTTGGGAATTTATTTAGAAAAAGTAGGACAGTCCATTTCGGTATTTGGTTTTGAAATTGCATATTATGGTATGATCATTGGATTAGGTGTTATTGCAGGTGTGATGATGGCGTGTTTTCTTGCAAAGAAAACGGAACAAGATCCAGAAACTTATATAGATTTGGCATTGTATGCAGTGATTATTTCTATCATTGGAGCCCGCATTTATTATGTGGTATTTTCATGGGACCAATACAAAGACGATTTGTTAAGCATTTTTAATATTCGACAAGGAGGCCTTGCTATTTATGGCGGTGTAATTGCGGCAATCATTACAGTGTTTGTGTTTGGTAAGAAACGTAAGATACCATTTGGCCAACTTGCAGATACAGCAGGACCAGGATTGATCTTAGGACAGATTATTGGAAGATGGGGAAATTTCTTTAATCGTGAAGCGTTTGGAGAGTACACAAATAATTTATTAGCGATGCGTCTTCCTGTAGATGCAGTGAGACAATCTGATATTACACAGCAAATGAAAGAACATTTGGAAATGATTGACGGTATTTCCTATATTCAGGTACATCCAACATTTCTATATGAATCTTTGTGGAATATAGGAGTGCTGTGTGTGATGCTTTGGTTTGTAAAGCGCAAACGATTCCATGGACAGATTTTCCTAATCTATCTGTTGGGATATGGTGTTGGAAGATTTTGGATTGAAGGACTTCGTACCGATCAATTACTATTGCCTGGAATAGGACTTCCAGTATCTCAAGTTTTAGCGCTTCTTATGGCAATCGTATCCGTAGGATTGTTATGGAAATGTAGTAGAAAGAATAGCAAAGAGTTATCAGATAGTGTGTAAACGAAAAGCCTAGCGTTGTTGCTAGGCTTTTGTCATGCTTATTTATTTAAGATCAATTTTGTTAATTCTACTGGATTTACGATTTCACCATCTTTGTAAACTCGCATATTACCAGAAGCAATTTCATCAATTAAGATAACTTCGTCGTTGTGGTAACCAAATTCGAATTTGATATCCCATAAATCAAGACCGATTGATTTCAAATGATCAGAAACAATCTTTGTGATTTTTAATGTTTGTTCCTTCATACTTTCGAACATTGCTGGAGTCATAATGCCAAGTGCAGCAAGACCTTCGCCAGTTACAAGTGGATCACCTAATGCATCATTTTTAAATGTACATTCTACATAGCCACCTTCTAAAACTGTGCCGTCTTCAATGTATTCGCCGTATCTGCGGATAAAACTTCCTGTAGCTACTTGGCGGCAGATTACTTCAAGCCCATGTCCAAATACTTTTCCTGGAAGCACTTCCATTGTTGCATCTTCGATATTGGCACTTACATAGTGTGTCTTAATGCCAGCTTCTTTTAATAATTCGAAATAAAGAATCGATGTTTCTAAGTTTGCTTTTCCAATTCCTTCAATTGTTAAACCAACAGAGTTTTCACCTGGATCAAATACGCCGTCTTTCCCTGTGCAGTCGTCTTTGAATTTTAACATTACATTTCCATTATCAAGTTTGTATACGTCTTTTGTTTTACCTACATAAATTTTTTCCATGTTAAATTCCCCTTTTCTACGGTATGAATGAATTAGTATCGAGATTAAAAACATCCCACTCCATTTTTTTATCATAGATTTCAGGCATTTACAATATTTTTTCGGCAAATATGATATACGCATTTTTAACGAATACTAATAAGCAAAACTTAATAATGCGACTCTGTTTATAAGTTTTCTGTATTAAAGTCTTGAATCCATCCGATGATTTGTCCAGATATGATTACTGTTAATAAAGAATACGCTAATTTTGTAATTGGTATATATGTAACAGAGAGACCTAGAACAATTAAATCGCTGAGTAGATAGATCCACTGTATTTTTACATTGAGTAGTTTGGATAAGTTCATAGCTAAAGCATCATCACCACTTGGTGCGCCTCCAACACGTACACAAAGTCCTGCGCCAACTCCGACAAAGAGTGCGCCAAGAAATGCAGCGAGAAGAGGATGAGAACCAATTTCAGGATAAAATGGTCCGATGAATTCTGCGATTGCATAGAAAATCGAAAATCCAAAACAGGATATCATGGAATAGATCATAAATTTTCTTCCTAATAATTTCCAAGCAGTCAAATAACATAATGCGTTAAAAACAAAACTTGAGATGGAAGGAGAAATATGAAACCAGTGTTGTAGCAACAAGGTAAGTCCAAGGCCACCGCCTTCTGTAACACCGCTAAAGGAGTGGATGTTAAATAATCCAAATGCTAAAATAAAACTTCCGAAAAGAACAGTGCCAACTGATTTGAGCGTAATATCTCGAAACAAAATAACAAATCCTTTCTATCATATATTGTTTTTCTGTACCAAAAAAGGAAGCCTGAAAATCAGGTTTCCTTCTTTGATAGCTACGGAAGAGGGATTCGAACCCCCACTAACAGAGTCAGAGTCTGCTGTGCTACCATTACACCATTCCGCAATAAATTTTCAACATGTTTTATTATAACAGTTAAATAGAAAAAATCAAGGGGTTATGATATAATAAATTTAAGTGAAATACCATGCGATATGGAGGTGGCGCGGATGAAAAAATGTAGTTTATGCGGGGGAAGATTAGACAGAAATAAAAGATGTACACTTTGTGGTTTGGATAATACGAAAAGTGATGAAATGTATAAGGATTTGGTGAATCAAAGTGTATGTAGTAAGGAACCATTGACACATGTACATGAAGAGCCTACTCAAATTCCCCAAAAAGAAACAAAACTATTTGAAAAAGTACAGTCTGTTAAGAAAGTGCAATCTGCAAAGCCAATGATAAATACGGGAAAAGTGATGTGGGCAGTAATATTTGCGGTAATTTTTCTTGTTGTCGGGCTGATAGAATTGATTAGTGATATAAGTTCGGATTATTATTATGGTGGGATATATGAATATGAAGAAGAGTATGATCCTTACGAATATGTGATAGAAGATATGCCAGAAGATGGTATGAGCTATTCTAATACATTATCGGGAGGACAGTATCTAGTAGGTGTAGATATACCAATGGGAACTTATACTGTGACTGTACAAGGCACAGGGTATGGTGACATTTCCATTGGGGATGCCCAAAATAGCATCTATTATTATGAATGGCTTGACCAAGACGGAAGTGCGGAAGATATTCGTTTGTACGAAGGTGCTTCTTTTACAGTATCACCAGGTCTTGTGGTATCTATAGAAGCAGAAAATGCACAAGAATACAATGCACTAGATGTTGGAAACTTTTTAACAGAAGAAGTGAAATTGCAGGACGAGATGGTAGCAGGAATTGATTTTCCAGCAGGTGTATATGATATTGTATACACTGCAAATACAGAAGAATACGACTATGGAAATGTCTATTGGACGGTTACCACAGAAGAGGGATATGAAGTGCAGCGTGATATTTTTTTTGATACAGAAGAGAAAACTATTACATACCAAAACGTTGCATTTCCAGAGGGGACGGTAATCTGGATGGAAAATATTGCAGAAGAAAGTGTGCGATTAGTTCCATCAGAGAAAGTGTTCCAGACAGATTGGTATGAGATTTATAGAGCGTTCTAAATACAAAAAAGCGAGTTTGCATTACAAACCCGCTTTTTTCGTTCCAAATGGACCTGAGGGGAATCGAACCCCTGTCCGAAAGCCCGTCCATTAAGGCATCTCCCATCACAGTCATTATTTTGACATTCCCTCCATCAGACACCTAATGACAGGTTTCTGACTTTAGTAGCTTCATAAGTTCTTCCATTCCCGCAAAGCTTTGGGAACGAAGTGCCTCACCTTGTTGAAGCCGGTGACTTAAGCAGTGAGCGACTTAAGGCCGACTGCTACCACTAGGCAGCGTACGCTAAATTTTCGTTTGCGTTTAATTTTAAAATACGGATTGTTATGCGGTCCCGCACCGCAGATGGCTTCCCTAACTTCAAAACCCCCGTCGAAACCAGTACAAGCCCTAATAAAAGCGTTCTGGTTCGCAAACGTAAATAAATTATAGAATAGGATGGAGAAACTGTCAAGGGGTTTGCCAATCCTATAATCGCTATGTTACAATAAGGACAATCTGTGGGAGGTGGCAGAATAGAATGAAAATTTTAGTAGTAGATGATGAAAGCAGAATGCGAAAATTGATTCGTGACTTTTTAGAAAGAGAAGGTTATCAAATCATAGAGGCGGCCGATGGTTTGGAAGCGGTGGATGCCTTTTTGGCAGAAAAAGATATTGATTTGATTATTTTAGATGTGATGATGCCTCGTATGGATGGATGGCAAGTTTGTAAAGAAATTCGACGTGAATCAGCGGTACCAATTGTCATGTTGACTGCGAGAAGTGAAGAACGAGATGAACTAAGAGGATTTGAACTTGGAGTGGATGAATACATTGCGAAACCATTTAGTCCAAGGATACTAGTTGCCCGTGTTGCAGCACTTTTGAAACGTACAAAACAAGGGACAGATGATACTGTTTTGAAAGCAGGTGGAATTGAAATTGATAAATCAGCATATCAAGTGCGTGTAGATGGGGAAGATATCGAGTTGAGCGTGAAAGAATTTGAATTACTATCTTATTTTGTGGAAAATCAAAAGATAGCACTTTCCAGAGAAAAAATCTTAAATCATGTATGGGACTACGATTATTTTGGAGACGCCAGAACGATTGATACGCATGTGAAGAAGCTTCGCAGCAAACTTGGAGAAAAAGGAAATTATATCAAGACGATTTGGGGCATGGGATATAAATTCGAGGTGGAAGAATGAAAACATCAATCAGAAAGCAGATAGCGGTAATCTTTATCGGACTGATAGGATGTGTACTCTTCTTGTCCATGCTTGCAAATGGTTTCTTTTTAGAGAGCTATTATATAAACAACAAGCAATCCACATTGATTGCCGTATATGAAGAGATGAACAAGACAAGCAATGATGAGGAATTGTTTTCCAAGAATCAGATTGCAGAGTTAAGTGAATTGGCTGAAGTGGGAAATATTTCTTTTGTGGTAATCACAAATAACAATAAAGAACTGCTTGCGGCAGCGCAGAATCAGGAAAAAACGGAAGAACTTGTAACGCGGTTGCTGGCCTATCTTTTAGATAAAAATCAAGATCAAAGTGATTTGCTGGAAGACGAAGACAATTACGAGATTCATAGCGTGGAAGATGCAATGGGGAATGGTTCTTACTTGGAAATGTGGGGGTATCTTGATCGCGGAAATGCGTTTATATTGCGTACACCATTAGAAAGTATTCGAGAAAGCGTTGCACTTTCCAACCGATTTTTGATTTACATTACGGCGATCATGATTGCGGTTGGAAGTCTATTTGTATGGTATTTTTCAAAACGTATTACAGATCCGATTTTGCAGCTGGCAGAGATTTCAAAACGTATGACGAACTTAGATTTTGAAGCAAAATATACAAGTGGTGGTTCGGATGAGATAGGTATGCTCGGAGAGCATTTTAACATGATGTCGGAAAAATTAGAAAAAACTGTCTCGGAATTGAAACATGCAAACTATGAGCTGCAAAGAGATATTGAACAAAAAGAAAAGATAGACACCATGAGAACTGAATTTATTGGAAATGTGTCTCATGAGCTAAAAACACCAATTGCGTTAATTCAAGGCTATGCGGAAGGAGTGAAAGAGGGCATCAGTGAAGAGAAAGAAAGCAGAGATTTTTACTGTGATGTAATCTTGGATGAAGCAAATAAGATGAATCAATTAGTGAAAAGCCTTTTGACTTTAAATCAGATTGAATTAGGAAAAGAAGAAATAGAATTTACACGATTTAATCTTGTGGAACTGGTACAAGGTGTTATTTGGAGCAATGAAATTCTAATTCAGCAAAAAGGTGTACAGGTGCGATTTGAACAGGAGGAACCTGTGTATGTATGGGCAGATGAATTCCAGATTGAGCAGGTGGTTCGCAATTATTTGAGCAATGCATTGAACCATGTGACAGGCGAAAATGTCATTGATATTCGCATGCGAATGAATGAAGCAAAAGACAAAGTGCGCGTTTCTGTATTTAATACAGGAAATCCAATTCCAGAAGAAGTATTGGAACAGATTTGGGAAAAATTTTATAAGGCAGATAAATCACATGCGAGAGAGTATGGAGGAAGTGGAATTGGTCTTTCGATTGTGAAAGCAATCATGGAATCCATGAAACAAGATTACGGTGTGAAGAATTACGAAAATGGTGTTGCATTTTGGTTTGAATTAGATATGAAATAGGAGGTACTATGGCAGCATTAACAGGAGAATGGAAAGAGGCACTCAAAGAGGAATTTGGGAAACCTTATTATAAAAAATTATTTGAAAAGGTGAAGGAAGAGTATCAGACACAACAGATTTTTCCACCAGCAGAAGATGTGTTTAATGCATTTCATTTTACACCTTTAAATGAAGTGAAAGTAGTTATTTTGGGACAAGATCCATATCATGGAGAACATCAGGCCCATGGACTTTGCTTTTCGGTGAAACCGGAGGTCGCAATTCCTCCATCTCTTGTGAATATTTATAAAGAGTTGCAGGATGATCTAGGCTGCTCAATACCAAATCATGGATATTTGGAAAAGTGGGCAAGACAAGGTGTGCTAATGATGAATACCGTGTTGACAGTACGTGCGCATCAAGCAAATTCACATCGTGGAATTGGCTGGGAAGAATTTACAGATGCAGCAATTCGTGTTTTAAATCAACAAGAACGACCAATCGTATTTATCTTGTGGGGGAGACCAGCACAGATGAAAAAAGCAATGCTGAATAATCCGAAACATTTGATTTTACAGGCGCCGCATCCAAGTCCGCTATCATCTTATCGTGGATTCTTTGGAAGCAAACCATTTAGCCAGACAAACGAATTCTTACAAAGAAATGGTGTGGAACCTATTGACTGGCAGATTGAATAAAATGCATAAATATAAAAAAGGTCTTTACAATTATGCAATTGAGTGATACAATGGCAACAATTGAATGACTGAGATAGAGGCGCGAGTTTCATTAGTAACAGATGATAAGGCTGGACAGCTGTTATCTGGGAAAGGGGAAATCGCCGAAGGTGAGTTTATGTGTCCACGTAGACTTTTCTGGGCCATTGCAGAATATGTAATGGACTGTCACATGATTGTGGAGTGCTATCGCAAATATGGAATAATTACGCCATGAACGCGCTTTCACAAGTCGTTCATGGTTTTTTATTCTTAGGAAATGTGTCCTTATGAATGAAAAGTCTCCGATAGGAGTTCATATTTACAGGAAAGAGAGGAAATGATTATGAGACTTACCAAAAGGAATCTAATCAAAGCAGTATCAACAATACTGGTACTTACATGCATGTTATCTATGACAGCATTTGCAGCGGAAGAGACTGCATCAAATTCAGCAATGTACGCAACACCATGGGCGCTATTGCCACCAATCGTAGCAATCGTACTTGCGTTGATCACAAAGGAAGTATATAGTTCATTATTTTTAGGAATTGTAGTAGGGGGATTATTCTATTCAGGATTTTCTTTCGAAGGAACTGTGATGCATATTTATAAAAAAGGAATTCTTAGTGTGCTAACAAGTGAGTACAACGTAGGGATTATTATTTTCCTAGTTATCCTAGGCGCGATGGTATGCTTGATGAATCGTGCTGGCGGATCTGCTGCATTTGGACGTTGGGCTGGAGAACATATCAAATCAAAAGTCGGCGCACAAGTTGTAACAGTGATTTTAGGAATGCTTATCTTCATTGATGACTACTTCAACTGCTTAACAGTAGGAAGTGTTATGAGACCAGTTACGGACAAACATAAAGTATCACGTGCAAAACTTGCATATTTGATCGATTCAACAGCAGCTCCAATTTGTATCATTGCTCCAATTTCATCTTGGGCAGCAGCGGTATCTGGATTTGTAGAAGGTGCAAACGGATTTGAAATCTTTATCAAAGCCATTCCATATAACTTCTATGCATTATTAACATTCTTAACAATGTTTGTGATGATTGGTGTAAAAGAAGAATTTGGTTCAATGAAATTGCATGAAGACAATGCAAACAAAGGAGATCTTTATACAACAGAAGACAGACCTTATGAAAACGCAACAGCAGAGTATGTGAATCCAAATGGTAAAGTAGTAGATTTGATCATACCAATTGCTTCCTTGATTGTATGCTGTGTAATCGGAATGATTTATTCTGGTGGATTCTTTAGTGGAACAGGATTTATTGAGGCTTTCTCAGGATGTGATGCTTCAGTTGGTCTTGCACTTGGAAGTTTCTTTGCTTTAATTATTACAATTGTTTTATATGTAACAAGAAAAGTTCTTACATTTTCAGACTGCATGGCTTGTATCCCAGATGGATTTAAGTCAATGGTTCCAGCTGTTTTAATTCTTACATTTGCTTGGACATTGAAAGCAATGACAGATAGCCTTGGAGCAGCAGTGTTTGTAGAAAATGCTGTAAAAGGATTTGCAGGTGGATTTATGAGTTTCCTTCCAGCAATCATCTTCGTGATTGGATGTTTACTTGCATTTGCAACAGGAACTTCTTGGGGAACATTTGGTATCTTAATTCCAATCGTAGTTGGTGTGTTTGAAAATTCTAATCCAGAACTTATGATCATCTCAATTTCAGCTTGTATGGCAGGGGCTGTTTGTGGAGATCACTGTTCACCAATTTCAGATACAACGATTATGGCTTCAGCAGGAGCACAATGTAATCACGTAAATCATGTAACAACACAACTTCCATATGCAATTACAGTAGCAGCTGTATCATTTGTAACATACATTGTTGCAGGGTTTGTGCAAAGCGCATGGATTGCATTACCAGTTGGAGCAGCAATCATGTTAGCTGTATTGTTTGTGATTCGTAAAATGCAAAAATAATAAATGAGATAGAATGTAGAGATGATGTTTACAAAAATATCATCTCTATTTTTTATACCTTTTTAAAACATGGAAATAATGGTATAATACTAGATACGTTAATGATGTAGGAGAGTGAAAAATGAACGTAAATACATTAAAGAATTACGAATTAATACAAGAAAAAAATCTGAAAGATTTGAAATCAGAAGGATACTTGTTACGTCATAAGAAAAGTGGAGCACGTGTTCTATTGATGGAAAATGATGATGAAAATAAAGTGTTTGCGATTGGATTTCGTACACCACCAACAGACAGTACAGGGGTTCCACATATTTTAGAGCATTCTGTATTATGTGGTTCTAAGAACTTCCCATTAAAGGATCCATTTGTAGAATTAGTCAAAGGTTCATTGAATACATTTTTGAATGCAATGACATATCCTGACAAAACAGTATATCCAGTTGCAAGCTGCAATGAGAAAGATTTCCAAAATCTGATGCATGTTTATATGGATGCTGTTTTTTATCCAAATATTTATGAACATGAAGAAATTTTCAAACAAGAAGGATGGAGCTATAAACTAGAAGATGCAGATGCATCGTTAGAATACAATGGCGTTGTTTATAATGAAATGAAGGGAGCTTTCTCTTCACCAGAAGGTGTGTTAGATCGTGTGATCTTGAATTCCTTATTCCCAGATAATACGTATGCGTGTGAATCAGGCGGAGATCCAGATGAGATTCCAAACCTTACTTATGAACAATTTTTAGCATTCCATAAGAAATATTATCATCCATCAAACAGCTATATATACCTTTACGGTGATATGGATATGGAAGAAAAATTAGCATGGCTTGATGCAGAATATTTATCGAAATTTGATGCTATGGAAATTGATTCACAGATTCCATTACAAACAGCATTTGATGCAGTAAGAGAAGTGGAAAAAGAATATTCCATCGCAAGTAACGAAGAGGAAGAAGACAACACTTATCTTTCTTATAATAAGGTCATTGGAACAAGTTTAGAAAAAGAACTGTATCTTGCATTTGAGATTTTAGATTATGCATTACTATCAGCACCAGGAGCACCACTTAAGAAGGCACTTTTGGATGCAGGCATTGGAAAAGATGTAATGGGGTCTTATGATAATGGTGTATTACAGCCTATGTTCTCTGTGATTGCAAAAAATGCAAATGTAGAACAGAAAGAAGCATTTGTAAAAGTCATTGAAGATACTCTTTCAGCAATTGTGAAAGAAGGAATGGATCAAAAGGCGTTAGAAGCGGGAATCAATTATCATGAATTCCGTTACCGCGAAGCCGATTTTGGAAATTATCCAAAGGGATTGATTTATGTATTACAAATGTTTGACAGTTGGCTTTATGATGATGAACAGCCATTCCTTCATGTGGAAGCAATTGAAACATTTGATTTCTTAAAGAAACAAGTGAAAAATGGCTATTTTGAAAATTTAATTCAAACTTATTTACTAGATAATACACATGGAACGATTGTGGTAGTAAAACCAGAAAAGGGACGTACACAGCGTTTAGACAAAGCGCTAGAAGAAAAATTAGCAGCTTACAAAGCAAGTTTAAGCAAAGAGGAAATTGAAAAGTTAGTTTCAGATACAGCAGCTTTAGAAGCATATCAAGAAGCGGAAGAGTCCCTAGAAAATATGGAAAAGATTCCAGTGTTGGAACGTAGCGATATCAAACGTGAGATTGCACCAATCTATAATCAAGAAATGGAAATAGCGGACACCAAGATGCTCTTCCATGAAATTGATACCAATGGCATTGGCTATATAGATGTGATGTTTGATTTGTCAGGTGTAGCAGCAGAAGATTTGCCATATGTAGGATTTTTACAAGCAGTGCTTGGTGTGATCGATACAGAACATTATGAGTATGGAGAATTATTCAACGAAATCAATGTTCACACAGGTGGAATTGGAACTTCCTTAGAATTATATCCAAATGTTACAAAAGTGAAAGAAAAAGAATTTAAAGCAACTTTTGAAATCAAAGGGAAAGCATTATATGAAAAACTTTCAGTGACATTTGCTATGATGGAAGAGATTTTGACAAAATCAAAACTGGATGATGAAAAACGTTTGAAAGAGATTTTGGCAATGACAAAATCCAGATTACAAATGCGTTTCCAATCGGCAGGTCATGTGACAGCAGCGCAAAGAGCAATGTCTTACTTGTCATCATTGTCAAAATTCAAAGACCTTTGTGCAGGGGTTGGCTATTATGAAGTAATCAAACAGTTGGAAGAACATTTTGAGGAAGAAAAAGAGCAACTGATTGCACGCTTAACAAGACTTACAAAGATTATTTTCCGTCCAGAAAATATGATGCTTAGTTTCACTGCAAGCAAAGAAGGATTGACAGGCATGGAACCTCTTGTTTGTGCATTGAAGAAAGGATTATTCACAGACGAAGTGGAAGGAAAACCTTGTGTGCTATATTGTGAAAAGAAGAATGAAGGATTTAAGACTTCTTCGAAGGTACAATATGTTGCAAGAAGTGGAAACTTTATCGATGCAGGTTTGGAATACACCGGTGCACTTCAGATTCTGAAAGTAATCTTAAGCTATGATTATTTGTGGCAAAATGTGCGTGTGAAAGGTGGCGCATATGGATGTATGAGTAATTTCTCACGTTTGGGTGATGGTTACTTTATGTCATACCGCGATCCGAACTTGGAAAAAACAAATCAGGTTTACGAAGGGGTTGTGGAATATCTGGAAAACTTTGATGTAAGTGAAAGAGATATGACAAAATATATCATCGGTACTATGAGCAACATCGACCAACCATTGACACCAGTTGCAAAAGGAGATCGTTCTTTGAATCTTTATATGAATCATGTGTCAGAAGAGATGATTTTAGAAGAACGTAATCAAATTTTAGATGCAACAGTAGACGATATTCGAAACCTTGCTACCATTGTGAAAGCAGTATTAGACTGTGAGTGTCTCTGTGTAGTAGGGAATGAAGAAAAAATTGAAGAACAAAAAGAATTGTTCTTAGAAACTAGAAGTTTATTTTAAATAAAGGAGAACATATGAGAGCAGATTACAAATCAGGATTTGTAACATTAATTGGAAGACCAAATGTAGGAAAATCTACATTGATGAATCATTTGATTGGGCAAAAAATTGCAATCACATCGAACAAACCACAAACAACAAGAAATCGAATCCAAACAGTGTTGACAACAGAAGAAGGACAGATTGTTTTTGTGGATACACCAGGGATTCATAAAGCAAAAAATAAATTAGGCGAATACATGGTAAATGTGGCAGAACGTACTTTAAATGAAGTAGATGTGGTACTGTGGTTAGTAGAACCATCCACATTTATCGGAGCTGGTGAGAAACACATTGCAGAACAGCTTAAGAAAGTAAAAACACCTGTTGTTCTTGTAATCAACAAAGTTGATATGGTGAAAAAAGATGAGGTATTTACTTTTATTGAAGCATACCGTCAAATTTATGATTTTGCTGCAATTGTACCAGTTTCAGCCAGAACAGGTATGAATACAGATGAGTTAGTAAAAGTAATCTTGAAATATTTACCATATGGTCCACAATTTTATGATGAAGACACAGTGACAGACCAG
This sequence comes from uncultured Faecalimonas sp., assembly GCA_964540565.1. Classification (GTDB taxonomy): domain Bacteria; phylum Bacillota; class Clostridia; order Lachnospirales; family Lachnospiraceae; genus Faecalimonas. Next base: position 91,738 of record CAZINB010000002.1, read on the forward strand.
CCAGAACGTCAGATTGTAGCAGAAATCATTCGTGAAAAAGCACTTCATTGTTTAAATGATGAGATTCCTCATGGAATTGCAGTAGCGATTGACCGAATGAAAGGTCGCAAGAATATGATGGATATTGATGCCACAATCATTTGTGAAAGAGATTCTCATAAAGGAATCATTATTGGAAAACAAGGTGCAATGCTGAAAAAAATTGGAAGTACAGCACGTTTTGAAATCGAAAGATTATTGGATTGTAAAGTGAATTTACAATTATGGGTAAAAGTTAAGAAGGATTGGAGAGACAGTGATTTCTTAATCCGCAACTTTGGATATACAAAGGACGAATAGAGAAGTATGAGATTTGTTTGAATGGGGATTCTAAAGATATCAAGCAGAAGACATCAAGGAGGAATTCCTCATGCAAACAGAAGAATTGTGGACAACATTTTTTCAAACGGGAAGTGTTGTGGATTATTTAAATTATAAGAATTGTTTCAACGAAGAAGAGAAACATGTGGGAGAGAGTGTAGTTGAACCAGACAGTGACGGTAACAGGGATGATACTTTCAGCGACACCCATAGGTGAGTATGATAAGCGCATTGTTCTTTTGACAAAGGAAAAAGGGAAAATATCCGCTTTTGCAAAAAATGCAAGGAGACAAAACAATAGTTTGATGGGAGTTACCAATCCATTTGTTTTTGGAGAGTTTGTCTTGTATGAAGGAAGAAGTTCCTATAATTTGATGCAGGCAAATATATCAAATTATTTTATGGAGCTTGCGACAGATTTTGAAGGTGCTTATTATGGCTTCTATTTTATGGAATTAGCTGATTATTATACCAAGGAATACAATGATGAAATGCAAATGCTGAAATTACTGTATCAGACATTACGAGCGCTTAGTTCAGGTAAGATCAAGCGTGAGCTTGTGCGTTACATATTTGAGCTAAAGACGCTGGTGATCAATGGAGAATATCCGGAAGTCTTTCGTTGTGTAAATTGTGGAGCAGAAGACCGTAATGTTGTATTTAGCAGTAAAAATCATGGACTGATCTGTGAAGAGTGCAAGATGCTTGCACCAGATGGATTGGCAACATGTAATTCCACGTTGTATACGTTGCAGTTTATTGTTTCATCTCCTATCGAGAAGCTATATACATTTATGGTGACGGATAAAGTATTGGAACAGTTACGAAAAATCATGAAACAATATATGAACGTTCATGTGGAAAAACATTTTAAATCGTTAGAAATCTTAGAAATGTGCCTTGGCTAAGAAAATTGACAAAGTACATAGGGTTGGTTATAATGATAAACATTAAGGATTCATAAAAGAGAGGAAAACGAAGATGGAAAAAACAATGGAAAAAATCGTGGCACTTGCCAAATCAAGAGGTTTTGTTTATCCAGGATCTGAAATATATGGAGGTCTTGCTAACACATGGGATTACGGAAATCTCGGTGTAGAATTAAAAAATAACGTTAAAAAAGCATGGTGGCAAAAATTTATCATGGAAAATCCTTACAACGTAGGGGTTGACTGTGCGATTTTAATGAACCCACAAACATGGGTAGCTTCAGGACATTTAGGTGGATTCAGTGACCCACTTATGGACTGTAAAGAATGTAAAGAAAGATTCCGTGCAGACCAAGTTATTGAAGGATTTGCAAAAGAAAATGGAATCGAATTAACAGAAAGTGTTGATGCGTGGTCAAAAGAACAAATGGAAGCATGGATGGAAGAACACAATGTTCCATGTCCAACATGTGGAAAACATAACTTTACAGAAATTCGTCAATTTAACTTAATGTTCAAAACATTCCAAGGTGTTACAGAAGACGCGAAGAACACAGTTTACTTAAGACCAGAAACAGCACAAGGTATTTTTGTAAACTTCAAAAATGTACAACGTACATCAAGAAAGAAAATTCCATTTGGTATTGGACAAATTGGTAAATCATTCCGTAACGAAATTACACCAGGTAACTTTACATTCCGTACAAGAGAATTCGAACAAATGGAATTAGAATTCTTCTGTGAACCAGATACTGATTTAGAATGGTTTGCATATTGGAAAGAATTCTGTATCAATTGGTTAAAAGCATTAGGAATGAAAGAAGAAGAAATCAAAGTCAGAGATCACGATGCAGAAGAATTATCATTCTACAGCAAAGCAACAACTGATATTGAATTCTTATTCCCATTTGGATGGGGAGAACTTTGGGGAATCGCAGACAGAACAGACTACGATTTAACTCAACATCAAGAAGTTTCAAAACAAGATATGACATACTTTGATGATGAAAAGAAACAAAAATATATTCCATATGTAATTGAACCATCATTAGGTGCTGACCGTGTTGTTCTTGCATTCCTTTGCAGCGCATACGATGAAGAAGAATTAGAAGGCGGAGATGTACGTACAGTGCTTCATTTCCATCCAGCTCTTGCTCCAGTAAAAGTTGGTGTATTGCCACTTTCTAAGAAATTAAACGAAGGTGCAGAAAAAGTATTTGCTGAATTATCAAAATACTACAACTGCGAATTTGATGACAGAGGAAACATCGGTAAACGTTACCGTCGTCAAGACGAAATTGGTACTCCATTCTGTATTACATACGACTTCGAATCGGAAGAAGACGGAGCTGTAACAGTACGTGATAGAGATACAATGCAACAAGAAAGAATTAAAATTGAAGATTTGAAAGCATATTTCGAAAAGAAATTCATGTTTTAGTTTATCACGGGCGTAGTAAATTAGGTTTTGCTACGTCCGAAAATATAATATGAAAAAGTAGAAATGAAAGGAAAGAAGATTCATGTATAAGAAAAACTTATGGGAAGTTTACAGTGATGCACAATTAGCTGAATTGGAAGCTGTAAACAGTTCTTACAAAACATACCTTGATAAAGGGAAAACAGAAAGAGAATGCATCAATGAGGCAGTAAGAATGGCGAAAGAAGCAGGATATCGTGATTTAAATGATGTGATTGCTGCTGGCGAAAGTTTGAAAGCGGGAGATAAAGTATATAGCGTTTGCATGAATAAGACAATCGCTTTATTCAACATCGGAACAGATGCGCTTGAAAAAGGAATGAACATTTTAGGCGCACACGTAGACTCACCACGCATGGACTTAAAACAAAATCCTTTATATGAAGCAGGAGAATTTGCATATTTAGATACACACTACTACGGTGGTGTGAAAAAATACCAATGGGTAACAATCCCACTAGCAATTCACGGTGTGGTAGCATTAAAAGATGGTACAGTGAAAGAAGTTGTGATTGGTGAAGAAGAAACAGATCCAGTATTCTGTATCACAGATTTATTGATTCACTTAGCAGCAGAACAATTAGAAGCAAAAGCTGGAAAAGTAATTGAAGGTGAAAAATTAGACATCTTATTTGGAAGCAAACCACTAAAAGGTGAAGAAAAAGAAGCTGTAAAAGCAAATATGCTTCAACTATTAAATGAAAAATACGGAATGGAAGAAGAAGATTTCCTTTCAGCAGAATTAGAAATCGTTCCAGCAGGAAAAGCAAGAGATTGCGGTATGGATAGAAGTATGATTATGGCATATGGACAAGATGACCGTGTATGTGCATATACATCATTGATTGCAATGTTAGAAACAGAAGCACTTGAACGTACAACATGCTGCTTATTAGTTGATAAAGAAGAAATCGGAAGTATGGGTGCAACAGGTATGCAATCACGCTTCTTCGAAAACACAGTAGCAGAAGTATTAGCTTGCATGGGTGAAGGCTCTGACCTAAAAGTAAGAAGAGCATTAGCAAACTCAAGAATGCTTTCTTCAGACGTAAGTGCAGCATTTGATCCAATGTATGAAGGCTCATTTGAAAAGAAAAATACTGCATTTTTCGGAAAAGGACTTGTGTTTAATAAATACACAGGAGCGAGAGGAAAGAGTGGTTCGAATGATGCAAATGCAGAATATGTTGCACATTTAAGAAATATCATGGATGCAGGAGAAGTTTCCTTCCAAACAGCAGAACTTGGTAGAGTAGATGCTGGCGGCGGCGGAACAATTGCTTATATCTTAGCAAACTATGGTATGAACGTAATTGACAGTGGTGTTGCAGTATTAAGTATGCACGCTCCATGGGAAATTACAAGTAAAGCAGACGTATACGAAGCTTACAGAGGATACAAGGTATTTTTAACAAAAGCATAGGAAATAATTAGAAAGAGAGTATGTATGTATTGTAAAATTTGCATAATACATGCTCTCTTCTTCGTTTTATGCTTGACGAAAATGGTAAAAGCGTTTAGAATATCTTTAGTGGAAATATCCACAATGTACCCGATAATAACATGAGAACTAATGTAGACGACTGAAAATCAGAAGTAAGTCGTGTTTTTTAGTGCTATATGTTAATGAAAATATTTTTTAGGAGGTCGCAAAGACATGACAAAATGGGTTTATATGTTTAGCGAAGGTGACGCAAGTATGCGTAACACTCTCGGTGGTAAAGGTGCTAACCTTGCAGAAATGACAAAATTAGGTCTTCCAGTACCACAAGGTTTCACAATCACAACAGATGCTTGTACACAATATTATGAAGATGGACGTAAAATCAACGACGAAATTCAAGCACAAATCAACGATGCAATCGTAAAAATGGAAGAAATCACAGGTAAAAAATTCGGTGATTTAGAAAATCCATTATTAGTATCAGTTCGTTCAGGTGCTAGAGCTTCTATGCCAGGTATGATGGATACAATCCTTAACCTTGGTCTTAACGAAGAAGTAGTTGAAGTAGTTGCTAAGAAAACAGGTAACGAAAGATGGGCTCGTGACTGCTACAGAAGATTTATCCAAATGTATTCTGACGTAGTTATGGAAGTTGGTAAAAAATATTTCGAAGAATTAATTGATAAAATGAAAGAAGAAAAAGGTGTAACAGAAGACGTTGACCTTACAGCAGAAGACTTAAAAGAATTAGCTAACCAATTCAAAGCTGAATACAAAGCTAAAATCGGACAAGACTTCCCAGATGATCCAAAGGAACAATTAATGGGTGCTGTTCAAGCTGTATTCCGTTCATGGGATAACCCACGTGCTAACGTTTACCGTCGTGATAACGATATCCCTTACTCATGGGGAACAGCTGTAAACGTTCAAGAAATGGCATTCGGTAACTGGTCAGATGAATCAGGTACAGGTGTTGCATTTACTCGTGACCCAGCTACAGGTGAAAGAAAACTTATGGGTGAATTCTTAATCAACGCTCAAGGTGAAGACGTTGTTGCTGGTGTTCGTACACCTCAACCAATCGCTCAATTAGAAGAAGTTATGCCAGAAGTATTCAAACAATTTACAGAAGTTTGTAATACACTTGAAAACCACTACAGAGATATGCAAGATATGGAATTTACAATCCAAGATCGTAAATTATTCATGCTTCAAACTCGTAATGGTA
>CAZINB010000003.1:0-91726 GCA_964540565.1 uncultured Faecalimonas sp.
CTTGACGTTCCATTAAAAATTCTTCCCATAATTGCATATATTTTACACCTGCCTCCTCATTAGATCTGATACTGCTGATGTTTTTATGCATTTTATGGATGCGCTTACTGGTGCAAGTGTTTACTACTTCATCGGTGGAGTGCTCCATATATTTGAGTAATTCGATAAGCTCTTCAGATACCTTTTCTGAATTTGTACCATGCGTGTTAAGGAAAATTCGAGTAGCACCATCATCCAGCCATAAATCAGGAACCTCCTTACAGCCCATTTGAAAGGTATATTTGTATAATCCATATCCAAACAGGTCGAAAGGTGCAATGATAATAATAAACACATTGTTTATGGCGTTGAAATCCGCAGTTCCTGGAGCGAGCAGTTTGCTATCTTAACGAAGCGGTTTAACGGAGAGGTACGCTCTTCCTTTTCTGATTGGGGAAGATACTTTAGCACCATATCTTGTCCTAATATGATATCCAAAAGCATCTTCATATTTTCTGGATTTTCCATTGCTTCATCGAATAAAAAACGATCCAACAGATTCAAATCTTTTAATGTCTTTTTGTTCTTTGTCATAAATTTCTCCTTTTATTATAGGTTGAAAAAGATAGGTTTTCAACGGATTTTAAGTGTTCGTAGTGATAATCATAAGAAATATTTTCGAAAATAAGATTTGTATAAGAATGATAGAACTATCAGAAATTTATTGTGTGCAATTAGAATACAAGGAAATGTGTGGGGATGCAATGTGTTTTCTGTTGGTAACTTTTCTTTTTTGTTGAAAATTTGTGGATGACATATATAAGTAAAAGGAGAAATCAGCGAATGCCGATTTCTCCTTTTAAAGGAAATCATGAGAGATTATAATTAAAATTTTGGAGTCTGTGCGACTTCTTTGAGAGCTTCCACAATCTCTTCGAGACTCATTCCCATCTGTGCATTGAGCGTTGCTACAATTGCACCTTCAACGATAGGACAATCCACCATTTCTACATTATCTGCACCGTAGGCTTCTAATACCATTTCTGTTGTCATAACAGCACTTCCCATGTCCATTAAAATGACAACACCTTCTTCTGAATAGACGGATTCGATAGCGTTATAAATACGTTCAAAACTTGTTCCGAAGGTTCCATCTTCTAGTCCTCCGGCAGCCACAACGCTTGCTCCGTCAGCCATCATTTTGGTATAATCTACAATACTTTCCGCAAGTTTTTCACTGTGCGAAACAATTACAACACCAACCATACGAAAATCCTCCTAGAAGTTTGCTGCTGCAACTTGAATCATGAAAGTAAAAGAAGTAGCTCCAGGATCTTGATGTCCAATACCTCTTTCACCTACATAACTTGCACGACCTTTTGTAGCAACCAATTCTTTCGTATGTTCTGCGCCGGCTTCAGCAGCTTTTGCACCAGCTTCTAAAGCAGCTTTTGCATCGGCTCCGCCATCAGCCGCTTCTTTCATTGCGTTGATTGCAGGCACAAGTGCATCCAGCATGGTCTTTTCTTCTACAGTAGAACGACCTCTTTGCATTACGCCATCAATTCCGACTTGGAATGCATCTAGAAATTCAGCCAATGTAACTTCTGCTTTGCCATTGAGAGCCATCCCCATCTTCATAAATAAAGTTCCGTAAAGCGGTCCAGAAGAACCACCAACTGTGGAAACTAAAGTCATACCAGATGTTTTTAAAATGGTTCCGATATCTTTGTCTGCCAAGCTTGACAATTTATTTTTTACTTCCGTGAATCCTTTTGCCATGTTGATTCCATGGTCATTATCACCAATTGGGCGATCCAGTTCAGTCAAATAATCTTTTTCTTCGACAATCTTGTCACCAATCTTATCTAAAAGTTCAATTAATTTAGTCCCATTCATGCTGTCAAATCCTCCTGTGCGTTTGATTTATTCTTTGTATGCAGGAGTATCCGCTTCAGCGTCTAATAATTCTTTCATTTCATCATCTAAGCGAAGAAGTGAAATAGAGAATCCTGCCATTTCAATTGATGTCATATAATTTCCAACTAATGTCTTATGAACTTTGATTCCTTTTTCTGCTAAGATATCAGATACACGATTATTTACGATAAATAATTCCATAAGTGGAGTTGCACCAGAACCATTTACTAATACTGCAACTTCATGTCCAGAATAATCAATATCTGCAAGGATTTTTTCCATTAACATATCAACGATTTCATCTGCTGGGCGGAGAGCTTCGCGATGTGTTCCAGGTTCACCGTGGATACCAATACCAACTTCCATTTCATCATCTGCTAATTCAAAACCAGGTTTTCCAGATGCAGGAACAGTACAAGGAGTAATTGCCATACCCATTGTACGAACGTTGTCGATTACTTTTTGAGCAGTCGCTTGTACTTCATCAAGGCTAGCGCCTGTTTCAGCTTTTGCTCCAGCGATTTTATGTACAAATACAGTACCAGCTACACCACGACGACCAACTGTGTAGAGACTGTCTTTTACAGCAACATCATCATTTACAATTACTTGTTTTACTGGAATGCCGTCCATTTCAGCCATTTCACCAGCCATTTCAAAGTTCATAACGTCACCTGTGTAGTTCTTGATAATCATAAGAACACCAGCGTCTGTAGCTACTGCTTTGATTCCTTCGTAAACTGGTTCAGGAGATGGAGATGTAAATACAGCGCCTGCAACTGCAGCGTCAAGCATACCCTTTCCAACGTAGCCGCCATGTGCTGGTTCATGTCCGCTTCCACCACCACTGATAAGAGCTACTTTTCCTTCTTTCTTTTCTGCACGAACAACAACATTTTGTCCATCAAGTTTGCGAAGGTATTCAGGATATGCTTTCACTAAACCTTGAATCATTTGATCTTCCACTAGAGCCACATCATTGATAATTTTTTTCATGTTTTTTGCCTCCTTTTATTGTGCATCCGTTTTTGTCCCATATGGACCCGTCTAATTAAATTATATGATTCCCAATATATAAATTCAACTTCTTTTTTGTGAAAATAGACTTATAAATAAAAAGAATTCAGAGTTCTTTTTGTTAAAAAATCTACTTTTTGCAAAACTATTACAAGTTAGAAAATGAATGGTATAATAAGGGGCAACAAAGTAGTACTGAACGAAAAAAGGAGAGAGATAGCCGTGAGTAGAATGAAAATTGCTTCGCCATCGAAAGCAGATATTGTGATGGAAGGTCTGTACAAAGATTTAGAGCGAAGAATCGAATCCAGCCCACCAGGGTTATGTCCCGTAGATATGGCGCGTGCATTTTTGGAATTATGTCATGCCCAATCATGTGGAAAATGTGTACCATGCCGTATTGGTTTGGGACAATTAAATCATTTTATTAAAGATGTATTAGACGGAAATGCAACATTAGAAACATTAGATATTATGGAACAGACAGCATTGTCAATTATGGAATCTGCTGACTGTGCAATTGGATATGAAGCAGCTAACATGGTATATAAGGGATTGAAAGGTTACCGTGATGATTATGTAGAGCATGTGGAACGTGGACGCTGTACATGTACATTCAATCAACCAGTACCATGTGTTTCTTTATGTCCTGCACATGTGGATATTCCAGGATATGTTGCCTTAGTAGGAGAAGGACGTTATCAAGATGCAATTCGTTTGATTCGCAAAGACAATCCATTCCCAACAACATGTGGATTTATCTGTGAACATCCATGCGAAGCACGTTGCCGTAGAAATATGGTAGATGATGCAATCAATATTCGCGGATTGAAACGTGTGGCTGCAGATTTTGCAGGAGAAGTAGAACCACCAGCATGTGCGCCTAGCACAGGAAAGAGAATTGCCGTATTAGGAGGCGGACCAGGAGGTTTGAGTGCTGCTTATTATTTACAATTGATGGGACATCAGACAACCGTATATGAAATGCTTCCAGAACTAGGAGGAATGCTCCGTTATGGTATTCCAAATTATCGTTTGCCAAAAGAACGTTTGGACGAAGATATCAACGCGATTTTGAAAACAGGTGTGGAAGTGAAATACGGACTTAAGATTGGTCAGGATATTACAATTCAAGAGCTTCGTAAAGAATATGATGCAGTATTGATCACTATTGGTGCAAGTACCGATAAGAAACTTGGACTAGAAGGAGAAAATGCGGAAGGCATCATATCAGCAGTACAATTTCTCCGTAATGTTGGAAAGAAACAGATTATGGATTTGACTGGTAAGGAAGTAGCAGTTATTGGCGGCGGTAATGTATCTATGGATGCAGTTCGTACAGCAAAACGTCTTGGAGCGAAGAAAGTAAGTATTGTATATCGCCGAAGAGTAGCAGATATGACAGCTCTCCCAGGAGAAATTGAAGGTGCAGTTGCAGAAGGAATTGAACTTCAGACATTAAAGGCACCAGCTTCTCTTGATGTAGATGAAAATAATCATATCAAAGGAATTTATGTTACACCTCAGATGATCAGCACAATCCGAGATGGACGTGCGAGTATTCGACCAACAGGTGAACCAGATGAATATATTCCATGTGATGTGTTGATTGTTGCCATTGGACAAAATATCGAAACAAGACACTTCGAAGAAGCGGGAATTCCTGTTTCCAGAGGTAAGATTGTGACAGAAAATACAGGTACATTTGAAAATCTTCCAGGTGTATTTGCAGGAGGAGACTGTGCAAGTGGACCAGCATCTGTTATCAAAGCGATTGCAGCAGCAAAAGTTGTTGCAGCAAATATTGATGAATATTTAGGATATCACCACATCATTTCTTGTGATGTTGAGATTCCGAAAGCCCATTCGAATGATCGTACGCCTTGTGGACGTGTAAATCTTACAGAACGTGAAGCTTGTGAACGCGTATGTGATTTTGAAGGTGTAGAAAATTGCATGAATGAAAAAGAAGCAAAACAGGAAGCATCCAGATGTTTGAGATGTGACCACTTTGGATATGGAATTTTGAAGGGAGGCAGAGAGAAGATATGGTAAATCTTACAATTGATGGAAAACAAATAACGGTTGAAGAGAACACTACTATCATGGAGGCTGCTTTACAAAATGGAATTCCAATTCCAAAACTTTGTTACCTCAAAGGAATCAATGAGATTGCGGCTTGCCGTGTATGTGTGGTAGAAGTAGAAGGAAATGAAAAACTTATCACTTCTTGTAACAATAATGTAGAAGAAGGAATGGTTGTTTATACAAATAGTCCAAAGGTACGTAAGCATCGTAAGATTACAGTAGAATTGATTCTTTCACAACATAATTGTGAATGTGTTACATGTACAAGAAGCGGAAACTGTAGTTTACAAAAGATTGCAAATGATTTGAATATCATTCACATTCCTTACAAATCAGAACCAGAAAAGATGATCTGGAGTACAAAATTCCCATTGATTCGTGATGCATCGAAGTGTATCAAATGTATGCGATGCATTCAGATTTGTGATAAGGTGCAAAGTCTTGGCGTGTGGGATGTAGAAGGAACAGGTTCTAGAACAACGGTAGACGTTGCAAATCATAAAGTGATCAAGGAATCCAATTGTTCTCTTTGCGGACAATGTATTACACACTGTCCAGTAGGTGCATTGCGTGAACGAGATGATACTGAAAAAGTATGGGATGCAATTGCAGATAAAGATAAGATTGTAGTAGCTCAGGTAGCTCCAGCTGTACGTGCAGCTTGGGGAGAAGAACTAGGATTAGAATTAAAAGATGCTACGGTTGGAAAGATTTTAGATTCTTTGAAACGTATTGGCGTAGATTATGCATTTGATACTACATTTTCAGCAGACCTTACAATCATGGAAGAAGGTACAGAATTTGTAAATCGCTTTACAGCAGGAGAATTAAAGGATAGACCAATGTTTACATCTTGCTGTCCTGGATGGATCCGTTTTATCAAAACAGAATATCCACACCTTGTAAAACAGTTGTCGACAGCAAAATCACCACAACAGATGTTTGGTGCAGTGATGAAGACTTATTTTGCAGAAAAACTTGGTGTTTCTCCAGAGAAGATTTATACAGTTTCTGTTATGCCATGTGTAGCAAAGAAAGCAGAAAGTGAGATGGAATTATTCTACAAAGAATATGCAGGAAAAGATATTGATGCAGTGATTACCACAAGAGAATTGATTCGTATGATTCGTTCTGCACATATTGAGCCAAGCACTTTAGTTGACATTGAAGGTGATACACCAATGCAACAAGGTTCAGGTGCAGGTGTTATCTTCGGAGCAACTGGCGGGGTAATGGAAGCGGCACTTCGTTCTGCGTATTATCTGATCAAACATGAAAATACACCAGTGGATGCATTTAAGGCAGTAAGAAGCAGTGGATTCCAAGAAAACAAAGGACTTACAGAAGCAGAGTTTGCTATTGACGATATCACTGTTAAAGTTGCAGTGGTAAGCGGACTTGGAAATACAAGAGAATTGTTAGACCGCATTGAACGTGGAGAGGTACATTATGATTTCGTAGAAGTTATGGCTTGTCCTGGCGGATGTGTAGGTGGCGGCGGTCAGCCAATCCATGATGGCGAAGAGCTAGCATTTGAAAGAGGAAAGAATCTTTACTTCCTTGATGAACAAGCATCCCTTCGATTCTCTCATGAAAACAAAGACGTGCTTCAAATGTACGAAGAATATTTAGAAGCACCAGGTGCACACAAAGCACATATGTTATTACATACAGAGCATGATGCAAGAGTAGTCAATTACGGAAAAGGATTTTAAAAGGCTATAAAAGAGGTGTGATTCAATAGAGTCGCACTTCTTTTTTTTACGTGTATTTAATGGTATAATGAAGCAAGTTGGAGGGCGGAGAAATGTTCAAACTAGAAAAGAAATGGCTGAAATATTCTCTTAAGAAAAAAATAGCCTGTATTATTTTATTGCTTGTGCTTACCACGCTTGTGACAGAAATAGGAACAGTGGGACTTACTTGGGCTTCATTAGGGACCTTTGAAAAAGTGTTGAACAACCATTTTATTTATTATGAATTAGAAGATGCATTGCAGCAGGAAGAATCCAGCTTTATTGCTTATATTCGAAATCGTTCGGATGAAAATAGAATGGTATATGAAATGGCATGTCAAAAAACAGAAAAAAGTATTGCAGAATTACCATTTGATTATAAAAAAATTGGGGAAGAGCGTTATGCCAGAACTTGGAATCTGATACATGGATACGAAGGGTATAAGATTTCACGAGATGAGGTACTCTATATGGGGCAACAGGATGCATCTTATATAGAGAAATTATATGAAGTAATGAGTATGCAGGAATCTTTGGCGGAATACAGTTCCAGATTGGTGCAGGTTACATTAGCGGAAGCAGACCAGATGTACGATGAAAGAATGTCTTATCTGCGTGTGATACCAATTTTGGTATTAGCAGTCATACTACTTACGATGTGGATTTCCCAAAAGTTATGGCGTTTGATCACAAAAACAGTGGTAACTCCGCTGGTATTAATGGCAGAGGATTCACGAAACATTGTAGCAAACGACTTTGATACTCCGCAGATACAAGTGCAAAATGAGGATGAAATCGGTGAACTGGTGATTGCTTTCAATAAAATGAAAGTAGCTATGAAAGATTACATTGAAACATTGAAAGAGAAAAACCGAATTTCTGAATTGCTACATCAAGAAGAAATGAATTTGAAAGCAGCTCAGTTAGCAACACTGAAAAATCAAATCAATCCCCATTTTTTGTTTAATACGTTAAATATGATTTCGAATATGGCGAATCTGGAAGATGCAGAAATAACAGAGAAGATGATCTTAAGTCTTAGCAATCTGTTCCGTTATAATTTACGAACCGTAGAGCAAGAAGTATCTCTGGAACAGGAGCTGCAGGTACTGAAAGATTATATGTACATTCAGCGGATGCGTTTTGGACATCGTTTACGATATGAAGAGACTATCTGTGTGGAGAAAGATCGCGTTTATATGCCATCTCTTACATTACAGCCACTTGCGGAAAATGCCATACAGCATGGGTTATCAGGACGTGTAGAAGGCGGTACGATACAGCTTCGCGTATGGGAAGAGGATGGAAGATTACGTCTCGCATTGCACGATGATGGAGAAGGAATTTCGCAGGAACGATTGCGTGAGATTAATAAAAATATACATGAAGTCAACACGACTGGGCGAGGAATTGGTCTTGGAAATGTAGCACGGCGTATTGATATGATGTATGAAGGTGGCAAACTGTTGGTTGAAAGTGAAGAAGGCAAAGGAACAACGATTCTGATTGATATTCCATTTAAAGAGATTGGAGGCATGATACATGTATAAAATATTGGTTGCAGAGGATGAACAAATTGAACGTATGGTGCTTTGTAAGTTCATACGAAAAGAATTTGCAGACATCTTAGAACTCTATGAAGCATCAAATGGGATAGATGCTGTCCGAATTTTTGAGGAAGAATCCATTCAGATTGTTATTTTAGATGTGAATATGCCGGGGAAAGATGGGATGGAAGTAGCTGAAGTGATTCGTAAGCAGAATCCAGAGGCAATCATTATTTTCTTAACTGCCATGGATGAATTTTACTATGCAAAGAGAGCTATCAAAGTGAAGGCAATGGACTATTTGCTAAAACCATACGATAAAAAGGAGTTGGTGTATGCGTTGGAGGAAGCCATAAGTCAGATATCCAAATTGCCGCAGCAAGATATCCAAGAAGAAGTGCCGGAGGAACCTGTGGAGGAACAGCTAAATGGGATTCGTCTGGCGGCAGTGAAAAGATATCTGGAAGAGTATATTGAGCAGCATTATACCGAAGAGATTACCATGCAGACTTTGGCGGACGAGATGCATTATTCGGTAACATATTTGTGTAAACTTTTTAAGCAATGTTTTTATATGAATTTCACATCTTATCTCACAGAATTTCGTATTGAAAAGGCAAAAGCATTATTGGAAAATCCGACCATTTCAGTGAAGGAAGTGGGCATTCGAACAGGATTTCAAGATGCCAATTATTTTACCCGTGTGTTTAAACGCGTGACAGGATGTAAACCAACAGAATATCGAATCAGAGATTGTTCAAAAGGATAAAATTGTCCTATAAATCGCAAAATTCTCCGATTTTCTTAAGAGGCTTCTTTTACTATAATAAAAGAAGCTTCTTATATGTTAAATAAAAGACATAGTAAGAGATTGAGTAGGAGGGAAAAACATGAAACGTGCAAAGAAATTGGCGTTGATGCTTGTACTTGTCTTAGCTGTAAGTGTATTAGGCGGATGTGCAGGCACAGAAGAAAAGCGAATCATCAGAATTGGTCATAACCAATCAACAAATCACCCAAGCCATCTTGGTTTAGTCGCTTTCCAAGAATTCATTAATGAAAAATTAGGTGATAAGTATGTAGTAGAAGTTTACCCAAGTGAATTATTAGGTTCACAAACAGAAATGGTACAACTTACACAAACAGGTGCAATTGACTTTGTAATCGCAAGTAACGCGATTTTGGAAACATTCAGTGAAAATTATGGAATCTTTAACTTACCATATTTATTCTCTAGTGCAGAAGCTTATCATGCTGCAATGGAAGATCCAGAGGTAACAGATCCAATTTTCAAAGCAACAGAAAAAGCTGGCTTCACAGCTGTTACATGGTTAGATGCTGGAACAAGAAACTTCTATACAGTAAATAAACCAATCGAAAGTCCAGCTGATTTAAAAGGATTGAAAATCCGTGTACAACAATCTCCAACAAACGTAGCTATGATGGATCTTCTTGGCGGTTCCGCTACTCCAATGGGATTTGGTGATGTATACACAGCACTTCAATCAAATATCATTGATGGTGCAGAAAACAATGAAATGGCTTTAACAGACAACGGACATGGTGATGTATGTAAATATTACTCATACGATATGCACCAAATGGTTCCAGATATCTTACTTGGAAACCAAGCATTCTTAGAAGGTTTATCAGAAGAAGAATATGCAATCTTCGAAGAAGGTTTTGAATTATTAAATAAAGTACAACGTGAAGAATGGACAAAAGCAGTAGAAAACGCAAAAGACAGAGCGGCAAATGAACAAGGTGTTCAATTCTACTACCCAGATACAGCTCCTTTCCAAGAAGCATGTGCTCCATTACATGAATCAGTAATTTCAGGAAACGAAGTATTAGAAAGTATTTATGCAAAGATTCAAGAATACAACGCAATGTATTCTTCGTCAGCAGAATAGGAGGAAATGATGAATCAGCTTAGAAATATTTTGAATAAAAGTTTAAATGTTCTTGCAGGTGTAAGTTTCCTTGCAATGACAGTCTTCACATGCTGGCAAGTATTTACAAGATACATTTTAGGAAACCCATCTTCATGGTCAGAAGAATTAGTTTCTTACTTATTTGCTTGGATGTCATTATTTGGTGCAACTTTAGTAGTTGGGGAACGTGGACATATGAACATTCCAATTCTTGTAGATAAGGCGAGTGAAAAAGTACAAAAAATCTTAGCAATCGTTGCAGAAGTAATCGCATTGATCTTCGCAGTTGTTATCTTAGTATATGGTGGTATGCAAATCACAACATTAGCTATGGGACAAATGACATCTTCTTTAGGTGTAGCAGTTGGTGTATTCTACATTGTTATGCCAATCGCTGGGGTACTTATGGCAGTTTACACAGTATTAAACATTGTGGATATTGTAAAAGGAAACATTAGCTTAACTGTAGCAAGTGAAGTGAATCAGGCAATTGAAAAAGTAGAAAACGAGGAGGTATAGTCTTATGGCAATGGAAGCATTATTTATCATTTTAATTGTAATGGCAGTCCTTCTTGTAATTGGTGTTCCAATTTCTTATGCGATTGCAATTTCATCTTTAGCAGCAATTTTACAAAGTGTACAATTAGACATCTCTGTATTAACAGCAGCTCAAAGAACATTTGTAGGGATTAGTAAATTTAGTTTAACAGCGATTCCTTTCTTCATTTTAGCAGGGAATCTTATGAACCAAGGTGGGATTGCGAAACGTTTAGTAGATTTCGTACTTGCAATCTTAGGAAAATTACCAGGTTCTTTATTAGTAACAAATATTGGTGCAAACGCATTATTCGGAGCGATTTCAGGTTCTGCTTCAGCGGCAGCAGCTGCTGTAGGTAGCATGGTTCGTGAAGGGGAAGAAGAACAAGGATATGATCCAGCAATCTGTGCTGCAACAAACGGTGCATCTGCTCCATCAGGACTTTTAATTCCACCATCAAACGCGTTGATTACATACTCTTTAGTATCAGGCGGAACATCTGTAGCTGCTTTATTCCTTGCGGGATATGTACCAGGAATCATTTGGACAATTGGATGTCTTATCGGAGCTCTTATCATTGCAAAGAAAAAAGGATACAAAGGAACTCCTGGAAAATTTGATTGGAAAAATCTTTTCCACGCAACATTACATGCGATTCCAGCTTTATCACTTATCGTAGTAGTAATTGGTGGTATCGTTGGTGGTATCTTCACAGCGACAGAAGGTTCTGCAATCGCTGTAGTATATGCCTTGATTTTAGGTATCTGCTATAAAAATATTACTTGGAAATCATTCTGGAATATCGTTGTAGATAGTGCAAAAATGAGTGGTATGGTTATCTTCTTAATCGGTGTATCAAACATCTTAGGATGGGTAATGGCATTTACACAAATTCCACAAGCTATCTCAGCTGCTTTACTTGGTGTAACAGAAAATCCAATCCTCATCCTTTTGATCATGAACCTTGTATTATTAGTTGCAGGTACATTCATGGATGTAACACCAGCGATTTTAATCTTCACACCATTATTCCTTCCAATTGTACAAACTTTTGGAATGCATCCAGTTCATTTCGGACTTGTTTTAGTGTATAATCTCTGTATCGGAAATATCACACCACCAGTTGGAAATACACTATTCGTAGCAATCAAAGTCGGAAAGACAAGTTTATCAAAAGTAATACCATACATGCTAATTTACTATGCATTCATTTTACTTGGCTTATTACTTGTTACATATATTCCAGCGCTTTCGCTTGGATTACCAACATTATCTGGACTTATCTAGAAAAAATAGGTGCTGCTGTTTTCGAACAGCAGCATTTTTTATTTCATAGGAGGGAATATGAAAAAGGTAGGAGTATTCATTGGAATCATCAGTTTGATCGTGGTAGGGATTTTGGTTTTTGGAAAGCAGGAGCAAGAAATAGAACCAGAATATGTATTGACCTATGCAGAGAATCATTTGGGAAATTATCCGACCATCAAAGGGGCAGAAAAATTTGCGGAATTGGTAAAGGAAAAAACAAATGGAAGGATTGTCATTCAAGTGAAAAAGAATGGAGAATACGGAACTCAAAAACAAGAAGTGCAGCAGCTTGTATTTGGGGGAATTGACTTTACCCGTGTGTCCATTTCCTCGTTGACAGATGAACTTCCAGCATTGAATGTACTCCAATTACCATTCTTTTATGAAAATGCACAGCATATGTGGAGTATTTTGGATAGTGAGATTGGGGATTCCTACCTAAAGTTATTGGAACTGGAAAATATGATAGGCTTATCTTGGTATGATGCAGGAGCTCGAAGTTTTTATTCGTCAGAGAAACCAATTACATCAATCGAAGATATGCAAGGAATGACTGTAAGAGTCCAAGAATGTGAACTGATGAAGGAGATGATGGTTTGTCTTGGAGCAAATCCTGTTGATATGGCGATGCAAGATATTTATTCTGCGTTTGAGACAGGAGAAATTGATGCGGCAGAAAATAATTGGCCAACGTATGCGTACACAGAACATTATGAGGTGGCAAAATATTATACGGTAGATGAGCATACCAGAGTACCAGAAGTACAGCTTATGTCGAAGCGGACTTGGGATAAATTATCAGAAGAGGATCAGAAAATCATTTTGGAATGTGCCAAAGAATCTGCAGCATATGAGAGAGCTTTGTGGGAAGTGACGGAAAAGACTTCCAGACAAGATGCATTGAAAAATGGATGTGAAGAAGTGAAAATTTCAGAAGAAGAATTGGCAAAATTTCGACAAGCGATGGAGCCATTATATGCGAAATATACGACGAAAGCCTCTGAAACAGGGAATTGGTTGACAAAGGAAATGGAAAGGCTTAAAATGAAGTAAGATACATATTGGCAAAGCAGTCGAAAGATTGTGACGCAAAACTATAGGGCCTGTAAGATGGTAGCCAGTTGCAGAATTTATTTATTGAATGAGAACACGGGGAAGTACTATAGAAAACTATAGGCTTCCCTTTTTTCGGCTCTAAGTAAATAGTTGGGGTGGGATTTTAATAAATCCCGCTCCATTGTTGTGTTTGAAGGTATTTTAGTGTTTGTATACACAAGTGTCTGTTTTGTTGCATGACAAATAAACCTTCAAGTGCCAGTCGATAAAAATTAATTAGTTACGATAAAAATACGAGTTCTGAGACGTTGGAAATTTCTAATTCCATGTGATGTGCGTTTCAGGACTTTTATTTTATTGTTAAAGCCTTCGGTCGGACCGTTTGTTATATGAGTGTGCTTAAAAGCATTTAAGATTTCTTTAGACCAAGTACGATAGGTCTAAGCTACTTTTTCAAATTCTTTTAAGCCTGAGGATTCAGCCATTTTAATCCAAGTGAAGAAATCTTTTCGCTGTTCAGAATATTTAGGATTCTGACATAGTTCATAAAATTTTTCTTTTAAATAATGAGCTCTGCGTAAGTCATCATTGTAAAGAAGCATCAGAACACAAGCAGCTTTGTTTTCACCTTTGAGTTTATGATATCTAGTTAAAATCAAGGTTCTGCTTCGCTTGTAGTATTTTCGCAAACTTGCCGGCATTGTTTTTTGCAATCTTTTTCTAACACCTTCTATAGAAGATGGGACAGAGAGCATCTTAGATAAAATTCAAATTAGTCATGATAGAGATTTTGATTCATTGACTAATATTTACAACCGACGTGCAGTACAAACAAAATACAAAGCTATTTTTCAAACACCAGAACGTATCAAATGTGCTGCTGTGATTATGATGGATTTGGATAATCTCAAATATAGGAATGATATGTATGGACATATTTCAGGAGATGAATTTTTTTGTTTTCCTATACGGATATGATTCCAAAGAGCAAGTACGATCATCAATTAAATATTTAACAGATACCATTCAAAACAGATATATTGAATTACCAGATGGAACGAAGAAGGGAATTAGTTTGTCAGGTGGAATTGCATGGTATGGAGAGCCAGCGACACATTCAGATGAGCTGAAAAAATATGCAGATATGGCTATGTACCAGATGAAGAAAACTGGTAAAGGAAAATTTGGAGAATATCAATCACAAGAATAAATACGAAAAACTTCCGACTCTTATTTAGAGAACGGAAGTTTTTTCGTTATGTTCATATTCCGTTAATACAGAAAGAGAAAAAGGCAGATCTGCTTCTGTCAAATGATGTTCTTGCATCTTTCTTCGAATCGATGATAGATAGTGAGAAGCCAGAGTATGTAACATTTCTTTTAAATCTCCGGTGCAGTAAACATCATAAAGATATTTGTGTGCAACGTATTGACGATCTGCAGCTAAAGAAGTTGGTTCTGTCTCAATGTAGTAGTTGAAGAAGTTAACAAATTCGAGATCTTTCCATGCCTTGTATAGATAATGCATCTTAGCTTCTTGAATTGCAACGTCATGGAATTGATTATCATAAGTAATGAAATCCATAACTGTCATCTCTTTCATTTGCTTCACGTTTTCATACATTTCATCCAATGCTTCTTGAGAAAATTTTCCACCAATTGCTTTTAAAGCAGTCAATTCAAAGCTGCCACGAACAGTATAGACTTCCAGCACGTCAATTAATGAAACGTCACGGACAGAACAACCAGCATTGCGTGCATACACAACAAGGCCTTCCTGTTCCAATTGGCGCAATGCTTCACGAATGGGTCCGCGGCTGATACTGAGTTCTGTAGCAATATCATGCTCGATGATGCGCATCCCTGGCTGAAGTTCATGATTTAGTATTTTTTTACGGATGACATCCGCAACACTTTCTCTTAAAGTGCGATAGGACATAGTAGTACTCATAGAGAATATCCTTTCTCGATTGGTTATATTTGTAAAAATTATATCACAAAACTGAAAAATAGGGAAGAAAAATTGTAGGATTGTTGACAATCCTACAATTTTGTGGTAATTTGTTTGTTAACTAAATTATTAAATTACAGAAAGAGGAAAACAAAATGGAAAACTCAAAGAAAAAGTTTGGTAGAGGTTTCTGGGCATGTGCAACTACAGAAATCTTCGAACGTCTTTCATTCTATTTAGGACGTTCACTTATCCTTATTTTTGTTGTTGCTTCTATCGCAGAAGGCGGACTTGGTCTTTCTGATATTACAGCAGCAAAAATGCAAGCTAATATGACAGCGTTCTCTTACTTAGGCGGTGTTATTGGTGGTATTATTGTTGACCGTTGGTGGGGAGCTCGTTATACAACACCAATCGGTATGGTAATCGCAGGTGCAGGTTACTTCGTAGGTTCTATCGCAACAGGCGAAGGACATATCTGGTTAATGATCTTATTAGTAAGTATCGGTCTTGGTTTATACAAGAACGGACCTGTTATCGGTCGTGTAGTTCCTAAAGATCAATTAGACTCAGCATTCTCAGTACGTTATACAACTGTTAACGTTGGTGCATTCATCGGTACATTTGCATTAGGTATCTTATACAAAGACGTATTTGCAAAAGATGGTGTTCTTGGATTCGCTCCATGTTTCCAAATTGCAGCTGTAATCATGGTACTTGGTGCTATCTGGTTTGCATATAACACTCGTTACATGGGTGAAGTTGGTAAAAAACCATTCAAAGTTGAAAAACCTGAAGAAGTAAAGAAAGATGAAAAAGTAAAAGCAGCTCCACTTACAATTCAAGAAAAGAAACGTATGGGCGCTATCATCTTAGTATCATTCTTCTCAGTTATCTTCTGGGTATTCTGGTACTTAGGATATCTTCCATTATACTACCACTGGTCAGAACACATGAACTGGTCAATCGGTGGATGGGAAGTTCCTGTAACATGGGCTGAATCACTTAACTCAGTATACTGTATCATCTTAGGACCAGTTATGAGTGCGTTCTGGGCTAAATTAACAGCTAGACCACAAGGTGATATGAGCTTATTCCGTAAGACAGCAATCGGTATTGGATTCCTTGCTCTTACATACATCACAATGGCAGTAGCTGATGTTGTTCGTGGAGATGGAAAAGCGAGCATGATCTGGTTCGCAGTATTCTTCTTCTTCTTAACATTAGGGGAAATGTTCTTCTCACCACTTGGACACTCATTCATCAGTAAATACTCACCAGGAAAATACTTCGGTGTTATGATGTCAGTATGGGGAATCGCTACATTCCTTGCAGGTAAATTATACGGAAACGTTTATGAATTCGCATTTGGCGGAAACTTCGACTTCAAAGTTGCATGTATCGGTATTGCAGTAGTAGCAGGTGCTGCTTCAGTAATCTTATTAGCACTTGATAAGAAATTATCAGCATTAGTAGAAGACTAAAAGATAAGGATTGGAAGCTAAAATGCCTCCAATCCTTTTTGTTTATAAGGAGGATATTATGAGCATTCAAGAAAATTTAAAAAACTTACGTGCACAAATGGAAGCAAAAGGAATTGATGCATACATCGTTCCAACAGCAGACTTCCATCAAAGTGAATATGTAGGAGAACATTTCAAAGCTAGAAAATTCATCACAGGATTTTCAGGTTCAGCTGGAACAGCTGTTATCACAATGAAAGAAGCAGGGCTTTGGACAGATGGAAGATATTTCATTCAAGCAGCTGGAGAATTAGAAGGAACAACAGTAGAACTTATGAAAATGGGTGAACCAGGAGTTCCAACAATTGAAGAATATTTAGAAAAAGAACTTCCAGAAGGCGGCGTAATTGGATTCGACGGTCGTGTAATCGCAATGGGAGAAGGAATTGGCTATGCAGAAATCGCTGCAGCAAAAAATGGTAAAGTTGTTTATGAATATGATTTAATCGATGCTGTATGGGAAGATAGACCAGTTCTTTCAGAAGAACCAGTATTTGCATTAGAAGAAAAATACACAGGAGAAACAGTTGCATCAAAATTAGCTCGTATTCGTGAAGTAATGCGTGCAAACGGAGCAACTATGCATGTTCTTACAACATTAGATGATATTTGCTGGACATTGAACATCCGTGGAAATGATATCGAATTCTTCCCACTTGTTCTTTCTTACGCAATTATCACAATGGACAAGATGGATTTATACATCAACGAAGCAAAATTAAGCGATGAAATCAAAGCTGAACTTGCAAAAGATAATGTAGTACTTCATCCATACAATGATATTTACGAAGACGTTAAAACAATTGGAGCAGAAGAAGTATTATTAGTTGCACCTGCAAAATTAAACTATGCATTATACAGCAATCTTCCAACAGAAGTGAAACGTGTAGAAAAAGCAAATCCAGAAGAATTATTCAAAGCGAAGAAAAATGCAGTAGAAATTGAAAACATTCGTAAAGCACACATCAAAGACAGCGTTGCTCATCTTCGTTTTATGAAATGGTTAAAAGAAAACGTTGGAAAAATTGAAATTGATGAATTAAGTGCTTCTGCAAAATTAGATGAATTCCGTAAAGAAATGGGTAACTACATTCGTCCAAGTTTTGAAGCAATTTCAGCATTTGGAGAACATGCAGCACTTTGCCATTATGAATCAACACCAGAAACAAATGTGCCATTACATGAAGGAACATTATTCTTAACAGATACAGGTGCTGGTTTCTATGAAGGATCTACAGATATTACAAGAACATACGCATTAGGTGAAGTTCCACAAATCATGAAAGATCACTTTACAGTTGTAGCAATTGCAAACATGCAATTAGGAAATGCGAAATTCTTAAAAGGAACAACTGGTATGACATTAGATATGTTAGCTAGAAAACCTTTCTGGGATAGAGGATTACATTACAATCACGGAACAGGTCATGGTGTAGGTTATTTATTAAATATCCACGAAGGTCCTGCAGGAATCGGTTTTGGTCACCGTCCAGGAAATGCAACACCATTTGAAGCTGGTATGATCGTAACAAATGAACCAGGTATGTATGTAGAAGGTTCACATGGTATTCGTTTAGAAAATGAATTACTTACACATGAAGGAGAAAAGAATCAATTTGGACAATTCATGTACTTCGAACCAATCACATATATCCCAATGGACTTAGATGCAATCAATCCAGAAATCATGTCAGAACAAGACAAAGCATTATTAAATGAATACCATGCATTAGTATTCGAAAAAGTATCACCATACTTAAATGAAGAAGAAACAGAATTCTTAAGAAAATATACAAGAGCAATCTAATAAAAAAGCTGGTGCTTAGAGCATCAGCTTTTTCTTTAGCATTTCTGGATTGGAAGCATAGGCAAGGGCCGTTTCTTTTGTGATCCGTTTTTCTTGCACCAATTTTAAAAGTCCAGCATCCATAGAAAACATGGTTTCGGAGTTGGAAGAATATACGAGTCCATCGATTTGTGGAATCTTATGCTCACGAATCATATTGCGAATGGCAGGTGTGACTGTCATCAGTTCAAACACAGGAATCAGTTCTCCGTCAATTGTTGGAACCAATTGTTGAGAGACCACTGCTTGAAGTGTTAAAGATAGTTGAAGGGCAATTTGATGCTGCTGGTTGGCAGGAAAAACATCCATAATACGGTCAATCGTATTAGCAGCTCCAATTGTATGAAGCGTAGAGAAAATCAAATGTCCTGTTTCAGCAGCAGTGACAGCAACTTCAATTGTCTCATAATCACGCATTTCTCCAAGTAAAATAACATCCGGACTTTGGCGAAGAGAAGCACGAAGTGCGGTGACATAATCTTCCGCATCGACATGAATTTCTCGCTGACTTACAATACTTTGATTGTGTCGATGAAGATATTCAATAGGATCTTCCAATGTAATGATATGTTTATTCTGATTTTGATTGATTTCGTTAATAATACAAGCAAGCGTTGTCGATTTGCCACTTCCAGCAGGACCGGTTACTAACACAAGTCCTTTGGAAAGGGATGCAAAATCGATGATTTCCTGTGGGATTCCAATATCTTGAGGTTTTGGAAGATCAAAGGTAATCACACGAATCACAACAGAGAGTGAACCACGTTGCTTGTAGGCACTGGCACGGAAGCGACATAATCCTTTTACGGAGAAAGAAAAATCATCATCTCCTTTGGTATGTAAGATGGAAATATCTCGATTGGATGCAAGTTGGTAGATATCTTCCAGATATTTTTGTGTATCAGCAGGGGTAAGTTTTACCTCATCTTGACGCTTGATCATTCTGCGAACACGATAAGAAATAGGAAGTCCAGCTACCACAAAAATATCGGAAGCTTGTTGTTTTACTGCATTTTCTAATAATTCAATAGTAGTCATATCAATCCTCCTGGCCGCTTCCGAGAACTGGGAGTGTATCATCATTTTCCCAAGTCGCAGAAGAGACTTCTTTCCAAGTAATTATGTGATAAGAATCATCTGTAAGTTCCACAGTTACAGATAGCATACGATCTTTTGCAATTGCAATCTCATAGGAGTGAACGCCCGTTGCACCTGCGTCCACAAGGGATTTTAATTTGTGATAAGCCTTTGAGTTGGCATCGTAATAAGCAGTTGTTTTTTCGGCGATTTTCTCGCTGTAGGAGTAGTCGCGCAGAGCAGCAGACAAGGAAAGTGCTGAAAAAACAATCAGACAAATCGTAGTAAGAATGACTAAAAGAAGGGAAGTTCCCATCTGAAAGCCGGGGTAACTGTCATATTTTCGTTTCATGGTGTTTGCCCTCCTACATATTTATCCAAAGAAGTTTCAAAAAGCTCATCCATAACAAAATGACCTAAAATCATATCCTCTGTTTCTGTCATGGCAATCGTAAGGGTGTGGGCTGCTTCTGCTTTGTCACACTCTGACCAAGAGTCATCATAGTAAACTTGCATCTGTGCGGGAAAGGAAGCACCTGCACGAAATTCTTCTACATAAGAAGAAGTAATCTGCATAGCCATAGTAAGGTCTTGGCTTTCATGACTTGTCTGGTAGGACTGAGCAAAGAGCCGCACGCAAACAGTAGCTGCGAGTATGAAAAATAAAATTGCAATCATACATTCTAATAAAAAGAGACTGGAACGTCTCATCGGTGTCCGTTTCATAGAGGTTCTCCTTGTAAGCTAGTGGCAAACAGTTGAGACAGTCGTAGATACCATACGACCAGCTGCATCTGTACAGGAACAGGTATAAACACTAGGAGCATTTTCTGCAATCCTGAAGTTCTTTACATCAAAGAGTTTGGTACCGTCTTTTGGGGAAAGCGTAATCCCATCTTGTGTGGTCAATTCCCAGAGCGCATCATCATAGGCATAAATATATGTTTTATATAATTGCTCTCCCGAATATTGTTCCAAGATAAGGCTTTCTGTTTCACCGAGAAATCCAAGAGAGACAGCGTTAGCAGTATCTGCCTGATGGATTTTTTCACGCACATAAGACAATACGGTACGTATTTCGTAATTAGAAGAAATACGCTCTGTGGATCCTTGGTAAAAATGAATTCCAAGTATGACCGTAAAAATCGAGCAAATCAGAAGTACTGCCCACAACATGATTGGAAATAGCAAGTCAATCATATGTTTTTGATTGGATACTCCTTTCATAAAGGCCTCCTATTTTTGAATAATAGTGATCTCTGGAAAAATATTTTCTCCCCAGATTTGATAATCAATGAAATATTTATCCGTGTCATAAGAAATGCTGTACTCTTCTTTCAGATAGTCGAGACTTTCTGGATAATGTCCTTCTATGGCATAGCAATGTGCCACACTTTTTTGAATTGCCTGCTGTAAGGCAAACATCTCTTCCTTGTTTGTCTTTGCAGAGATTTGTTCCAAGGCAAATGAGCAGATGCAAAAAAGAAGAAGGAAAAATATCAATGAAAGAAGAAGGTTTCGCAGCGGATGACTTTCTTTACGATGATCGAAATAGCGCATAAAATCTCCTTATAAACTGGTCATTAGTCCCATAAGTGGGAACATGACAGAAAACAAAATAATACCAACAATGCAAGATAAGATGATTACAAGCGTTGGTTCTAATGTTGCGATAAAACTTGTAATCTTTGTGTGAATCTCTTCTTCATAGGAGGCAGCGATTTTTTCCATAGCTTGCTCCATACATCCTGTTTTGTTTGCAATAGTAAGCAGTCTGGAATAAGTTCCAGAGAAAATCCCAGATTGCTGAAGCGCATTTGCAAGAGGTTCCCCAGCAATAAAGGATTCTTTGGCAACTAAAAGTTTTTTGCGAAAATGTTCATCGTCAATCATTTTCTCTGCAAATTCAAATCCTTGTTCTGGAATCAAACCACTCTTTAAAGTCAATGCCATACAGCTGGAAAAGCGACTAGCAGCAACCAGTGGCTTGAGCCTGCTTTTCTTTTTAATATAAGTAAACATTCCATAAATCAAAATGGCAATGATAAAAAGCAAGAGGAACAGGTAGTCAGACAGAAAATTTCCGAGGAATAGAAATCCTTTGGCGATTCCTGTCATTTCTCGTCCAAATTGTAAAAATACTTGTTCAAAGATTGGAAGAACCTTTGTTAGAAGTAAAATAATAATAAAGATTACCATGCCAATCATAATAAGCGGGTAGGTGAATGCATTTCGGATACTCAGAGAAATCATATATTCTCGTTCATAATAGGATTCTAAGGAAGCCATCACATCATCAAGAGAACCAGTCTCCTCACCCATTCGTACCATTTGTATAAAGTAAGAAGGAAATTGCTCCGATTTCTCAAATGCACTTGCGAGGTCACCTGTTTGGCACACTTCCTCATATAATAATTGAAGCAGTTTCTTTTCTTCTTCTGTTTGTGTATCTTCTAATAATAGAGATAATCCTTCCATAGAAGAAATCCCAGATTGCAAAATCATTGAAAATTGATTGCAAAATGCTGCGAGTTCTTGGTTTTTAAGTAGTCTCATAAAATTCACCACCACTAATATGTATATTTGATTAAGTAGTTACTTCCGTCTCCAATGTATTCTTTTACAGAGGAACGGTTATTATTTGCAGCCAAAGTTGGATCCATGAGGGACCAGTTTTTTCCGTCAAAGGAAATAATGTTATCCACCCATCCAATCTCATCCACATAGCAGCTGATCCATGCGTGATAAACTTCTCCTACATAACCAACTTCCAAACGGGTTGGAATACGTTGTGAGCGAAGCATAGCTGACATCAGCGAAGCGTAATCAAAACAGATGCCTTTACAAGTGGAAAGAGTTTCGTCTGGATTAGGTGTGTAACCGTATGCTAAATCCTGTGCTTTTGGAGTGTCATAGGTAATATTTTCTGTTACATAATGGTAAATATTATTAATCACATCCAGATCACAGTAGCAATCGGAAGCGAGGTCAGACCCTGTAGTAACCACAGAAGAATCTGCAGTAAAATTCACATAATAATTTGGACGTAGAAAAGGTTCAAATTCATCTTCGATTGTGACTTCAAGATCTTCTCCAAATACGACTGCATATTTACTATCTT
Organism: uncultured Faecalimonas sp.; assembly: GCA_964540565.1. GTDB lineage: Bacteria > Bacillota > Clostridia > Lachnospirales > Lachnospiraceae > Faecalimonas. Next base: position 22,642 of record CAZINB010000003.1, read on the forward strand.
CAACAGCAAGTGATTCCAAAAGTCTAATATGATAAGAACCACTGCCACCAGAAAGCGGATACGTATGATAGGTATCGGTATCAGAAATGAGATAGGTATAATCAATATCATTTGGTGCGAGAATCTGAAGTTTTACTTTGGGATTCTCTCCCAGATATTTTACCATGACATATCCATCCGAAGTATGTGAAGCATCCAGTGCAAGTTGTTCGGTTTGATAAAAAACCTCCTCATCTGCAAAACTTTCCAGTATCACAGGTGTATTATCGCGAGGAACATCCGTTATAGGTTGTGTTTCCGCATTTCCCGCGCACCCAGTAACAAGAACAGATAAAAAGGTTATGCATGCAAGGAAAAAGTGTTTTTGCATTTATAAATCTCCGTTCATGATTTTTAAATAGTATAGCAAATATTTTTCTATAAAGAAAGAGTTGGAGTTTGTTGACTTTTCTAATATGGAAAACTATAATTTAGAAGAAGTAACCTTGCGTAGCAAAGGGGGAGTGGTTATGAAAAATGACCTAAACATATTGAAGGTTCAAACATTTGGAGCACTAGAGATCACATATGGTGATACGCCTGTTTTATTAGGAAAAAACAGTGTTACAAAGGCAATGAGATTATTATTGATTTTACTATACAATGGGGAAAATGGGATTTCGCGCAGCAAATTACTTGCAGAATTGTTTGAAAATGATGAGACATCAAATGCAGCCAATAGTTTGCGTGTTACTTCTCATAGATTAAAGAAAATACTTGCAGATGCAGGATTTCCTGAACATGAATACATTGTCATCAAAAGTGGATGCTACTATTGGAATGGTCCAATGGAGGTAGAAATAGATGCAAGACAATTTGAAGCGTTTATAAAGGAAGCTTCAGAATGTGAAGATTTCGCGGAAAAGACGGAGTTGATGAAGCGAGCATGCAAGCTGTATCGAGGAGAATTTCTGGCGAAGCTGTCTAGTGATGAATGGGTAATCATGGAAAATATCCGTTTGAAAGATATGTATACAGAAGCAATGCAGCTTGTTTGTGAGCAGCTTATGAAAGAGCGAGATTATGAGGAAGCACTAAGATTTGCAGAAAGTGCAGCTGCAATATATCCATTTGATGAGTGGCAGTCAATTCAGATGGAGTGCTATATTGCTATGAACAAATACAAAGAGGCGATGGGAGTATATGAACATACTGCAACCTTTTTACTAGAAGAACTAGGAATACAACCATCCGAACGTATGATGGAGCAATTCAGAATCATGAGTCAGCATATTAGTAACCGTCCACAGATTATTGATGAGATTCAAAGTGGTCTCAAAGAGGCGGGAAAAGAGAGAGGCGCATTTTACTGCAGTCTTCCAAGCTTTCGGGATGGATATCGTATCATCCGACGTGGTATGGAGAGAAGCGGTCAATCGGTCTTCTTATTAGTATGTACCATAATTGATGGACAAGGGCGACCAATGGAGGCTTCTAAGAAATTAGATATTATGTCAAACGCACTTTATGAAGCATTACATGACTCATTGAGACGAAGCGATTCTTATACCAAATATAATCAAGGCCAGTATCTGGTTATGTTAATGGGAACGAATCAAGAAAACTGTAAGATCGTGACTGATCGTATTACGAAAAATTTTTCAAAAGAACATAGAACTTGGATGAATCATCTTAATTGTACTGTATCATCCATGTATGATATACAGGAAGATGAAGAGTGGCTCTAAGAGAAAGGAAAGCGATACGGAATATGCAATTTAAAATCAATTTGTCTCCACCGAATTTACTTAATATCTGTGTGGATTGTACAGATGATGGAGAAATTCGTGGAAGAGTATATCATTGTTATAAAAAAGAGGCAGTCTCATTTGCAAATGTGGTAGAGTTGATTAAGATAGCAGAGCATTTATTTGAAGATATCGGATATCCACAGGCTTCTACCAAAAGCAGATCGTTTGAAGAGAAACAGGAAGCTTACCATTCACCGTGTACGGAAAAGGTAGTGGAACAGAAAGAGCTGCTCCAACACAGAGGGGAAAAAGGAACTTTTATTACCCATGTACAATACAGACAACGTTCTACATGGCAAGGTGAGCTAAGCTGGATAGAAAAAGAAGAAAGCTATCGATTTCATAATTCGTTGGAATTTATCAAATTGATAGATTAAGTAGAAGAGCATGAAAAACACGCGTGAGCGTGTTTTTTTTGTGGGCAAATAGGTTTCTGTGGATAGAAAGCATTACAGAAAAAAAGCATTACCAAAAAAATGGAAATTTGTTAATGTTTTTCTTTTTTGTAATGCTTTTTGTAATAGTGAGTAGGGTAAGATACAAGTACGATATGAAATCAATAGAAAAATATAATTTTAGGAAGGAGATGACGAACTGTGAAAGGGAAAAAAGCGGGAACATTCTTAGTGAAAATTTTAAAGAATGACAATGCGACTTGGCAGGGAAGCGTCACCTGGGTAGAAACACAGAGAACAATACAATTTCGAAGTGCTCTAGAATTATTAAAGTTGATAGACAGAGTCATCACTCGAAACGAGAGTGAAGAAATAGAAGGAGGTAGCCATGAAGAATAAATTAGCAAAAAAAATAGTAGCATTAATAATGTGTGGTGTCATGATGTTTGGCGGAAGTTCTTCTGCATTGGCTTATTCTTCAGCAGAAACAACAGATTTATCGGCAGTTTCTACAGAACAAGTTTCAGAAGCTGAGAATGAAGAGATTACAGAAGCCCCTGAAGAAGAAAATGTAGTTGAAACACCGGTAGAACAATCTCAGACAAGTGAAACACCAGTAGAACAACCAAAAGCAAACGAACCAACAGTCGTAGAAAAAGTAGTAGAAACGGTTGTAGAGGTTGTGGAAATCATCATTGAATACATCATTGGAATGCATGATGATTTAACTTATCGAGATGATAAAGTTATCATTAAAGTATACGCAGAAGCAGATGAAATTATTCCAGAAGGAACAAAAATCAAGGTTGTTCCAATTCTCCAAGATGATGATGAAACAAAAGAGCAATACGAAAAAGTAGCAGCTCAGTTAAATGAAAAGGTAGAAAGTGAAGAACAAACATTACAAGGTTTCTTAGCATATGATATTAGTCTTGTAGATCCAGAGGGAAATAAATTCGAACCAAATGGCGAAGTAAAAGTTTCCATTGAATACAAGAAAGCAATGATTCCAGAAGAAGTTACAGACGTAGAAAATACAGAAGTAACGGTTCATCATTTTGAAGAAGATGAAAATGGTGAAGTAAAAGAAATCGTAGATATGGTTGCACAAGAAACAATCGAAACAACAGTTACGGTTACAGAACAAGTTGAAATTGAAAAAGCAGAATTTACGACAACAAGTTTTTCAACATATACTATTACTTGGAAAAATAGTAACAGCTTAACAGTTCAAGTGGTAGATACCGAAGGAACTGGAATAGGAAGCAATAGCAGTACAAACATTACAAAGGCAGGGAAGGTTGCAGATATTGCTCCTGAAGTAACAGGTTACACATTCTCAAAAGCAACATTAAAAAGTGCAAGTGGAACCGAAATAAAAAGATTACGTTATCAGTATGAAGCATGGCAATATAGCACATCGGAAACGGGAAATAACTGGAGTAATATTTCTAACAGTAAAGTATATTTTGTTTATGATCGAAAACCAGAAGGTATAAAAATCATAGATGACATTATCAATACAGGTGAATTGAAAGCAGAATGTGTTTTAAATAATGAAAATGAGAGTGTTACAAAATATGAATGGTATCGAAGCAATTCACAAAATGGTACATATACACTTGTAGAGGAAATAGAGTATCAAGGAGGCAAATCAAATCTTTCCGAAGATGGAAGCAAATTATATCCAGCATACGATGAAGGCGCTCAAAAATGGTACAAAGTAAAAGTAACAATTACAGATTCATCGAATGCGAATGCTACAAGAACAATGGAATCAGAACCATTGCAAGTTGCATATTATAATGAACTGAAGAACGGAAGTTTTGAGACACCTAATGTTACTGAAAAAGGTCATACAGATACAAATAACTGGCAGTTTTCGAATGAAAACTATAAAAAAGAAAATGGCGTATGGCAGACAACCGGTACAAAAGATGCCAGTCAATGGTCGGATTCAGAAGGCGCGGATATTGAAATTGTAACTACGCAAGGTAATATCAACAAAGCAGGATATGGATGGAATCCAAATCTTACTTTCGCAGCCAAGGACGGAATTCAATTTGCAGAATTAAACTGTGAATCGGCAGGTGCCTTATATCAAGATGTACTCACAATGGAAGGAACAGCATTAAACTATTGGCTCGCTCACAGAGCAAGAGGTGTAAATGCAAACGCTGTTAAAGAATACGATACGATGTTCCTTGTAATTTCTCCTACAAAAAATGTAGAGAGTATTACAACACAACAACAATTAGAAACATATTTAAGTGGTTTGGGTGTGGATTACAACACAACAGATTCACAAGCGACAGATACAATCGTATACAATAACAACGGTGTCCTAGTAGTAAGAGTAACTAGCAACGATCAGGATTGGCACACTGTTACAAAAGCAGCAGGATATACACCAACAGCAAGTTTGACAAGATTTTTCTTTATGTCAGGGAAAACAGCTTCTGGAAATAAAACACAGGGTAACTTCCTTGATAAGGTTGGATTTTCGCAAGAATTACCACCTGTAAGTGATGATGAATTTACACTTCAGATTGAAAAGAAATTTGAAGGTCTTGGAAATGAAAATATTGAAGCAGTAAGAAAAACATTACAATTCAATATCAAGGCAGTAAATAAACAAACAGGTATAGAGCTTACAGAAGCTCAGACAGCTGCATTATTTGGAGTTAGTACTATTTCCGGAAGTGACATGACTTTGAAAGTAGATGGAAGTCTTGTATACACTTTGGCAAATAAAAAGATAGGTGTGAATGATCAGTATGATGTAACAATCACAGAGACAGGAGCAGACCTTTCAGGCTACAGCTTAAAAATAACAACACAGACAAAGGTAGCAAAAGGAGAAGCAACTCCTACAGAAACAGCAACATCTAAAATTGAAAGTCTAGAAGGAAAAGTATCAGCAACTGTTATTTTTACAAATAAATATGAAGCTGCCAACTTTAAAAATATCCATTTCACAAAAGTGTGGGATGACAACAATAACAAATGGAATACAAGACCAGAAAGTCTTGAAGTAACATTAAAAGCAAGTATTACAGTAGAAGAAAATGGAGGAGCAGTAGAAAAACAATTAGATGATTATACACAAACAGCTACTTTAAATGAAGCAAATGAGTGGAAATGTTCTTGGAAAGTTCCAGTATATCATGTGCTTGAAAACGGAGTAAAAGTTAAAATTCAATATAAAGTAGTAGAAGGAACAATCAATAGTGATTATGTGTATGTATCACCATCTGGCGGAGTTTCTGTTGTAGGAGATGGAAGCAGTTGCACACCTAGTAATTTCGATTCCGTGAAAACAACAGGAGATGTGACAACAGGTAAGGCGAAAGCAAGAGCATACAGCATGCGTTCAAGCTCTACACTTTCAACAACAGCGAGTGAAACAACAAGTTCTGGACTCGGAGATCCAGCACATAATAAATACATTGCATACAATGAAAGTACAGCAGAGTATACATTGAATCTAGATGTAACAGGAGCAAAAGGAAGCGCGAAAGGTGTAGATGTTTTATTTGTAATTGATACATCAGGAAGTATGGGAAGTGGTCAGGGTTCAACTTACACAAACCTGCTCCCTGAGGTTAAGTCATTATTAACAAAGAAGGATGGTATCATTGATAAGATTTTTGCAAAAGAAGGTAATGTAAATTCCGTAGCATATGTTTCCTTCGCAGGTGCAAATGAAACAAAAACAAGTTCTTGGTATCAAACAAATACAAAGGAAACTCTAAAATCACAGATTGATAAGCTGAATGCGACTGGTGGAACAAACTGGACATATGCAATGAAAAAAGCATCTGATCTGCTTTCTCAAAAGAGTAACAGTAGTAATGAGAAAGTGGTTATCTTCCTATCTGATGGGAAACCAACGTATTCTTATAAGAATAATGGTCAGACAGGTAATGGAAGTGAAACAAAAGACAGTTATTACACAGACGCTGCATCGGTAGTGAATAACTCAAATTCATTAAAAGCAGCGAAGTTGTATTCCGTATATTTGACAAACGGTACAAAGAGCGGAATGGAAACCTTTTCAGATAAGGTATCAAATTCTGAATTAGTAGATGGTACAAGCTTATCCACAGCATTAACAACTATTTTAAACAAAGTAATTCCTACATACAAGAATGTAACAATTACTGATACATTAAGTGAATATGTAGAATTTGTAGAAAGTGTTCCAACGATTACAGTTACAAAGAAAACAGCGGCAGGTGTGGTAACAACATTAACTGCCAATCAAGATTACACAGCAACTGTAACAGGAAAGACAGTAACGGTGAACTTACTAAATGGTGCTTCTTTAGAAGATGGTGCTACTTATACAGTTAGCTTCAAAGTGAAACCATCTGAAGCAGCGAATAATAAATACGCAGCAGACGGATACATTCACACTGGAGAAGCTGGTACAGGAATCACAAGTGCTGGAAAAGCTGGATTCTATTCAAACGTAGATGAGAAAACAAAAGTTTCTTATGAAATTGATGGAACAAACGAAAAAGGTAGTGCAACTTATCCAATGCCAGTTGTGCAGGTAACTACACACAAACTTTCGTATACGAAGATTTGGAACAAACCAGAAGGTATTGCAACACCAACAGAACCTGTTATTTTAAATGTAGTTTATACAGATGGTACAACGAAACAGATTACATTAACTAGTCCAAATTATACATACGAAGAAACAGTTCCAGTTACAAAGAAGATTGCAAGCATTACGGAACAAGAAGTTGCAGACTATACACCTTCTTACAATATTTCAAGTGATGGAACAAATGCAACAATCACAAACAGTTATTCTAAAGTAACATCAACATCCATTAAAGTGGTGAAGAAGTGGGAAGGAAATGGACCAAAAACACCAATTCGAGTAAGTCTCTGGCAGAGTTCAGGAAATGGATCGGCAACACGTTATGGTGAAGTCATTACATTACAAGAAGGAAGCTGGGAATATACATGGAAGAATTTACCACAATCATCTGGATCAGGAAGTGAATTAGTAACTTACACCTATGCAGTGCGAGAAGAAAATATTCCTACCAATTATGTAAGCAATATTACTTACAATTATGGAAGTGAATTAACAACAGCGACAATCACAAACAGCTATGATACGAATTGCGCAGATGAATCCTACTATATTGAAAATGTTCTTCAAACAGAGCAATGGAACATGAACAAAGTTTGGGATGATGATATTGATACAAGTACTCGTCCAGATGGTGTGAATGTAACTGTAAATGGTATGACATTTAAGTTAGATGAAACAAATGGCTGGACAAAGAGTGTAACAGTATTAAAGAAAAAGAATGTAAGCTACACAGCAACAGAAACATTTGAAAGTGACAATTACGAACAAGCAGAAAAAATTCTAGATCGTACTGATGCAGGAATGAGTGTTACATTTGTAAACCGTTTGAAGACAACTTCGATTACGGTAAAGAAAGAGTGGAACGATAATGACATTACAGATCGTCCAAAGAATATTCAATTCAAACTTCTGTATAGCAAAGATGGAATAAACTGGTATCCATATGGAGATGGTACATACTCGATGACAGAAGAAGATATGGCTGCTGGAAAACCATGGAGTGTCGTTTTTGATAACTTAGCAGCAATCTATCAGTACAAAGTAGAAGAACTTAATGCAGGAAGTTCCGCATATGTTTCAAGCGTAAGTAAAGATACATCCGGAACAGAATATACCATCACAAATACTCTGAAGTGGAGTGCAAAAAAAGTAAATGCACAATGGAGCAACGAAGCAATTGTTGGCCTAAAAGGTGCAGAATTTGAACTAAAGAAAGGACAAACAGTTATTGCAACTGGTACATCCGGAACAGATGGAATCATTGAATGGAGTGCAGATGTAACAAAATTAGATGGTACTTACATCATCATCGAAACAAAAGCTCCAGAAGGATATATGATTCGAGAAACTGGATGGGAAGTCGTTTTTGAAAATGGTCTTCTTAAAACAGTGGATAAAAAAGCTGTTTCAGGAGATGCAGAAAATGGAGTTGTAATTCAACTCGAAAACACAGCAGTATATGAATTACCTTCAACAGGAGGTTTTGGTATCTACGTACCAATGATGAGTGGCGTAATCTTAATGATGGCAGCCGCAATGATCTTCATGAAAAATAAGCGTAGGGAGGTGCTGTAAAAGAGTTTATGAAAAATCTTTCCAGCAGTCTCCCGACTGCAAAAACAAACAAAACATGGACTTACGAAAGGAGAACAACGTTATGAAGAAAATGAAAAAATTATTAGCAGTGATATTAACATTCGCAATGGTAATGGGATTAGGCGTAACCACATTCGCAGCAACAAAGAATGATGCAACAATTACAGTAAATGATGAAAAAGGCGCATTATTAACAAGTGCAACATTAAAATATGCACAAGTGATCAAAGCAGATCAAACAACAGTAACTGGATGGAACTTCGTAAATAATGATGTAGCAAATGCATATAAAACTGCATTTGGAGTAACAGATGCACAAGATGCAATCAAAGCAATGATTCCAGCAGAAAACGTAAATGCAACAAACTTAAGCAAAGCACAAGCAAACGCAGTAGGTAAGGTAACATTCGCTACAATGAGCAATCCTCAAACAGTAACTGCAGCAGGTGTATACTTAGTAATGGCAACAGAAGCAGGATATACTTACAATATTATGTCAGCTTACATTGGATTTGGCGAAGTTACAATTGATGGAACAACATATGATTATCCATCCTTAGTAGATGCAACACTTACAGCTAAGAGATCATCTATTGAAGTACAAAAAGAAGTTGCGGATACAGACAATGTAACAAAAACAGGTGATGTGCTTACTTATACAGTAAAAACAAACGTACCATTTATCAATCCAACAAATACAGACAAAACATTCTGGGTATATGATGAATTAACAGGTGCAAAATATACAGAAAAAACTGCAGCAACAATTACTCTTGCAGGTACTCCTGTAACAACAAACTATACATTCACATATAGTGACAATGATACAAAATTTGCAATCGACTTATCAGGAATGATCGACGATGCAAACAGCAATGCGGGAAAAGAAGTGGTAATTACTTACAAAGTAGTTGTAACATCAGACAATGATAAAATTACAAACACAGCAACAGCAGGACACAAAGATGGAGATGACTTTGGAAGCAAAACAGTAGAAACTTACGAAGGTAACATTACACTTACAAAAACAAACGAAGACGGCAGTGTAAAACTTGCAGGTGCAGGATTTGAAGTAAGAAAAGATAACCAAACATCAGATGCTTTGAAATTTACAAAACTTAGTGATGGCGTATACAAATATGATCCAAATGGTGACGTAACAGAAATCGTTACAGTAGCTGATGGTACAGTAAAAGTTCAAGGTCTTGACGTAGGAACATACTACTTCAAAGAAATCACAGCTCCAAAAGGATACTCTATCAATACAACAGATGCTGTAGCGGAATTAAAATTAGCAGAAGGTACAACTTCAGCATCAGCAGTTTTAACAGCAACAACAAGCATGGCAGATACAAAATTAAATGCACTTCCATCAACAGGTGGTATCGGTACAACAATCTTTACAATCGGCGGATGTGCAATCATGATCGCAGCAGCTTACATGTTCTTTGTAAGCCGTAGAAAAGAAGAACAATAAGAAACATTCATTTTTAAAGGTCCGGGGCGTTTCGCCCCGGATACTTAAAAAAAGAAGATGTTTTATTCAGAACCAATCAGAGACAGCTGATTAGCTGTGAATAAAACATTGATCAGAGAAAGGAGAAACAGGATGGCTAAGATAAAGAAATTTTTAGTAATCTTACTTTTTATCGCTGGTCTGTCATTACTCTTCTATCCATACATTGCAAATGAATGGAACAGTTACAGACAGAGTCAATTAATTAGCTCTTACGAAACGACTGTAGCTGAAAAAGGAGATACAATCGATTACGAAGCAGAATGGGAAAGAGCCAATGCTTACAATCAAGCATTACTACCAAGCATTCTACCTGACTCATTTGCAATTGCAGCAGCAAACGATGAGCCAGATAAAGAATATATGTCTTGTCTAAATATTACTGAAAGTGGTATGATGGGTATGATAGAAATTCCGAAAATTCAAATTAAAATCCCTATTTATCACACAACTTCGGAAGCTGTTTTACAGAAAGCAGCAGGACATTTGGAAGGAAGTTCTCTTCCAATTGGTGGAGAAGATACACATGCAGTAATCTCTGCACATCGAGGACTTCCAAGTGCAGCATTATTTACAGATTTAGACAGATTAGAAGAAGGAGACCATTTCTTAATACACGTACTAGACGATGTGCTATGTTATGAAGTAGACAAAATCAGTGTAGTAGAACCAGAAGAGACTAATCAACTTGCAGTAGAAAAAGGAAAAGATTATGTTACACTTCTTACTTGCACTCCATACGGAGTAAACTCACACCGACTATTGGTAAGAGGACATCAGGTACCATATGAAGAAAGCATCATGGAAGAAACGATTACTTCTTTCGAAAATATGAGTTTACATACAAATTATCTACTCTGGGTAGTGGTTGGATTAGGAATTACAGGATGTTTTATTTTACTTCTTGTATTAAGCGAAAGAAAACGCCGCAAGGAAAGAAGAAAATAATGAGGTGACAAACATGAAAAGGAAGATACAAAGTCTTCTGTTTGTTCTTCTCTTTTTAGTGGGATTTGGAGTTCTGACATATCCAACGGTATCAAACCAATGGAACACTTACAGACAGAGCCAACTCATTAGCAGCTATGAAACGATTGTGGAGGAGATGACAGAAGAAGATTTCTCAGAAGAATGGGAAAAGGCGCAGGCATTTAACAATACAATCGAAGAAAATAATCTATATGCAGATGTATTTGGTTCTGCAAATGGAGAGATGGAAGACACAGAATACTGGAAAGTCTTAAATCTCGCAGATGACGGAGTTATGGGATATATCTCAATTCCTAAAATCAATATTAAATTAGCAATCTATCATGGAGTGGAAGAGACAGTTCTTCAAACTGGGGTTGGACATTTAAATGGTTCGAAACTTCCGATGGGAGGAGAAAGCACACATAGCGTATTAGCAGCACATCGAGGACTTCCAAGTGCAAGATTATTTACAGACATCGATCAGCTGCAAAGAGGCGATACCTTTTACATCCATATGTTGGATGAAGTTCTAGCATATCAGGTTGATGAGATTCATGATATGGTGGATAAGGATGATATGGAAACGCTTTCTGAAGTGTTAAAGATTAGAGAAGGAGAGGACCGTATCACATTATTTACTTGTACTCCATACGGAGTAAATTCACACCGTTTGTTGGTGAGTGGAAGCAGAATAGAATACAACGGTGAAGAAGATGTTGCAGTTTCTGTTCCAGAAGCAATGCTTCAGTCCGTACAAGATTATTACATGTTATATTTAGTATTAGGACTATCTATAACAGCATTAGTGATAGTAGTAATGAGATTTTTCTTTTACAGAACAAGGAAGAAAAAAGACGAAGGCGAATAGGATTCGAGGAGGTTGAGAAGATGATGAAAAAAGTGAAAAAGGGGAGCGCTCTAGTAGTTGTACTTGCATTGATGCTCTCAGTAATGCTAATACCTAAAGTATATGCTGCAATTGAAATTAACACAAAAGCTCAATGCTCACTTCGTTTTGATTTGAGCGATATCACATATGACGAAATGAAGAAATTACCAATTACTGTAGATCTTTATAAAGTAGCAGATGTTGATGTTGTAGGAAATTATAAAGCAGCAGAAGGATTTACATTAGGAAAGATCAATGATACTACAACAGCAGAAGCGTGGCAGACAATGGCAGCAGATGCAATGGCAGTAGTAGAAGAGAAAAATTTACAACCAACAGTTTCAAGTACGGTTGCAGAAGGATTCTCTCGAAACATCCCAGTAGGACTTTATTTAGTAGTTGCGAACAATACACATTCCGCTTCTTATGAATATCGTTTTACACCATATTTGATTTCTTTACCAAACAACTATTACAATACATCTGGAAATGATGGTTGGGTATATGATGTGACAACTTCATTAAAACCAGAACGTACAGATTTATATGGAAACTTGATCATTGAAAAAGATCTTTTATCTTACAATGCAACTGTTGGAGGAGCTACATTTGTATTCCAAGTAGAAGCAGTAAAAGATTATAAGACAGATGCAGATGGACAAGCAGAATATAAAACAGTTTATAGTGATGTTGTATCAATTACATTTGATGCAGCAGGAAAGAAACAAATCGTAGTGGAAGATATTCCAGCAGGTGCAGAAGTAACTGTAACAGAAGTTTATAGTGGCGGAAGTTATACAGCAACAGACAAAGCAACTGTTTTTACAACAACAATCGTAGCAGATGAAGCTACATATGACGAAGCAGTTACAGCAACTGTAACATTTAAAAATGAATATGATGGAAGAATCAATGGTGGTTCTGGAGTGATTAATCATTTTGAAGAAGATGAAAATGGATGGACATGGACAAAAATTACTGAAGGGGGTATGTAGGTTATGAAAAAGAAGATTTATCTTGCAGCTGCAGCTCTCGTGCTTATTTCAACAATTGGGATTGGGAGTGTAATGGCATATTTCACAACTTATGTAGTAGCCGATGGTGGAATAAAAGTCAGTATGGGATCTACAACTACAGTTCCAGAAGAAGATGTAGTGAAGGGACAAAAAATTATTAAGATTAAGAACGAAGGCGATTATGAATGCTGGGTAAGAATCAAAGTTTTTGCAGGTGCAGAACACGAATTCTTATATGCAGATGAAAGTGGGAAATGGACACCAGGAGCAGATGGTTATTACTACTACAAAGACATCGTTCCTGTAGAGGGTCTTACAGATGAATTGAAAGTAACCATTTCAGAACTATTGAAAGCAGATGAAGATCCAGAAGTAAACGAAGCATTTAACGTCATCGTAGTTCAAGAATGTTCGCCAGTATTATATGATGCAGAAGGAAATGCATATGCTGACTGGAGCGCAAATGCAGAAATTCTAAATAAGGAGGTTGAATAGTATGAAAAGATTTAACAAAACAACAACCATCCTTTTAGCAGCCGCTGCAGTGCTATTAGTTACAAGTGCAGTAGGAAGTACAAGAGCAGCACTTACTTATTATTCAGATAACTATATTGCAGAAGTCAATGTACATGAAATCGGTGTTAGCTTACTTGAAAATGATAAAGCGATAATCGCAACAGATTATGGTCAGACAGATGATAATGAAGCAGCTTACAAAGGCAAACTTTTAACTGGTATGGATGAATTTTCACTTGGAAAAACATATCAAGAAGAGTTAGCAGTAGGAAATAATGGAAGTATCGATAGTTATGTAAGAGTCATTCTTACAAAGAGCTGGGTAAATGAAGATGGGAAGAAAGATACTACTTTAGATCCAGCATTGATTGATCTTCATCTTACAGGAAATGGCTGGGTAGTCGACAACGAAGCATCTACAGCAGAACGTACCGTGCTTTACTATACAGATGTTCTAGCAGTTGGCGAAACAAGTTCACTTTTGACAGATACTATTCGAATTGACGAAAACTTATCAACAAAAGTGTATGAAACAGTAACAGAAGAAAACGGATACAAAACAATTACATATGAATACGCATATGATGGATACACTTTCTTTTTAGAAGCAGAAGTAGATGCAGTGCAAACACATAATGCAGAAGAAGCAATTAAGAGTGCATGGGGCGTAGACGTAGTGATTGCAGCAGACGGAAGTCTTAGCTTACGATAGGAGGTACGAAATATGAAAAAGAAAATTTTGTGCCTGGTTATGATGGCAATGATGGTCGTAGGTACAGGAATGACAGCAAAAGCTGAAGATTTCAAAGGGTCACAAAACTGGCTTGCAGATTTTACAGGCGATAAGATTGAAAGTAATTTCACATCAGCAGAAATGGCAGATGAGATTTTACAGATTTTACCAGGAGATACCATCACACTTGAAGTTTCAATTAAAAATTCAAGCGAAGACAAAACAGACTGGTATATGACAAATGAAGTGTTGGAAACATTGGAAGAAAGTAAAGATTCTGCAGAAGGTGGAGCTTATACTTATATTCTTACATACAAAGGCACAGATGGTACAGAGACAGTTCTTTATAGCAGCGAAACAGTTGGTGGAGAAGGTTCCGGTGCAGAAGGATTAGAAGGGCTTCACCAAGCAACTGATTCTTTAGAAGATTATTTCTTTTTAGAAAGATTGGATAAAGGAGCACAAGGAACGGTAACATTATTCGTAGAATTGGATGGAGAAACACAAGGAAATGATTATCAAAGTACATTAGCTCGTTTGAAAATGAACTTTGCAGTAGAAGAAGTTACAGCAAGAACAGTAACGATTCAAACAGGTGACGCATCCAACATCATGCTATATGCAGGGATTGCATTAGCAAGTGGTATCGTACTTTTCGTTATCGCATTTTTAAATGCAAAACGTCGTTCAGAGGAGGAGTAGAGTTATGAAAAGATGTAAAAAAATGATCACATCGATCCTTACAGCAGCATTACTACTCGGTCTAATGAGCGTAAATGCATTAGCTGCTGAAGCATATACATATCAAGTTACATTTTATGAAGGTGTACAAGGAACATTTTCCGGAAAAGATGATCTTTCCGTAGATGGAGAAGGATATCACATCACACGTGAAGATGGAAAAATTACGGTAAGCGGTCTAAAGGCGGGCGATGTTGTTTCCTTTAATGCACAGAATCCAGGAGCTGTTACATTAGCAGAAGATAGCAAGTATTATGTAAAAGGAATCCGCAAAAGTGGACGTGATAATGATACTGTTGAAAATTCAGCATTCCGCGTAACGGAAGATCAAGATTATGTGGTAGCATATGGAATCAAAGGAAATCTTACTACTTATGTAGTAAATTACGTAGATGCAAATGGAAATACACTTGCACCAAGCGCAACATACTATGGAAATGTAGGAGACAAACCAGTTGTGGCATATCGTTATATTGATGGATATTTACCACAAGCATACGGACTTACAAAAACATTAAGTGAAAATGCAGCAGAAAACGTATTTACATTTACATACACAGTTGTGGATCAAGTGGCTGTTGAAGTTCCGGGCGGAACTGCAACAAGACC
Source organism: uncultured Faecalimonas sp. (assembly GCA_964540565.1). Classification (GTDB taxonomy): domain Bacteria; phylum Bacillota; class Clostridia; order Lachnospirales; family Lachnospiraceae; genus Faecalimonas. The sequence continues at coordinate 38,030 of CAZINB010000003.1, forward strand.
ATCAGGAAACGATTCTGATAGACCTGCTACAGAAGAACCAACTACAGAGGTACCAGATACAGAAGAACCACAAGTACCACAGGAACCAGATGAGATTATTGATCTAGATGATGAAGAAACACCTACAGCCAATATCTATTTAGATAAAAATGATATTCCGTTTGCAACATGCATAGGAATTGGGGTATTGGCAATTGTTGTACTTGTTTTATTGATTCTCTTTACGAAGAAGAAAAAAATAAAAGAATAGTGATTAAAAAACTTCAGAGAGATGCAGAAATGTATCTCTCTTTTCTTCTCTTTTTTCGACAAACATGGTAAACTAAAAAGAAAAAAAGAGGTAAATTGCTTTGAAGAATGACAAGAAAAGAAAAAATATAGTTTCCACTATTTGTAGTACAATGGGAACTATTTTATTGATTATAATTGTGTTATCCTGTATTCCACTTACTCTTCCGCGAGTAATGGGATACCAAATATATTCTGTTGTGACAGGTAGTATGGAACCAGAAATTCCAGTGGGAAGCATTGTTTATGTCAAATCGATTGCGCCAGAGGCACTTCAGGAAAAAGATATTATTGCATTTTATGGCGGAAGGGATACCAATGCGATCATTACGCATCGTGTTGTAAAGAATAATGTAATTTCGGGACAACTTACTACAAAAGGTGATGCGAATAAAACAGAGGACATGAATCCAGTTGATTATAGCGATGTGATTGGAATTGTAGAATACACGCTTCCAAAAGTAGGAGAATTGGCGCAGTTGTTTACGAGCGTACAGGGGAAATTCTGTGCAGTATGTGTTGTGGCAGCAGCGATTTTGTTACATTTGATTGCGAGTTTGTTTGACAAAAGAAAGTAGGCGAGAATAGATGTGCTCAAAAGAATTAAAAAATTATTTGAATACGATGCGTTTCTTCGAAGATAAAACAGGAGAGCTTGTTTATGTTGGAAATTTTAATGAAGAAATGGTTTATTATACAAGTGATTTAGCTGAAAAATATGGATTGCCACCTGCATGTGAAGGCTATTCCTTTCGAACATTGAAAAAAATATTGGCAGAGAGTGAACTGCAGGATATCTGTATCGATTTCTCGGAACTATCTGCAGATAGTGGAAAAGTATATACTAGAGAATATAGTTTGATGGGAAAAGATGGGGTATATCGCTTTGTCACTTCAAAGACAAGAGTGCAAGAAGAGGAAGATGGAGAGACAAGATGGTTTATTGGAAAGCTTTCCATGATTGATACCCATGAGAAGATTGATTCTCTGACAGGGCTTCTAAATATGAAGGCGTTATTAGAAAATCTAAAGGAAAGTATATCATGTGGCGAATCTGGTTTTCTTATGCTCTTAGGGATTGATGATTTAAAAAATATCAATAATCAATACGGAAGAAAACATGGAAATCAAATTTTGCTTCGTGTGGCAAAAGAGCTTAAGAGTATGACAAATGCATCTTCTAAGGTGTATCGCTTAGATGGTGATCGCTTTGCTGTAAATGTAATTGGCAATGATCGAGATGAAATTGACACATTTTATGAAAAACTCAAAGCAACAATAGCTCCATACTGTACCATATCGTCAGGTGTTGCAGACTATGTAGAGGGCGACGATAGTGAGCTGGTATATCAATATGCAGAGAATGCGCTTTACAGTGCGAAGTCCAATGGGAAAAACATGCAAGTATTCTTCTCGGTAGAAGTATACAAAAAGCATTTGCAATATGCAGAACTACAAGAAGAATTAAGAAATAGTGTACGTAACAATATGGAAGGTTTTACAGTAAACTATCAACCACAGATTGATGGGAAAACATGCCGTATTTGTGGTGCGGAAGCATTACTTTCTTACAATTCTTCTGCACGTGGAAAAATTCCTGCAGAGGAGTTTATTGCTGTATTAGAGCAAACAAAATTAATTATTGAAGCAGGCGAATGGGTTCTGGAACAAGCACTTGTGCAATGCAAGAAATGGAGAGAATCCCTTCCTGATTTTCGTATAAGTGTCAATGTATCTTATATACAATTAAAAGAGGTTGGATTTGCAGAGCGTGTGAAGAAAATCTTGCAGAAAGTAGGATTAGATGGAAACGATGTAGTTTTAGAAATTACAGAAAGTATGCGACTTCAAGATTATCAATACTTTAATAAGATTTTTTATAAATTGGCAAAATTAGGAATTCAGATATCCATTGATGATTTTGGAACAGGATATTCTAGCTTGAGTTATTTGAAGAGCCTTTCTATTGATGAAATCAAGATTGATCGTTGCTTTGTTTCTCGTGTTCAACATAGTGCCTATAATTATCGTTTGTTAAGTAATATTATCGAATTGGCGCACAGTGCAAACATACGAGTGTGCTGTGAAGGGGTAGAAGTAGAAGCAGAGCTTTCGGCGATTCAAAAATTGAATCCAGATAAGATTCAAGGATATTTATTTGCAAAGGCATATTCTGTAGAAAAGTTTGAGTCGGTATATCTCAAGCCAAAATGCATGGATTATCAAGAACGTTTGCTAAAAGAGTCTTACTATCGCGAGTTAGAAAAGGTGGATGATGAACAGCTTTTCCAAATCCGTCAGGAAAAGATTGCAGCAATTGTTGATGGTATGGAAGAATTAATCTATGTACGTGATATTAACGATTATTCTTTGCTTTACATGAATGCAGTTGGTCGAGAAGTAACTGGCGTATATGACTACAAAGGAAAAAAATGCTATGAGATTCTACAGGGAAAAGATGCTCCATGTGAATTTTGTCAAAATTGTCAAAATGAAAATAATACATATAATGTATGGGAAATTGATAGTGAACATTTGAATCGTTACTATTTGTTAAAAGATAAAAATATCCAGTGGAATGGAGATGTTGCTCGTCTCACAGTAGCCGTAGATGTTACAGAAAAAGAAATTATGACAAAAGAAGTACAAGAAAAACTAGATTTTGAGCAGAACATTGTATCTTGTACGAAAATGCTATTAGAAGAATCCAATTATGTAAAAGCAATTGATAATGTATTAAAAATGATTGGAGAATTTTACGGTTCCGATCGTGCTTATTTATTTGAATTACAAAATAATAAATTGTATTGGACCAATACCCACGAATGGTGTGCGGATGGAGTTATACCTCAGATTGATGTGTTACAGCAAGTACCAGTCGAAGTGGCAAAAAGATGGATTTCTATGTTTGAACAGGGGAAGACGGTTGTTATTGATGACGTGGAAGCAATCAAAGAGATTGCACCACAGGAATATGAGATATTAGAAACACAGGATATTACAAACTTATTGGTAGCCCCAGTTCTAAAAGAAAAAGAAATTGTTGGATTCATTGGAGTAGATAATCCGAAAAAACGTAATATAGATGTGAGACAAGTTCAAACCATGGCTTTGTTTATTTCAGACCGTTTGCACAAAGATGAGACAAAACATCGTTTGCAGGAACTTTTAAATCTTCGCTATGAGGATGTTCTAAAGACAACAGAACTGGGTCTTTGGGTTATGCGTATCGATAAAGAAAAACAATATTATGAATTACATGCAGATAGTACGATGTTAAAAATTATGGGTGTAAGAGATTATTTGACACCAGAAGAATGCTATCAGCATTGGTATAGCCGTATTAATACTGGGTATCATCATTACATACAATATGGTGTCGCAAACATGATTGAGACACGAAGGGTTGTGGAATTAAGCTATACCTGGAATCATCCTGAAAAAGGACTTGTATTAATTCGATGCTTAGGTGTGCGTGTGGAAGACAGTGATGGAATGATCTGTATTGAAGGGTATCATCGAGAAATCAATGAGGTCGATAAACCGAAATTCCTGCCAGATCATACAAGTATTATTTTCGAATACCATACAGCACAACGCAACGCATATTTCCATACAGACAGAGGTCTTTTAGCAGGTGATAACAAGCTGGAAGAAAATTTCCCTACCGGATGGCTGCAAAAAGGAATGGTTCATCCACATTTTGTAGAACGTTTCCAAGAATTGTTCCAAGATATTGGAATGAAAGAAGATATGGATGGAGTAGAATTCTTACTAAAGACAAAATCAGGTTCTTATGAATGGTTTAAACTTCGTACCCGTCATTTGGAAGATGAAACAGAAGGCGAGGCTACGGTTATGATTCTAGTCGATCCTGCAAAACAAGAACGTGCGCTTGAGTTGGATTACATGAGACAAAAAGAATTTTATCATTCCATTCTTTCAGAAAAGAAAGCTTATGCAGAGATTGATGTAGAAAGTGGTTTGATTATTTCTTCTGGTGGATATTGGGCTTCTTACAAAGAAGAAAGTATTCAGAAGAATTACACATTCTCTACTGTTTTCCATATGCATGCAATGAAGGCAATTTATCCAAAAGACATTGCGAAGGTAAGAAAATTCACTTCTGCAGCTCATATGCGACAATTATTGGATGAGAAAAAAGAGATAGCGAAGATAGAGATTCGTCGTTTTATTGGAAATGAAATACATTGGGAAGAAGTAACTTGTCATGTCTTTCAAGATAAAGTTGCAGGAAATCTTTACGCACTTCTCTATGTCAAAGATATTGATGCACAGAAGAAGTTAGAATTAGAGCGTGAGATGGAAGCGACAAGAGATCCATTAACAGGTTTATACAATCGTAGAAGATTCCAACAAGAAGTGGAAAAACACATGTATGATGAGGCTGAGAGTGGAAAAGGAAGTATTATTCTTTTGGATATGGATTACTTCAAGGAAATCAACGATACCTATGGACATGCAGAAGGTGATATTGTATTGAAGCATTTTGCAGAGGCACTATTGCAGACCTTCCGTCGCCGAGATCTTGTTGGACGTTTAGGCGGGGATGAATTTATCGTATTCTTGCGAGATGTTACAAATAAAGATATTTTGAATCGCCGCATGGAAGAATTAAAGCGTGTGCTGGCTGGAATAGAAGCACATCCAGTGTCATGCAGTGTGGGAATCAGTTTCATAAAACGAGACGGATTATCCTATGATGCATATGTTAAAGAGGCGGATGAAGCCTTGTATTATAGCAAACAAAAAGGAAGAAACTGTTATTCATACTATGATGAAATCGTATGATCAAGAAAAGGTGAGTGCTCATAGAAGCATTCACCTTTTACATTTGTTTTAAATATTTTTGAATATGAATCTTATACGATACGGAAAAAATCATACTGCGAAGAATATTTTTCGTATCCGTATGTGTTACACCTACTACATCTAAAGAATCTTTGTTTCCAAATACATATTGTAATACGTTTTCAAATTCCATACAGAAATAATTGTAGGCTGTTTCTGAATTATAAGTCTGCATCTGATGTTCAATAAAGCGTTTGATCTCATCTAGCGATAGCACATTTTTTGCAACTGCAATATAGATAAGATATGCGATATGATCACGTTTGTATAATTTCTTCACAGGTGCAGAGACATAATGCTGCTTTACATAATTACTGATCATAGAGGAGGTCAATTCTGCAATCTCTAATGTTTTCAAATAACTATTTATCAATTGAACAGTCTGATCCAGAAATAATCCGCTATCTGGCAGCTCGTGATAACGAGGCATATGAAATTGTTCCATGTTCTTTTGTAATGTTTGTTTAATATCTTTTTCCATGCTGTCATTATAGATTTCTAAAAATAAAAAGTCAAGAGATAAGAAAAAACTGTTGACGTAGTAACAAAAACCATGTAAGATGATTTTTATAAACTTACAAGAGAGGAAATAGAAAAATGAAATTGAAAATAATTACAGATAGTTCAGCAAATATAATGACAATGGAAGAGGTTGCGTTTGCATCTGTGCCAATTAGTATCTATGCAGGTGACAAGGTATATGTAGATAATCAAGCATTGGATCCGGTTGCGATGACAGAGGAGTTGTTGGCATATAAGGGGAAAACATCTACTGCTTGTCCAAGCGTAGAAGATTGGATGGCAGAATTTGAAGGATATGATGAGATTTATGTAGTGACATTAACAGGAACGATGTCAGGGACTTATAATTCAGCAGTGCTGGCGAAAGACATTTACCAAGAAGAACATGCAGAGGTAAAGATTGAAATTGTAGATTCCTTGAGCACAGGACCAGAGATGCATCTTTTATTAGATCAGATTTTAGAATGGAAAAAAGCGGGAAAAACATTTGAGGAAGTATGTGAATGGATAAAAGAATACAAAACACATACAAGATTATTCTTTTCTCTTGCATCTGTACATAACTTAGTAGAAAATGGACGCTTGAATCGTTTGGTAGGAGCAGCCATTGGGAAATTAGGTATTTGTCTAGTGGGAACAGCTAGTGAAAAGGGTGAATTAGAAGTATTAAGTAAATGCCGTGGAGAAAAGAAAACATTACTTTCCTATCTGGAACATATTGAGAAAGCAGGATATAAGGGTGGAAAGATATATATTTCTCACGTAAGTAATGAAGCACTTGCAACGGCGCTGAAAGAGGCATTGATTGAAAAATATGGAGAAGTACCTATTGAAATTTATCCATCAAGAGGACTTTGCAGCTATTATGCAGAGAAACAAGGAATGTTAGTAGGAGTTGAATGTTAGAGAGTTCCAATCTGGAATTCTCTTTTTTTCTATTCTATGTTACAATGTATCAGACAGTGTCGATATATGTCGAGAAGGGGTGTAAATAAAACATGAAACTACAAAAGAAAATGTGGGGGATTATTCTGCTTACACTTGGAATTCTGGTGGCTGTAATAGCAACAGCAATCGGATTGAACTTTTCTGTGGATTTAAAAGTAACAGAAACGGAGCTGACATTAGAATATCAAGAAGTGTATGAAGAGAAAGTTCCAGAAGCAAATTTAGTGGGAAAATATTTTGCGAAATCTGGTAAAAAATTAGAAGTACAGACAGAAGGTAAAATTGATACCAATATATTAGGCGAACAGAAGATTACCTATCGAGCATCGTATCTCTGGTGGAGCAAAACAGTTACGAAAACGGCAATTGTAATAGATTCGACTGCACCAGTGATCACATTGCAGTCTACAGAAGGCTATTATGTATTGCCTGGTGGAGTGTATGAGGAAGAAGGATATTCGGCAATCGATAATTACGATGGAGATTTGACAGAGCAAGTTGTTGTGACACAAGAAGAAAATACCATGATCTATACAGTAAAAGACAGCTCTGGAAATGAAACAAAAGCAACACGTCCGATTCCGTACCATGATCCAATCCCACCTGAGATTACATTAAAGGGAGAAGGAACGGTTCGATTAAATATGGGAGATACCTTTACAGATCCAGGATATACGGCATCTGACAATCTGGATGGGGATCTTACAGAAAAAGTAACCGTAAGTGGAAGTGTTGACACTCGTGTTGCAGGGACATATGTCCTAACATACAGCGTGACAGATTCTTTTGGAAATGAAACAAAAGTGCAAAGACAAGTTGTGATCAAAAGTGCATTAAGTCCAACACCGCTTCCACCAAATGGAAAAACGATTTACTTAACATTTGATGATGGTCCAGGTCCATACACACAAGAACTGTTGAATACTTTGGCAAAATATAATGTAAAAGCAACGTTCTTTGTGGTAAGTGGAAAATATAATTATCTTATGAAAAATATCGTGGATGGTGGACATGCCATTGGAATGCATAGCATGACACATAATTATGCTCAGATTTATAGTAGCACACAGGCATTTTATGATGATTTATTTGGAATCCAAGATGTGATTTATCAACAAACGGGAGTAAAATCTACGTTGATGCGTTTCCCAGGTGGAAGTTCGAATGGAGTCAGCAAGAAATATTGCAAAGGAATTATGTCAGAACTGACAAAGTCAACGGTGGCGAGCGGATTTCAATATTTTGACTGGAATGTATCAAGTGGTGATGCAGGTGGAACAACGTCCACAGAAGCCGTGGTAAATAATGTGATATCAGGTGTACAAAACAAATCTTATTCAGTTGTGCTTCAACATGATATTAAGAAATTTAGTGTGGATGCAGTAGAAGAAATCATTATTTGGGGATTGAACAATGGATACAGTTTTTCATCTTTGAATATGACAAGTCCAGCAGTACATCATGGAGTGAATAATTAAGAAATGAATGCAAATGAAAATAAATGGGATAAATTATTAAGAATTAAAACAACAGGAAGAGATGATTCCAATGCGGATCAATATCATTATCCGTATGAACCAACACCATATGAAGTATTGGAACGTTTGGCTTATAGCGGTTATCTTGGAAAGAAGAATACGATGATCGATTATGGTTGCGGAAAAGGACGTGTAGATTTCTTCCTGTCGTATCAGACACGTTGCAAGTCCATTGGGATTGAATATGATGAACGGATTTTCCAAAGTGTGATGGACAACCGTGAGACGGCAGCGGCAGCAGGACGTACTAGTTTCTTTTGTGAGAATGCGACCACGTACCGAGTGCCGGCAGAAGCAGACCGTTTCTACTTCTTTAATCCATTTTCGGTGGAAATTTTAAAAAGTGCGATGGAGCGTGTGAAAGAATCTTACTATGAAAATCCAAGAGAAATGCTGTTCTTTTTCTATTATCCTTCTGACGAATACATTGCATATTTGATGCAGGTGGAGGAATTGGAATTTATGGATGAGATTGATTGTAAAGATTTGTTTGAAGGAGAAAATGTTCGCGAGCGAATCGTAATATTTCAAATGCAGTTTGACTTTTAAAATAGAGTGTAGTAGAATATGCGTGTAAATAGAAAAACGGGGAGCTGGTAATTGAGCCGGCTGAGATAAGGTGTATTCATCTTGACCCAGAACCTGATCTGGATAATGCCAGCGTAGGAAGAATAAGGATAATTCGAGTACCTAGGCATCAGTGTATGCTTAGGTACTTTTTAATATAATAGGAAGTTCCTATTATATTAAAACTACAAATCAGGTTTATGATTCTTAAAAGAAAAGGAGAGAAAATCATGAACGCAAGTGTAGCAATTCAAGTTCTGCCAAAGGCAGAAAACGATGATGAATTGATCCGCATCGTAGATGAGGTGATTGATTACATCAAATCGACAGGAAACACATATTATGTGGGACCTTGTGAAACTTCCATAGAGGGAGAATATGATGAATTAATGGACATCGTAAAAGAATGTCAAAAAATAGCGGTGAGAGCAGGGGCGAAAGAAGTTTCTGCTTATGTGAAGATTACTTACCGCCCAGAAGGAGATGTGCTTACCATTGAAAAGAAAGTTACAAAACACCACCAATAAAATATGGTCGTGTTCTGCTATTGCATTGATTTTAATATTGTGGCAAGGAATTACCATGTTAGGATTGGTAGAAGCATTTTTACTACCTTCTCCTGTACAAGTGTTAAAGGCATTTATACAGGAATGGCCAAAACTGTTGGAACATAGTGCAATTACCTTAGCGGAAGCATTTATAGGGCTTGCGTGTGGTATTTTACTTGGTTTTGGAATCGCAGTCATCATGGATCGATTTGAATATGTCTATCGAGCATTTTATCCTTTGATTGTCGTGACACAAACCATTCCAACAGTGGCAATTGCACCACTTCTTGTACTTTGGTTTGGGTATGAGATGACACCAAAAGTTATTTTAATCGTGATTACTACATTTTTCCCAATTGCAGTAGGGTTGTTAAATGGATTTCGTTCCGTAGATCAAGATGCGATTCATTTGCTTCAAGCTATGGGAGCGAGCAAAATGCAGATTTTCCGCTATCTAAAATTACCAAGTGCAATGTCACAATTCTTTTCCGGCCTTCGTATTTCTGCATCATATGCAATGGTAGGAGCTGTTATTTCAGAATGGTTAGGAGGCTTTGGAGGCCTTGGCGTTTATATGACACGTGTAAAGAAGGCATTTGCTTTTGATAAGATGTTTGCAGTTATTTTTTTGATTTCTATCATCAGTTTGATATTGATGAAAGGAGTAGATTTCTTACAAAAGAAATGTATGCCTTGGGAAAAAGAGTAGGAGAAAAATTTATGAAAAAAAGAATGATAGCGTTGCTTATGGCGACCATGATGGGATGTTCCATGATTGGCTGTGGAAAAACAGAAGAGAAATCAGACTTAAAGAAGATTACGTTCGTATTAGATTGGACACCAAATACAAATCATACGGGCCTTTATGTGGCTCAGGAACTAGGATACTTTGAAGAAGCAGGATTGGAAGTTGAGATTGTACAGCCTCCAGAAGATGGAGCGGAAGTGCTTGTGGCTTCTGGTAAAGCAGAGTTTGGAATTTCTTTTCAGGATTCCTTAGTACCAGCATTTGCAGGGGAAGATCCGCTTCCTGTTACTGCCGTTGCAGGGGTAATTCAACATAACACATCGGGAATCATTTCGAATAAAGGAAATGGGATGGACAGACCACAAGGACTAGAGGGACATAGTTATGCAACATGGAATGGACCTATCGAGCTTGCTACATTAGAACAAGTGGTGAATGGAGATGGCGGAGATTTTTCAAAGGTGGAATTAATTCCAAGTACGGTTACAGATGAAGTGTCGGCACTTAAGACGAATATGGTAGATTCCATCTGGATCTTTTACGCATGGGCTGGAGTGAAGACAGAGTTAGAAGGCTTAGAGACAGACTATTTTGCATTTAAAGATATGGATGAAGTGTTTGATTATTATACACCAGTTGTCATCGCACGAAATCAGTTTTTAGAAAATGAACCAGAAACGGCAAAAGCATTTTTAAAAGCATTGAGCGAAGGGTATCAATTTGCAATAGAATCTCCAGAAGAGGCTGCGAAGATTTTATGCAAAGCAGCACCAGAACTTGAAGAGGAACTTGTGACAGCAAGCCAAAAATATTTAGCTTCCCAATATCAAGCAGAAGCAGAAAAATGGGGATATATAGATGCAGAACGCTGGAATCGTTTTTACCAATGGATTAATGAAAATCATTTGGCAGAAAATGAACTTCCAAAAAATATTGGATTTTCCAATGCATATTTGCCACAGTAGGAGGAACTAGAATGGCAGTTTTGAAAGTAGAGAATGTATCGAAAGCATTTGATGAGGAACGAATTATTGAAAATATATCGTTGGAGCTTCAACAGGGAGAATTGGTCTCTCTTTTAGGAGTAAGCGGTGGTGGAAAAACCACATTGTTTAACATTATTTCGGGGATAACTTTTCCGGATACAGGAAAAGTGTGGATAGATGGGGAAGATAGAACAGGAAAAACAGGACAAGTCAGCTATATGCTTCAGAAAGATTTGATGCTTCCTTATCGTACGATTTTAGATAATGTTGCGTTGCCATTGATCGTGAAAGGTATGAAAAAGAAAGAAGCAAGAGAAAAAGCAAATGTGTATTTTGAGGAATTTGGATTGGAAGGGACACAAAAGAAATATCCAAACCAGATTTCGGGTGGTATGAGACAAAGAGCAGCATTGCTCCGTACGTATCTATTTTCAGAAAAAGTTGCCCTTCTAGATGAACCATTTAGTGCGCTTGATATGTTGACAAAACAGTCCATACATGAGTGGTATCTGGATGTCATGGAAAAAATTCAGTTATCTACGTTGTTTATTACACATGATATTGATGAGGCGATTTTACTATCGGATCGTATCTATCTGTTAACAGGAAAACCAGGAACCATTACAAAAGAAATCGTATTGAAGGAGCCAAAACCGAGACCAAAAGATTTCGCTTTGACAGAAACATTTTTAAATTACAAAAAAGAAATTTTAGCCCATTTACAAGAGGATAAAAAGGTTGACGAAAGTGCCTTTTTGTAAGACAATAGAAGGTAATTTAGAAGAGTAAATGGAGGAACGACAATGAGAGTATTACAAGGATACGAACCGGCAGCAGTACTTGGATTTTTTGAAGACATTTGTGGAATCCCACATATTTCTGGTCATGAACAAGCAATCAGTGATTTCTGTGTTGCATTTGCAAAAGAAAGAGGACTTGCTTACGAGCAAGATGAACTTGGCAATGTAATCATTTTTAAAGACGCAACAGAAGGATATGAAGGAGTAGAACCTATCATCATTCAAGGACATCTTGATATGGTTGGAGACAAAGTGCCAGAATGTCCATTAAATTTAGAAAAAGATGCAATCCAAATTATGGTAGATGGAGATTTCATTACAGCAAATGGAACTACATTAGGTGCAGATAATGGGATTGCAGTTGCTTACGGATTAGCATTGTTAGATGCAAAAGATATTCCACATCCACGTTTAGAAGTGGTATTAACTGTGAGTGAAGAAGTTGGTTTAGATGGTGCAACAGCAATTGATCTATCATCATGTAAAGCACGTCGTTTGATCAACGTTGATTCAGAAAGTGAAGGAATCTTTACAGCAGGATGTGCTGGTGGATTACGTGCAAAATCAGTGATTCCAGTAGGAAGAGAAACTGTAGAAGGTACACTTTTTGAAGTGAAAACAACTGGATTTTTAGGTGGACATTCCGGAATTGAAATTGATAAAGCTCGAGCAAATGCGAATGTTATGCTTGGAAGATTTTTCATGAATCATCCTGAATTCAGAATGGTTGCAATGCAAGGCGGGGTAAAAGATAACGTTATTCCTAAAAATGCAGCTGCATCATTTGTAGCAGTGGATGCAGACGCAGTAAAAGCTGCAGTGGATGAATTGAATCAAATCATAGCAAACGAATATGCTGCAACAGATGCAGATGCAGCTATCGTATTAGAAGTAAAAGAAGCAGGAGCATATGAAGCATTAGATGCAGCTTCTCAAGTGAAGGCAGTAACAGCATTAAATGTAATGCCAAATGGTGTACAAACAATGAGTGCAGATTTACCAGGACTTGTTGAAACATCATTGAATATGGGTGTTGTAGAATTAGATGCAGAAGCAATTACACTTACATTCTCAGTAAGAAGTTCAGTTGCAACAGCAAAAGATTATACTTACAAAAAATTAGAACAACTTACAACAGCTCTTGGCGGAACAATTACATCTTCTGGAGAATATCCAGGATGGCCATATGCGAGAAATTCAAAACTTCGTGATCTTTGCATCAAAGTTTATGAAGAACAATATGGAAAAACACCAGAAGTAGAAATCATTCATGCAGGATTAGAATGTGGTATCTTATCAAGCAAGATTGAAGGTTTAGATTGTATTTCAATGGGACCAGATATGTTTGATGTGCATACACCAGATGAAAGAGTTAGCATGAGTTCTGTAGCAAGAGTATGGGAATACTTGAAAGCAGTATTGGCTTGTAAATAATGAATATGGGAAGCTTAGATGTTAGGTCTAAGCTTCTTTTTAGCCATTGATAACATAAGTGAGGCAGGGACATTGTTGGATGATTATCCATGGTTGGAGGAAGTGTATCAGGATGTGTCGCAACATTTATGTAATCCTAAGGAGGTGCTGGGAATGTTTTCGGAAGCATTAAAAATAATGGATCAAAATACAGTGCTGTACATGTTTGAAGAAAAGGATAAAGAAATTGCTGAGAGAGATGCAAGGATTGCAAAACAGGAAGCAGAGCTTGAACGTTACAAGCAATTACTCGAACAAGCGGGAATTGATTTGAAATAACAAAAAGAGGACATTTGTCCTCTTTTATCTCATGAACTGATCAATCACATATAATACGCCGTCTTCGTCATTGGATTTTGTGACATAGTCGGCTTTTTCTTTTACAATTGGTTGTGCATTTTCCATTGCAACACCAAGACCTGCATATTCGATCATAGTTAAATCATTATATCCATCGCCACAGCAAATCATTTGTTCTGCTGTCATACCAATGCTATTTAGCAATTTTTGAAGAGAATGTGCCTTGTCAATATTTTGTGGCATAATCTCTAAGAAGAATGGTTCTGAACGATAAATGTTTAAGAATGAATGGAATTTTTCTTTCAAAATCTTTTCTAATTCAACGGTAAGGGATGGATCTCCAGGAATTAGTAATTTGTTCACTGGAAAGTCGATTGCTTCTGCAAAATTATCTATCGATACAATATCTAAATTGCAGATGCGGGATTCAATTTCTGTATATTGATTTGGCTTGATCCCAGACAAAATCTGTGTGTCTGTGTAGGTGATCAAGTCTACATCATAATCTTTCACTAGTTCGTAAATTTCTGGAATCACGTTATTTGGAATGGTCTTGTTATAAATGGATTCCCCTGTACGGCAATCAATAATGCGCGCACCGTTGAAAGAAAGAATATAACTACCATAATCTTTCAAGTGCAATTCTTCTGCAAGGGGTGTAATTCCAGGGGTTGGTCGTCCAGAAGCAAGAACCACTTTTTTGCCTGCTTCTTGAATTTCAATAATTGCCTCTCTTGTTGGAGGGGTAATTTTTTTCTCTGAATTTGTTAAGGTGCCATCAAGATCCAGCACCAGCATTTCATATTTCATACTAAACCTTTCATGCAAAAGCCATCACAAAATCAATCGTGACGGCTTTTATCTTAAAAATGTAATGTTTGTAATTGTTCCACAATCTCAGGGAATTTCATTCCGTTTGACGCTTTTACCAGTACTGTGTCGCCTTTTTGTAAAAGCTTGTCAGCAACTGCGAAGAAGTCTGCTTTTGTATCAAAATGAATTCCAGAAGCGCCTTCACAAGTGTTTTTAGAAAGTGCCCCGATACAAATGACAAGATCGATTCCTTTGTCAGCAGCATATTTCCCTACACTATAGTGTAATTGTTTCTCATCTTCACCAAGTTCAAACATATCACCTAAGATTGCAACTTTACGAGTATCAGCAGTTGCCAATACATCGATAGAAGCCATTGTTGAAATTGGATTTGCATTGTAGCAGTCGTCAATGATACATAAGTCTTCTGTTGCGATTAAGTTATTACGTCCAGAAACAGGAGTAAGTGCTTCAATACCAGCTTTAATCTCTTCGCAAGTAAGTCCTAGTTCACGTCCTACAAGTGCCCCAGCGAGTGCATTGTATACCATATGTTTTCCGGGAATTGGAATCAATGTATCAATTGTGTTATCCCCAAGATGAAGGGTACAAGTAGTACCTTTTAAGGATAAACTGTGGATATGATCTGCGTAAGCGTTGTGTTCTGTGGATAACCCAAAGAATTGAGGTGCTTTTCCATTTAATTCTTTCACAGTTATCAATTTATCATCATCGCCATTTAATACACAGATTGCATTTTCAGATGCGTAATCAAACATTTCTGTTTTTGCTTTTAAAACACCATCGCGGTCGCCAAGATTTTCTAAATGACAGAGTCCAATATTTGTGATGATGCAAATGTCAGGACGTGCCATTTTGGCAAGACGATGCATTTCTTCGAAGTCACTGATTCCCATTTCAAGAACAGCTACATCATGTTCTTCGCGAATACGGAAAATAGTAAGTGGCAATCCGATTTCATTGTTGAAATTACCAGCAGTTTTTAATACGTTATATTTTTGTTCTAAGATGGAAGCAACCATTTCCTTTGTGCTTGTTTTTCCAACACTTCCAGTGATTCCAACAACTTTTACACCAAGTGCTTTGCGGTAGTGTTCTGCAATCGCTTTCATGGCTTGTTCACAAGAATTTACAAGGATATAAGGAAAGGAAGCATCTTCAATCGGATGTTCCGACAAAGTACAAAGTGCTCCTTTACTCATAACTTGAGGAATAAAAGTATGTCCATCTACACGGGCTCCTTTGATTGGAATAAATAAGTACCCTTCTTCAATTAAACGGCTATCGATTGCAACGCCCGATACTTCTAAGGCAGCAGCTTCTTCAGTGCCGTAATATGTACCGCCACATGCAGCGGCGATTTCATGTAATGACATGGATTTCATATTAAATGCCTCCCATTAATTTTCAAAACGTTCTAAAGATTTCTGAATGATTAATTCACAAAGGTCACCGTATTCGATTCCAGCAGCTTTGGCTTCTTGAGGAAGTAAACTTGTTGCTGTCATACCAGGAAGTGTGTTTACTTCTAAACAGAAAATGTCACCATTATCATCTAATAAGAAGTCAGCACGAGAATATACATCTAATTGCAATGCTTTGAATGCAAGTTCTGTTGCTCGTTGCATTTTTTCAGCGATTGCATCATCAATTGGTGCTGGACAAATTTCTTGTGTACATCCTGCTTGGTATTTGTTTGCGTAATCAAAGAAACCTGATTTAGGAATGATTTCAATTACAGGAAGTGCTTTGCCATCAATGATACCAACTGCAAATTCACGACCTTTGATATAAGGTTCAATTACAACTTCATCTTCATAGGTAAATGATTTTTCCAATGCATCTTTGTAATCTGCCTCTGTGTCAACAATATAAACGCCGATGCTGGAACCACCGCAACAAGGTTTTACTACCACTGGAAGTTTTAATCCAAGTGATTCTAAAGATGCATCTTTGTTATTTTTGTGAAGTGCAGTTCCAATTGGTGTTGGAACGCCTGACATTTTAAAGATTTGTTTTGTAATTCCTTTGTTCATTGCAAGAGCGCTTCCAAGATAGTTTGGTCCAGTATAACGGATTCCAAGTAAATCGAAAGTTGCTTGTAATTTACCATTTTCTCCAACATCGCCATGAAGTGCCATGAATACCACATCTGCAAGACGGCAAATTTCTACAACGTTTGGTCCTAAGAAGCAGTTTGATTGATCTTCTCTACAGGCTTTGATTGCTTCAAGATCAGGCTCTGTTGTTTTGATTCCGTCTGCAATTTCAAGTCCTGCGTTTGGAAGTGTAAATACTTCTTCTAATTTATCTTTGTCATAAGGAAAACCGAGATACACATCCATAAGGAAAGCATCATGTCCTTTTTCTCTTAATGTTCTGCAGATTCCAGCTCCAGAAGCAAGTGATACATCACGTTCTGTGCTTAATCCACCAGCTAAAACTACAATTTTCATAAATGAATACTCCTTTTTATTCACCAACACTCATTTGATTGAGAAGTGCTTGTTTTTCATCATATAATTTCTGTGATAAATCTACATAAACTTTATGCGGATTGAAGAGACGTTTTGTTTCTTCCCATAAAGTTTCTTTTTCTTTTTTACAGTATGCAGCAATTTCCATTACGCTAGGAGATTCATACATACATTGTCCGTTAATGAAAATAGGTACAAGAATTTCACGCATTTCGTAAGTGCCACCTGCAAATTTTGTCTTTTTCCAAGTTGCATTTGGGTCAAATACGATAAGGTCGTTGTTTGTATCGTAAATTTCATCTGCAAAGCAGATTAAATCTGCACGGATTTTTCCAGTTTCTTTATCGTAGATACGATAAATCGTTTTGTTTCCAGGATTTGTGATCTTTTCTGTATTTTCAGAAAGTTTAATCTTAGATTGGAAAGTTCCATCTGCTTGACGAATCGCTGCTAATTTGTATACGCCTCCAAAGGAAGGACAATCTTTGGAAGTGATGAGGTTTGTTCCAACACCCCAAGATGTAATAGCAGCACCTTGAATCTTCAAATCGTGAATCAAGAATTCATCCAAATCATTGGAAGCAGAGATAACAGCTGTTTCAAATCCAGCAGCATCTAACATCTTACGTGCTTTCTTAGAAAGGTAAGCAAGGTCACCGCTGTCAAGACGAATACCGTAATTGGTTAATGGAATACCAGCTTCACGCATTTCTGTGAACACGCGAATTGCGTTTGGTACACCAGATTTTAAAGTGTCGTAAGTATCGACAAGTAAGGTACATGAGTTTGGATAAAGATTTGCATATGTTTTAAATGCAGTATATTCATCTGGAAAACTCATGATCCAGCTGTGTGCGTGTGTTCCTTTGACTGGCACATCAAAGAGCTGTCCTGCTAGTACGTTGGAAGTACCAATACATCCACCAATCATAGCGGCTCTAGCACCGTAAAGACCAGCATCTGGTCCTTGCGCACGACGAAGACCAAATTCCATGATGCCATCGCCATTTGCGGCATATACCACGCGGGCTGCTTTTGTAGCAATGAGGGATTGATGATTTACAATATTTAAAATAGCAGTTTCTACAAGCTGCGCTTCCATGATAGGTGCTACCACTTTAAGAAGTGGTTCTTTTGGAAAGACAACCGTTCCTTCTGGAATGGCATAAATGTCTCCACTGAAATGGAATCCACTTAAGTAGTGAAGGAATTCTTCACTAAACATATTTAAACTGCGTAAGTAAGATACATCATCATAAGTAAAATGTAAGTTTTTAATATAGTCAATCACTTGTTCTAATCCAGCGGCAATAGAATATCCGGCATTGTTTGGATTAGAGCGGAAAAATACGTCAAAAATAACGGTTTCATTTTCCTCGCGCTCGAAATAGCCTTGCATCATTGTTAATTCATATAAATCTGTTAATAAGGTAAGGTTTTTCTGATTCATTTTTTTCACTCCTTATAGACCTTTTACAGTTCATTATACCACTCAGGGTAAGAAATGTAAATTTTAAAACATTGCCTTTATGGCAGGAGTTTTGTATAATGTATTATTATACGGAAAGAGGAAACGGTATTATGAAAGAGAAAGAACAAAAACGTCTATCAGGCGTTTTGCTCCATCCAACATCTTTACCATCTCCATACGGGATTGGTGATTTGGGAAAAGGAGCATATGATTTTATTGATTTTTTAAAAAAGAGTGGACAACATTTATGGCAGACATTGCCATTGACTCCAACTGGATTTGGAGATTCGCCATATCAAGGATTTTCAGCATTTGCAGGACAGCCATTGTTGATTAGCCCAGAAGATTTGGTGGAAATGGAGTTAGTAACGGAAGAGGAATTAAAAGATGCTCCACAAAATGATGTGGATATGGTGCATTATGGAGAAGTGATTTCTTGGAAAAATAAGATTTTAAAATTAGCATTTACTCGTTTTAAAGAAACAAAAGAATATGCAGCGTTTGTAAAAGCACATGCATATTGGTTGGAGGATTATGCCCTTTATATGTCATGCAAGGAATTTCATGAAGGACGTGCTTGGCTAGAGTGGGAAAAAGAGTATCGCAATCCAACGACAGAAGCGAAAGCGAAGATGAAAGTACAATTCCAACAAGAGATGAAGTACTACTATTTTGTGCAATACATTTTCTACAAGGAATGGGAAGCAGTGAAAGTGTATGCTGCTGAAAATGAAATTGAGATTATTGGAGATATGCCATTGTTTGTTTCTCTTGATAGTGCAGATGTTTGGGCAAATCAAGGATTATTCCAACTTGATACGAAAGGGTATCCAATCGTAGTTGCAGGAGTACCACCAGATTATTTTTCTGCAACAGGACAACTTTGGGGAAATCCGCTTTATAACTGGAAAGCACATCAAAAGGATGGATTTAAATGGTGGATCGCAAGAGTACGCCATCAATTGCAATTAACAGATTATCTTCGTATTGATCATTTCCGTGGCTTAGAAAGCTATTGGGCAGTGCCATACGGAGACGAAAATGCAATTGGCGGGAAATGGGTAAAAGCACCTGGAAAAGCATTATTTACAGCAATTGAAAAGGAACTTGGAAAAGGACTTCCAATCATTGCAGAAGATTTAGGAATCATTACACCAGAAGTAGAAGCACTTCGTGATGCATTTAATTTCCCAGGAATGAAAGTGCTTCAGTTTGCATTTGATGCAACAGATGAAAGCTCTTTCTTGCCACATCAATTTACATCAACAAATTGTGTATGCTATACAGGAACACATGATAACAATACAACAAAAGGCTGGTATGCAGAGGCAACAGAATATTCCAGAGACAAAGTACGTCGCTATATGAATACAGATGGAAATAGTGTTCATTGGGATTTCCTTCGTACATGTTTTGGAACAATTGCAACATACGCAGTAGTTCCAATGCAGGACATCCTTGGAATTGGAAAAGATGGCCGAATGAATACACCAGGAGAAGCCATGGATAACTGGTCATGGCGTTATCGCAAAGAGGCGCTGACAGAAGGTCTTGCGGAAGGTCTTTGCAAAGTAACACAGCTGTATGGAAGATAAATAGAAGGGAAGAGTCGATGATTAGATTAATTTTATTTGCATTATTTTTAATCGCATTTTTAGTTTTTTCTTATGTATTATTTTTTGTAGAATGGATCATTGGAAAAATAAATCCGAAAGCAAAGGATTATAGTTCACTTCGCATTGTGCAGTGGGCGTTTCGTGTACTTTTGAAAATTGCAGGTGTGAAGATCACTGTGCGCGGAAAAGAAAATATTCCAGAAGAAGCAGCACTTTTTGTTGGAAATCACAGAAGTTATTTTGATATTTTGATCATGTATATTCAATGTAAGAGATTGACTGGATTTGTGGCAAAAGACAGCATTAACAAAGTACCATCGCTTCGTGTGTGGATGCGCTATTTGTACTGTTTATTTTTAAATCGAGAAGATCCAAGACAAGGTATGAAAACAATCTTAGAAGCGATTGAGTATGTGAAAAAAGGAATATCGATTTGCATTTTCCCAGAAGGAACTCGAAATACAGGAGAAGAATTAAGTATGTTGTCATTTAAAGAAGGCTCTATGAAGATTGCAACAAAAACAGGATGCCCAATTGTTCCTGTTTCAATTAATAATTCTGCTGAAATCTTTGAAAATCATATGCCAAAGATTCGAAAAACACACGTAATCCTAGAATATGGAACACCAATTTATCCAAAAGAATTAGAACGTGAAGAATTAAAGACATTGGGAGCAAGATGTCAGGGAATCATTCAAGAAACCATTCAAAAAAATGCAGCACTTGTATAGAGATAGAATCTCGCCAAAGCGGCGAGGTTCTATTTTTTTGTGGAGCTGTGTATGATAGTAAAAAGTCTGTGGCAGAGTGAATATGCGAAATCGTTTTCTTTTTATACTAGCTATGATAATGGTACTGACAGTAACAGCTTGTTCTGTAAAAAAATTATCTACAGAGAAGATAAAAGATGTTGAATTTACAGTGGTGGAAGAGAAAGAAATCCCAGAAGAACTAGTTGATGTTATCGAACAACGAAAGAAGGAACCATTTAAAGTGAGTTTTGCACAAGGAGAGTATCTTTATATTGCGGTTGGATATGGACCACAGGAAACCAGCGGATACAGCATTGAATTGAAGGAATGTTATGAAACAGAAAATGCGATTTATGTACATCCGAATTTAATAGGACCATCCAAACAGGAAAAAATCATAGAAACGCTCACGTATCCATATATTGTAATCAAGATGGAATTTGTGGATAAGCATGTAGTATTTGAGTAAAGGAGAGGGCAGATGGAAATCATTACAAGACAGATGGAAACAAATCAAATCGGAAAGAAGGTAATCAATCAATTTCTGGTAGATGAGGATTACAATATTCCTGATAGCAAAGATGATGTGCAAAAGGTGGTTATGAGTGAAGGCATTGCGCGCATTACGGACATGAAGCCAGTAGAAAATTATCTCATGGTGCAAGGTCAGATAGAGTTCCAGATTTTATATCATGCAGAAGGAATCGAACCACGATTTGTTGGATTAGAGGGAAAACTTCCTTTCGAGGAAATGATTTATATTGAAGATGGAGCAGACAAAAGTTTTGATGTGAAATGTGTACGTGTGGATCTGAATGTTTCTATGGTTCATTCGCGAAAACTTCGCTTGAAAGCTATGGTAGAAATGCAGGTAGAATCAGAACATCAAAGTTTGGAAGCACTTCCGATGGATGTGGAATGTGATTATCCTGTTTATAAAAAACAGAAAGAAATGGAACTACTGAAACTGCAAGTGTCAAAGAAAGACACTTATCGAGTGAAGGAGGAAATCAATCTGCCAGGGACAAAAGAATCTATTGGAGTGCTTTTGTGGGCAGACATTGCCAATCGAAAATTAGATACCAAATTGGTAGATGGAGAAGTACAGCTTTTGGGAGAACTACTGGTGTTCTGTTTTTATGAATCGCCAGATGGCAAGATTGATTGGGTAGAACAGATTGTTCCATATCAAGGCAGAGTGGAATGCTATGGTGTGGAAGAGCATATGTATCATCATGTACAAGGGTATTTGGAAGAAGCACATGCGGATGTGCGTGCGGATGAAGATGGAGAAATGCGTGTGGTCGGAATTGAAGGGACGCTGCAGCTTTACATAGCTGTTTACGAAGAAGAACGAATGGAATTATTGGAAGATTTATATTCTTTAGAAAAAAATTGCATTTTGGAAAAGAAAGATGTTGCGTATGAGCAGCTGCTTTTGCAAAATCATTCCAAATGCAAAGTGATGGAACGTTTGGCAATTCCAGAATTAAAACAGGATGTTTTACAGATCTGTCATAGTAATGGAGCAATTCAGATTGACAGAATGGAACAACAGGAAGATGGGGTACGTGTAGAGGGAGCATTGCAAGTTGGTTTCTTGTATGTAAAAGAAAGTGATGATATGCCATTTGATACTTGGCAAGGAATGGTACCGTTTTCCTATCTCATAGAATGTAGTGAAACGGGAGAAAATATGAAATATTATATTTCTGCCATGCTGGAACAGCTCAGTATTACCTTGCAGGGCGGAGATGAAATCGAAGTGAAAGCAGTGCTTGCGTTTCATGGTTTCTTTGAGCGTGCAGGAATGATGCCGATGATTCAAAACGTGCGTGTAGAAGAAATCTCTATGGAAGAAGTGGAAAAACGACCTAGTATTGTGGGATATATCGTGAAACCAGAAGATGATTTGTGGACACTTGCTAAAAAATATAGCACAAGTGTGGAAGCAATTATGGAAGTAAATGAATTATCAGGAGAAAGCATAAAACCAGGTGAGAGATTATTGATTTTTAAAGAGAATATGAGTATACTGTGAGTATAATGTATACAAGATACAAACAAGTACAAAATAGAAGATAGGAGGACTCCCATGTTAAATACCATAGAATTAAAAGCCCTTGCAAAGATCAATCTAGGGTTAGATGTACTAGGAAAAAGAGAAAATGGCTATCATGATGTAAAAATGGTAATGCAGACTATTTATTTGTACGATAACGTGACGTTGTCAAAAACAGAAGAACCAGGAATTGAAGTAAAAACAAATTTATTTTATCTTCCAGTAGATGAGAATAATATTGCATACAAAGCAGCAAAATTATTGATAGATGAATTTCAAATTCCATACGGTGTGTCGATTCAGTTGGAAAAACATATTCCAGTCGCTGCAGGGTTAGCAGGCGGAAGCTCGAATGCAGCAGCAGTTCTTGTTGGTATGAATCGTTTGTTCTCGCTTGGTCTTAGTCGAGAAGAACTAATGGAACGAGGCGTTCAATTAGGGGCTGATGTTCCTTATTGCATTATGCGCGGAACTGTTTTAGCAGAGGGAATTGGAGAAGTTTTAACACCTCTTCCACCATTGCCAAAATGTTATGTGCTGATTGCAAAACCAGGAATTAGTGTATCTACAAAAGTTGTGTATGAAAAACTTGATTCACAAGTCATTGAAAAACATCCTGATATTGATGGTATTTTAGCAGGTTTGGAGGCAGGAGACTTATTAAAAATTTGCGATTCTATGGGAAATGTATTGGAAAAGGTAACGATCGAAGATTATCCAGAGATTGAACAGATTAAAAATGCAATGAAAGAATCGGGTGCGATCAATGCAATGATGAGCGGAAGTGGTCCAACTGTTTTCGGAATTTTTGCAGAGCGTAGATTAGCAAAGGCAGCACAGAGAAAATTGCGTGAACAGAATTTGGCAAAACAAATTTACGTAGCAAACGTACACAATACAAGGAGATAATGAACATGGGATCAAAATTTGAAGTAAACATGAATGAATATCTTCCCCTTCGTGACGTTGTGTTTAACACACTTCGACAAGCAATTTTGCGTGGGGAATTAAAACCAGGAGAACGTTTGATGGAGATTCAACTGGCGAATAAGTTAGGCGTGAGCCGTACTCCGATTCGTGAGGCGATTCGTAAATTGGAATTAGAAGGTCTTGTGCTAATGATTCCAAGAAGAGGTGCAGAAGTTGCAGAGATTACAGAAAAGAGTCTTCGTGACGTATTGGAAGTACGTGGGTCGTTAGAAGAGCTGGCAGTAGACCTTGCCTGTGATCGAATTACGGAAGAAGAGATTGCACAGTTAAAAGAAGCAGCGAAAGAATTTGAAATTACTTTGAAAGGTGGAGATGTAACGGAATTTGCAGAAGCAGATGTGAAGTTCCACGATATTATTTATTTTGCAACAGATAACCAAAGACTTGTGCAGCTTTTATATAATTTGCGTGAGCAAATGTATCGTTATCGCGTGGAATATTTGAAACGAAAAGAAGTGCATCATATTTTGTTAGAAGAGCATCAGGAAATTATCAGAAGTATTGAAATGAGAGATAAAGAAAATGCAAAACGAAATATTCGTACACACATCGATAACCAAGTAAAGACAGTAAGCCATACGATTCGTGAAAAAAATTAGGAATACCGTATAAAGTTTTCGGATTCGTCAATACTTTCAATAGAAATTGGAGGTATTATATGAAAGATAGAAAACAAATACATTGTATGGTAATCGGAATCTTGTTCGCTCTCGTCATCGTAGGACTATGGTACGGGAGAGAACAGGAAGTTTTTGCACAACAAGATTTAGCAAAAGAGGTGCTTCGTTTTCATGTGTTGGCAAACAGCGATGAAGAGGAAGATCAAAATCTCAAAATGAAAGTGAAGGAAGCAGTGCTGCAATATATGCGAGAAGAACTTCCAACGTCTGATAGTTTGGAAATGACAAAGGCTTGGGTAGTTTCTCATATAGAAGAAATTGAAGCGATTGCAGAAGAACTGATACAGAATGAGGGATTTACATATCCTGTTTGTGCAAAGATAATGACATGCAAATTCCCTGAAAAAACATATGGAGACATTACATTTCCAGCAGGAACTTATGAGGCACTGCGGATAGAAATCGGAGAAGCCCAAGGGCAGAATTGGTGGTGTGTATTGTATCCGAATTTATGTTTTTTTGATACGGTACACGCAGTTGTTCCGGAGGAGGGGAAAAAGCAATTAGAAGAAGTGCTGGAAGAAGATACTTATGACCGTATTACAGCAACAACACCATTTCGTGTGAGGTGGTTTTTCTTCTAAAATTGAAGGAGGACATATGACAAACTTTTTAGTAAGATGTTTTGTGAAGGAATACGAAGAGACAAATAAGATGTCTGTGCGTACTGCCTATGGCATATTGGCAAGTATCGTAGGCATCTTTTGTAATGTGCTTCTATTTCTAGCAAAATTTATGATTGGTTCATGGATGAATAGTATTTCTATTGTGGCAGATGGATTTAATAATCTGTCTGATGCAGGTTCATCCGTTATTGGCTTTGCAGCTGTAAAAATGGCAAATAAGCCGGCAGACGAGGAACATCCATTTGGACATGGAAGAATGGAATATGTGGCTGCATTAGTTGTTTCTTTTCTGGTTATTGAAGTGGGAATCAATTTTTTGAAAGATGCCATTGGTAAAATTCGACAGCCGCAAGAATTAAAATTTCATATGATTTCGCTTATTGTATTGGGATTATCCATTGGAGTGAAATTATGGCTTGGACTATTTAATAAGAAATTAGGACAAAAGCTTGATTCCAAAGTGATGCTTGCAACAGCTGCAGATGCTATGGGAGATGTGATAACTACATCCGCAACTATCGTATCACTTCTTGTATTTCGTATCGCAGGAATCAACATAGATGGAATTATTGGAGTAGGAGTATCTCTGGTCGTAATGTGGGCAGGGATAGGAATAGCGCGAGATACCATTGAGCCACTTCTTGGTCAGGCGGTTTCCAAAGATGTACATAAAAGAGTAACTGATTTTGTAGAATCTTATGAGGGAATCTGTGGTACGCATGACTTGATCGTACATAATTATGGACCAGGGAGAAGCATGGCATCCGTACATGCAGAAGTTCCAAATGATGTAGATATTGAAGTATCACATGAAATCATTGATTGTGTGGAACGAGATGCTTTGAAAGAATTAGGAATCTATCTGGTGATTCATATGGATCCGATTGAAGTCAGTGATCCACGTAGAGTGATGATAAAGAATCAGGTAGAGAAAGTAGTAGCGGAATTAGATTCCAATACATCTATTCATGATTTTCGTATGGTAGATGGACAACATCAGATTAATTTGATCTTTGATATGGTAGTTCCATTTTCTTATGACGAGGCACAGCAAAATCGACTTTGTCAGCAGGTAAGAAAAAGAATGCATGAACAAGATGAACGTTATCAATGTGTCATTCAAGTGGAAAGTAGTTTCGTGGCGGAGGAGTAAAAAATGTACAAGATGAAAAGTAGTATTCGATTTAGTGAATGTGATGCAACAGAAAAAGTAAGGCTCAGCAGTATCATCAATTATTTTCAAGATTGTACCAGTGAAGATTCCAATAAATTGGGAGCAGGAGCAGAACAGCTACGAAAGAAACATCGTGCATGGGTGTTAAATGCGTGGCAGGTGGAAATCAATCGTTTTCCCAAAATTACAGAGGAAATTGAAGTGGCTACATGGGCGAGTGGATTTCAAGGCGTGATTGGACCAAGAAATTTTACGATGAAGACGAAAGACGGCGAGATGCTTGCTTATGCTAATTCGCTTTGGGTATATATCGATACGGAAACAGGACGTCCTGTAAAGATTGATGAGGAAGAGAAAGCATTGTATGATGTGGCACCAGCCCTTGAAATGGAGAAGGTTTCCAGAAAAATTAGTTGCCCAGAAACAGCGTTAGTGGTTGACACTTTTTCTGTTCGTAAGTATCATATTGATACAAACAATCATGTGAATAATAGTCAGTATGTTCAGATGGCATGTGAAGTGCTGCCAGATACATATTGTGTGAAAAAGCTAAGGGTAGAATATAAGAAACCTGCGGTATACGGAGACAAGATTGTACTGAAACAGGCAGTAGAAGATGGGCGCATTGTAGTGGAATTATGCGATACGGAAGAGAATTTGTACGCAATTGTAGAGTTTATAGGAGAAAACTAAAGTGATGAGATTAGGAAAAACACAAGTACTTACAGTAGTAAAAAAGGTAGATTTTGGAGTTTATTTAGGAAATGATGAAGAGAGAGTATTACTTCCAAAAAAACAAGTTCCTGCAGGGATTGAGTTAGGAGATCCAATTGAAGTATTTTTATACAAAGATTCAGATGACCGTTTGATTGCAACAACAAATAAGCCAATGTTGGAAGTTGGAGAGATTGCAGTGTTAGAAGTCGCAGACACTGGTAAATTTGGTGCGTTTTTAAGCTGGGGATTGGAAAAAGATTTATTCCTTCCATTTAAACAACAGACAGCAAAAGTGATGAAAGGGGATAAATGTTTAGTATCACTTTACATCGATAAGAGCGAACGTCTTTGTGCAACCATGAGAGTATATGATATGTTAAGTCAAGATTCACCATACCAAAAAGACGATATGGTAGAAGGAATCATTTATGACAGCAGCGAAGAGTTTGGTATGTTTGTAGCAGTTGATAACAAATACTCTGCATTGATTCCTAAAAAAGAAGCATTTGGAAGACTTCGTGTGGGACAAACTGTAAAAGCAAGAGTTACAGCTGTAAAAGCAGATGGAAAATTAGATTTAAGCGTGCGAGAAAAGATTCCAATGCAAATGGATAAAGATGCAGAAATGATCTTACGTGCAATGGAAAGCTATGGCGGAACACTTCCATTTACAGACAAAGCAGATCCAGAAATTATTAAAAGAGAATTTGGCTTAAGCAAGAATGCATTTAAGCGTGCGGTAGGTCGTTTGTTGAAGGAACAAAAGATTGAAATCGGCGAAAAAAGCATTGCAATTCGAAAAAAATAAGATATAATTGTTTTTGATAGCAGATTTATTTTGAAAGGAGAAAATTTAACATGAAAGTACAAAATATTACAAACATAGAAAAGTTTTTTGAAGTAGTTGATAGCTGCGAAGGAAAAGTAGAATTAGTAACAGGTGAAGGTGACAGATTAAACTTAAAATCAAAACTTTCACAATATGTATCAATGGCTAACATTTTTTCGAATGGTGAAATTCCAGAATTAGAAATTATTGCTTATGAACCAGCTGATACAAAGAAATTAATCGATTTCATGATTAACGGCTAATAGCAAGCAGAAGAGTGCCAGTACAATGGCACTCTTTTTTATAGGAGACAAAATATGAGTTTTGCACATTTACACGTCCATACAGAGTATAGTTTGTTGGACGGTTCAAATAAAATTAAAGAATATGTTGCGCGCGTAAAAGAGTTAGGAATGAACAGTGCAGCCATTACAGATCATGGTGTAATGTATGGTGTGATTGATTTTTATCGTGCAGCAAAAGCGGCTGGCATCAAACCGATTCTCGGATGTGAAGTGTATGTGGCTCCAGGTTCCCGTTTTGACAAGACAGCAGGAGGAAGTGGCGATGATCGTTATTACCACTTGGTATTGCTTGCAGAGAATCAAAAAGGATATGAGAATTTGATCAAGATCGTATCAAAAGGATTTGTAGAGGGATATTACTACAAGCCACGTGTAGATATGGAACTGTTAGAAACGTATCATGAAGGGATCATAGCACTGAGCGCTTGTCTTGCAGGAGAAGTGCAAAGAAATCTCTTACGAGGTATGTATGAGGAAGCGTTGGCAGCAGCAAAGCGTTATGAAGGCATTTTTGGAAAAAATAATTTTTTCCTGGAATTGCAAGATCATGGTATGCAGGAACAGGCGGTGGTAAATCCACAATTACTTCGTTTATCTCAAGAGACAGGTATTGAGCTTGTTGCAACGAACGATGTTCACTACACTTACGCAGAAGATGAGAAGCCACATGATATTTTGCTTTGTATTCAGACAGGTAAAAAGCTGGATGATGAAAATCGTATGCGCTATGAAGGCGGTCAGTATTTCGTAAAATCAGAAGATGAAATGCGTGCGTTATTTCCATACGCGTTGGAAGCAATTGAAAATACGCAGAAGATTGCAGACCGTTGTCATGTGGAGATTGAATTTGGTGTCACAAAATTACCGAAGTATGATGTGCCAGAAGAATATACATCTTGGGAGTATTTGAATAAATTATGTTTTGAAGGTTTGGAACTGCATTATGGTGTGCAAACAGGTGCATTGGCTGACCGATTGAACTATGAATTGAATGTTATTAAGACGATGGGGTATGTAGATTATTTCCTCATTGTTTGGGACTTTATTAAATATGCCAGAGACCACGGAATCATGGTAGGGCCAGGACGTGGTTCGGCAGCGGGAAGTATTGTTTCTTATTGTTTGGGAATTACCAATATCGATCCAATCAAGTACCAATTGCTGTTTGAACGTTTCCTTAATCCAGAACGTGTATCCATGCCCGATATTGATATTGACTTCTGTTTCGAAAGAAGACAGGAAGTGATTGACTATGTTGTAAGAAAATATGGTGCAGACCGTGTAGCACAGATTGTTACATTTGGTACGCTGGCTGCGCGTGGAGTGATTCGAGATGTTGGGCGTGTTATGGATTTACCATATGCATTTGTAGATAGCATTTCCAAAATGATTCCAACAGAACTCAACATTACATTGGAAAAAGCATTGAAGATGAATAGTGAACTTCGTACTTTGTATGAAACAGATGAACAGGTAAAAGTTTTGATTGATATGTCAAAACGTTTGGAAGGATTGCCACGTCATTCCTCTATGCATGCAGCCGGAGTTGTAATCAGTCAGAAATCAGTAGATGAATATGTTCCATTATCTCTTGGATCAGATGGTTCTGTAACAACACAATTTACCATGACTACGTTGGAAGAGCTTGGTCTTTTGAAAATGGACTTCTTAGGCCTTCGTACGTTAACTGTAATTCAAAATGCAGTGCAATTGATTGAAAAAAATACTGGCAAGAAAATTGAGATCGATCATATTGATTATGATGATAAAGAAGTGTTGGATTCTATTGGAACAGGAAAGACAGATGGGGTATTCCAGTTAGAAAGTGCTGGGATGAAGAGTTTCATGAAAGAATTGAAGCCTCAAAGTCTGGAAGATATCATAGCGGGGATTTCTTTATACCGACCAGGTCCAATGGATTTTATTCCACAATATATTAAAGGGAAAAACAATCCAGATACGATTACCTATGATTGTCCACAGCTAGAACCAATTTTAGCACCAACTTACGGTTGTATCGTGTATCAGGAACAGGTAATGCAGATTGTACGTGATTTGGCTGGTTACACATTAGGACGAAGTGATTTGCTACGTCGTGCCATGTCAAAGAAAAAAGGGGATGTCATGCAGAAAGAACGTCAGAACTTTGTGTATGGAAATCCAGAAGAAGGAGTACCAGGCTGTATTGCCAATGGAATTTCCGAAGAAATTGCAAATAAGATTTATGATGAGATGATCGATTTTGCAAAATATGCATTTAACAAATCCCATGCGGCAGCATATGCGGTAGTATCTTACCAGACAGCCTATTTGAAGCATTATTATCCAGTGGAATTTATGGCGGCTCTTATGACATCCGTGATTGATAACTCTGGAAAAGTATCAGAATATATTTATACTTGCAGACAAATGGGAATCGAAATTCTACCACCAGATATCAATCGTGGGGAAGGAAGATTCTCCGTTGACGGAAATCAAATTCGCTATGGGCTCGCAGCGATTAAAAGTGTTGGTCGTCCTGTGATTGAAGCAATTATTACAGAACGAGAAAAAAATGGTCCATTTAAACATTTGAAAGATTTCATTGAACGTTTATCAGGAAAAGAAGTAAATAAACGAACCATTGAAAGTTTTATCAAAGCAGGTGCGCTAGATAGTCTGGAAGGCACTAGAAAGCAGCTGATGATCATTTATGTGAAGATCATGGATCAGGTAAATCAAGAACGAAAATATTCTATGACGGGACAAATGTCTCTGTTTGATATTGTAAGTGAGGAACAAAAGAAAGAGTTTGATATTCGTTTACCAGATGTAGGAGAATATGAAAAAGAGACGTTGCTTGCATTTGAAAAAGAAGTGCTAGGCATCTATGTAAGCGGACACCCGATGGAAGAGTATGAGCAAAAGTGGAGAAAGAATATTAGTGCAACAACTCTGGACTTCCAATTAGATGAGGAAAGCGGAAGAACAAAAGTGCATGACGGTGCAAAAGAAATCGTAGGTGGAATGATCACAGCAAAGACAATCAAACATACCAAAACAAATAAGACTATGGCATTTTTGACCATAGAAGATTTGGTTGGGACAGTAGAAGTTGTAATCTTCCCAAGAGAATACGAAAAATATCGAATGTATCTCAATGAAGATATCAAAGTATTTGTTCGCGGTCGTGTGTCAGAGGAAGATGATAATGCAAGTAAATTGATTTGTGAATCTATCGTTGCTTTTGAGCAGGTGCCTTGTGAACTCTGGATTCAATTTCCAGATATTGAGAGTTATCAAAAAGAAGAAAGCCGATTTTTAGATAGCATTCGATATTCAGAAGGAACGGATCAAGTGGTTATCTACTGTGCAAAGGAAAAGGCAATTAAACGGCTTCCAATGAACCGAAATGTGCATGTAGATAAGGTGCTTTTCGGCAAATTGACGAAAGAATACGGAGAAAATCGTGTAAAAGTCGTTGAAAAAAGCATTGAAAATATTTAAGCCTTAGTATAGAATTGTATAAAAATGAAAACAATTATATATATATACACATGAGGAATTTGGAGGGCAACAATGAAAGGTGAACTTAACATGACAGATACAATCCACACAATCGGGATTTTAACAAGCGGTGGAGATGCTCCAGGTATGAATGCAGCAATTCGTTCCGTAGTAAGATCTGCTTTATCGAAAGGTTTAGTAGTAAGAGGGATTCGTCGTGGATTTCATGGATTATTAAGAGAAGAAATCATCGATATGACAGCTGGGGATGTTTCAGACACAATTCAACGCGGAGGTACTATTTTGCAAACTGCAAGATGTAAGGAAATGCGTACAGAAGAAGGTCAAAGAAAAGCAGCTGCAATCTTGAAGAAATATGGTATCCAAGGATTGGTAGTAATCGGTGGAGATGGATCTTTCGCAGGTGCACAAAAATTAGCTCAATATGGCGTAAATGTTGTAGGGATTCCAGCAACAATCGACTTAGATATTGCATGTACAGAATATACAATTGGTTTTGATACAGCAGCAAATACAGCAATGGAAGCAATCGATAAGATTCGTGATACATCTACATCACATGAAAGATGTAGTATCATCGAAGTTATGGGTAGACATGCAGGACATCTTGCATTATGGTGTGGTATTGCCAATGGTGCTGAACGTATTCTTTTACCAGAAGAACACGGATACAATGAAGATGCGATTATTGCTGATATTATCAAAAATAAAAAACGTGGTAAAAAACACTACATCATTATCAACGCAGAAGGTGTTGGTGATTCTATCAATATGGCACAAAGAATTGAAGAAGCAACAGGTCTTGAAACAAGAGCTTCTATCCTTGGTCATATGCAACGTGGTGGTTCTCCAACAATTCAAGATAGAGTATATGCATCCATCATGGGTGCAAAAGCAGTTGATTTGTTACTTGAAGGACAAACAAATCGCGTTGTGTCTTATGTAAATGGAGAATATACTGACTTTGATATCGATGAAGCATTAAATATGACAAAAGAAATTTCACCATATGCGTTAGAAGTTTCAAAAACATTAGCAATCTAATCGAGAAAGAAAATAAGCTAGAAGTTCTGGAATCTTTTTCAGAACTTCTTTTTTCGTGCTAATGGGGTTGAAAACTATGTCTGGAACAGGTAGAATGAAGGACAGCAGTAAAGTTTTAAGAGGTGAAAACATTGAAAATGAACATAGATAGATCAGCACCAATTGGTGTATTTGATTCAGGGGTTGGCGGACTGACCGTAGCACGTGAGATTATGCGTCATTTACCTCATGAAAATATTGTATATTTTGGGGATACAGCACGTGTTCCTTATGGAAGTAAATCAAAGGATAATATCATCCGTTATTCCAGACAAATCATAGAATTTTTAAAGACAAAAGGGGTAAAGACAATTGTAATTGCCTGTAATACAGCAAGTGCTCTGGCATTAGATGTTGTACGAGCAGAGAATGAAATTCCGATTTTAGGGGTAGTAGAACCAGGTGCAAGAGCTGCACTTTCTGCAACGGAGATTAAGAAGATTGGCGTGATTGGTACAGAGGCAACAGTTCGTAGTGCCATGTACGAAAAAATTATGAAAAGCTTTGATGCAGAAGTCTCTGTAGTGGGAAAAGCATGTCCGTTATTTGTTCCGCTTGTGGAAGAAGGTTTTCGTAAACATCATGTGACAGATGAGATTATCGACTATTATTTGTCAGATATGAAGCATTCAGATATTGACACATTGATTTTGGGATGCACACATTATCCACTGCTTCGTACGAAGATTCGTGAGTATGTAGGGGACAAAATTAATTTAGTAAATCCAGCTTATGAGACAGCCATGGATTTAAAACGACTTTTACGCGATTATGATATGGAAAATAAAGAAACGATGGAGCATGGCTCGTATTCATTTTATGTAAGTGATGCGGCAGATAAATTTAAAGAATTTGCCAATTCTATTTTGCCATATGATATTGAGCAAACAAAACAAATTCCAATTGAAGAATATTAGGAGTAGATATGACAAAAGATGTATTAGTAAGTATTTCCGGTCTGCAGATGGCCGTGAATGAGATGGAGAATAGTGATGATGAACCAGTTGAAGTCCTTAGCCCAGGTACTTATTACTTTAAAGATGGAAAACATTATATCTTCATGGAAGAAGTATTGGAAGGGTATGCGAAAGTTACAAAAACACGTATTCAGATTAATGAAAACCAAACGGTAGAAGTAACAAAGAAAGGTGCAATGAATATGCACATGATCTTTGAAAAAAATGAACATCATACATGTTTATATAGCACGATGTTTGGACAGTTGAATCTGGGAATTTACACAACAGATATGATGTTGGATATTACAGAAGAAAATATGAATATTCGTGTAGAGTACGCAATGGATGTGGAGCATGAACCAGTTGCAGATTGTACGATTCGCATTAATGTGAAGTCACGTACGAATAAAGATTTTTCATTAGATGAAAAGATGACATTTTAAAAATAGGTATAAAAAAAGATTGTGCGAAAAAGCACAATCTTTTTTAGGTCTTATTTTTCTTTTTTGAAACGAGCAAAGAAGCCTTTTTTCTTTTCAGGTGTATCAAGAGGACCTCTGATTCCTTTTACTTCTGTAATATAAAGTCCGCTTACAACTGCTTTTACTTCTTTTTTCACTGGTACATATGGGAAGATTTTTTCATCACACATTAATGTCATAACCTTTGGTCCCACTTTTGCTTTTACAACAGCTACTTTTGCTCTACGAAGGTACTTAGGTGTGCTTTCTAACACAACTGCTGGAAGACCAGCATCTTTAATCTTCATACGCTTCTTGTCGATGACAAGCATAGATACATTTTGTGCCATTGCTTTCATTTGTTCTTGTTGTTCTGCTTGTTTCTTTTCAGTTTTCTTTCCGAAGAAATATAAAGCAACGATTGCTGCTACTAAAAGAACGATTACTACGATCATCACGATTTGCCAAGTTGTCACGATAGACCTCCCTAAAACTAAATATTCTTATGTAATTCATAAACTTTACATACGGATAATTTTAACATTCTTTGTAGCGAAGTGCAAGCCTTTCGAAAAAGACTTTTCAAAACTTTGAAATATGATATAATGAAAGAACCTTTGACAATAAAGATAGAAATGGAGAAGAATATGAAAAAGAAATTAGGAAGTATGATTGCACTTGGAATTTGTGCAGCTACATTGGTAACAGGATGTGCAAGTGGTTCAATTTCCAACGATAAGATTACAATCAAAAAATACAAAGGATTAGAAGTAGAAAAAGTTGTTGCGGATGAAGTGACAGAGCAAGATATTGAATACAGCATTCAATCTACATTAGAAACACTTGCTACATCAAATGAAATTACAGATCGTCCTTGTCAGGAAGGTGACGTGATTGTTTATGATTTCTGTGGGAAATTAGATGGCGTTGCATTTGATGGCGGAACAGCAGAAAATCAAACATTAGAATTAGGCTCTGGTGTGATGATTCCAGGATTTGAAGAAGGAATCATTGGACATAGCACAGGAGAAACATTTGATATCGATGTAACTTTCCCAGAGGAATATCAAAACAATCCAGATATGGCTGGAGCTGAAACTGTATTTACAATTACAATTCATAAAATTACAGAAGTAATTGTACCAGAATTGACAGAAGAGTTACTTCCAGAACTTTCAAAAACAGCGACTACATTAGACGAATTCCGTGCGGAAGTAAAAGAAGACTTAGAAGTATCCAATGCAGCAACAGCAGAGTCACAATTGGAACAAAAAGTATGGACAGCATTGATTGCACAATGTGAAGTGAAAGAATTTGCAGAAGATGCGTTAAATGCAAAAATCGAAGAAATCGAAACACAAATGAGTGCTGTTGCAGCAATGTACGGCATGGAAACAGATGCATTTGTGGAAGCAGCTTATGGACAAACAATTGAAGAAATGGCGAAAACAACACTCACACAAGAATATGCAATTGAGTTGATTGCAGAAAAAGAAAATATTTCAATTACATTGGAAGCATATGAAGAAGGATTAGCGAAATATGCATCACAATATGGATACACAGATCCAGAAGAATTCGAAGAATTATATGGGGAAGAAACAATCAAAGAAGTGCTTATGAAAGGTGCCATTGCAGAATTCTTAATGGAAAATTGTAAACAAGTAGAGGCGAAATAGTATATGGTAAATGTATACGTGGTTAATTGTTCGGCGTTACCAGATCCGTTAGAAGAACCATCTATTTTAGAAGGGCTTTCAGAGCAGCGGAAACAAAAAATAATGAGACAGCAGAATAGATTAGGTCGTAAGCAGAGCCTAGCAGCAGGACTTCTTTTACAGGAAGTCCTGTTTCGTTATGAATGCTTAGGAAAAGAAGTGTCTTATGGAGTACATGGTAAGCCACAGATAGAAGGACTGCAATTTAATTTGTCCCATTCGGGAGCATTTGTGGTATGTGCAGTGGGAACGCAAGCGGTTGGATGCGATATAGAGAAAATCAAGGAAAGTCCAAAGCGGATTGCAGAACGATTCTTTGGAGAGAAAGAACAGCGCTTTCTAAACAGTGTGGCAGAAACAGAGCGTGATGAAGCATTTTTTAGAATCTGGACCATGAAGGAAGCTTATGTGAAAATGACAGGAGAGGGAGCAAGTATCGACTTTCGAACATTTGATATAGAACTAGGAGAAGCAGTACGCGTTTTCCGAGCAGGAGAACTGCAGAAATGTCAGATAAAGGAATATTGTTTAGAAGGATATCGAATTGCTGTGTGCAGCGAAGAAAAGATATTTGCAGATGCGTTAGAGATTATAAAAATGGATGTTGCTCCGTGAGAGTAACATCCATTTTTGTTATGATTTGTGTTTCGGATTGTAGAAAAATTTTGCAATGAATAAAAGAATGCCAGTGACAATGAAAAATGCAAGTACTGGAAATGCGAATTCTCCCTTCGCTGCAGCTTCTTGATACTTTACAATGCCATGTGCATAAAAAGCACAGCCAATTAAAAAAATACTGCTCATAATCGCAAGGGTTGGAACAAGAACGCGTTTGAATGCATTTGCTTCTTTGTCTTGATACATTTTAAAGAAGATTGGAATGTAAAAAGCATACATTGCAATGACTACAAGCTCTCCAGAGTCAAAGCAAAAGAATCCAAACCAATTCGTACTCAAGTTCGCACCATAGTAGTAAACGAGCCATGCCATAGAAATCAATGCAGACAAAAATGTCGAGTTGACAGGCATATTCGTTGTTTCATCAATGCGCGCAAAAAATTCAGGTTTAGGTCCATGACCACGCATAGCAATGGAATACATATTTCGGACATTTGCCATCATAAGGCCATTTGTAGTTCCCAAACAAGAGATAACAATAAATACGGTAAGCAAGGTTCCAAATAAATTACCAAAAATGTTTTTAAATGCTTGTGTAGATCCATATAACATTAACTCATCCATAGAAATTGCACCACAGATTCCAAGGTAGTAAACAATATAAACTACCACAATAATAAGAGTACCTAAGATC
The DNA here is from genome assembly GCA_964540565.1 of uncultured Faecalimonas sp. GTDB lineage: Bacteria > Bacillota > Clostridia > Lachnospirales > Lachnospiraceae > Faecalimonas. The sequence goes on from CAZINB010000003.1 coordinate 75,193, forward strand.
AATGCACGAGGTAAGTTTTTCTTTGGTTCTTTTAATTCTGCGTTGATTGAAGTTGCAAGTATCCAACCTTCAAAGGCAAATGCGAGTGATACAACAGAAGCACTCAATCCACCTAAGACAGAAACGTCGGATGAGCTTGCAAGCTGGAAGTTAGCGACTAATTGTCCATTGGAAAGTCCAACACAAATGCCCACGACTGCCAGAAGAAGCAGTGGAACCAGCTTGATAAAAGTAGTAGATACTTGTGCTTTTCCTGCAAGTTTTGGAGAGGCAGCATTTAAGAAAGCATCACCAATTAAAATGAAGGAAGCAATTACCATTGTTTCGCCACCGGTTGCATCGAATCCAAATAAAGAGCAAAGATACATTGCAGATACATAGCCTAAAACAGAAGTAATGCCGGGTGTATATACAAATGTCATAAACCATCCTAAATAGTATGCATATTTTTCTCCATAAGCAGCTTCGGCATAATCTAGAATTCCATTTATTTTTGCATGTTTCTGTGCCAAAAGACTAAATGTGTATACACAGAAAAAAACGATGATACCTATGATCAAAAGTGAAAGCACACCTGTGATTGCATTTCCACCGGTTATTTTAAGGACAGCCTCAGTCTTGAAGAAGATACCTGAGCCAATTACAATTCCAACAACCATTGAAATGGCAGTAAGGAGCCCGTATCTTTTCTCCATCGTATTATTCATATTATTTGTTCTCCTTTCAATGCTGGTGTCTGTGTGACACCAGCAATTTTATATTATAAGGAAGAATGCAGTTGAAATCAATTAGAAAATGATGCTGAACGGAAAGAGTTTGAATAACTGAAAAATCTCTTGCATAAATTGTAAAAAACAAACTATGCAGGGATTGGATTATGAAAGATTACATTGAAGAGCGTGCAGTGGAAATTGCAAGCTATATCATAAAACATAATGCAACAGTGAGACAAACCGCGAAAAATTTTGGGATAAGCAAGAGTACAGTACATAAAGACATCTCCGAAAGAATTCTCAAGATTAATCCCTCGCTTGCTCACGAGGTCAGAAAAGTTCTCGACGTGAACAAGTCTGAGAGACATATCCGTGGCGGAATGGCCACAAGAGAAAAATACTTAAGACAACATGAACATTAATTTTATATTATTTTGGATTCCAATAATTTTGTGAAAACTGGATAAAGTCTTGCATTTGCGAGGTAATATAGCGTCCTTTTTTCCATACGATTCCAATATCTGTTTTGAGAGGCGGTACCAACGGTATCGCCTTAAACTTTGGCAAGCCCGCCATAATGCTTTCATAAAGAAAACAGCCACAGTTTCCTTTGCGGATAAAATTAATAATCGTATACAATTGACTTCCTTGCATAACAATATTTGGTCGAACATTATTTGCATCAAAACGAGATTTCAGCATGGAATTTTGGACAGAATCTTTATTGAATAAAATAATATTTTCTCCATGAATATCAGAGGCAGTAACGGATTCATGTTCTGCGAGAGGATGCTCAGGAGATACACAGAACACAAGTTGATCGTGTAACAGAATGTGACTGTCTAAACGATCGACATTGTACATTTCCATATTGATGAGAGCGATATCTAGCTCGTCATTTAAAATCATATCACAGGCTCGTACGGAGCCATATTCTTCTAAGACCACATTTGAATGAGGATGTGCTTCCATATAAGCATCTAGCATTCCAGGAAAAAAGATGCTACTCAAAATGGGTGGAATGCCCACGCGAAGTGTGCGGTTTGCTTTACCATGGTTATCCATTTCATATTGCATTTCATTACAATATTCCAAAATATAAACTGCTTTTTCATAAAAGAGTTCCCCATCTGTTGTTAGCGTGAGTTTATTATTTTGACGATTAAATAAAACAATTCCAAATTCTGTTTCTAGTTCTTTGATGGCGAGGGAAATCGCTGGTTGTGTGACAAACATTTCATTTGCAGCGCCAGTAAGACTATGACAGCGGCAGGCAGAACAAAAGTATTTTAATTGAATCAGCGTCATAGAAAGCTCCTTTCAGTCTTAATCATACTTGGATTATAGCATAAATAATATTTATGGAAAGCTTAAAATTATTAAATGTACAAATGCATATACAGGAGATAAAATAAAGACATCAAAAAGATATTGGCCGATACGAATACGATATGAGGAGGAAATATATGTCACCAACAACAATTACGTTATTATTTTTGGGATTTGCGATTATCAGCTTTATTCTTGAAAAAATTCCATTGGGGCTGACCGCAACTATTGTTGCGATAGGGCTGAACCTGACTGGCGTTCTGGATGCAGAGACTACGTTTAAGGGATATGTAAATAGTAATGTGATTCTCTGTGTCGGAATGTTTGTCGTAGGGCAAGCATTGTTTGAAACAGGAATGGCAAATAAAATTGGCGGTCTTGTCACAAAATTCGCAAAGAGTGAGAGGATTTTAATTGTTGCAATTATGGTTATTGTAGGAGTTATGTCAGGATTTCTTTCCAACACAGGAACAGCAGCAGTTTTAATTCCTGTTGTTTGCGGAATTGCAGATGAGGCAGGATATTCAAGAAGCCGTTTACTCATGCCATTAGTGTTTGCAGCAGCTTTAGGCGGGAACCTTTCAATCATTGGTGCCCCAGGAAATTTGATGGGAGTAAATGCATTACAGGAATTGGGAATAAAGACCAGCTTCTTTATGTATGCACCAATTGGAGTACCAATGTTGATCATGGGCATTTTATATTTTGTTGTAATTGGTTATAAGCTACTGCCAAATACAACGGTAACAGCTGTAGGAAATGATATTGAAGAAAAGCATGATTTTAGTAATGTGCCAAAATGGAAACAGAATGCAGCGTTGGTTATTTTGATCTTAGTTGTGCTTGCAATGATTTTTGAAGATGCAATTGGAATTTCGATTCAAGTATCTGCTTGCATAGGAGCGTGCGTTTTGGTTTTAACAGGTGTTATTTCAGAAAAGTCAGCATTGAAATCCATTGACTTAAAGGTAGTGCTTTTATTTGGTGGTTCTCTTGCACTTGCAGAGGCACTAGAGGTAACAGGAGCAGGAATTTTAGTGGCAGACAAGATTGTACACTTACTTGGAGCGAATCCAAACCCAATCATTTTATTATTTGTGATATTCGTTGTAACTTGCTTACTAACGAATTTTATGTCGAACACAGCTACAACGGCATTGATGCTTCCAATTGCCGTATCTTTGGCAAATAGTTTAGGAGCAGATTCAAGAGCTGTCGTGATTGCAACTGTAATTGCAGGTTCTTGTGCATATGCAACACCAATCGGAATGCCGGCAAATACAATGGTAGTTGGTTTAGGTGGATACAAATTTAAGGATTATGTAAAAGCTGGAGTACCACTTATTTTGGTATCGTTTGTAATATGTATGGTTTTATTACCAATTTTGTTCCCATTTTATCCATAAGGGAATTTGTGATACATAGAAAATGGAGGTTTAAATTATGAAAGCAGAAGGCGTAAAGCAATTAACAGACATCATCGCAGATTTTGTAGGACACATTGGAAAAAAATTGCCAGATGATGTTATAGAAAAGTTAGAAGAATTAGGAAAAAAAGAAGATGCAGCTCTTCCAAAAGTTATTTATGAAACAATGATGAAAAATCAAGGACTAGCAGTGGAATTGAATCGACCAAGTTGTCAAGATACAGGGGTATTACAATTTTGGCTTAAATGTGGAACAAATTTCCCATACATCAATGAGCTAGAAGAACTATTAACAGATGCAGTGGTACAGGCAACCTTTGCAACGCCATTACGTCACAACTCCGTTCAGACATTTGACGAGTATAACACAAAGAAAAATGTAGGGAAAGGTACACCTACAGTTTGGTGGGACATTGTACCAAATAGTGATAGCTGTGAAATTTATGCATATATGGCTGGAGGCGGCTGTACACTTCCAGGAAAAGCAATGGTATTGATGCCAGGTGCAGGATATGAAGGGATTACTGATTTTGTATTAGACCAGATGACAACATACGGATTAAATGCATGTCCACCACTTCTTGTAGGAGTCGGAGTCGGAACTTCTGTAGAGACTGCAGCATTGAATTCCAAGAAGGCACTTATGCGTCCAATTGGTTCGCATAATGAAAATGAGAACGCAGCAAAGATGGAACGACTTTTAGAAGAAGGAATCAATGAAATTGGTTTAGGACCTCAAGGTATGGGCGGAAAATATTCTGTTATGGGTGTAAATATTGAAAATACAGCACGTCATCCATCGACCATTGGAGTTGCTGTAAACGTAGGATGCTGGTCACACCGCAGAGGTCATATAATCATTGATCGTGATTTGCATGTCACATGTGATACACATTCTACTTGGAAGTATAATGAATAGGAGGAACGAGAAATGATTGAAATCAGAGGCGATAAAAAGGTACTTGTAACACCTGTAACAAGGGAAGATCTTGCGGAAATAAAAATAGGAGATATTGTATGGTTGGATGGAGACTTGATGACTTGTCGAGATGTGGCACATCGCCGCTTAGTAGAATATGGAAGAGAACTTCCATATGATATTAAAGACAAAGCAATTTTTCATGCAGGACCAATTGTTCGCAAAATCGAAGGAACAGAAGATCAATATGAAATGGTTTCGATTGGACCAACAACTTCTATGAGAATGGAAAAATTTGAATATGAATTTACGAAAGAAACAGGAGTACGTGTGATTGTTGGAAAAGGTGGCATGGGATCAAATACAGAACGTGCGTGTAAAGAATTTGGTGCAATCCATTGTGTATTTCCAGCAGGATGTGCAGTGGTTGCAGCCACAGAAGTGGAGTATATTGCAGAACATCACTGGGATGAACTTGGTATGCCTGAAACATTATGGTGCTGCAAAGTAAAAGAATTTGGTCCATTGATCGTATCCATTGATTCACAAGGAAGAAATCTGTTTGAAGAACAAAAAGTGATTTATAACGAGAAGAAAGAAGCTGCGAAGCAGAAAATTTATCCAGAAGTAAAATTTATCAAATAACGAAAAAAGAAGGTTTCATATCAAAACTGATTTTGAAACCTTCTTTTGTGTTATGATTTGATAGCTCGGTTAAGCTTTTCTGACATTACAATGATTAAGCAAGCAAACACCAACAAAAAGTAAGGGAATATTTCCATATGTTGGGAAGCGATGACCCCAAAAAGAGGTGGCACAAAGGTAGAACCAACATAGGCACTTGCCATTTGAATTCCTACAATCGCTTGGGAGTGTTCTGCTCCAAAGTTTGCAGGTGTAGAGTGAATAATGGCCGGATAAATCGGAGCACATCCAAGACCTGACAGAATTAAGCCAACAAAGGCAAAAGTACCTGATGGAACTGGCAAGATTACCAGTATAATTCCAACAAGAAAAATAGAGCAGCCAAGGCGAATCATTTTGCGGTCTCCTAATTTTTCAGAAATAAAACCGCTAAGGAAACGTCCGATGGTAATACCAATCAGAAAAAGAGCTCCGAATTTTGCAGCAGTTATCATATCTACACTACGGCAGGTTACAAGATAACTGCTAGCCCAAAGGATAATCGTAGACTCCGCAGCACAGTATCCGAAGAAAGCTAAGAGTACAAAAGGAACCCCTTTGATTTTCAAAACATCTTTTAGCGAGGTGTGAGAGGATTCCGTCTGTTCTTCTGCTTGCTCTTGAGGAGCACCAGCTTTTTTCCAAAGAGGCAATGTCACAAAGAGGACAAGGGTTAAGCAGATTTGGATTAGCGCGACTGCTTGATAGCCGCCAGCCCATCCTTTGATTCCTGTCAGATAGTAGCTCATAATATAAGGGCTAATTGCAGCACCGATGCCCCACATACAGTGAAGCCAATTCATGTGTTTGGATGAGTAATGTACGGCAGCAAAATTATTAATGGAAGCATCTACAGCTCCGGCACCGATTCCGTAAGGAACGGCAAAGAGACAAAGCAGCCAGAAACTTTGTGAAATGGAAAAACCCAAAAGTGCTAAGGCCGTTAGTAATACGCTTCCAGCAGTTACAAGCCCGGTGCCAAATTTCTTTGTTAAGCGATCACTGAAAAGGCTAGATAAAATGGTTCCTCCAGAGATAATCATGGTGATCATGCCAGCGAAGGACGCTGGAACTTGTAGCTCATTTTGCATGACAGGCCAGGCAGATCCTAGCAAAGCATCGGGCAATCCTAAACTAATAAATGCCAGATAAATAATAAAAAGTAAAAGTGTTGTCATTATACCTCCAATACAACTACTTGATAGCCAGATAAAGTAAGTTGATTATTTGTAACTTCACAGTTGTCTAAATTGTTTAATACAATATGTTTTACATCATCTTCCAAAGAAATCGTACGCGCTTCGTTTTGATAGTTTGCAATGACAAGAAGTGTTTTTTCTTCTGTTTTACGATAAAATGCCATCAAATTGTGTTCCGTTTCCCAAATAGGAATACAGGTACCATATACAATAACATCCTTGTATTCTGGATTTTTACGAAGTGCAATCAAAGTTTTGTAGTACGCATAAACGGAATCTTGACGATGTAGCTGGTCCGCAAGATTGATATCTGTATAGTTTGGATTTACAGCAAGCCAAGGTGATCCAGTTGTGAATCCTGCATGAGCAGTTTCGTTCCAGTGGAATGGGGTACGTGCATTGTCGCGGCTGAAGAATTTTACGACATCAAGCGCTTCCGCATCAGAAAGTCCCGCATTTTTTGCAACCACATATTCTGCTTGGGAAGAAACATCATCGATTTGTTCGATGGATGTAAAATCAACATTTTCCATACCAATTTCTTGGCCTTGATAAATAAAAGGAAGTCCTTTGAGCATAAATTGAATCGTTGCTAACATTTTTTTGCTGGTATCAGAGCAATCGCCTGCAGGAATGTAGCGGCTGACACCACGAGGTTCATCGTGGTTTTCAATTACATTTGCAGGAAATCCAATGCCTTCTGCTTTACGCTGACCAGCAAAGCTGCAGTCACGAAAAGCATCTGGTGTAATGTGTTTGCAATCATACCAACCTTTGTCACTTGTGCCCCATACGGTTGCATTGAAATCAAACATAGAAGAGAAGTAGCCATCTTCTCCGATAAAGAGTGGAAGTTCTCCTTCTTTTTCATTAAATACTTCTCCGACTGTAAATGCATTGTATTTTTTGAAAGTACGGTCACGCAATTCTGTTAAGAAATCACCGACGCCAACAGCTTCTTCAAGCATTGGCCCTAAATTTACAAGTCCATCATCTCGATCAGCAGGGTAATCTTTCCAAGGAAGCACTTTCTTGATGTTGATAATAGCGTCAATGCGGAAACCAGAAAGCCCTTTTTCCAACCACCAGTTAATCATGTCATAGATTTCTTCACGTACTTCTTTGTTTTCCCAGTTCAAATCAGGTTGTTTTTTGTGGAATAAATGCAAATAATATTTGTCTTCATGACCAGGAAGTTTGTCCCATACACTTCCGCCAAAGTACGAACGCCAGTTGGTTGGGAGTTTTCCGTCTTTCACTGTCTCAATGTAAAAGTATTTTCCATATTTCCCATCTGGATCTTCACAAGCTTTGCGGAACCATTCATGTTCATCTGAACAATGATTTACAACAAGATCCATTAAAATATGCATGTCTCGTTTTTTCGCTTCGGCAAGAAGTTCATCCATATCTTCCATAGTACCAAAACGTGGGTCAATCTTACAATAATCTGAAATATCGTATCCTTGATCAGCAAGTGGAGAACAGTAGATAGGAGAAATCCAGATAATATCAATTCCTAACTCTTTTAAATAATCTAATTTGTTGATGATACCTCGTAGATCACCGATGCCATCACCGTTCGTGTCGTAAAAACTTTTTGGATAAATTTGATAGGCAACCTTTTCGTGCCACCATTTCTTTTGCATAAAAACGCCTCCTTAGTGGGTAATAAAATGTGATTTTCGAAATTGTAATGGTGTTAAATTCATGTTTTTCTTAAATTCTTTCATAAAATGACTCAAATTATTGAATCCGCAATTCATACAGATTTCGGTAACAGATTGGTCCGTATGTTCCAGAAGGATACAAGCTTGCTGAATGCGATAGTCATTTAAGTATTGAATCGGTGTCTTTCCAAGCCCTTTTTTGAAAAAACGGCAGAAGTATTGTTCGTTCATATTGATCAATTTCGCCAATTCTGAAATATAAATTTTTTCTTGATAATGTTCCTGAATAAAGAACATCACTGTTTTTAAGGATTCCAAACGTTGATTGTAAACAGCCTTAGACTTTACTAAGACACCATGTTCCTCCAAAATAGCCAAGATGTTCAACAAAGATGCCTTAATATGAAGCTGAGATGGAATCGTAGCAGCATCACATGATAGAGAAAATGCATGGCAAATCCGTTTGAATTCAAATACTAATTCATCAAAAAAAGCGTCCTCTTTGTTAACAAAACGAGGAAATTGCACCTCGTGATTCAAAATAGAGCGAAGAAATGTTGCTTGCACATGGTCGGAAGAATCAAAGCATAAAACTGTTGGAGAAAATACAACTGCTTGCTCCTTATAATCTTTTTCACAATAAATGGAATGCAATTCTCCACTTCCAATAAAACAGAGACATTCCTGCTCGATTTGATAAGTCTGCATATTGATTTCTACTTGATAATGTCCTTTTTCAAAATGAACAATTTCCAGTTCTTCCTGCCAGTGATGCTTTACAAAGAAAGGAAGTGTTGATTTTATTCTTTCAAAATCGATTTGATAAAAGGCACATGGGAAGGCAGGACTTCCGTGTTGACGATTTTCTTTTAGCAAAGAATGTGAAAGTTGTTTCTCCATATGAATCGCCCTCCTTTGAAATGTAATTGCATTATAATTTGACTCTATAGGTTGTGTCTACATAAAAATTGACAAAAAAATATGGTATTTTGACTTATTCTTCGAAAACATTGGGAAATACACTTGAAAGTAAAAATGCACAAAATTAAGATTCTATAATTATTACAATTATACAAAATAACGGGAAAATGAAAAAATAACTTGAAATTTTTGGGGAATTGGAATACTATGACAATAACAGATGGAACGACAAATGAAACGTTTCCAAATCATTTCACTCATAGCAATTTCACATAGAAAAAGAAGCTATGAGTTTATTTGGGACAAAAATTGAAACGTTTCCAAAAAACAAAAAAACAGGGAGGAACACAATTATGAAAAAGAAATTATTGGCAGTGTTACTTTCAGCAGTATGCGTAATGTCATTAGCAGCTGGATGTGGAAGTAAGGGAGAAGATGCATCAGAAGGTAAAGTATATTACTTAAACTTCAAACCAGAATCAGATGCAGCATGGCAAGAACTTGCAAAACAATACACAGAAGAAACAGGTGTAGAAGTTAAAGTTGTTACAGCAGCAGGTGGAGAATATGAATCAACATTATCTGCTGAAATGGGTAAAGAAGCAGCTCCTACAATGTTCCAAGTAGGAAACCAAAACGCATTAGCAACATGGCAAGATTATTGCTTAGATTTATCTGACACAGATGTATTTAAAGAAATGACAACAGAAGATTTCAACATCAAAGGTGAAGATGGTGGTACATACGCAGTTGGATATTGCTACGAAGCATTTGGTCTTATTACAAACAAAGCATTATTAGCAAAAGCTGGATACTCAGTTGAAGATATTACAGATTTTGCATCATTAAAGAAAGTTGCTGAAGATATCACAGCTCGTAAAGATGAATTAGGATTCTCAGCATTCTCTTCAGCAGGTCTTGACAGCTCTTCTTCTTGGAGATTCTCAGGACACTTAGCTAACTTACCATTATTCTACGAATTCCGTGATGATAAGGTAACTAGCCAACCAGCAGAAGTAACAGGTGCTTACTTAGATCAATACAAAGATATTTGGGATTTATACATCAACAACTCAACAGTTGCACCTTCAGCTCTTGCAACAGCAACAGGTGACCAATCAGAAGCTGAATTTGGAAAAGGTGAAGCAGTATTCTTCCAAAACGGAACATGGGAATATTCTAACTTAGTAACAGATACAGAAAAAGGATTCAACATGAACGCAGATGACCTTACAATGATTCCAATTTACTGTGGTGTAGATGGAGAAGAAGAATCAGGTCTTTGCTGTGGTACAGAAAACTGCTGGGCAGTTAATAGCCAAGCATCAGAAGCTGATCAAAAAGCTACTTTAGATTTCATGAAATGGGTTGTAACATCAGATGAAGGAACAACAATGATGGCTGAACAATTCGGACCAATCCCATTCAAATCAGCAAAAGAATCTGAAAACGTATTCTTCACAGCAGCTAACGATTACATCGCTGATGGAAAATATGTTGTAACATGGGCATTTAACTATACTCCAAACGTAGAAACATGGAGAACTGGTGTAGTTTCTGCATTGACACAATATTCAGCTAACGGCGGAGCTTGGGCAGACGTTGAAACAGCATATGTAAACGGATGGGCTACACAATACAAAAACCAATAAGACTAACCAATGAGAGGGGGAGAGTGATTTCACTCTCCCCTTTTTTACTGAATATCAGAGAAAGGGATGAGATAGAATGAAGAAAAAGAAAAAACAAAAAGTAGCTGCTGTAAATGGTAGACTAGTATCAAGACCAATTAAAAGATGCTTTCCATTATTTATGCTTCCTACTATCTTAGCATTTTGTATCGGATTTGTATGGCCATTTGCACAAGGGCTTTACCTATCATTTTGTAAGTTTACAATTCCTAAAAATGCCAAATTTGTAGGTTTCGATAATTATATCAAAGCATTCCAAGATGCGGGATTCCGTTATTCATTCATATATACTGCAGCGTTCGCAGTCGTATCGATTATTGCAATTAACTTAATTGCATTTACAGTTGCATATTTCTTAACACAGAATATCAAAGGGGCAAATATTTTCAGAACCGTGTTCTTTATGCCTAACTTGATTGGTGGGATTGTATTAGGATATATCTGGTCTATGATTTTTGATGGAATCATGCAAATGTATAATACATATTTACTTGCTAAGACAGAGTATGGATTCTGGGGACTTGTAATTTTGATGTGCTGGCAACAAGTTGGTTATATGATGATCATTTATATTGCAGGTTTACAAAGTATCGGTGAAGATATGATGGAAGCAGCTAAGATTGACGGTGCAAACAAATGGCAAACACTTTGGAGAATCACAATTCCAAACGTAATGCCTTCTATTACAATGTGTATGTTCTTAACAATGACAAACTCATTCAAATTATTTGACCAAAACCTTGCATTGACAGGTGGTATGCCAGTAGCATTTAAAGCAGACGGAAGTATGGTAAATACTACAGAAATGCTTGCACTTAACATTTTTAATACATTCTATACAGGTGCAAACAGCCGTGGTACTGCACAAGCGAAAGCAGTTATCTTCTTTATTTTAGTAGCAGTGCTTTCGTTGGCACAACTCAAATTCACACGTGATAAGGAGGTACAGGCATAATGAAACAGAAAAGAAGTTTAGGAAACAAAATGCTTACAGTTGTATTTGCGATTATCAGTTTGGTTTATGTATTTCCAATCGTGGCAGTATTTATTAACTCTTTGAAAGAAAACTCTTTCGTAAACTTAGATCCATTCGCACTTCCAACAGAAGAATCATTCATGGGTCTTCAAAACTATATTAAAGGGATGACATTTGGTAACTATCCATTCCTAAAATCTGCATTCTTTAGTTTTTTCATTACATTTGTAGGAACTGCATTGATTTTAATCTGTACATCTATGGCAGCATGGTACATTGTACGTGTAAATGATCTTATTTCAAAAATCGTTTACTACTTATGTATTTTCTCCATGATCGTACCATTCCAAATGGTTATGTTTACATTGTCATCAACAGCAGATAAATTGAAATTAAATACACCTTGGACAATTCCAATCATTTACTTAGGATTTGGGGCAGGGCTTGCAGTATTTATGTTCACAGGATTTATAAAAGGAATCCCATTGGAAATCGAAGAAGCGGCAGCAATCGATGGATGTGGTGCAATTGCAACCTATTTCCGTGTTGTATTCCCTATGTTAAAATCTATTTTGATTTCAGTAGGTGTACTTGAAGTTATGTGGATCTGGAATGACTACTTACTTCCATACCTTGTATTAGATAGAACAAAATACATGACAATTCCAATTCATGTACAGTATTTAAAAGGAAGTTATGGTACAGTTGACCTTGGAGCGACAATGGCGATTATTATGCTTAGCATTATTCCTGTAATTGTGTTATATTTATTCTGTCAAAAATATATTATAAAAGGTGTTGCAGCGGGAGCTGTAAAAGGTTAGTACAAATGACAATTAAGGACATTGCAAGAGAATCAGGATACGCAGTAGGTACAGTATCTAGAGTTTTAAATAATCATCCAGGTGTTTCGGAAGAAGCAAGAAAAAAAGTAATGGAAGTGGTTGAAAAATACCACTTTCGTTTGAATAGTAATGCGAAACATTTGAAACAGCAATCAAATAATGGGATTGCAATCATAGTAAAAGGGACAAAGAACATGCTGTTTGCAGCATTGGTGGAAAAACTTCAAAATTTGATCAAAGAAAGTGGATATGCATCTTTGATCTATTACATTCGAGAAGAAGAACATGAAGTGGAACAGGCAATTCAGGTTTGCAAAGAACGTCAGCCACAAGGAATCCTTTTCCTAGGAAGTAATAAAGAAAACTTCCGCGAACGTTTTGAGGCAGTGAAAGTTCCATGTGTTATGGTGACAAATTCTTCGGAAGGATTATCTTTTGAAAATTTATCAAGCGTTTGCATTGATGACGGAAATGCAGCAAAAACAGCCATTGAACATTTGATTTCCCTTGGACATACAAAAATTGGAATCCTTGGTGGGGAAATGAAGTATTCCAACCCGGCAAGAGCACGTTATGAGGGATGCCTTTGTGCATTTGCAGAACATGGAATTGCGTTTGATCAAGAAAAACAATTTAGTTGTTCTTACTTTACTGTAGAAAGTGGTTACTATGCGATGGAAGAACTATTAGATAAGAAGCCAGATCTGACAGCGATCTTTGCAATGTCGGATGTGACAGCGCTTGGAGCAATCCGTGCTGCAAAAGATCGAGGACTACGTGTTCCAGAAGACATTTCTATCGTTGGATTCGATGGGACTGAAATGGGTCAGTATGTAGTTCCGAGATTAACAACAATCAGACAACCAGGTGTTTGCATTGCAGAAAAATGTGTTGATATTTTATTTGAATGTATTACACACAACACAACTTCTGTTCAGATGAATGTTCCATTTGAATTATTAGAAGGGGAAAGCACGCAAACATTACAAGAATAGAAAGTAATCAAGAAGGAGCGTGAACGTTTTGAGAAAAAGCGGTATTTTAATGCATCTTTCTTCGCTTCCATCTCCATATGGGATTGGAACAATGGGAAAAACAGCTTATGAATTTGTGGATTTCTTACAGGCAAGCGGACAAAAATGTTGGCAGCTATTACCGATATGTCCGACAAGTTACGGAGATTCACCATATCAATCTTACTCAACATTTGCAGGGAACCCATATTTTATTGATTTAGATGAATTGGCAGACCAAGGATTGCTAGAAAGAGAAGACTATATAAACATTGATTGGCAATCCACACCAGAACGTGTTAATTATGGTGCAATGTATGAGAAACGTTATCCAGTGCTCCGTAAGGCGGCAACAAAGTTTTTAGAAAATCCACCAGCAGATTTTGAAAGTTTTTGCGATGAAAATGCAACATGGCTATCGGATTTTGCATTATTTATGGCATTGAAAGATGCAAATAACGGTGCCTCATGGAGTGAATGGGAAAAGCCAATTCGCAATCGAGAAGAAAGTGCATTGCAAGAAGCAGAAGCAAATCATAAAGAAAATATTTTATTTTGGAAAGTGGTTCAATATTTATTCTTTGCACAATGGAAAAAATTGAAATCCTACGCAAATGAAAAGGGAATCTCGATTATTGGGGATCTTCCAATTTATGTATCGCTTGATAGTGTAGATACATGGTCAAGACCAGAGTTATTCCAGCTAGATGAAAACAAGGTACCAAAGGAAGTAGCAGGATGTCCACCAGATGGATTTTCAGCAGACGGTCAACTTTGGGGAAATCCGTTGTATGATTGGGATTATATGGAAACCAATGATTATGAATGGTGGGTAGCCCGTATTCATTACTTATGCCAAGTATATGATGTGCTTCGCATTGATCATTTCAGAGGATTTGATAGTTACTATGCAATTCCATTTGGAGATACAACAGCAAAAAATGGCTATTGGAAACAAGGCCCTGGTATGAAACTGTTCCGCGCAGTAGAAAAAGCGATTGGCAGACAGCCAATCATTGCAGAAGATTTAGGGTATCTTACAGATTCTGTAAAAAAACTTTTAGCTGACAGCGGTTTCCCAGGAATGAAAGTACTGGAATTTGCATTCGACAGCAGAGATGCTAGTGGAAATGAATATTTGCCACACAACTATATCAGAAATTGTGTGGCATATGCAGGAACACACGATAATGATACCATTTTAGGATGGTTCCAAGATGTAGATGAAAAAGACAGAGCATATGCACTGGAATATCTTCGCATCGAGGGTGAAACAGAATGGAACTGGAATATGATGGAGGCACTGTGGGGAAGTGTAGCAGATCTTACAGTGGTACAAGCACAAGATATTTTAGGACTTGGAAGTGAAGCACGTATGAATACACCATCAACAGTTGGAAGCAACTGGTGTTGGAGAGCACATGCAGATGCATTTACTCCAGAATTAGCAAAACGCTTGTGTGCGAAAGCGAAGTTATACGGACGTTATTAAATAAGAAGACGCGGTGAAATTTTCATCGCGTTTTTTTTGAATATACTTGTCAAGAAAAATACTCTGCTATATAATAGTTGCAACTTTGGGAAGAGGAGAGAAAACACGTGAAAAAAGAAACTGTCATTGTTCTCGATTTCGGTGGACAATATAATCAATTGATTGCGCGACGCGTCAGAGAATGTAACGTATATTGTGAGATTTATTCATACAAGAAAAGTATTGAAGAAATCAAAGCAATGAATCCAAAAGGAATTATTTTAACAGGTGGTCCTAATAGCTGTTATTTGGAGGGAGCGCCAACATGCGATAAAGAATTATTTGAACTTGGTATCCCGGTATTAGGAATCTGCTACGGAGCTCAATTAATGAGTCATGTGCTTGGCGGAAAAGTGGAAAAAGCGCCAGTTCGTGAATATGGAAAAACAAATGTTATCGTAGATAAACCATCGTCAAAAATCTTTGCAGATGTGGCTCCAGAAACAACGGTATGGATGAGTCATTTTGACTATATCTCGCAGGTAGCACCAGGATTTGAAATCAGTGCACATACATTGGACTGTCCAGTGGCAGCAGCCGAATGTGCTGAAAAAGATTTGTATTTGATTCAATATCATCCAGAAGTACTTCACAGCGTAGAAGGAAGCAAAATGCTTTCCAACTTCGTTTATAATGTATGTGGATGCAGCGGTGATTGGAAAATGGATTCTTTCGTAGAAAATTCAATCAAAGAAATCCGTGAAAAAGTAGGAAATGGGAAAGTGCTTTGTGCGTTATCAGGTGGGGTGGACTCATCGGTGGCAGCAGTTCTCTTATCAAAAGCAGTTGGAAATCAATTGACATGCGTGTTCGTAGATCACGGTTTGCTCCGTAAAAATGAAGGAGACGAAGTGGAAGCTATTTTCGGACCAACAGGAAATTATGAGTTGAACTTCATCCGTGTAAATGCACAAGAAAGATTTTACAGCAAATTAAAAGGGGTAGAAGAGCCAGAAGCAAAACGTAAAATCATCGGGGAAGAATTCATTCGTGTATTTGAAGAAGAAGCGAAAAAGATTGGGGAAGTAGATTTCCTTGTACAAGGAACGATTTATCCAGACGTTGTAGAAAGTGGACTTGGCGGCGAATCCGCTGTTATCAAATCACATCACAACGTAGGCGGACTTCCTTCTGTAGTAAGTTTCAAAGAGATTGTAGAACCACTTCGTGATTTGTTCAAAGATGAAGTGCGTAAAGCAGGATTGGAACTTGGAATCCCTGAATATTTAGTATTCAGACAACCATTCCCAGGACCAGGACTTGGTGTTCGTATCATCGGTGAAGTCACAGCAGAAAAATGCAAAATTGTTCAAGATGCAGATGCAATCTATCGTGAAGAAATTGCAAACGCTGGATTAGACAAAGAAATCGGACAATATTTTGCAGCACTTACAAACATGAGAAGTGTTGGTTGCATGGGTGACGAAAGAACTTACGATTATGCAATTGCGCTTCGTGCTGTAACAACAGTAGATTTCATGACAGCGGAATGTGCGGAAGTGCCTTATGAGGTGCTTGGAAAAGTAATGAATCGAATTGTGAATGAAGTGGATCATGTAAATCGCGTGCTTTACGATATTACAAGTAAGCCACCAGGAACGATTGAGTTTGAATAA
>CAZINB010000004.1:0-88693 GCA_964540565.1 uncultured Faecalimonas sp.
AATAGGAACAGTAGGTAGGCATAATTTTTAGAAAAGTTTGGATTATGTTTGGATTGACTTTACAAAGCTAAAAAATATGCTATACTAAGATTAACAAAAAAATAACAATATAAGAGTGCTCAGGAGAGTTTCTCTTATAACAACGAACAAGATAGGAGAAAAGGAATATGAGAACCGTTACACTTATGATAGAAGCTCGTTTTGGCAAGTTTAGTGAAGCATTAAACCCAGTATCCCTTCCACATACATGGAATAACTTAGATGGACAGGATGGTGGTAACGACTACTGGAGAGGTATTGGAACATACGAGATCGATCTTCCAAACCCAACACCTGGCAAAAGACAGTACATCGAATTCCAGGGTGCAAACCATGTGGCAACCGTATACTGCAACGGACGTGAGCTTGGCACACACAGAGGTGGATTTTCTACTTTCCGTTTTGAATTGACACCAGCTATGAAGGAAGAGGGCAATGTCCTTACTGTAGTAGTAACAAATGCTATCAGTGATGTTTACCCTCAGACAGCAGACTTTACTTTCTACGGTGGTTTATATCGTGACGTAAACTTCATCGAAGTAAACGAAGCACATTTTGACTTATTAAAAGATGGCACACATTCTGTATTCGTTACACCACATTGCTCCGGTAAAACACGTCTGGATCTGTTCCCTGTAAATGCTGAGGGTGCGATGATCACAGTAGAATTAAAAGATGCAGAAGGCAATATCGTAGGAACTGGTGGAGCAGCCGCACAGGAACACACAGATATCATCATTGATGTTGCAGAACCACACTTATGGCATGGTGTAGAAGATCCATACTGCTACACAGCAACAGCATCCATCGTAAAGGATGAAACAGTAGTGGACACAGTAACTGTAACTTACGGATACCGTTCTTTCAGTGTAGATCCTAACACAGGATTCTGGTTAAATGGAAAGAGTTTCCCTCTTCACGGTGTATCCCGTCACCAGGATAGATTAGATAAAGGTTGGGCAATCTCCAAAGAAGATCATGAACAGGATTGTGCAATCATCAAAGAAATCGGTGCAAATACAATCCGTCTTGCTCACTACCAGCATGATCAGTATTTCTATGATCTCTGTGATAAGACAGGATTTGTTCTCTGGGCTGAGATCCCATTTATCTCTAAGTTTATTCCTACAGAAGAAGCTTTCGAAAACACAATGAGCCAGATGAAAGAATTAGTAGCACAGAACTACAACCACCCATCTGTTTTCTTCTGGGGTATTGCAAATGAAATCTTAATCGGTGCAGACAACGAACCTTTAAGAAAGAACTTAAGAGCGTTAAATGATCTGGCAAGATCTATGGACCCAAGCCGTAAGACAACTATCGCGCAGGTTTCCGCAACACCGATGGATTCTGAACACAACTATATTACAGATGTTGTTTCCTACAACCATTACTTTGGATGGTACAGTGGAGATGTATCTAAGAATGGTGCTTGGCTCGATGAGTACCATGCAATGAACCCAGACATTCCTTTAGGTTTATCTGAGTACGGTGCAGAAAACATCTTAAAATGGCATTCTGCAACACCAATGAACCATGACTATACAGAAGAATATGCTTCTTATTTCCATCACGAAATGTTAAAGACATTTGCAACACGTCCATACCTTTGGAGTACCCATGTATGGAACATGTTCGACTTCGCAGCAGATGCTCGTAACGAAGGTGGTATTAAAGGACGTAACAACAAAGGTCTCGTAACATATGACAGAAGCACAAAGAAAGATGCCTTCTTCATCTACAAAGCATACTGGAATCCAGAACCAATGGTATATGTAGCAGGACGTCGTTTTGCAGACCGTGCACCAGAAGAAAGAAACATTACAGTATACACAAACTGTGAAGAAGTGACATTAGTAGTAAATGGCACAGAAGTAGAGACAAAGAAAGCAGTAGACCATGCCGTTGTATTTGAAAATGTAGCCCTTGCAGATGGCGCTAACACAGTGACAGCAAAAGCAGGTGAACTGGAAGATACTATCACATTAAATGGTGTAGCAGAACACAATCCAGAATACACATTACCAGATATCGCAGCAGCAATGACAGCTGGAAACTGGTTTGATGACATTGCAGACAACGAAGAGGATGAAGAAATTGTAATCGTGGACGGATACTATTCCGTAGAAGATTCTTTAGAAGTACTCTGTGCAAATAAAGAAGTTGAAAAAATCCTCAAAGGATGGATGATGAGTAGCGGAAACCTTACACTTGCTACTATGCTTACATCAACAGTAGATATGATGGGAGATATCAAGTTAGATCGAATTGTAGCATTCTCTGGCGGATGTACTCCAAAACAGTTTGCACAGCTGAATCGTATGCTCATTAAAATAAAAAAATAAAATACCAATATAAATATCCTCTAAAATATGAAAAGATAAATATCCAAAGTAAAAAGGTGCCAAGACGCAGATGCGTTTTGGTACCTTTTTTTGAATCTGTAAAAAATTAAACAGAATCCCTATTTTTTCTTTTTTAAATGTTCGATGATCTTCCGATCTGGGACCAAGGTCTGTTCTTCTCGATAAGCCTTTGGGGAAAGACCGGTATATTTTTTAAATTGGCGGCTAAAATAGTGTATGTCGGAAAAACCGCACTGAAAGGCGATATTTTTCACCGTCATATTGGATCTAGTCAATAATTTCTTTGCATGTTCCATGCGGCATTTGGTGACATAGTTGGTAAGAGAAATGCCCATTTCCTCGGAAAACAGTGCAGAGAGGTAACTGGCATTGACATTCAGATGTGCCGCCAAAGTCTTTAGGGAGAGATCTGCCCGAAGGTCAGCTTCAATATAGGTAAGCACCGTATCCACAAAAGGAGAGTA
Organism: uncultured Faecalimonas sp.; assembly: GCA_964540565.1. Lineage (GTDB taxonomy): Bacteria > Bacillota > Clostridia > Lachnospirales > Lachnospiraceae > Faecalimonas. Next base: position 2,870 of record CAZINB010000004.1, read on the forward strand.
CTCCAGATGAGATGTTTTCTTGGCAATCTTACAGTAAGCAAGGAGAATCTTCTTATATAAATCCATAAGCTGCTCCACGCTGGTACATTTCTCTATCTCAACGGCAAATTCACCGGAGGTGGCATCACAGTAGATGGGATGGACCCCGTTTAATTCGATGGATTTGCGAAGGAGTGTATTAAAAGAGAGCATGTAGTTCTTTGTGTTTCGCAGCTGATTGGAAACACGGGAAGGCAATGTCGGTAGTTTTTGAAGGCTTTGTTCCGCTACCTCCAGTGCCAAAATCTCTTTGCCCGAGAGAACGGTCTGGATCACTTCATTTTCAATTTCGTATCGTCTTGCCAGAAGATCAATGTTGGAAAAATTGGCATCAGAAGTCTGAAAGGTGTTCTCTATATCAAAGATAGGATGCTCAAAATCTTCATAGGAAAAGTATTGGATGGAATAGTCATCTCCATAGAGGGTCTGCATGAGCTCCAAAAAAATTGTCTCATAAAAAGAACGGGCATTGAGCACAGGAACATTTCGATAGTAATCCTGCATAGGCAGTTCAAAGTCCAGAGAAAGTTCAAATTGTTGTAACAAATCAAGAATCTGTTTTTTCCCCATAGGTTCCCACAGCACGGGACCGCAGTGGAAGAGGGCTTCCCTTCCCGGCAGAGAAAAAGTCACATAGTTGCAGTGGAAAAGGTCTGTGAGAAAGTAGATATTATTCGGTTCGATATGGCGGAAAAATCGTTGGATGTCCTTGGTGGCATTGTCATGTTCCAATATGCCGGAGCGAAGTCCCATATCAACATTTTCCATAATATCTTCTGTGTTTTTTAGATAGAAACATGAAATTCCGTTCTCTTTTAGCAGATTTTCCACGAACTGGAATAAAATAGTGACGTTTGCATCGGCAAATTTATCCATAAACGACCTCCGTATAATTGTTATTTTTGTTAGTATAACACATAACCAAAAAAAATGCAAAAAAAGCAAAAGATTTTTCATATGAAAATAAGACATTATGTATTACAATTGTCTCATAGTTAAATAAATAACGATTTTCAAAAAAGGAGAAATGAACAATGAGTACAAAAACCAAAAGACCTTTTGGAATGCGTGACAAAATTGGTTACATGTTTGGTGACTTCGGTAATGACTTTACCTTTGTTTTATCATCAAGCTTCATGCTGAAATTCTATACAGACGTTATGGGAATTCCAGGTGGTATCGTAGGTGTCCTGATGATGGCAGCTCGTTTTGTAGACGCAATCACAGACGTAACAATGGGACAGATCGTTGACCGTGCAAAACCAACAAAAGACGGTAAATTTAAACCTTGGATCAAGCGTATGTGTGGTCCAGTAGCGATTGCTTCCTTCTTGATCTATCAAAGTGGATTCGCTGGTATGAGTATGGGATTCAAGATTGTATGGATGACAGTGACATACCTCTTATGGGGTTCTATCTTCTATACATCCATTAACATTCCTTATGGTTCTATGGCATCTGCAGTATCTGCAGAAGCAAAAGACCGTGCTGATCTTTCCACATTCCGTACAATGGGTGCAACACTTGCAGGCCTTGTAATCGGTGTAGGAACACCAATGTTCGCTTATGTAACAGTAAATGGAAATCCAGTCCTTTCTGGAAGCCGTATGACAATCATTGCTGGTGTGTTCGGTGTTTGCGCAATCATCTGCTACTTAATCTGCTTTAACTTAGTAACAGAGCGTGTGGAAGTGCCAGCAAACAATGAGAAATTAGACGTTGTAAAGATGTTCAAGAGCATCGTAACAAACCGTTCTCTCCTTGGTATTATCGCAGCAGCAATGCTTCTTCTTCTTGCAATGCTCGGTATGCAGGGTATGGCGGGTTATGTATTCCCGAACTTCTATGGTTCTGCAGCAGCGCAGTCTACAGCATCTCTTGCAGCTAGTATCGCAGTACTTGTAATCTGTGCACCATTTGCTTCTAAACTTGCAGCAAAATTTGGTAAGAAAGAAATTTCTATAGTTGGATGTTTAGTTGGTGGAGTGGCATACCTTGTATGTCTTGTTTTGAAGCCAGCAAGTCCTTGGGTATATGTAGGTTTCTACACACTTGTATTTACATCCTTTGGTTTCTTTAACACAGTTATCTGGGCGATGATTACAGACGTAATCGATGACGCAGAAGTAAAGAACGGTGTACGTGAAGATGGTACGATCTACGCTGTATACTCTTTTGCACGTAAGATTGGACAGGCAGTATCCTCTGGTTTAATTGGTGCAATCCTTTCCGTAATCGGATATACACAGGCAACAGCTTTCGATCCAGCTGTAACAACAAAGATTTTCCAGGCTTCCTGTATTGTACCAGGTGTTTGCTTGATCTTAGTTGCTCTTGCCCTTATGTTCCTCTACCCATTAAACAAAGCAAAGGTAGATGCAAACATCGTAGAGCTGAAAAAACGCCGCGGCGAAGCGTAAAAACAATAGCTATATATAAAAAACACGTGGCTGACTCTCTCCTAGGAGGAGTCAGCCCTTTGTGGATTTTAAATAAGGAGGAAAACTCATGGCAGTAAAAGCAAGTGATAACGCGAAATTTTATAAAAATGAAAATGGTCCTGTAATCAGTACTGTGACTCGTAAAGTGATCGAAAAAGATGGACTTTACTTTAAAGATATTGACGGAACAGGGGAAGTAAGCAAGGTAAATGACTGGAGACTTCCAGCAAAGGAACGTGCAGCAGCTTACGCAGAAGTTCTTACAACAGAAGAAAAAATCGGACAACTTTTTATTTCTGACTGGAGAATGGGCGGTAAATATCGTACTATTTTGCCACCAACAGAAGACGGAAGACAACAAGAAATCAAAGATGATGAATCAGGTATTTTAGATGAAGGACGTTTTGTAGGAAAAACAATTTTCGGAGAACAAGACCTTCCTGGAACATCTGTATTGATTAAAGATTGGTTTGCTCGTCACACAATCCTTCGTGCAAATCCAACAGCAGCAGATATGGCAGATTATCTCAACCAGCTTCAAGCAGTAGCAGAAGAATGTGAACATTTTGTTCCTGTAAGTGTAGCATCCAATTCCCGCAATGAACATGGGGAAATCGTATTTGGTATGAATGATGCAGCAGGTGTATTTCCTGCATGGCCTGGTACAATTGGGATTGCAGCAGCAGCTAAAGGAACAGATATGGCTGTGGTAGATGAATTTGCTGATTGTGTACGTCGTACATGGAATGCAGCAGGACTTCGTAAAGGCTATATGTATATGGCAGACGTTTTATCAGATCCACGTTGGCAACGTTCATACGGTACATTTGGGGAAGACCCAGCTTTAATCTGTGAAATTTTTGATCACATTATTCCACGTATCCAAGGAAGCAAAGATGGGGTAACAGAAGATGGTGTTGCCATGACTGTAAAACATTTCCCAGGTGGCGGTGCACGTGAAAATGGTTTTGACCCTCATTACAAAGCAGGACAATGGAATGTATACCAAACTCCAGGCAGCTTGACAAAATATCATTTACCAGGTTTCCAAACTGCAGTAGATAATAATGCCGCTTCTATTATGCCTTACTATGCAAAACCAGCAGAAGAAAAGAGCGCAGCTCAAGTATTAGAAAATGGTGAAACAATGAAAATGGAACCATACGGATTTGCATATAATAAACCATTTATTGATGGTTTACTACGCAACCAAATGGGATTCAAAGGTTACATTAACTCCGACACAGGTATCGTTCATAACATGTGCTGGGGAGTAGAAATGTTAGATAAAGCAGAACGTATTGGATTTGCAGTAAATCATGCAGGTGTAGATGTTATCAGTGGATTATTTGATCATGAATTAGGTATGGAAGCATACAATCGTGGAAAAAATGATTACTATGATACACATCCAGTACCAGAAGGATTTACAAAGGAAGAATTAATCTTAACAGATGCAAGCATTAACCGTGCAGTAACACGTACTATGACAGAAATGTTTGAGCTTGGAATGTTTGATAACTCTTATCGTAATCCAGCAGAAGCAGCTGAAATGGCAGCTACGAAAAAGGATTGGGATAATGCAATGAAAGCACATAGACAAAGTGTAACACTTCTAAAAAATGATGGTACATTACCTCTTACAGAAGAAAAACTTGCTGGTAAAAAAGTATACGCAGAAGCGTTCCATAAACGTGCTGAAATGGCTGAACGTCTTAATACAGAGTTAAAAGAACTTTTATCAGATGTAACTTTGACAGAAGACCCAGCAGAAGCAGATGTGGCAATCCTTATGATTTCTCCATCTTCAGGGGACTATTTCACAGCGACAAAAGGATATTTGGAACTTGATATTTGTGAAAATAAAGAAGTACCTGATGTAGATGATTTCTGTCGTCCAATGAAAGAAACTCATATGGAAACAACTTTAACTGGTGCAGGACGCATTGCAGAAATCGCAGCAGCAGTTCATGCAAATGGCGGTAAAGTAGTTGCAAACGTAAACGTAACGCTTGCATGGATCCTTGGTAATGTAGAACCATATGTAGATGCATTTACAGTAGGATACGATACTTATGCATCAGCTACAATTGATGTGATGAGAGGAAGATTCTCACCAGTCGGAAAACTTCCAATTACATTCCCTAAGAATGATGAAGTTCTTGCAGTAAATGAAGAAGGCGTATGTATCAGTCCAAACGATGTACCTGGATTTGATAAAGACCAATATATGCCAGCAGAAATGAAAGACGAAAACGGAAAAGCTTACGCATACCGTGATGCTGCTGGAAATTACTATGAATATGGATTTGGTTTAAGCTACTAGTCATTAAATTTGAAGAATAACATAAAAAAGAAACTTTTACATGAACGAGGTGTAATCTCGCAATCATGTAAAAGTTTCTTTTTTTATTATTCTTCCGAATCAATAAGATTGCTGTAGTATTGAATTTTCCCAGATAAAACATCATCATAGAATCCTTGCTTCCAATCAATATAATCAATACACTCCTGAAGCTGCTTCATTTGCTCTGTCAGAGCTGTTCTCTTGATTGCCAATATAGCTTTGCGATCTGGAATCGTGGATTCTCCTATGATACAAAGTTTGATATATTCTTTCATTTCAGAAATGCTCATGCCACAGTTTCTGAGGCAACTTAAACTTTTTATCCATGCAATATCTTTTTCGCTAAAGATACGACGGTTATTTTTATCACGTTTTACATTCGGAACGAGTCCTTGATTGCAGTAAAATTTGAGTGTTTCGTAGGATAACTGTGTTTGTTCACAGGCTTGCTTCATAGTAAACATATTTTTCCTCCAAATATAAAATAATGCTTGACCGGTAGTAGCTACCGATTGATACAATTGGAGTGTAACATAAGTAGGAAAGACTTTCAAGGAGGGAGCAAAATGGAATATAAGGTATTGTGCAACGGTGTGAAAATGCCACAATTAGGATATGGTGTATATCAGGTGACAAAGGAAGAGTGCGAGCGTTGTGTATTGGATGCACTAAAGGCTGGTTATCGCTTGATAGATACGGCACAGTCTTATTTTAATGAGGAGGAAGTAGGCTCAGCAATCAAGAAAAGTGGAATTCCTCGTGAAGAAATATTTTTAACAACAAAAGTATGGCTTGAACATTATGGGTACGAAGCATGTAAGAAATCAATCGAAGAATCTATGAGAAAATTACAGACAGATTATTTGGATTTATTGTTGCTTCACCAACCGTTTGCAGATTACTATGGTGCATGGAGAGCCTTGGAAGAATATTATGAGGCTGGAAAGATCAGAGCAATTGGAATTTCAAATTTCTATCCAGATAGAATGATCGATCTTGCAACATTTGCAAGAATCAAACCGATGATAAATCAAGTAGAAATTCACCCATATCATCAACAAGAAATATCAAAAAAATGGCATGATAAATATGGAATTCAGTTGGAAGCATGGGCACCATTTGGAGAAGGCAGAGGAGATATGTTTACAGATACTTTGCTAACAGAAATTGGTGCAAAATATGGAAAGACTGCTGCTCAAGTGATTCTTAGATGGCATTTACAACGCGGGATTGTAGTGATTCCAAAGTCAGTGCATTATGAAAGAATGGTGGAAAACTTTGCTGTATTTGACTTTGCATTAACGGAAGAAGAAATGGAAAAGATAGCTTCCTTGGATAAAAAACAGAGTGCATTTTTCTCTCATACAGATCCAAATATGGTAGAATGGTTTGGTCAAATGGTAGAAGAGAGAAAGAAAAAATCGTAAAGGAGAAGGGTTAATGAGTAAGAAAGTTTTGATTTTATCGGGCAGTCCTAGAAAAGGTGGAAATTCCGATTTGTTGTGTGATGAATTTATGCGTGGCGCAATGGATGCAGGACATCAAGTAGAAAAAATACGTGTACAGGAGAAAAAAGTTGCTTATTGTACAGCATGCTATGCCTGTCAAAATACTGGAAACTGTGCAATTAAGGATGATATGGCAGAAATTATGCAGAAGATGATTGATTGTGATGTTATGGTGCTAGCAAGTCCAGTTTACTTCTATTCGATAGATGCACAATTGAAAGCAGTCATAGATAGAAGTGTGTGTCGTTGGACAGAAGTGAAGGATAAGGAAATGTATTACATCATGACAGCGGCAGATGGAGAAAGAAGTTCGATGAATACAACGCTTGCATGCTTCAGAGGATATGCAGATTGCGTAGAAGGTGCCATGGAAAAAGGAATCATTTACGGAACAGGAGTATATCATGCAGGTGAGATTAAAGGAACACCAGCAATGCAAGAAGCCTATGAAATGGGAAGAGGCATATAAAAAGAAGAATCAAAACGGGGTACATATCACAGAGATATGTATCTCGTTTTTTTCATATCATTCATAACGAAACTTTTGCATCAGCAGTATTAAATCACTGAAAAGAGATGCTGAATACTTCGGAATATGTTATTCTTATGTAAGAGATTAGCTGCATGAAAAGGAGAAAACTTATGAAAATATTACCAAAGCGAAAGATGTATCGTTATTGTTTGGCAGATATTGCAAAAGGCTTATTCAACGGTATGATTGGAAACTATTTATTGTATTTCTTTCAACCAACAACAAAAAGTGGATTACCTGTGTTACTGCCGGAGAGCAAATTTCTTGGATTCATTACGATTATGGCATTTGTGACGGCTGCTGGAAAAATAGTGGACGCTGTAACTGATCCATTAGTAGCAAGCATGTCAGATAAATGCACCCACAAAGATGGACGTAGGATGCCATTTATGAAATATTCTGCAATCCCATATGCATTATCGGTATTGCTTATCTTTTATGCACCATTTGCAGCAGGTTCCGTGGCAAACGCTATTTGGGTAGGATTCTTCTTAATATCTTATTATGTTGCATATACCTTTTATTTTATTCCGAGAAATGCGCTGGTACCGGAAATTATACCAGATGCGAAAGCTCGAGTAGGTTATTATGGAATCAGTACTGCATTTTTTATGGGTTCCAGTTCGTTTATGTATACAGCAACGTTATTTGTAAATTTGTTGAAAAATGCAGGACTTACTCCTCTTTGGTCGTGGCGTGTTGTATTTCTTGTATTTGCGGTAATCGGTTTGGTTTGCGTATTACTTAGTGCAACAGCATTTCGGGAAAAAGATTATGTGGAAGAAAATACAAAGCCAAAGGAATCTTTATGGAAATCATTTGGTCTCGTATTGCGAAACAAAAATTTTGTATTGTACGGATTAGGAGATTTGTTTAGCGGAGTATCTATGGCATTTTTCCAAACAGCAATGTTGTATTACATCACAATGCTTCTAAATGTGCCAGAATCACAATCCTTTCTCGTTATGCTTTTTGCAATTGCGGTAGCACTAAGTTTATTTCCATTTATTGTGTCATTTAGTCGTAAATATAGTAAGAAAATTTTACTTGTTGCAGCAAGCATTATATTTACAATAGTATTTGCGTTTATCTATGTAGGTGATAAAATTGCTGCTTTAGCACCAGGACACGAATTATGGATTGGTTTGGGAATGGGACTTGTAGTAGCTTTTCCATTTGCAGCAATCAATATTCTTCCACAATCTATGTTATCAGATATTATCCAGCAAGATAGTCTGACAAGTGGTGTGAACCGAGAAGGGTTCTTTTCCGCAACGAAGACATTTATCGAAAAGATTGCATCAGCAGTTGCGATGATGGTGGTATCAAGTGTTCTTGCAATTGGTGCACAGACAGGAGAATCCGTTGGCATGGAAGGTGTTAAATTAACAGGAATTTATGCGGGTATCTTTAGTTTGCTGTCATTAGTCTTTTTTGCACTGTATAATGAAAAGAAAGTGACACAATCTATCGAAGCCCATACGAAAAAATATGAGGAGATGGAGAGAGGAAGTGAAAATGAAAAAGCGTAAGAATATGAGTTCAGAACAAATAGAACAATATGTCAGCACGCTTAAAAAAATGGTGGATTGCAAAACGGTATTTACTGCTAGCGGAGAAAACCAGGAAGCGTATCAAAAATTTTATAAAGTGTTGGAACAAGAATTTCCACAGTTGCATGCAAAAGCAAAAAGAATGACATTTGGTAGTGGCTGTTTTGTCTATCTCATTGAAGGGAAAAATGCGAAGAAAAATGTAATGTTGATGTCACATCACGATGTGGTAGATGGAGATGACAGTTGGAACACAGATCCTTTCCAAGCAGTAGAAAGAGATGGGGCTTTGTGGGGAAGAGGTACGATTGATACCAAGACACCATTGTTTGCAGAATTGCAGGCATGCGAAGAACTGCTGCAAGAAGGATATGATTTTGACGGAATCAATTTGTACATAGGTTCATCCAATAACGAAGAAACATGTGGTGATGGGATGGTACTGGCAACAACATATTTCCGAGAAAATGGTGTTTCCTTTGATGTCGTGTTGGATGAAGGTGGAGCCATTACAACAGGGATGATCCCTGGTGTAAAACAAAAAAGTGCTATGGTGGCAGTACATGAAAAGAGCCGTCATGTGTATCGTTGTGTAACGAAACGTAATACCAAAGGACATGGCGGATTAAACCCAAACACGGATGATGCTTTAGTTCGTATGAGTCGTTTTATAGATGAAGTAAGTAAGAAAAAACTAGAAGCAGGTAGTTTTTCGGAAGAAGTGAAAGCAACTTTTACAGAACATGCGTCATATATGTCCTTTCCTTTGAATATACTGTTTGGAAATTTTGGCCTATTTGGACCTTTGATCAAGCAGATTATGTATCGAATTCCACAGACAAGAGCAATGCTCTCTACAGGTGTTTCTTTTACTACCATGTTTGCGGGAGCGAAAGAGGATGTGCAAGTAAAGGCAAAAGAGGCAGAGGCAACGTTGTTTTTACGTTGTGTCAGAGAAGAACAAATGAAGAAAACATTAGAGAAGATAAAACAAATTGGAGTAAAGTATGGTGTTGAGATAGAAGAAATGTCACGTGACTATTGCGAACCAACAGATTTTACAAAGCGACCATACCAGATACTAAAGTCTGTACTGAATGAGCATTTTCCAGATGTGATCGTAGCACCATTTTTACTGACTGCGGGAACGGATGCAAGACATTTTACAGGCATTGCAGATAGTATTTTGCGGTTTGCACCAATTGATCTTGATAAAGAGCAGTATGCTTCCATTCATGCAGCGAATGAGCATATCAAAGTGGAAAATATAGGAGAATGCGTTTGCTTTTACAAAGCATTTGTAAAGCGTATATAAAAGGAGGAAACTATCATGAGTAAAGTGAAAAACGAACCAAAGTACAAAAATGGACTATTGCAAGCCATTCGTGCACAATTAGAACATCGTGCGTTTTGGCTCTATCTATTATGTGATGAGGCGCAAAAGAGAGGATTAGATCCAAGAGATTTCGGAAGTGCAGCAGTGAAACGTTGTGGTCTTTCTCAAGGTGCTAATCTGGTAAAGAAGGGAAAAACAGATAGCCTAAAAGGACTAAAGAAAACATTATTCACAAAAGCAGCACAGCTTGTCTTTGAAATGGATGTGTTAGAGAGCACAGATGAGAAGCTATCCATTGATTTTCATTATTGTCCACTTGTAAAAGCATGGCAAAATGCAGGATGTAGTGCTGAAGAAATCGCAATGCTTTGCGATATTGCAATGTGTGGAGATCATGGAATTGGGGAATGCTACGGAAGTGTTTTAGATTTACCAAAATGTATTGCAAAAGGCGATGACTATTGCGCTTTAAGATATCATAAAAAGTAGCAAATATATCAAAACGGGGTACATATCATAGCGATATGTACCCCGTTTTTTAGTGCCAGAAGAGACTTGACGTAAATTTCACATTTTTTGTATTTTTTATTTCACATTAGGTTCCTAAAATGATAAATGTAGCAAGAAAAAGAAAAAAAGAGATGACTTGTCTGAAAGGAGACATAAAAATGAAGAAGAAATTAATGATGATTATGATTGCAGCGATAGCCGTTTTTTCGTTAGTAGGTTGTGGAAACAAAGTAACAGGTTCTGTTTCAACAGATGGTTCCACTTCAATGGAAAAAGTAATTGGTGCTTTGGGAGAAGCATTTCAAAATGATACAGGTATCAGCTTTACATATAATCCTACTGGTTCAGGAAGCGGGATTCAAGCAGTTCAAGAAGGACGTTGTGATATTGGATTATCTTCTAGAGATTTAAAAGCAGAAGAGAAAGAATCAGGATTGAAAGCAACTGTATTAGCTTATGATGGTATTGCACTTGTCGTAAATCCAGAAAATCCTGTAACAGATTTAAGTCTAGAAATGGTTGCAAAGATTTATACAGGAGAAATTACAAATTGGTCTGAAGTAGGTGGGAAAGACGCAGAAATCGTTTTGATCGGCAGAGAGGCAGGAAGTGGTACACGTGATGGATTTGAATCTATTACAGGAACAGAAGATGCATGCCAATATCGTCAAGAATTAACATCTACAGGGGACGTAATTACAACTGTTTCACAGAATCCAGATGCCATTGGATATGCATCTGCAGCATCTGTAAAAGATAGTGTGAAAGCACTTATGGTAAATGGTGTTGCTGTTACAGAAGATACAATTAAAGATGGAAGTTATGTAGTACAACGTCCATTCATCTTGGTAACAAAAGAAGATACAGAATTAAGCGAAGCAGCACAGAAGTTCTTTGATTATATTACTTCTAAAGATGCAAATGGAATTATTTCTGAAGCAGGTGTTGTTTCTGCAAACTAGATTATATACAGATATGGAGGTTAAGCTACAGACCTTCCTATCTGTTTTAGTACGAGGTTTTACATAAATGAAAAAGAATCAAATGATGGAAGAAATTATTCATGGCATTTTTCTAGTGCTAGGATTGATTACAGTAGGAATCGTTCTACTAATTACATGTTATCTGATCATTTCAGGAATTCCTGCAATTCAGGAAATTGGTCTTTTTAATTTTATACTTGGGGACAAATGGGCTTCTACAGCAGATGAACCATTATATGGAATATTACCTTTTATTCTAACAAGCATTTACGGAACAGCAGGTGCAATGCTCCTAGGTGTGCCAATTGGATTTTTAACAGCAGTATATCTTTCCAAAATGGCTTCACCAAAGGTAAAAGCAGTGATGCAATCTGCCGTAAGTTTGCTTGCTGGGATTCCATCTGTCGTATATGGTTTGGTTGGAATGCTGGTACTTGTTCCAGCAATTCGAGAATTATTTCATGTGCCAGATGGTGCTAGTTTATTGGCCGCAATCATTGTATTGGCAATTATGATTTTACCATCCATTATTAAAATGTCTGTTACAGCATTAGATGCGGTACCGAAAGAATACGAAGATGCCTCACTTGCATTAGGAGCAACTCCAATAGAAACCTACTTTAAAGTTTCAGTACCAGCAGCAAAAAGTGGTATTACAGCTGCCATAATATTAGGAATAGGCCGCTCGATTGGGGAGGCTATGGCAGTTATGATGGTTGCAGGAAATGTACCAAATATGCCGGATTCTTTGTTTCAAAGTGTACGTTTTCTGACAACAGCAGTGTCTAGTGAAATGGCATATTCTAGCGGTTTGCAAAGACAGGCGTTATTTTCGATTGCATTGGTATTGTTTTTATTTATCATGTTGATCAATGTTACGCTAAATTTCTTTCTGAAAAGGGAAAAGGAGTAATCGATGAATCAATCATTAGCAAGAAAAAGAAGAAGATATGAGAGAGTGATGAAGACGTTAATGCTTTGTGCAGTGTCTTTGACAGCAATACTGGTAATATTTCTCTTGGCTTATGTTTTTATACAAGGAATTCCGAACATCAATGTACAGATGTTGACTAGTAAACCAAGCTATTTGTCAGGGGAAATTGGAATTTTACCAGATATTTTAAATACCATATACATTGTGATAGCAACACTTTTGATTGTGCTTCCATTGGGCGTAGGAGCAGCTATTTACTTGACAGAGTATGCTACCAATAAAAAGATTGTTGGCGCAATTGAATATGCGGCAGAAACACTTTCAGGAATTCCCTCTATCATTTATGGTTTGGTGGGGATGCTATTATTTTCAAATCACATGGGAACCTGCTTGATGGCAGGTGCACTTACTTTAGTGATTATGAATCTTCCAACAATTATGCGTACGACACAGGAGAGTTTGAAAACAGTACCTGTTGGATATCGAGAAGGTGCATTTGGTTTAGGTGCAGGAAAATGGAGAGTCATCCGTACGGTGGTTTTACCAGGATGCGTAGATGGTGTGATCACAGGATGTATCTTATCTGTTGGACGTATTCTTGGAGAATCTGCAGCACTTCTTTTCACAGCGGGGTTTGCGCATACGGTAAATGGAGTGATAAATGGATTGACAGCACCAGGAGCAACGTTAACAGTTGCGCTTTACGTCTATGCAAAAGAGCAAGGTGAATTTGGTGTTGCATTTGGAATTGCAGCTATATTAATGATTTTAACAATATTGATTAATTTTGCAGCAACTTTCGTACAGAATTATTTTGAAAAGAGGAGAAGTCTATGAGTCATATTATTTCTGTAAAAGATATGTGCCTTTGGTATGGAGAACATCAGGCATTAAGAAATATAAATATTGAAATTCCAGAGAAAAGCATTACTGCTTTTATAGGGCCTTCTGGATGCGGGAAATCAACTTTTCTGAAAACACTTAATCGAATGAATGATTTGATCCCAGATGTAAAAATTACAGGGGATGTTTGCTATGAAGGTACCGATATCTTTAAAAAAGAGGTTGATGTAAATCACTTGCGCAAAGACATTGGTATGGTCTTTCAAAAACCAAATCCATTTCCAATGAGCATTTATGACAATGTAGCATATGGACCACGTACACATGGGATTCATAATAAAGCACAATTGGATGAAATTGTAGAAAAGGCATTACGTGATGCGGCTATTTGGGATGAAGTCAAAGATCGATTGAAGAAAAATGCGCTTGGAATGTCAGGAGGACAACAACAACGTTTGTGCATTGCAAGAGCATTAGCGGTGCAGCCAAAAGTGCTGTTGATGGATGAGCCAACATCTGCACTTGATCCAATTTCTACTTCACGTATTGAAGAACTTGTTATGGAATTGAAGGAGCAATATACGATTGTTATGGTGACGCATAATATGCAGCAGGCAGTACGTGTATCAGATTATACTGCATTCTTTTTACTAGGAGAATTAGTGGAATTTGGAAAAACAGATAACATTTTTTCACAACCAAAGGATCAACGTACGGAAGACTATATTACAGGTAGATTTGGTTAAGGAGGGCAAGATGAGAAACCGATTTGATGAACAACTTTTTGAATTAAACAGAGAAATTATAGAAATGGGTGCTTTGTGTGAAGAAGCAATTGCAAAAACTGTCAAAGCATTAAGTACAGGAGATGTTGCAGCAGCAAAAAACATCAAAACAGAGAGTGTTGCAATTGACCAATTGGAACGAGACATTGAAAATCGGTGCATGAAATTGCTTTTGCATCAACAGCCAGTAGCAAAAGATCTTCGTCTTATTTCTGCAGCATTAAAAATGATCACAGATATGGAACGCATTGGGGATCAGGCAGAAGACATTGCAGAAATCATTACTTTCTTTAATGGGCGGACCATTAAAGAAATTCGTTTTGTGGAAGAGATGGCGCGAGAAACCATAGAAATGGTAACAGAAAGTGTCGATGCATTTGTGAAAAAGGATGTGATGCTTGCAGAGAACGTAATTGCGCGAGATGATAAAGTAGATCATTATTTTTCAGAAGTAAAACATGGAATAATCGATTTGATCAGAAAAAATTCTGCAGATGGGGAATATGCACTTGATCTTTTAATGATTGCAAAATATTTTGAGCGAATCGGTGATCACGCGACAAATATCGCTGAGTGGGTGATCTATTCTGTAACAGGAACACACAAGGAGGCATAAAGATGATATGGTGTGTAGAGGATGATACAAGCATCCGCGATATTGAAATCTATGCGCTAAATGCAGCAGGTTTCGAAGCAAAAGGGTTTGAAAATGGTAAAACTTTTTTAGAAGCGCTTAAAAGTGAAAAGCCTCAATTGATTCTGTTGGATGTGATGCTTCCAGGAATGGATGGAATAGAAATTTTAACAAAACTGAAAGAGTCCATAGAGTATAAGAAGATTCCTGTTATTCTGGCAACTGCAAAGGGCGAAGAATATGACAGAATCAAAGGGTTGGATCTAGGTGCGGATGATTACATCGTAAAACCATTTAGCATGATGGAAATGGCAGCTAGAGTGAAAGCTGTTTTACGCAGAAGTCAGGCAGAACAACCGACAAAATTGTTAAGAACAGGCGGACTTGTTGTAGATTTAGAAAAACATACGGTTGCGATAGATGATGAAAGAATACAGTTGACTTACAAAGAGTTTGAACTGATTCGACTTTTTCTTTCTCATCCAGGCATGGTATATACGAGAGAACAATTATTTTCACAAGTATGGAAAATGGATTATATGGGTGATTCACGAACATTAGATTCCCATATCAGAACACTTCGACATAAACTTGGGGAATATGGGAAAATGATTGAAACAGTGCGTAATGTAGGATATCGTTTGGAGACATTGTATGAGAAATAAAATTTTAAAAGCAATTCTTTCTGTGGGAACAACTGTTTTAGTAGCAAGTCTTGTTATTATTACAGGTATTTTGTACCAATATTTTGGGACCATACAGCAATCCCAATTGAAAGATGAATTAAGTTTAGCAGCAAATGCAACAGAGACACTTGGAGAAAAATATCTAGAAGGATTACATGCGATTCAATATCGGTTGACTTTGGTGGCAGAAGATGGCACCGTTCTTTTTGATAATTATGTTGCTGCAGAAGAAATGGAAAACCATGGAGATAGAGAAGAAATTAAGGAGGCTCTTGCTACTGGAACAGGAAGCAGCAGTCGCTATTCCACAACGTTGACAGAGCAAAATATTTATGAAGCAGTTCGTCTCGCAGATGGAAGTGTTTTGCGTATTTCAGAAAGTCGGGCAACGGCATTAGTATTGATCGCGAAGATGCTGCAGCCAATTGTCGTGCTTTTTATTATGGTGATTGGAGTATCTGTATGGCTTGCAAATAGAATGGCTAAGCGCATTGTAGAACCATTGAATCAATTGGATTTAGACAAACCTTTAGAAAATGATGCGTATGAAGAACTTTCTCCTTTGTTGCGTCGTCTGCACGCACAGCAGCAGGAAATCAAAGAGCAAATACAGACATTGAAATGCAAACAGGATGAGTTCCATCAGATTACAGAAAACATGAGAGAGGCTTTGATTCTTTTGGATAATACTAGCAGAGTGGTAAGCATCAATACAGCTGCAAAAAAATTATTTATGTCAGATGGCTACTGTGGTGAAGATTTTTCCGTGATTGATCGAAAGCCGAATATGCGAATGGCAATAGAAAAGGCGAGAGAACAAGGAATGTCCTCTTATCATGAAAAAAGAAATGGACGAGAATATCAATTTGAGTTAAGCAGCATTAACTCAGATGGAAAAGTACTTGGATTAGTAATTCTTGGGTTTGATATTACGGAGCAAGTAAATGCAGAGCAAAATCGTCGACAGTTTACAGCAAATGTATCACATGAACTAAAAACACCATTGCAATCAATCATTGGCTCTGCCGAATTATTGGAAAATGGAATTGTAAAACAAGATGATGTTCCTCGATTTGTAGGTCATATTCGAAAAGAAGCAGCGCGACTCGTTTGCTTGATTGATGATATTATTCGTTTGTCACAATTGGACGAAGGAGCAGAAATGCCACAGGAAATGATTTCTCTTTATGATATTTCAGAAGAAGTTTGTGAGGTGCTAGCTGACTCTGCAAAAATGAAACAAGTTTCTATGGAAATATATGGAGAGAAAGCAGTCATTAAAGGGGTAAAACGATTGCTTTATGAAGTGATTTACAATTTATGTGACAATGCAGTCAAATATAATTGTATTGGTGGAAGTGTAAAAATCTATATAAAGGAAGAACAAGGAATGATATGCCTGAAAGTGAAGGATACAGGAATCGGAATTGCGCCAGAAGAGCAAGAAAAAGTGTTTGAACGTTTTTATCGTGTCGATAAAAGTCATTCAAAGCAATCAGGTGGTACAGGACTCGGTCTATCCATTGTAAAACATGCAGTACAATATCACCATGGTAAAATTCAAATTGAAAGTGAATTAAAGAAAGGAACAACCATTTCGATTTTGTTTGATAAGAACTAACAGATATTCCTGTTTCATATGAAAAAAATGTATGCTATAATCTAACAATGAGAACGACTTGAAAAGAGGGCAAAAAGATGAAATTAGACTGGAACAGTAAATATTTTAAATGGGGATTGACCGCATTTGTTGTGATTGTAGCAAGCATTTGCTTCTATTACATGATTTTTCATACACCTGCAATCAAAGCAAGTATGAGCGTAGTAATAGAAGTTGTTATGCCGATTATTGTTGGATTTATCATTGCGTATTTGATGACTCCGGTATTGAATTTTATAGAACAACGTATTTTGATTCCTTTGGCAGATTATTGCAAAATAAAAGAATCTTCAAAAAGGAAAAGTGCTATCAGAGGTCTTGGGATTTTGTTTACCAGCTGTCTGATACTAGCGATTATCTACTGTGTGATTGCAATGTTGCTTTCTCAGATTCTTCCAAGTATCAAAAACATCATTTCCAATATTGATGTGTATATTCACAATTTGAGTCAATGGTTGGATAAATTATTGGAAGATAATCCTACGTTAGATGCATATGCAAATGAAGCAATTAAGAGTTATTCAGCAGAGTTGGAAAATTGGTTTAACGATACGGTATTGTTGAAGGTAAGTTCTTTGATCAGAACGTTGTCTACAGGTGTTATGAATATTGTAGGTGTCTTTTGGAATCTGATCATTGGATTTATCATTGCGATTTATGTTCTTGGAAGCAAAGAAAAATTTGTTGGACAAGCAAAGAAGATTACTTATGCGATATTTGAAAAGGGAACAGCTAATGTCATTATTCGCAATTTCCGCTTTACACATAAGACATTTATTGGATTTGTAAGTGGGAAGATTTTAGATTCCTTAATCATTGGTGTATTATGTTTTATTGGAACCACATTATTGAAAACACCATATGCAGCATTGATTAGTGTGGTAATTGGGATTACCAATGTGATTCCATTTTTTGGACCATTTATCGGAGCAATTCCATGTACAATTTTAATCTTTGTAGTAGACCCACTTCATCCATTGAATTATCTCTATTTTGTAATCTTTATTTTTGTGTTACAACAATTTGATGGAAATATTTTAGGGCCTAAAATTCTTGGTGAATCTACAGGACTTGCAGGATTCTGGGTTATTTTTGCCATTACCGTATTTGGCGGATTGTTCGGCGTGATGGGAATGGTGATAGGTGTTCCTGCTTTTGCTGTGATCTATGCGGCGATTAAATCTTTTGTAAATACTGCTTTGCAAAAGAAGCAAATGTCACAAAAGACGGATGAATATGTGCAGCTAGAATATATAGATACAAATGGAACATATCATAAAAAAGAAAAGTAGGAGTATCGTATGAACTTTTGCGTTTTATATGGTTCAGTATCTTTGATTGAAAGATTTGCAAAAATTTATCCTAACATGATACAAGTAGATTAAGAAAGGAAGGAAAAGTTATGAAAGTATTATTAGTTAACGGGAGCCCACATCAAACAGGAAGTACTTATACAGCATTGCATGAGATGGAAAAGGTATTTGCACAGGAAGGAATTGAAACGGAGTTATTACAGATTGGTGCAAAAGACATTCGTGGATGTATCGCATGCCGTAAATGTGGTGAGATAGGAAAGTGTGTGTTTGATGATGTGGTAAATGAAGCGGCGGAAAAATTTAAGACTTGTGATGGTCTTGTAGTGGGGAGCCCTGTATATTATGCATCTGCAAATGCAACATTAATTGCATTTTTAGATCGCCTTTTTTACAGCAGCAATTTTGATAAAACAATGAAAGTTGGGGCAGCAGTTGCTTCAGCAAGGAGAGGTGGACTAACATCTACCTTTGATGAATTGAATAAATATTTTACGATTAGCGGAATGCCAATTGCATCAGGACAGTATTGGAATGGAATTCATGGAAATAATGCCAGCGAAGCCATGGAGGATGGAGAAGGTATGCAGCAGATGCGTACTTTAGCTAGAAACATGAGCTTTTTAATGAAGAGTATTTCACTGGGAAAAGAACAGTTTGGATTGCCAGAAAAAGAGTCCCATGTTTGGACAAATTTTATTCGTTAAATTGAAAAAAATAGAATTGACAAATCCTTCTAAGTTTGTTATATATAACATATGTTAGTTAAGACTAACAAAGAAACAAACTTAGGAGGGTTTTTTATGGCAATAGAAAAAATGTTAGTGGAGCATTGTTCAGCAACTTTAGCGTCAATTAAAACTGCAAATCTATTTAATATGAAATTCTCATCCCAAGTAGAATTGGAAGAGCAATTTGCGTATTGGAATCTCTGCTTGGCAGAAAAAGGAATACGATTATTTGTATTGCGAATTCAAAATGGAATGGCGCTCGTGTACGTATATCGACAAAAACAACTTCATTATGATTTGAATCGCCCAGAAGTGGCTGATTTTCTGAAAACATATGGATATCTCTCGACAAACGTAGATTACGCACTTGAGCGTCTTCGTTGCAGAATTCAGTCTAGCGAAGTGTTTCCACATGAGATTGGACTTTTCTTGGACTATCCATTAGAAGATGTAAAAGGCTTTATTGAGAATAAAGGACAGAATTATAAATTTTCTGGTTTGTGGAAAGTATATTGTAATGAAGATGCGACAAAGAAAATCTTCCAAAAATATAAAAAATGTAAAGATGTATATGCGAAACTTTGGCAACAAGGCAGAAGTGTGATACAGCTTACCGTTGCAGCATAAAAATCTAGAAAGAGGTAATTGAATGAGTAAAATTGCAGTAGTATATTGGAGTGGAACAGGAAACACAGAAGAAATGGCAAATTTAGTAGCACAAGGTGCAAAAGAAGCAGGTGCAGATGTTTCTTTATTTACACCTTCGGAATTTTCAGCAGATTCCATGGACGAATTTGATGCAATTGCATTTGGATGTGCCGCAATGGGAGCAGAGGAATTAGAAGAAGTAGAATTTGCTCCAATGTTTTCGGAGTGTGAATCAAAATTAAATGGAAAGAAGATAGCATTATTTGGTTCTTACGGATGGGGCGATGGAGAATGGATGCGTAGCTGGGAAGAAAACTGTATCAACAATGGTGCTGTTATGGCGTGCGAGTTTGTGATTTGTTGCGGAAGTCCTGATGGAGGCGTGGAAGATGAGTGTAAAAATCTAGGAAAAGCACTCGTATAGGATAGAAAATGAGTTGGCGATATGTTGATATGCCAACTCTTTTTTGGTTATAAAAAGTTTATAAAAAGGTTATAATTAAGTGATTGTATTATTTGGTAAAAGGTGTAAAATGGAAAACGTTGTAAATAGAGAAAAAGAAAGGCGAAAACATGTTACAGATTAAGAAAATAGCAAAACAATATCGGACAGGTGACTTAGTGCAGCATGCTCTAAACGGAGTCAGTTTAAATTTTCGAGATAACGAATTTGTTTCCATTTTAGGACCTTCAGGTTCGGGAAAGACAACATTACTGAATGTTATCGGAGGGTTAGATCGATATGATAGCGGTGATTTGATCATCAATCATATTTCTACCAAGAATTATAAAGACAGAGACTGGGATTCTTATCGTAATCATACAATTGGATTTGTATTCCAAAGTTATAATTTAATTCCACATCAAACGGTTTTAGCAAATGTTGAGCTTGCTTTAACAATCAGTGGGATTTCGAAAAAAGAAAGAAAACAAAGAGCTTTAGCAGCATTAGAAGAAGTTGGTTTGAAGGAACAGGCACATAAGAGACCAAATCAAATGTCTGGTGGACAGATGCAGCGTGTTGCAATTGCAAGAGCGCTTGTAAATAATCCAGATATTTTGCTTGCAGATGAGCCTACAGGAGCTCTTGATACAGAGACAAGTGTACAGGTCATGAATCTGCTCAAAAAAGTAGCGAAAGATCGTTTGGTTATTATGGTTACACATAACCCAGAATTAGCAGAAGAGTATTCCACACGTATTGTACGTTTAAAAGATGGGGAAATTATTGGGGATACAGATCCATTTTTCCCAGAACAGGAAAAAGAAGTTCCAGCAGTGCATAAAAACATGGGAAAAGCAGCAATGTCAATTTGGACAGCCTTTTCTTTGAGTTTTAATAACCTTTTGACAAAGAAAGGTCGAACTTTATTAACTGCATTTGCAGGTTCCATTGGAATTATTGGGATTGCATTGATTTTATCTTTATCAACTGGATTCCAAAATTATATCGATCAGATTCAGGAAGAGACTTTAACATCTTATCCTCTTACAGTTACTTCTGAGACTGCAGATACCATGTCTGCTTTGCTTACAATGGCATCTCAAACAGGTGAAGGCAATGGCACGGATGTTGTTTCGGAAAGACAATATATCAGCACGATGTTTTCAAAAATCGGAACCAATGATTTGACATCATTCAAATCATATTTGGAAGAGGAACAAGAGAAAGTAGATGATATGGTATCATTGGTGCGTTACCAATATAGTATTTCGCCTATGATCTATACAGAAAATCAAGATGGGAAAATCGTACAGTTAAATCCAAGCTCATTGTTATCATCGATCAGTGGTGGTTCCATGTCAGCGGCTAGCAGCATGATGTCTACCACAGCAAGCTCTGTTTTTAATGAAATGATTGATGATCGAGCTTCTTTAGAAGAACAATATGAAGTATTAGAAGGAAGATGGCCAGAAGCATACGATGAGGCTATTTTAGTGTTACCTGAATCCAATGGAATGCCAGATATGTTGGTATATAGTCTTGGTTTACGTGATAGTTCTGAACTTACAGATATGATTTCAAAAATCATGGCAGGAGAATCTGTTGAAAATAAAGCAGAACCTTTGGAATTTACATATGAAGAACTGATGGAACTTCCATTGAAAGTAATTGATGCCAGTGCAACTTACAAATACAATGCATCTTATGAAATTTATGAAAGTATGTCAGAAGACACTGCATTTATGAAAGAAGCATACGATCAGGCAATGAATTTGAAAATTGTGGGAATCGTTTCAGCGAAAAAAGGAGTTACAGCATCTTCACTTACACCAGGGGTTGCTTATACAAAAGAATTGACGCAACATGTGATGGAGAAAGCTGCTGAATCTGAACTTGTAAAGAAACAATTAGAAAACGAAGAAATCAACGTATTTAATAACAAACGATTTGATGATGAAAGTGAAGAAGCAGGACTTGATTTTGCAGATATGATTTCCATTGATGAAGAAATGTTATCCTCCGCTTTTGGTGCAGATATCAGTGAAGAAATGATTTCGAATATGACACAAGGTTATATGACAGAAATTTCTAGTGCAATTACAGCTGATACAGCAAAAGCAGAAGCAGCATTTCAAGATACTTTGGTAACACTTACAAGTGGAATGCTAAATGACTATATCGCATCTCATGGTAATCCACTTATGGATCAGGCTGCTATCATCAAAGCAAGTGAAGTAGATGGTGTGATTGCAGCTTATATGGCAAAAGAGGAAAGTCAGGTACTTCTTGCTGCTTTAGAAGAAAGCTATTTGATTCCAAAAGATACATTTGCAAATATGTATACAGAATTGATCAAAGGTGCAGTGCAAGGTTATATCGCAATGGCACCAATCGATGGAGTGGATACAGATGATATGTCTGCAGTATTAACACCAGAAGTTGTTGAAACTGTAGTGGCTGAATTTGTAGCGCAAGATATGGTTGTATCTACAAAGGAAACACTTGCTGCAAAAATGACAGAAGCGGTGATGCAAAAAACAATTCTTACAAAAGTAGGCGAATTAACAGGAAAATTGATGCAAACGATGGCAAGTGCATTCCAGGTTGATCCAAGCCAGATTGCAGGTGCATTCCAATTTGATTTAAGTGAAGAAGAAGTGATGCGTTTATTTGAAACCATGTCAACAAGTGGAGTAGAGAAAAATGCAAATACAAATCTCATTTCCTTAGGGTATCAGGAAATGGATGAACCATCATCGATTTCATTCTATTTTAAAGATTTTGAAGCAAAAGAAGCATTTATTGATTTCTTAGAAGATTACAATGATCAAATGGAAAAAGAAGACGATGAAAAGGTCATCAAATATACAGACTTAACTGGTATTTTGATGTCTTCTGTAAAAACGATCGTAGATAGTGTAAGTTATGTTTTAATCGCATTTGTAAGTATTTCACTTATCGTATCTTCTATTATGATTGGAATTATCACATATATTTCTGTGTTAGAACGTACAAAAGAAATTGGGGTACTTCGTGCGATTGGTGCATCTAAGAGAAATATCTCTTCTATTTTCAATGCAGAAACATTTATTGTAGGATTGGCTTCTGGTTTATTGGGAATTGGTGTAACTTTATTACTGTTGATTCCAATTAATCATGTGATCTATAGTCTTACAGGTAATTTGAATATTACAGCAGTGCTTCCAGTTCAGGGTGGCGTAGTATTAGTTGTTTTAAGTATTATTTTGACCTTGATCGGTGGATTGATTCCTTCGAAACAAGCAGCGAAGAAAGATCCTGTGACAGCACTTCGAAGTGAATAGAGGTTAAGAAGGGAGCTATAAAATAGCCTATGAAAAAAGTAGTAGAACTTGTAGAGAAAAATGATCTGATTGGACATTATCGTAGTATCAGTGATTATGATAATATGTTAAAACTGGCAAAAGAGTTGCTGGAACTTGTGTCAGAATGTCAGTTGCAGGATACAGAAGAAGGGGCTACTACTTTTTTGAATGTAGCAACAGCGTATCGAGCAGTGAATCAGCTTCCAGAAGCTTTGGAAATGTATGAAAAAGCAAAACAGGTGTATGAAAGCCTTGGCAAAAGAGATGCAAAAGTAGCAGGACTTTATAACAATATGAGCATGGCTTATCAGAGTGCAGGGCAATTTGATAACGCAATCCGATGTCTCGAAAATGCGTTGGAGATCATTTTGCAAGTGGAAGGTGCAGAGAGTGAAATTGCAACCACCTATGTGAACCTTGCAGGAGTGTATTTTCAAAAAGGTGCGTATGATGCGGGAACAGAAGTTTTGGAAAAGGCAATTACTATTTTTGAACAGATGGAGGAAGCAGATGCTCATTTTGCAGGAGCTTTGGCATTGCTTGGGCAAGGATATTATCAAAAGCAGGATTATGAAAATGCAATTGCCTGTTATACGAGAGCTTTGCAAGAAATTTTAACCTATTTTGGGAAAAATGAGTCGTATGCTATTACCTGTGAAAATTGTGCTATGGTTTTGAAAGCAGCAGGTTATGAAAAAGAAGCAGAGCACCTTCAAAGGGAAGCAAAAATTACTTACGATAAGATTCGTGGTGTAGCAGAACCGATAAGTGGTTTGACGCTTTCTAAAAAGTATTATGAAGCATATGGGAAGCAAATGTTAGAAGAACAGTTTCCAGCATATGTGCAGCGAGCAGCAGTTGGCTTGGTAGGGCATGGTTCAGAATGCTTAGGATTTGATGATGAGATATCCCAAGATCACGACTTTGGACCAGGATTTTGCATTTGGCTTACAAAAGAAGATTATGATGCTGTTGGAGAGCAAATGCAGGAGGCTTATGATAAGTTGCCAAAAGCATTTATGGGATTTGCAGCGCGGAATACGAGTAAGCGTGGAGAAAACCGTGTTGGAGTTTTTGAAATACAATCATTTTATGAAGGATTTTTAGGAAGCGAAGCAGAGCTGGCAATGGCTGTAAATGGAGAAGTATTTGTAGACCCACTAGGACGGTTTACAGAAATTCGAAATCGTTTGAAAAAGGGCGATACATTTCCAATCTGGAAGCAGAAATTAGCAAACAGCGTTGCACTTATGGCTCAAGCAGGACAATATAATTATATACGCTGCTTGAGAAGAGGGGATGCAGTTGCGGCATCGCTCGCTTTGCATGAATTTATAAAAGAAAGTATGCATACAATCTATTTGCTAAATCACAGTTATATGCCATACTATAAGTGGGCATGGCGTGGCTTAGAGAAGGTAGAGCGTTTGAGTAATGTCAAAACGATGTTAGAGGAACTTTTGAAAACGGAAGAGAAAGAGCAGTTGATCGAAGAAATATGCAGTATCATTTTGCTGGAGCTGAAGCGACAACATTTAACATACGGACAAGAAACTTTCTTAGAAGACCATGTAAATCGTATTTTAGAAGCGGAGGATCATATGGATACAGTGATAGAAAAAATTGTAGCATTGGAATGGGAGATGTTCCAAAACACAAGAAATGAAGGCGGAAGAGCATCGTGCCAGGATGATTGGAAAACTTTCGAAATCATGAGAAAGAGTCAATACTTAACTTGGAACGAATCATTGCTTCATAGCTTTTACAGAGATTTGCTGGAAGGAAAAGAGGCAGGACGCAACTTGATCATGGAAAAGTATGCATACATGATGGAATCTACAGAGCCGGAAGAATATGAAAAATTGAAAGCAGGTCTTCCAATGGTATCGGAAGAAAAGAAAGCGCTTTTAGAGCAGATTGTAGCAATTCAAGTGGATTGGAGAGAAGAATTTGCTAGAAGTTATCCACATTTATCGGGACAAGCACGTATCATTCGTACAGAAGAGGATACCCTTTTTCAAGTTTCTTTTGAAACCTATTTGAGAGGTGAATTGAAAACTTACTCGATGGAAACACTTGTACTTTATGGAAGACATGTGGTGGAATATGTAAAAGCTGGAAAAAATCTGACAGAAGAGATCATGAAGCATACCGTAGCTTTTTATGGTTATGATTCCCTTGCAGATGCAGAACTTAGAAGCTAAGTAATTGTTGACTTTGGTAATTCGATGTGGTAGAAATACTAAAGATAAGAAAAGAAAAAGGTACGGTGAACGATATGATTCAAGTAGAAAAATTATCTTATGAATTTCCAGATAAAGAGTTGTATAAAAAGGTGTCTTTTACGATAGAAGCAGGGGTACATTGTGCATTTATTGGAAGTAACGGAACCGGAAAAACAACATTAGTAGATATGATGATGCATCCAGATAACTATTTGTATGACGGAAAGATTATCAAAGATGAAAATTGTAGATTTGGTTATGTAAGTCAGTTCTCAAGGGATGAAAAGGAACAAGAGGTTTCGGTGTTTGACTTTTTAAGTGAAGTTTTTGTGGCAAATCAGGAAGCGACAGCAAAGATTTGCGAAGAAATGGCAACAGCAGAAGAGCTAGACGGACTTTTTGAAACTTATCAAAAACTTTTAGATGCATTCCAGGCCATGGATGGTGACAATTATGTAAGTAACATCCGCAAACAGTTGAAAGCAGCAGGAATGGAAAAACAAGAAAATATTAGCATTGCACAGTTAAGTGGTGGAGAATACAAGCTATTACAAGTAATGAAAGAAATGCTATTGCAGCCAGACTTACTTGTGATGGATGAACCAGATGTATTTCTTGATTTTGAAAATCTAAACGGTCTTTGTGAGTTGATCAATGGATATAAAGGAACCTTATTAGTAATCACACATAATCGTTACTTATTAAATCATTGCTTTAACAAGATTTTACATTTAGAAAATACAGATATCCAAGAATTTGATGGTAATTATATAGATTATAATTTTGCATTATTACAAAAGAAAGTAGAATTAGCAGAACTTGCAGCTAGAGATACGGAAGAAATTGAACGAACAGAAAAAATGGTAGATCGTTTGCGTACAAATGCTACGAATGCAAGCATTGCAGCGCTTGGCCGTGCAGTGCATGCGAAGCAGACACACCTTGACAGACTTCGTGCAAGAAGAATCAAAGCTCCATTTTTAGATATTCGTAATCCGCAAATCGTATTTCCAGAAGTGGAAGTAGATGCAGAAAAAGTTGCACTCAGTGTCTGGGACTACGAAGTTGCATTTGATGAACTTCTTTTAGAAAACGTAAGTTTTGAACTTCATGAAGGAGAGAAGGTTGCAATCGTTGGTGCCAACGGAACAGGTAAGACAACGATGCTTCGCGAAATTTACAAAAATAAAAACGAAGCAATTACGATGGGAGAAGACGTAGAAGTAGGTTTCTTGTCTCAAATTCATGGGGAAATGTTAGATGAATCTTTAACGGTATATGAACAATTTGAACAATTGGGATTTGAGTCGAAAGCAGAAATTCAAGAATATTTAAAAGGTTACTGTTTTGATGCAGAAGCACTTTGCAGTAAGATTGGACAACTTTCTGGTGGAGAACAAAATCTATTACAGTTGGCAAAAATCTGTGCGGGCAACGCGAATCTTTTATTGTTAGATGAACCAACGAGTCACTTGGATACTTATTCACAGATTGCATTAGAAAAGGCAATCTCAGAATATAAGGGTGCAGTACTTATGGTATCCCATGATTTCTATAACATTGTAAACTGTGCTGATTATGTACTTTTTGTGGATGACAAATCAGTGCGTCGCATGCGTATTCGTTCTTTCCGCAAGATGATTTATGAAAACCATTTCAATAAAACATATTTGGAATTAGAGCAACGCAAGAAAGAATTAGAAACAAGAATTTCTGCTTGCATCAAGGAAACCGATATAAAAACAGCAAAGAAACTTTGCGAGCAATTAGAAGAAGTTATCACAGAAATGAATAACTGTCAGTAGTAAAGGAGAAAGTGGAATTTCCACTTTCTTTTTTTGTTGCAAGTGCTATACTAAGTGCTAGAAAGAGAGATGAGAGAAATGCGAGAACAAAAGAAGAAACGTTATGAAATGGATATGTGTAGTGGATCTGTATTGAAAAAGATGTTGCTTTTTTCACTTCCATTAATGCTTTCCAGTATTTTACAGTTACTTTTTAATGCGGCTGATATCATTGTAGTTGGTCGGTTTGCAGGAGATGAATCGTTGGCAGCAGTAGGTTCTACAAGCTCTTTGGTAAACTTACTTGTGAATTTATTTGTGGGATTGTCCATCGGGTCCAATGTATTGGTTGCAACGTATTATGGGGCAAAAGATAAGAAAAGTTTGGGGGAAACAGTACATACTGCAATTGCTCTGAGTGTGATTAGTGGTATTTTGCTAACAATCGTGGGTGTTTTAGGAGCTCCTGTTATTTTACAAATGATGAATACGCCAGAAGAGGTATTAAATCTTGCAGTTGTATATTTACGTGTTTATTTCTGCGGAATGACAGCAATGATGCTGTATAATTTTGGAGCAGCGATTTTACGAGCAATGGGAGATACCAAGAGACCATTGTATTATTTGACGATTGCAGGTGTTGTAAATATTTCATTGAACTTGATTTTCGTAATTGTATTTCATTGGGGTGTGTTTGGGGTTGGCTTAGCGACAACCATTTCACAGATTGTATCGGCAGCTTTTGTAATCCGTTGTCTGATGAAGAGTGAAGGAACAATTCGCTTAGAACTTTCTCAGTTGAAATTACATAAAGATAAACTTAGAAAGATTTTGCAAGTAGGATTACCAGCAGGCATACAAGGAATGCTATTTTCTGTATCGAATGTAGTTGTACAGTCTTCGGTAAACGTGTTTGGTGCAACGGTCGTTGCAGGAAATTCAGCAGCATTGAACATAGAAGGGTTCATTTATGCATCTACCAATGCGTTCAATCAGGGAGCAGTTTCTTTTACTAGTCAAAATGTTGGAGCAGGAAAATATCACCGTATCAATCGCATTTTATTTGCATCAATTGGATGTGCGATGACCGTAGGAATGGTGATGGGATTTGGTGCAGTGTTGTTTGGAAATTCTTTATTGGGACTTTATACAGCAAGCCCAGCAGTTATAAAAGCAGGAATGCTTAGATTGAAGATTGTTGGTACTGCATATGTACTTTGCAGCATTATGGACACCATTGTAGGAACATTAAGAGGATTAGGGTATTCAATCATGCCAATGATTGTGTCTTTACTAGGCGCGTGTGCATTTCGTATCGTTTGGATCATGACCGTATTCCAAATAGATGCATTTCATAAGATTGAAACAGTATATTGGGTATATCCAATTAGCTGGGCATTGACAAGTATGGCACATATTATTTGTTATATGATTGTATATCGAAAATTATCAAGGAAATGGAAGGTGAATCTTTAGAAAATCTTTCGGATTTTCTAGAGATTCTTTTTAGATTACAAGAGTATGATATCATCATACATGAAAGAACTGTAGAAAAAGGAGAAAAAGGATGGAACAATATCACGTATTAGTTGTGGAGGATGACAAAGAGATCCGAGACGGCATTGAAATTTATTTGAAAAGTCAAGGATACGAAGTATCCAAAGCAAAAGACGGGATAGAAGGATTGGAAATCATCAGAAAGAAGACCGTGCATTTGGCTATAGTTGACGTCATGATGCCACGCATGGACGGAATCCGTATGGTGATGGAACTTCGAAAAGACTACGAATTTCCAGTGATCATGCTTTCGGCAAAATCAGAAGAGGTGGATAAAATCATGGGATTGAATATGGGCGCAGATGATTATGTGACCAAACCATTTCAGCCATTGGAATTATTAGCTCGTGTCAATTCACAATTGCGCAGGTACAAAAGATTTCTTCAGGTAACAGGAGACAATATTCACTGTGTAGGCGGTTTAGAAGTAAACGAGGACACGGTGGAAGTAACTGTGGATGGAGAACCCGTGAAATTGACACCGATGGAATTTAAAATCTTATTATTGTTGATCAAATCTCCAGGGCGTGTGTTTTCCGCAGAGGAAATTTATGAAAGAGTCTGGGAGGAACAAGCAATCACAACAGATACAGTTATGGTTCATGTAAGACATATTCGAGAAAAAATAGAAATTAATCCAAAAGAACCAAAATATTTGAAGGTGGTGTGGGGTGTTGGCTACAAAATTGAAAAAATCTAACAAGTTATTATATGGAATTGTGATCCTATTGGTAATCATTCCAGCACTTTTGATTATACTTATTTATCCAAAAACACGAGAAGAAGTGCAAAAAAAGAAGGCAGAGATGGAGGCAACTGTTTCTGCACAAAGACCAGAAGAACTTTACTATATTGAACCTGAATTTGTGAATTATGCAATGGAATCCAGCTATTATATTTATTCTCTTATGGCTATGGAAAGAGGAGAAAATGTTTCTCTAGAATTGCTAGACAAAACAGGATGGGTAAACGATTATAATACGATAGAAATAGCAACAGCGTATCAGGCAGTCATAGATGTTAATGAAGAAACGCAAGTGATGTCAAACGTCAGTGATTGGGATAATGCAGAAAGTATAGGAACTTTGGAAATTGCTTTTGGCCCATACGGATCTATGCAAAAAATTGATTTTCAATCTACCGAACTAATTTACGAGGAGTATGAATATAGGAACCTTTTTGACAGAGCTTATGCAAGTGTAGAACAATATAGATCGAATTTAGATTTTTATAGAGAAAGCTATAATCTAGATGATGATTTTGACTTAGGAAATATTCCAAAATCATTTCACATTACCTTCAAGATTGGTAGTGAGTTCCCAATGATTTATGAAATGGATGGACATAATGGCTATTATGATCAGTCTGTAGAAGGGGTACTGTATAATACCGGAGCTGTGTGGATTATAGTAGCGTGTTTCGTAGTAGCAGCAATTGTTTATTTGTTTGTTCCAACTATTCGTAAATTAAAATGGCCATTAGAAATTCTAGTGTTTGTTGTTGGATTAGGTGTGCTTATGGTCATAGGCATGTATTATGCAATGGCGACAACAAGTTGGAATACAGAATATGATAGTGTGTTTATCTTAGAATATGAATTTACCCAATCTGTAATCTACACAGGCTTGGTGATTGCACAATTCTTTGGGTGGTGCAGCTGCTTCTTGGCAGAGTACATTGTGATTGCAAACATACGTGATTTCTTCTTAGGACCAAAAGTTTATATAAGAGAGCGTGTTTTATGTGTGAGAATATTCAGATGGATGAAGCGAAAATGTAAAGCGCTCTATTGTTACATTACCAGCATTGATATTTCTGAAAAATTAAATCAAAGTATTATAAAAATAGTTCTTGCAAACTTTGTGGTGTTAACAATTTTATGCTGCATGTGGGTATTTGGTGTAGCTGGTCTGATTGTATATTCTGTAGCGCTATATGTGCTACTAAGAAAATATGGCGAAAAGATAAGAAAACAATACAATAGTATCTTAGAAGCAACAGAACAAATGGCAGAAGGAGATTTGAAAATTTCCTTGGAAGAAGATCTTGGCGTATTTCAACCAATCGGCGACTCTTTGAATGAATTGCAAGTTGGATTTGCAAAAGCGGTAGCAGAAGAGGCAAAAAGCCAAAACATGAAAACAGAATTGATTACCAATGTTTCTCATGATCTAAAAACTCCGCTTACAGCAATCATTACTTATGTGGATTTGCTGAAAAAAGAAGACATTACAGAAGAAGAAAGAAAATCTTATATCAATACGTTGGATGTCAAATCCCAAAGACTAAAAGCACTTATTGAAGATTTGTTTGAAGTGAGCAAGGCACAATCAGGTAATGTGAAAATGAATTGTACAGAAATTGATGTGGTAAGTCTGATCAAACAAGTACGTTCCGAAATGAGTGATCGTATAGATGCAAGTTCACTTCAGTTTAAATGGAATTTACCTGAAGAAAAAGTGGTTTTATCATTAGATGGACAAAGAACGTATCGCATTTTTGAAAATCTGATTCAAAATATTTTAAAATATGCAATGCCATATTCTCGTGTGTATATTGATTTGTCGAAAGAGGATGAAAAAACAGAAATCGTATTTCGGAATATTTCAGCAGAAGAAATTCAGTTTGATGCAGAACATTTGACAGAACGTTTTGTAAGAGGAGAATCTTCTAGAAGCTCTGAAGGAAGTGGACTTGGTCTTGCAATCGCAAAAAGTTTCACAGAATTGCAGGGTGGAATTTTTAAAATCGAAGTGGATGGCGATTTATTCAAAGTTCGACTAATATGGAATTGATAATGAAGTCTGGAAGTTTATCCAGACTTTCATTGTTTTGCAAAAACTTACAAAAAACAACGTTAAAACAAGCGAGTTGTCGAAATATTGTACACATCATTTGTTGCAAGACAAAAAATGGCATTTTATAATGAAAATGGGAAAGCAATTAGTGAAAGTCGTTACATGGAGGGGAAAATGGCGCAGATAAATATCGCGATTGCAGATGATAATGAGAGAGTGTTGGAAGTTCTAGAAGATGTTTTATGTGCAGATAAAGAAGTAAATCTTGTAGGGAAAGCGACAGATGGTGTCGATATGTATGAAATTATTAAACAAAAGCAACCGGATGTTGTGTTATTAGATTTGATCATGCCTAAAATGGATGGATTAGGCGTAATGGATAAAGTGCACCAGGACAAGAAACTAGAAAAGAAACCATATTTCATTATTGTAACAGCAGTTGGGCAAGAGCGAGTTACGGAAGATGCCTTTCGCAAGGGAGCAAGTTACTATGTGATGAAACCGTTTCGTAATGAAGCGATTATGGAACAAATCCAAAATATCAAACAGGAAGTACAAAAAGAAACAAAGAAAACAGCTTATGCAACATACAGTCAAGAAACACAGGAAGAAGATTTGGAAAGCATAGTAACAGATATGATTCATGAGATAGGAATTCCAGCGCACATAAAAGGATACCATTATTTACGAGATGCTATTTTAATGGCAATTGATGATATGGATGTGTTAAATGCGATTACGAAGATTTTATATCCCACAGTCGCAAAAAAACATCAGACAACTTCGAGTCGTGTGGAGAGAGCAATTCGCCATGCGATCGAAGTTGCTTGGAACAGAGGGAAGGTAGAGTTATTAGATAGTCTATTTGGGTATACGATTAGCAATGGAAAAGGGAAACCTACAAATTCGGAATTCATTGCATTGGTGGCAGACACAATCCGTTTGGAACGGAAAATGCGATAAACCTTGACCGTCACAAAATGAGTCGGTATAATAAAGGTAGAGTTTTTGTTATAAAGCGGAGGAAAAACGTATGAAAAAATTATTGTTTGCTGCATCAGAATCGGTACCATTTATAAAAACAGGAGGTCTTGCAGATGTTGTAGGATCATTACCTAAGAATTTTAATAAAGATGAATTTGATGTACGTGTGATTTTACCAAAATATGCATGTATGAAACAAGAATGGAAAGAAAAATTAGAATATGTAACACATTTTTACATGGATTTTAATTGGAGAGACCGTTATGTTGGAATTCTTAAATTAGAATTAGATGGAGTTACATTCTACTTTGTGGACAATGAAGAGTATTTTAATGGACCTAAGCCATACAGCGGAGATATGATTTGGGATATTGAAAAATTTGCATATTTCTCAAAAGCAGTTTTAAGTGCACTCCCACAATTGGATTTTAGACCAGATATTATTCACTGTCATGACTGGCAGACTGGATTGATTCCGGTTTATCTTGATAATTTCCGTTTTGGAGCAGAATATTATCGAGGTATTAAAACAGTAATGACAATTCACAACTTGAAGTTCCAAGGTGTTTGGGGAACGGAAGATGTAAGACAGATTACAGGACTTCCAGAATATTACTTTGTACCAGATAAAATGGAAGCATATAAAGATGCAAACCTTTTAAAAGGTGGTATCGTTTATGCGGATAAAGTTACAACAGTAAGTAACACATACGCAGAAGAAATCAAACAGCCATTTTACGGAGAACATTTAGACGGATTAATGAATGCAAGAAGCAATTGTCTCTGTGGTATTGTGAATGGTATTGATTATGATGAATATAATCCTGAGACAGATATGTGGTTAGAAAATAAATTCTCAGTTGAAAACTTTAGAAAAGAAAAAGTAAAAAATAAAGTTGCATTACAAGAAGAATTAGGTTTAGAAAAAGATCCTAAGAAGATGATGATCGGTATTGTATCACGTCTTACAGATCAAAAAGGATTTGACTTGATCGCACATGTGTTAGATGAATTATGCCAAGACGAAATTCAATTAGTAGTACTTGGTACTGGAGACGAAAAATATGAAAATATGTTCCGTCATTTTGCATGGAAATATCCAAACAAAGTGTCTGCGAATATTTATTATTCAGATCCAATGTCACACAAGATTTATGGTTCATGTGATGCATTCTTGATGCCATCTCTATTTGAACCATGTGGACTTAGCCAATTAATGAGCCTTCGTTTCGGAACATTACCAATCGTTCGTGAAACAGGTGGATTAAAGGATACAGTAGAACCATACAATGAATATGAAAAAACTGGAACAGGATTTAGCTTTACAAATTATAATGCACACGAAATGATGAATACAGTTCGTTATGCAGAACAAATCTATTACGATAAAAAACGTGATTGGAATAAACTTGTAGAGCGCGCTATGGAAAAAGATTTTTCATGGAAGAATTCTGCAAAACAATACGAAGATTTATATAACAACTTATAGGGGTACGACATGAAGATTAGAGAAAAATTATTGGAAGATAAAGTACATATTTCTTTTGAGGTGTTTCCTTCAAAGACAGAAGCAGGATTTGAAAAAGTAATCCATGCAGTTGATGAGATTGCAGAGCTAAAGCCATCTTTTGTCAGTGTTACATATGGTGCAGGCGGTGGAACAAGCAAGAATACCGTTAAGATTGCATCTTATATTCAAAATGATTTGGGAGTGGATAGTATTGCTCACCTTACATGTGCTTCTTCAACGAAAGAAGAAGTGAAGCATGTAATCGAAGAAATGAAAGAAAGTGGAATTCAGAATATTTTAGCATTACGTGGAGATATTCCGAAAGCTGCTTCATTTCCAAACGAAAGACAATATAAGTACGCACAAGAATTAATTGAAGATATTAAGTCATACGGAGATTTTTGTATTGGGGCAGCATGTTATCCAGAAGGACATGTGGAAAGTAATACGAAGACAGAAGATATTGCACACTTAAAAGAAAAAGTAGATAGTGGAGTTGACTTTTTAACGACACAGATGTTTTTCGATAATAATATTCTCTATAATTTCTTATATCGTATTCGTGAAAAAGGAATTACAGTACCAGTGCTTCCAGGTATTATGCCTGTTACGAATGAAAAGCAGATTGCAAGAATCTGTCAGTTGTCAGGCACGATTTTACCAGAAAGATTTCGTGCATTGGTAGATCGATTTGGCGGAAATCCAGCAGCAATGCAACAAGCTGGCGTTGCATATGCTACCGATCAGATTATAGATCTGATTGCAAATGGCATTCAGAACATTCATGTTTATTCCATGAATAAACCAGAAGTCGCTGCGGCAATTATGAGAAACTTATCGGAAATAATTAAATAAAGAGGATATCAATGAATACACGAACAAAAGAAGCGGTTCGTTATTTAGGATATGGAAGAAACGCGATAGACGAGCGTACATTAGGTCTTGTACAAGAATGCTTTGCAGAATTGGATGAGATTGTGGATGTACGTTTTGTCTATCGCATTTTTGAATTATTTCATAAAGATAATGAAACGTTAGAGATTGAACAAAGAACCATACAAAGTAAACATTTGAGCAAAAATCTAAAGGGATGCGACAAAGTGATTACGTTAGCAATCACACTTGGAAGTAATGTAGATCGCGAGATGCGAAAACATGAAGTTTGTCATATGTCAAAAGCAGTAGTATTTCAGGCGTGTGCTGCAGCTTATTTGGAAGAGGTGTGTGACCAAACACAACATCAGATTTTGCTACAGATGGAGAAAGAAGGGTTGTATGGACGACCAAGATTTAGTCCGGGCTATGGTGATTTTTCCATTTTTCATCAAAAAGATGTATTGGAATTAACAAATGCAGCGAAAATAATTGGATTAAGTATGACAGATGGCTATATGCTGACTCCTACAAAGTCGGTGACTGCTTTGATTGGTTTGAGCCGTAAGAAGGAACCTTGTCATCAAAAAGGCTGTGAGGCTTGTCAAAAGATAGATTGTATATATAGGAGAAACTGAAAATGGTATTAGACAAATTAGGAAAAGAACTCCTTATTTTAGATGGAGGAATGGGAACATTATTACAGCAAGAAGGTCTGCTTGCTGGTGAATTGCCAGAAAATTGGAATATGGAAAAGCCAGAGGTGATTCGAAAAATTCACCAAGCTTATTTTGAGGCGGGAAGTGATATTGTTCTTACCAACACCTTTGGGGCAAACTGCAAGAAATATTACGACCAACCATATACTATTGAAGAAGTCGTTTTTGCGGCAGTTGAAAATGTGAAAATGGCAGCGCAGGCAGCTGGAAAGAAAGAATATGCGATTGGATTAGATATGGGTCCAACTGGAAAATTGTTGAAACCAATGGGAGACTTAGCTTTTGAAGATGCATATGAAGCCTATAAAGAATTGGTAGAGTGTGGCGTGAAAGCAGGAGCTGATTTGATTCATATTGAAACAATGAGTGATACTTATGAAGTAAAAGCGGCAGTGCTGGCAGCAAAAGAAAATGCAAAACTTCCTGTGTTCGTTACATTGATTTTTGATGAACGAGGAAAACTTTTGACAGGTGGAGATGTACCTTCTGTTATAGCAATGTTGGAAGGACTTCGTGTAGATGCGCTAGGAATGAATTGTGGGTTGGGACCAGATCAAATGGCACCGATTTTGGAAGAGGTTGCCAAGTATACTTCGCTTCCAATCATTGTAAAACCAAATGCAGGTTTACCAAAACAAAAAGATGGGGAAACTTATTATGATGTAAAACCAAAAGCATTTGCGAATTCGTTGGCAAAATTAGTAGATGCAGGTGCTTGTGTGATTGGTGGTTGTTGTGGAACTACACCAGAACATATCAAAGAGATGGTTAAGGTGTGTTGTGATAAGAAGATGATTCTTCCACAAAAAAAAGAGAGAACTATGATTTCTTCTTATGGGCAGGCAGTTTGCTTATCGGATGGGCCAGTGATTATTGGAGAACGAATCAATCCAACAGGAAAAAGCAAATTAAAACAAGCATTGAAAGAGCATAACTTAGATTACATTTTGAAAGAAGCAATTGTTCAGCAGGAGCAAGGGGCACATGTTTTGGATGTGAATGTAGGATTACCAGATATTGATGAAGCAGCTATGATGTGCGATGTGGTTAGGGAAGTGCAAAGTGTAGTAAATACACCACTTCAAATTGATACAGTGGATCCACAGGCGTTAGAAGCAGCTATGCGTATCTATAATGGAAAACCGATGGTGAATTCCGTTAGTGGGAAGCAGGAATCTATGGATGTAGTCTTCCCATTAGTTGCAAAATATGGTGGTGTTGTAGTAGGTCTGACTTTAGATGAAGCTGGCATTCCAAAGACAGCGGAAGGGCGTGTGACCATTGCAAAACGAATTATAGCTGAGGCAGAAAAATATGGAATTGATAAAAAAGATATTGTGATAGATGTGCTTGCTATGACAATCAGTTCTGAACCAGATGGGGCAAAGGTAACATTAGAAGCTCTGAAGAGAGTGAAAGAGGAATGTGGTGTAGGAACAGTACTTGGCGTTTCCAACATTTCTTTTGGATTGCCAAATCGTCCAATCATCAATGCGAATTTTTATACAATGGCATTGCAACAAGGGTTGGATGCGGGAATCATCAATCCATCTTCAGAAGCGATGATGAAGTCTTATCATTCCTATCGAGCACTAATGGGATATGATACCAATTGTCAAACTTATATTGCAAAATATACACCGACGCAAGAAACAGGAAATGTGACTGTAACAGAACAGAAAATGGATCTGAAGGCTGCAATCGAAAAGGGGCTGAAAGAGGAAGCGAAAGAAACAACAGGAAAATTGCTTCAAACAGAACAACCACTAGAAATTATCAAAACATACTTAATTCCTGCATTAGATGAAGTGGGAAAAGGATTTGAACAAGGAACTGTCTTCTTACCACAACTTCTTATGAGTGCGGAAGCGGCAAAGGAAGCTTTTGAAATAATCAAGGAAAATATGGGAAGTGATGAAGCAAGTGCTGTTCGAAAAGAAAAAGTAGTGATTGCAACGGTAAAAGGTGATATTCATGATATTGGAAAGAATATCGTGAAGGTGTTACTGGAAAACTATAGTTTTGAAGTGCTTGATTTGGGAAAAGATGTACCACCAGAAAAGATTGTAGAAACTGTTTTGCAAGAAAATATCAAATTAGTTGGATTGAGTGCATTGATGACAACGACAGTGGCCAGCATGCAGGAAACCATTGAGCAGTTAAGAGAAAAAGCGCCTGATTGCAAAGTAATGGTAGGAGGTGCTGTACTCAATCAGGAATATGCAGATTTGATTGGGGCAGATTTCTATGGAAAAGATGCAATGCAAAGTGTATATTATGCACAGAAGATGTTTGCGGAATCATAAAAAGTATGGTATCATATTATGCGTGAATTCGTAGTTTAATATCATACAGGGAGGAAAAAGATGGCATTTATAGGAACATTAATACAGACTCTTATTAAAATGGTAGTTGTAGGCGCTTTTGCGTTTGGCGGAATTCAACTTGGTAGACATTTGCGCAATAAGAAAACTGACAAGAATGAGAGTAACGCGTAAATTATAAAATAGACACTTAGGAGGAAACACATGAAACAATATGGAGTGAATGAACTTCGAAAAATGTTTTTAGACTTCTTTGAAAGTAAAGAACATCTTGCAATGAAGAGTTTTTCGCTAGTTCCACACAACGATAACAGTTTATTGTTAATTAATTCAGGGATGGCACCATTAAAACCATACTTTACAGGTGCAGAAATTCCACCAAGAAAGAGAGTGACAACATGTCAAAAATGTATCCGTACAGGTGATATTGAAAACGTTGGTAAAACAGCACGTCACGGTACATTCTTTGAAATGCTTGGTAACTTCTCATTTGGAGATTATTTCAAAAGAGAAGCAATTCAATGGTCATGGGAATTTT
Source organism: uncultured Faecalimonas sp. (assembly GCA_964540565.1). Taxonomy (GTDB): domain Bacteria; phylum Bacillota; class Clostridia; order Lachnospirales; family Lachnospiraceae; genus Faecalimonas. The sequence continues at coordinate 41,454 of CAZINB010000004.1, forward strand.
TAACAGAAGTAGTTGGATTAGATCCTGACAGATTATATCCTTCTGTTTATGTAGATGATCAAGAAGCATTTGACATTTGGAATAAAGAAATGGGAATTGCACCAGAACGTATTTTCAAATTTGGAAAAGCAGATAACTTCTGGGAACATGGTGCAGGTCCATGTGGTCCATGTTCAGAAATTTATTATGACCGTGGAGAAAAATACGGATGTGGAAGTCCAGACTGTACAGTAGGTTGTGAATGTGACCGTTTCATGGAAATCTGGAACAACGTATTTACACAATTTGATAATGATGGAAATGGAAATTACGAAGAATTAGATCAAAAGAACATCGATACAGGTATGGGTCTTGAAAGACTTGCATCTGTTGTACAAGATGTAGATTCTATTTTTGATGTAGATACAATCAAAGCGCTTCGTGATAAAGTTTGTGAATTTGCAAACAAAACATACAAAGCAGACGAAAATGTAGACGTATCCATTCGTTTGATTACAGACCATATTCGTTCAGCAACATTTATGATCTCTGACGGTATCACACCATCAAATGCAGGAAGAGGATATGTGCTTCGTCGTTTGATTCGCCGTGCAGCACGTCACGGACGTCTTCTTGGTATCGAAGGAAAATTCCTTGCAAGATTAAGTGAAACAGTTATTGCTGGTTCAAAAGATGGATACCCAGAATTAGAAGAAAAGAAAGACTTCATCTTCAAAGTGTTAACACAAGAAGAAGAACAATTTAATAAAACAATCGATCAAGGTTTAAGTATTTTAGCTACTATGCAAGATGAAATGAAAGCAAATGGAGAAACAGTGCTTTCAGGAGACAATGCATTCAAATTGTATGATACTTATGGATTCCCTCTTGATCTAACAAAAGAAATCTTAGAAGAAGCTGGATATGGAATCGATGAAGATGGTTTCAAAGCAGCTATGGAAGAACAAAGAGTAAACGCACGTAACGCACGTAAGGTAACAAACTACATGGGTGCAGATGCAACTGTTTACGATGAAATTGATGCAGATGTAACAACAACATTTGTAGGATATGATAAATTAACACATGAATCAAAAGTGACTGTTCTTACAACAGAAACAGAAATCGTTGAAGCAATTGTAGAAGGAGATAATGCTACAATTTTCGTAGAAGAAACTCCATTCTATGCAACAATGGGTGGACAACAAGGTGATACAGGTGTGATCAAAACAGCGGATGCTGAATTTGTTGTAACAGATACAATCAAATTATTAGGTGGAAAAGTTGGACATGTTGGTAAAGTGACAAAGGGTATGTTCAAAGTTTCAGATGTAGTAACATTAGAAGTAGCTGCAAAAGAAAGAGCAAATACATGTAACAACCACAGTGCAACTCACCTTTTACAAAAAGCATTAAAAACTGTTTTAGGTTCACACGTAGAACAAAAAGGTTCTTTAGTAACACCAGACAGACTTCGTTTTGACTTTGCTCATTTCTCAGCAATGACAGCAGAAGAAATTGCACAAGCGGAAGCAATTGTAAATGAAGAAATCGCAAAACAACTTCCAGTTGTAACAGAAGTTATGAATATTGAACAAGCAAAAGCATCAGGAGCAATGGCTTTATTCGGTGAAAAATATGAAGAAGATGTACGTGTTGTATCAATGGGAGACTTCTCAAAAGAACTTTGTGGTGGTACACATGTAAGCAATACAGGAAATATCGTAACATTCAAGATTGTATCTGAAGCTGGTGTAGCAGCGGGGGTACGTCGTATTGAAGCACTTACAGGTGAAGGTGTATTTGCATACTACAAAGATGTTGAAAAAACATTGGCAGAAGCAGCAAAAGTAGCAAAAGCAACTCCAGCAAACTTAGTTGAAAAGATTGAACATATGCTTGCAGAAATGAAAGCAATGCAAAGTGAAATGGAAAGCTTAAAGAGCAAGGCAGCACAAGATGCACTTGGCGATGTTATGGATCAAGTAACAGAAGTGAAAGGTGTGAAACTTCTTGCAACTGCTGTAGAAGGCGTTGATATGAATGGTCTTCGTGATTTAGGTGATGGATTAAAAGAAAAATTAGGAGAAGGTGTTGTAGTAATTGCATCTTCAAATGATGGAAAAGTAAACTTGATTGCAATGGCAACAGATGGAGCTATGAAACAAGGAGCACATGCAGGAAATCTAATCAAAGGAATTGCAGCACTTGTAGGTGGTGGCGGTGGTGGCCGTCCTAACATGGCACAAGCAGGTGGTAAGAATCCAGCAGGTATTCCAGATGCAATTGCGAAGGTTACTGAAGTTTTAGGCGAACAAATTAAATAAAATTAAAAAAACACCTTGACGAAACTGAAATATATGTTATAATAACTTTCAGTGCAATAAAAAAATACCCAAACAGTCGTATGTTGCACAATATAGGGCTGGAGGGGAGGTTAGGTGTGAGACTATGTCAAATGTAATCGTTAAAGAAAACGAAACGTTAGATAGTGCTTTACGCAGATTCAAAAGAAACTGTGCAAAAGCTGGTATTCAACAAGAAATTCGTAAAAGAGAACATTACGAAAAACCAAGCGTAAAACGTAAAAAGAAATCAGAAGCTGCTAGAAAACGTAAATTTAACTAATATGTGCAGAGAAGGAGTGTTGAATAAACACTCCTTTTTATATGAAAAAATAAGTTGTAGAAATGTAGAAAAGATTATATAATGCAAAAGGAATCAAAGGAGGCAATGTTGAAATGGGATGGATAATAGCATTCGGAATACTATTTCTTATATGTATCGCAGAATGGATGCGGGAAATACATACATTTGTAGTTACTCATTATGAGATTGCATCTCCGAAACTGCAGTCATGGAAAGCAGAGAAGAAATTTCTTGTACTGAGTGATTTGCACAATACATCTTATGGGAAAGAAAATGCAAAATTATTGGAGGCAATTTACAAAGAACAGCCTGATCTGATCTTGATTGCAGGTGATATGCTTGTAGGAAAACCAAACCGAGATGCTACAGTTGCACAAAAGCTGGTAGAACAATTAACGGAAATTTGTCCAGTCTATTATGCGAATGGAAATCATGAGTATCGCATGAAAATTTATCCGGAAGTATATGGAAGTACTTTCGCAAAGTATAAAGCGGCCCTAGAAGAAAAGGGCGTCATCTTTTTAGAAAATACCAGTGAAAAGATTGTGCTAGATGGCGTGGAGCTTACTTTGAGCGGATTAGAGATTGATAAGAAATATTATTCCAAGGGGAAAAGACATTTCTATCCTTTGGAAGAGATGGAACAGCAAATTGGTGGAAGCGATGAAAAGAGCTATCAAATTTTATTTGCGCATAACCCATTGTATATGAATACATACTTGAAATGGAAGGCGGATTTGATTTTGTCTGGACATTTACATGGAGGCGTAGTGCGTATTCCAGGTGTTGGTGGTGTTATTACACCTCAGTTTGGCTTGTTTCCATATTACTCAGGTGAACATAGAAAAAAAGGAAAAACGGATGTGGTCGTGAGCAGAGGACTTGGGACACATACGATTAAAATTAGATTTTTGAATACAGCAGAATTAATTGTACTGCATATGAATGGAGGAACAGATGGGGATTCCAGTAAAGTTACAAGTGTTTGAAGGTCCGCTGGATTTATTGCTGCACTTGATCGAAAAAAATAAAATTGATATATATGATATTCCAATTGTAGAGATTACCAATCAATACATGGAGTATATTCGTGAAATGGAAGAAAAAGATCTGAATGTAATGAGTGAATTTCTTCTGATGGCAGCAATTCTTTTGGATATTAAATGTAAAATGCTTCTTCCGAAAGAAGTGAATGAGGAAGGGGAAGAGGAAGATCCAAGACAAGAACTGGTAGAACAATTATTGCAATACAAGATGTATAAATATATGTCGTTTGAACTTCGAGACATGCAGAAAGATGGAGAACTCCTGATGTTTAAGGAAGCGACGATTCCAGAAGAAGTAAAAAGCTATCAGGAACCTGTGGATTTGGATGCCTTGTTAGATGGAATTACGCTAGCAAAGCTTAACGGCATTTTTAAGGAAGTAATGCGAAAACAGCAAGATAAATTAGACCCTGTACGAAGTACTTTTGGAAAGATTGAAAAAGAAGAAGTAACTGTTGATGATAAGATGGATTATCTGAATGAATATATCTTGTCGCATAAATATTTCTCATTTCGCGAACTTTTAGGCAAACAAAAGTCAAAGGTACAGATAGTAGTAACATTTCTTGCTATTTTGGAAATGATGAAGATGGGAACAATCGTGGTAGAACAAGAAGGTACTTTAGGAGATATCATGATCACATCCAATGTATAGAGAGACGAGGTGCAAAAGTGGAGATCAAAAAGATAGAAGGTATAATTGAAGCGATTTTATTTACGATGGGTGAATCGGTTGAAGTCAGCAAGATTGCAAAGGTAATTGAACATGATGTAGAAACAACAAAACGTATCATCCATAATATGATGGATCGCTACCAAGAAGAAAATAGAGGGATTTGCATTATCGAGCTAGAAGATTCTTTTCAAATGTGTACCAAAAAAGAAATGTATGAATATTTGATTCGGATTGCAAAACAACCGAAACGTCATGTGTTGTCGGATGTTGTTTTGGAAACACTTTCTATTATTGCTTATAGACAACCGATTACGAAGATTGAGATTGAAAAGATTCGTGGTGTGAAATCAGATCATGCAGTAAATAAATTAGTAGAATATAATCTTGTTGCAGAAGTGGGAAGAATGGATGCTCCTGGACGTCCAATCTTATTTGGAACAACGGAAGAGTTTTTGCGTAGATTTTCAGTGCAGTCTGTAGAAGAACTACCACAGATTACTGCGGAAAAAGTGGAAGATTTTAAAGCAGAAGCAGAAGATGAGATTCAATTGAAATTAAATTTATAAAGGCAACATATACTGATAGAAAAAAGATAGGGCGCGTGAGATGAGGTATATTTTACTCATTGTATGTCTTGTGTTTTCTTCTGTCAAAGTAAATGCCGAAGAAACCGTAGGTAATTTATACGCCCAGTCAGCTGTTTTAATGGACGCTGATAGTGGGCGTATTTTATTTGGGAAAAATGAAGATGATGTAAAAGCGATGGCAAGCACAACAAAGATCATGACATGTATCTTGGCGTTAGAATATGGTGATTTACAAGGTGTGGTTGCGTTTTCGGATTTAGCAGTAAGTCAACCCAAAGTTCATCTAGGGGCTTCTGAAGGCACCCAGTTTTATTTGAAGGATTTATTGTATTCGTTAATGTTGGAATCACATAATGACTCGGCTGTAGCAGTAGCGGAAGCAACAAGCGGCTCGGTAGAAGCGTTTGCAGAACTTATGAATCGAAAAGCAGAAGAGTTAGGGTGCAAGCAAACCCATTTTGTCACTCCAAATGGATTGGATGGAGAAGATGCGGAAGGAAAACATTGTACAACGAGCGCAGAATTGGCGAAAATCATGAGTTATTGTATTATGGATTCCCCACAAAAAGATACATTTCTTGAGATTACACAATGCAGAGCCTATTCATTTGCAGATGTAAGTGGTACCACTACATATTCCTGCCAAAATCACAATGCATTTTTAGAGATGATGGATGGTGCATTGTCTGGAAAAACAGGATATACGGCGAAGGCGGGATACTGCTATGTAGGAGCACTGCAAAAAGATGGAAAGACATTTGTGGTAACACTTTTAGGGTGTGGATGGCCGAATCATAAGAACTACAAATGGCAAGATACCCGGAAACTCATGGAATATGCATTAGAGCATTATGAGTATCGGGATATTCTGTATCCGGAAGAATATGAAGATATTTTTGTGGGCAATGGTGCAAAAGAGAATGGTACGCTGCATGAAATTGGACGGATTTCTGTTGAAGTAGAGGGAAATCCTGAAATGTGGCAGATGCTTTTGCATGAGGATGATAGGGTAGAAGGCAAACTGTGTTTGAATGAGAAAATAGAAGCCCCCATTCGAAGTGGGGAGCAAGTAGGTACTTATGAATGGTATTTAAATGGCGAAAGAATCAGATGTGATATTCTTGTGGCAAAAGAAAATATACAAGAACGTGATATGAGATATTATTTTGAAATGATTTGTCGATGGTATTGTATGAGAATGAAAACGCAGGTTTCCTAAGGAGACCTGCGTTATTCGTTAATATGGCACAAGTTGAGTGGAAAACAGTGTGAAAAAAATGTCAAAAATAACAAGAAAGTGTTTGCTATCTGTTGATAATTAAGATATACTATATATTGGCAGAAAATTTAAAATTAATATAAATGGAGGTCTACATTTATGAGCAACACAACATCTAAAAACCTTGCAAGTACAAGAATTGCCACTTTACTTGATGAAGGAAGTTTTGTTGAAATCGGTGGAGCAATTACTGCTAGAACAACAGATTTTAACATGCAGCAAAAAGAAACTCCAGCAGATGGAGTAATCACAGGCTACGGCGTGATTGATGGCAACTTAGTGTATGTTTACAGCCAAGACGCATCAGTTTTAAAAGGTGCAATCGGCGAAATGCATGCAAAGAAAATTGCAAATATCTATGATATGGCAATGAAAATGGGAGCACCAGTTATTGGATTGGTTGACTGCGCAGGGCTTCGTCTGCAAGAAGCAACAGATGCACTTAACGGATTTGGTAATCTATATTTGAAACAAACAATGGCTTCTGGTGTAATTCCTCAAATCACAGCAGTATTTGGTAACTGCGGCGGTGGTTTAGCAGTAGCTTCAGCTATGACAGACTTTACATTCATGGAAGGAAGCAAAGCAAAATTATTCTTAAACTCACCAAATGCAATTGAAGGAAATGAAGTATCTAAATGTGACACAGCTTCAGCTGCATTCCAAAGTGAAAATACAGGTCTTGTAGATGCTGTTGGAACAGAAGAAGATATTTTAGAAGAAATCAGAACACTCGTATGTATGCTTCCAGCAAACAACGAAGATGATGCATTCTATAGTGAATGTTTGGATGATTTGAACAGAGTTTGTGCTGATTTAGAAAACGCAGCAGATGACACAGCGATTGTTGCATCTATGCTTTCAGACAACAATATGTTCTTTGAAACAAAAAGAGAATATGCAAAAGATATGGTAACTGGATTTATCAAATTAAATGGTATGACAGTAGGTGTTGTTGCCAACCGTAAGAAAGTGTATGGGGCAGAAGGCGATGTAGTAGCTGAATTTGACGGAAGATTAACTTCAGCAGGCTGCAAAAAAGCAACAGATTTCGTAAACTTCTGTGATGCATTTAATCTTCCAATCGTTACATTGACAAACGTAGAAGGCTTTGCAGCTGACAAATGTTCAGAAAAGACATTAGCAAGAGAAACAGCTAAATTAACATATGCATTTGCAAATGCGACAGTTGCAAAAGTAAACGTTGTAATTGGTAAAGCATACGGAAGTGCTTACATCACAATGAACAGTAAATCAATCGGAGCAGATATGGTTTATGCATGGCCTAATTCTGAAATCGGTATGATGGATGCAACATTAGCAGCTAAGATTATGTATGCAGACACAGATGCAGCTACAATCAATGAAAAAGCAGCTGAATACAAAGAATTACAAGCTAGCCCAATGGCAGCAGCAAGACGTGGATATGTGGATACAATCATCGCTCCAGCAGATACAAGAAAGTACTTAATTGGTGCGTTCGAAATGTTATATACAAAGAGAGAAGAACGTCCATCTAAAAAACACGGAACAATCTAGTGAGGTGAATCAAGTGAAGAAAAAGATTAGTTTATTGCTTTGCGTTCTTTTGACAGCCCTTTGTTTCGCTGGATGTTCTTCAAAAGAAGCAACAACAGTTGATACATCAGTACATGAACAAGTTGCAAATACAATCCTTGCAAGTTTTTCACAAATGGGTGAAGAAGATTTTGCACAGTTTGAAGAGGTGTCAGAGTATCAATTAGAGTATACAATGATGACAGCCGGTCTTCCAATTGAAGGAGAAAATTTCCTTGCAATGATTCGTTCATGGCAAGCTGCAGAAAAAGAATGTGGTAGCTTAATTCAATATGGTGAATTAGAAGTTGAAGTGGATGGCGACGAAGTAACAATCACTTCAGTAGCACAATACGAACAAAGAGAAGCAACAATTATGTTCTGCTTCGATGAAGATTCGAATTTGGAATCAATGGACGTATCGGCAAAATACTCAACAGGAGAAATCCTTGAAAAAGCTGGTTTAAATACATTGTTAGGTATGGGAACTGTATTTGCTGTACTTATTTTCTTAGCATTCTTAATTTCATTGATGAAATATATCCCAGTTATTATGGATAAACTTCAAGGAAAACCACAAAAAGAAGAAGCAAAAGCAGAAGTTGTTACAGCACCAGTTGTAGTAGAAGAAGACTACACAGATGATTTAGAATTAGTTGCAGTTATTACAGCGGCAATTGCAGCACAAGAAGGTACAAGCACAGATGGATTTGTAGTACGTTCTATCAGACGTAGATCATCGAATAAATGGAATTAATATTGATTTTAGGAGGATTATAAATCATGAAGAGTTATACAATTACAGTAAATGGAAACGTATATGACGTTACAGTAGAAGAAAATACAAACGGAGCAGCACCAGTTGCCAGACCAGCAGCTCCAGTAGCAGCACCAAAAGCAGCTCCTAAAGCAGCTCCAGCTCCAGCAGCAAAAGCAGCAGGAAGCATCAATGTAGAAGCTGGTGCAGCAGGTAAAGTATTCAAAATTGAAGCAAATGTTGGTCAAGCTGTTAAAAGAGGAGAACCAGTTATCATCATCGAAGCAATGAAAATGGAAATTCCAGTAGTAGCTCCAGAAGACGGAACAGTTGCAAGCATTAATGTTGCAGTTGGTGACGCAGTGGAAGCAGGAGCAGTAATGGCTACATTAAACTAGTAAGAATCATTACGCTAATGACTACACAGGAGGGTGAAAAATGGAATATATTACAACGACGTTAGGAAATCTCGTTGAGCAAACAGCCTTTATGAATTTAACATATGGTAACTTCATTATGATTGGGTTTGCTTGTCTTTTCCTATACTTAGCAATCAGACATGGATTTGAACCATTGCTCCTTGTTCCAATTGCATTTGGTATGCTTTTGGTAAACATCTATCCAGATATCATGATCAGTCCAGAAGATTCAGCAAATGGTGTAGGTGGTTTACTTCACTATTTCTACATCTTAGATGAATGGGCAATTTTACCATCACTTATCTTTATGGGTGTAGGTGCGATGACAGACTTTGGTCCACTTATTGCAAATCCAAAGAGTTTCTTATTAGGTGCAGCAGCACAATTCGGGATCTTTGCAGCATACCTTGGCGCTATGGCAATGGGATTCTCAGACAAAGCGGCAGCAGCTATTTCAATTATCGGTGGAGCAGATGGTCCTACTTCAATTTTCTTAGCTAGTAAGCTAGAACAAACAGCAATTATGGGACCAATCGCGGTAGCAGCATATTCATATATGTCATTGGTACCAATTATCCAACCACCAATTATGAAATTATTAACAACAGAAGAAGAACGTAAGATTAAGATGGAACAATTAAGACCAGTTTCGAAATTGGAAAAAATCTTATTCCCAATTATCATTACAATCGTTGTTTCTTTAATTTTACCTACAACAGCACCACTTGTTGGTATGCTTATGTTAGGTAACTTGTTCAAAGAATCAGGTGTTGTAAGACAGTTAACAGATACAGCATCGAATGCATTAATGTATATCGTAGTTATCTTACTTGGTACATCAGTAGGTGCAACAACAAGTGCGGAAGCGTTCCTTAACTTAGATACAATCAAAATCGTTGTATTAGGTTTGGTAGCGTTTGCATTTGGTACAGCAGCCGGTGTATTGTTTGGTAAACTTATGTGCAAAGTTACAGGTGGTAAAATCAACCCACTTATTGGTTCAGCAGGTGTTTCTGCGGTACCGATGGCAGCCAGAGTATCACAAAAAGTTGGTGCGGAAGCTGACCCTACAAACTTCTTACTGATGCATGCGATGGGACCAAACGTTGCAGGTGTTATTGGTACAGCTGTAGCAGCTGGTACATTTATGGCAGTATTTGGTGTTAAATAATCTTGGAGGACGATAGAATGGAAATCACAAAAAAACCAATTAAAATTACGGAAACAATTTTACGTGATGCTCACCAATCTTTGATTGCGACTAGAATGACAACAGAACAAATGGTTCCAATCATTGAAAAAATGGATAAAGTTGGTTACCACTCAGTAGAATGCTGGGGTGGTGCAACATTTGATGCATCTCTTCGTTTCTTAAAAGAAGATCCATGGGAAAGACTTCGTAAATTCCGCGATGGATTCAAAAATACAAAATTACAAATGTTATTCCGTGGACAAAATATCTTAGGATACCGTCCATACGCAGATGATGTAGTAGAATACTTTGTAAAAAAATCAGTAGCAAATGGAATTGATATCATTCGTATTTTCGATTGCTTAAATGATATGCGTAACCTTCAAACAGCTGTAAAAGCTGCTGTTGCAGAAAAAGCAGATGCTCAAGTAGCACTTTCTTATACATTAGGTGATGCTTATACATTAGAATACTGGATGAACATTGCAAAACAAATCGAAGATATGGGAGCTACATCTATCTGTATCAAAGATATGGCTGGTTTATTAGTTCCTTACAAAGCAACAGAATTAGTAGAAGCAATGAAAGATGCTACAAATCTTCCAATTCAACTTCATACACACTATACATCAGGGGTTGCATCTATGACATATTTAAAAGCTGTAGAAGCAGGTGTTGATGTAATTGATACAGCAATGTCTCCATTTGCTATGGGTACATCTCAACCAGCAACAGAAGTTATGGTTGAAACATTTAAAGGAACTCCATATGATACAGGATTTGATCAAAATCTTCTTGCTGAAATCGCAGATTACTTTAGACCAATCCGTGATGAAGCTTTAGCATCAGGCTTATTAAATCCAAAGAATATGGGTGTTGATATTAAAACATTATTATATCAAGTACCAGGTGGTATGTTATCAAACTTAACATCTCAATTAAAAGAACAAGGTGCAGAAGATAAATTCTATGACGTATTAGCTGAAATTCCAAAAGTACGTAAAGACCTTGGAGAACCACCTCTAGTAACACCATCTTCACAAATCGTTGGTACACAAGCTGTATTTAACGTATTAATGGGAGAACGTTACAAAATGGCTACTAAAGAAACAAAAGATGTTTTAAGTGGAAAATATGGTGCAACTGTAAAACCATTTGATAAAGAAGTACAAAAGAAATGTATCGGTGATGCAGAAGTAATTACTTGCCGTCCAGCAGATTTAATTCCTGATGAATTAGATACATTAAGAGGGGAAATGGCACAATGGTCTAAACAAGACGAAGACGTATTATCATATGCATTATTCCCACAAGTAGCTACTGAATTCTTCAAATATAGAGAAGCTCAAGAAACAAAAGTGGATCAAACAGTAGCAGATACAGAAAATGGAAGCTATCCAGTATAAAAATAGCAAGTAGCAAACAGGAGGAGACTACAATGGATACAAATAAATTGGGTCGTATTTTAAAAGAGATGGAAGCGCAAGGAATGCCACAAATGATCATTACTGATCCTCCATCAATCTATTATTTAACAGGAAAATGGATTCATCCAGGTGAAAGAATGCTTGCATTATACTTGAACGTGAATGGAGATCATAAAATTATTATCAATAAACTTTTCCCACAAGAAAAAGATCTTGGTGTAGAAATCGTTTGGTATGATGATGTGGAAGATGCGGTAGAAATCTTAAGTAGATATGTAGAAAAAGATAAACCTATCGGAATCGATAAAGTATGGTCAGCACGTTTCTTATTAAGACTTCAAGAACTTGGTGCAGGAAGCAAATTCTTAAATGGTTCTTTGATCGTTGATGGTGTAAGACAAATCAAAGACGAAAAAGAACAACAATTAATGAGAGAAGCTGGAGCAGCAAATGATAAAATCGTAGAAAGATTGATTCCATATGTAGTAAAAGGCTACACAGAATTAGAAATGGAAAAGATCTGTCGCGATATGTATGCTGAAACAGGACATTCAGATGTATCCTTTACTCCAATTATCGGATATGGAAAATCTGGTGCTGATCCACATCATGCAAATGCAAATATCAAAGGTCAAGTGGGAGACAGCGTTATCATTGATATCGGCGGTATCTTAAATGATTATTGTTCAGATTTAACTAGAACAGTATTCATTGGAGAAGTATCAGATAGAGCACGTGAAGTATATGAAGTTGTAAAAGAAGCACAATTACGTGGTATTGCTGCTGCAAAACCTGGAAACAGAATGTGTGATGTAGATAAAGCTTGTAGAGATTACATTACAGAAAAAGGTTTTGGAGAATACTTTACACATAGAACAGGACATTCTATTGGTATGGAAGATCATGAATATGGTGATGTATCTTCAGCAAATACAGCAATCATCAAACCAGGTCAATGTTTCTCAATTGAACCAGGTATCTACTTGATGGATGAAGGTATTGGTGTTCGTATCGAAGATATCGTTCTTATTACAGAAGATGGATGTGAAACACTTAATAACTATACAAAAGATTTAATTGTTGTTCCTGTAGAAGAATAATAAAAATATCCTTTAGAAATGATAAATAGGGTGGGATTCTTGTGAAATCCCACCCTATTTATGTTGTTCTTGATTTACTCAATGTTACAGCTCTGTTATTCTCCTAAGCAGTTCATGTCGTTCAAACTGCAAGAAGAGTCGTCGTCTTCTGAGAGGCAATTCATATCATTGAGGCCACATGTGATATCATCATCGTCGGCGATGCAATTCATATCGTTGAGTCCACATGTAACTTCATCGTCATCAGTTACTCCGTTCATGTTAGTAATACCTAAATTTTTGTCCATAAAAAACCTCCTCCATGAGTTCGTACATTTTCTTATATTATATCTCATAGTTGAATAAAATAACAAGTATCTGAAAGAAAAAAGTAAAAGAATTAGTTGATGTAAAATAAAGAGAAGATTATAATAAAATCAGAAAATAATAGGAGGTATCCAAATGGAAAGTTTAATCAATCAAGAGATAACAGAATTTAAGGTACAAGCGTATAGACAAAAGGAATTTTTGGAAGTAAGTAAGGAAGATGTGTTAGGACATTGGTCAGTATTTTTCTTTTATCCAGCGGACTTTACATTTGTTTGTCCAACAGAATTGGGAGATTTGCAAGATTTTTATGAAGAATTTCAAGAACTAGGATGTGAAGTTTATTCTGTATCCATGGATTCCCATTTTGTTCATAAAGCATGGGCTGATGCGTCAGAAACGATTTCTAAGATTGAATATACGATGTTGGCAGATCCTACAGGAAAACTTTCGGACTTTTTTGGAGTTCATGTGAAAGAATTAGGACAAGCACTTCGTGGAACATTTATTTTAAATCCAGAAGGAAAAATCAAAGCATACGAAATTCATGATATGGGAATTGGAAGAAATGCAGAAGAATTGCTTCGTAAAGTACAAGCGGCGCAATTCGTAGAAGAGCATGGTGATCAAGTATGTCCTGCAAAATGGAAACCTGGAGAAGAAACATTGATGCCGAGTTTAGATTTAGTTGGAATGCTATAGAGGGAAAAATATGAGTTTGTTAGAAAAGATACCATCAGAAAGTGCGTTGATTACTGCTGAACTTCAACAACAGATTACAACTATTTTTTCAAAATTAGATAAGAAAGTTCGGTTAGTGGCAATTTTGGACGAAACAGAAGAAAAGTCAATGGAACTGGGAAGTTTTTTGAAAGTGATTTCGAGCTGCAGTGATCAATTAGAATTAGAATTATATACAAAAGGAGAATGTCCAGATAAGGAAACGGAATTGCATGCACAACATTTACCTGTGGTTGGAATTTATGGAGATACCTATACAGGAGCGGCGTTCCATGGAGTTCCTGGTGGGAAAGAAATAAATTCTTTTATTGCAGCAATTGGAAACTATGGTGGTGCAGGGCAACCATTGGATAAGCGATTGAAAAAGAATATAGAAAAAATTCAAAAGCCAATGAATTTGAAAATATTTGTATCGCTTGCTTGCCATCATTGTCCACTCGTAGTGGCAGCTTGCCAGAAAATAGCAATTGCAAATCCGTTTGTAACAGCAGAAATGTATGATGCAAAATTGTATGAGGATATTGTACAAAAGTATAAAGTGGAAAGAGTTCCGATGGTGGTAGTGAATGAAGAGCAGGTAATCATGGGACAGAAATCCATAGAAGAAATGGTAAATCGACTTATGAATATGTAAAAAGAAGACATGCTATGAAGTGAAGTTTATAGCATGTCTTTTGTGCAAAATAGACAAAAAAGAGAGCGGAAAATAGTAAATAATATGCAAAAATTAATTTTTAAAGAAAAAAGGGACAGGAGTCCTATCTGAATTTTTTGAATTATGTGATAATTTAAATACATTATTCAGACGGGAGGAATATATATGAAAAAGTTTATTGAAAAAAGCAAATGCTTAAGAAAAACTTTGTTAGCTTATCTGCTTAGCGTATCGTTAATCTTTTCATTAGGAATGACAGCGATGGCAGAAGAAGCTGGTAGTTCAGAAAGAGACTATACAGGATGGGACACATTAAAAGTGTTCGAAACAACAGACGTACATGGTTACATTACAGATGTTTCAACTTATAAAGAAGAAACTTTCCAATACAGACTTGCTTATATTGCAAATATTGTAAATAAAGCACGTGCTGAAATGGGAGAAGAGAATGTAATTCTTCTTGATAGCGGTGACATTTATCAAAGTACACCTCATTCAAATCTTACATATGGTAATTATATGCGTGCAGCATTTGATGTAATGGGGTATGATGCATTAGGTCTTGGAAATCATGAATTTGACTGGGATGTAACAAAATATGCAGCTGATGCAGATGGTACAATGTCAAGTTATGAAACAACAAAGACAGGAGAAGTTGATCCTACAATTCCTGTAGTAATGGCAAATTTATATTATGCAGGAACATCAGATAGAGTAAACTTTACAAAAGATTATGTAGTTGTTCAAAAAGGTGATTATAAAGTGGCAATTGTTGGATGGACAGACGAATATACAGCTGACATCAAAGCTTCACAAATTGAACCATATGATATTGATGACAACGTAGAACATTTGAACGCATTGGTGGAAACTGTTGAAGAAACAGAAACTCCAGATATTATGATCGTTCTTACACATGGTGCTCCAGATACACTTGCAGCACAAGTAGATGCAGATCTTGTAGATTTAGTTTGTGGTGGACATACTCATTTAAGAACATGTGGAACAGCGTCAAATGGAGTTGACTATATTCAAGGAAACTGCAAAGCACAAGGATATGCAACAGCAGAAATTAAAATCAATCCAGAAACAAAAGAAGTTGATGTAATTTCTCCAAAATATACATGGATTACATCTACAACGGATAATTCTCATCTTTACTACAAAGATGGTACAAATGCAGAACTTGATGGAGAAATTGTAGAAATCAGTCAAGAAGCATGGGATGCTGTAAAAGATAACATGTATGAAGTGCTTGCAACAGTAGATGAAGATATTACAAAAGAAGTATTGGACGGCGGTATTGTAATTAGTTCAGCTGGAAAATGGCTTACAGGTCTTATGATGGATGCTACAAAAGAATACAACACAGTTGCAGCATTTGCAAATAGTGGAGGTATCCGTACAAGCTTAATAAAAGAAGCAGGTGCAGAAACAAGAGATATTACAATAGCAGACGTTTATACAATCAGTCCATTTGGTAACCGAATCTTAACATATGCTATTACAGGACAACAAATGGCACAACAAATCGAAAATACAATTCGATTTGAAACTGAAACATCAAATGCAACTGTTTACAATTATACAAACTTCGGAGATCAATTCTCTGGAATTTCTGTTACATTTGAAAGGGTGGGAACTGGAATCAAAGTATTATCAATTGTTACAGATGATGGACAAGTTATTGATGTGAATGATAATACAAAAACATACAATGTAGCTGTAAATGAATATTGTGCAACACTTACATATGATGGAATTGATTCTGTATTCAAAAATCTAACACCATTAGCAGCAATGGATGAAGCTCCAGTTGATAATGAAAGTGCAATTGCAGCATTGAGAGAACGTAGAGAAGCAGAAGGTCTTGAAATGAAATTAGACACAACTGCTTGCTTGAAAGTAGATACTGGTGAAGCAGCAGCTTCTACTCAAATGTCACAACTTTTAGAAACAGCAGAACAATTTAATGCAAATAATGTAACTGCAGCAAATAAAGCAGAATTACAACAACTTGTAAATGACATGAAAGCTTTAATCGATGGTGGTAAACTTACAGATGCACAAGTAGTAGTAATGGAAAAACAAATTGCAGATATGGAAACATTAATTGGAAGATTAAATACAACAGATGATAACAAAACAGACAATAAAGTAGATCAAAATACAGGCAATAACAAAGCTGATAAAAATGAATCTACAAATGCAGTGAAAACAGGTGATGCAGCGAATGTAATGCCTTGGATTGCTGTTATGGGAATCTGTGGAGCGGTTGTAGTTATGAATGCAGAAAGAGCAAAACGCAAAGAAAATAATTAGTGTTATATAGAAAGAAATGGCCTTTTACGAGGTCATTTCTTTTTTGCTGTATACATATATTGCAATGTGCAAATTGTATAAAATTTAACAATTATTTCAAAAATATTAGATAATTTGCACAAAAAATATAGTGACAAAATCTATATAGAGTGTTATAATAGAAAACGAAGGAAAACAGCATAATTTGCTTAACGGTAAAGGAGGAATTCTAATGGCAAAATATGTAATGGCACTCGATGCTGGTACAACAAGTAACAGATGTATTCTTTTCAACGAACAGGGAGAAATGTGCAGCGTAGCACAAAGAGAATTTACTCAATATTTCCCTCAACCAGGCTGGGTAGAACACGACGCGGACGAAATTTGGGCTAGCCAACTTGGTGTTGCAGTAGAAGCAATGAATAAGATCGGAGCTACTGCAGAAGATATTGCTGCTATTGGTATCACAAACCAAAGAGAAACAGCAATTGTTTGGGATAAGAATACAGGAGAACCTGTATACCATGCAATCGTTTGGCAATGTAGAAGAACATCTGAATATTGTGATTCTTTAAAAGACAAAGGATTAACAGATATGTTCAGACAAAAAACTGGTCTTGTAATTGACGCATATTTCTCAGGAACAAAAGTAAAATGGATTCTTGATAATGTAGAAGGCGCAAGAGAAAGAGCAGAAAGAGGCGAATTGTTATTTGGTACAGTTGAAACATGGCTTATTTGGAAACTTACAAAAGGCGCAGTTCACGTAACAGATTACTCTAACGCATCTCGTACAATGTTATTTAACATTAATACTTTAGAATGGGATGATGAAATCCTTGCAGAACTTGATATTCCAAAGAGCATGCTTCCAGAAGCAAAACCATCAAGTTGTGTATATGGTCAAGCAGATCCTTCATTCTTAGGTGGACCAATTCCAATCGCTGGTGCAGCAGGTGACCAACAAGCAGCTTTATTTGGTCAAACATGTTTCACAGCTGGGGAAGCTAAGAATACATACGGAACAGGATGTTTCTTATTAATGAACACAGGTGAAAAACCAGTATTCTCTAACAATGGATTGGTAACAACAATTGCTTGGGGACTTGACGGAAAAGTTAACTATGCTTTAGAAGGTTCTATTTTCGTTGCAGGTGCAGCAGTTCAATGGTTACGCGATGAAATGAGAATTATCGACTCTTCACCAGATTCAGAATATATGGCGAAGAAAGTAAAAGATACAAATGGATGTTATGTAGTTCCTGCATTTACAGGACTCGGAGCACCTCATTGGGATCAATACGCACGTGGAACAATTGTTGGTATTACACGTGGTGTTAACAAATACCATATTATCCGTGCAACACTTGAATCATTAGCTTATCAAGTAAATGACGTATTAGCGGCAATGAAAGCTGACTCAGGTATTGAACTTGCAGCATTAAAAGTTGATGGTGGAGCAAGTATCAATAACTTCTTAATGCAAACACAAGCAGATATTATCAATGCACCAGTTAATAGACCAGTATGTGTAGAAACAACAGCTATGGGTGCTGCTTACTTAGCAGGTTTAGCAGTTGGTTACTGGGCAAGCAAAGAAGACGTTATTAAGAACTGGGCAATCGATGCTACATTTAAACCAGCTATTAGCGAAGAAGAAAGAGCTAAAAAGATTAAAGGCTGGAACAAAGCAGTAAAATACGCTGAAGGTTGGGCAAAAGAAGACTAAAGAAATGATTCAATGAATTGATTAGAAAAGGGGGAAACCTATATGTTACCATATTTGGCAGAATTTTTAGGAACTATGATGCTTATCATTCTTGGGGATGGTGTAGTTGCAAACGTTAACTTAAATAAATCAGGTATGAAAGGTGGCGGATCTGTTCAGATCACATTAGCTTGGGGACTTGCAGTTATGGTTCCTGCATGTATCTTCGGAAAAGCTTCAGGAGCTTCGTTCAACCCTGCTTTAACATTAGCGTTAGCACTTGATGGAAGTTTTTCATGGGCAATGGTGCCAGGTTATATTATCGCTCAATTCGCAGGAGCTTTTGTAGGTGCAGTCATTGTTTACTTAATGTTTAAAGATCAATTTGATGCAACTCCAGATCCTGGATCAAAATTAGGTGTATTCTCTACTGGTCCTTCTATTCCAAATCTTCCAAGAAATATTTTCTGTGAAGCTGTTGCTACTTTCGTATTAGTATTTGCTATCAAAGGTATGGCACAAATCGAAGGTATTGCAGGTGGTTTAGGAAACTTTGTAGTATTCGGAATTATCGTTTCAATTGGTATGTCTTTAGGTGGATTAACAGGTTATGCTTTAAATCCAGCACGTGATATCGGACCTCGTATCGCACATGCAGTTTTACCAATTCAAGGAAAAGGAAGTTCAAACTGGGGCTACGCAATCGTTCCACTTGTTGGACCAATCATTGGTGCAGTTGTAGCTGTATTATTATATGGAGCAATTCCTTGGGCATAGGATTAAGCAAATTATGAAGGTGAGTCGAGCTTGCGATACTAGTTATCTGGGCTCGACTCAGCTACTTTAAGGGGGAACTAAAAAATGTATGATGTAATTATTATCGGAGGCGGTGTGTCAGGTGCTGCTTCTGCAAGAGAATTATCTCGTTATAAAGTAAATGTATGCGTATTAGAAAAAGAAGACGATGTTTGCTGTGGTACATCAAAAGCAAACAGCGCAATTGTGCATGCGGGATTTGATGCTGCAAATGGTTCGTTGATGGCAAAATTAAACGTACGTGGAAATGAAATGATGGAAGCACTTTCAAAAGAATTAGATTTTCCATTCAAAAGAAATGGCTCTCTTGTTATTTGCCGCGCAGAAGAAGATATGCCAAACTTGGAAGCACTTTATGAAAGAGGTGTAAAGAATGGCGTAAAAGATCTTCGAATTATTTACAAAGATGAATTATTGGAAATGGAACCAAATATTTCAGAAGAATGCTATGCTGCACTTTATGCACCAACAGGTGGAATTGTTTGTCCATTCCATTTGAATATCGCGTTAGCTGAAAATGCAAATGTAAATGGTGTTGATTTCAAATTTAATACAGAAGTTCTCGATATCAAGAAAATAGACGGAGGATTTGAATTAGTTACAAATCAAGGCTCCTTTGAAACAAAATATGTTGTCAATGCAGCTGGTGTGTATGCAGACAAGTTCCATAATATGGTAAGCGAAAAGAAAATTCACATTACACCAAGACGAGGAGATTATTGTCTTCTTGATAAGACAGCGGGAAATCATGTTAGCAAAACAATCTTTGCTCTACCAAGTAAATTAGGAAAAGGAATTTTAGTATCCCCTACAATTCATGGGAACCTATTACTTGGTCCTACTGCAGTTGATATTGAAGATAAAGAAGGAACAAATACAACAGCAGCTGGGTTAGCAGATGTTATTTCAAAAGCAGGATTAAATGTGAAAGACATTCCATATCGTCAAGTAATCACATCTTTTGCAGGACTTCGTGCACATGAAGATAATCACGAATTTATTATTGGTGAAGTGGAAGATGCAAAAGGATTTATTGACTGTGCAGGTATTGAATCACCAGGTTTGACAAGTGCACCAGCAATTGGTGAGATGGTAGCAAATATTTTGAAAGATTTGATGGGATTAGAAGAAAAAGAAGATTTCATCGCAACTAGAAAAAATATTTTAAATCCAGAAAACTTATCTTTAGAAGAAAGAAAAGCATTAATCAAAGAAAACCCAGCATACGGAAATATTATTTGCCGCTGTGAAATGATTACAGAAGGTGAAATCGTTGATGCAATCAGACGTCCTCTTGGAGCACGCTCCTTAGATGCAGTAAAACGTAGAACAAGAGCAGGTATGGGACGTTGCCAATCAGGTTTCTGTTCACCAAGAACGATGGAAATTCTAGCAAGAGAATTAGGAGTTGATATGTCTGAGATTACAAAGACAGGAAAAGGCTCTGAAATTATTGTGGGAATCAACAAAGATCGTTTATAAGAAGAGGAGGCAGAAATATGAAATCATATGATATTGTAATCGTAGGAGGAGGTCCAGCAGGTCTTGCCGCTGCCGCTTCTGCAAAGGAAAATGGCATTGATAGTATTTTAATTCTTGAAAGAGATAAAGAATTAGGTGGTATTTTAAATCAATGTATTCATAATGGATTTGGGTTACATACATTTAAAGAAGAGTTAACTGGTCCTGAATATGCAGGAAGATTTATCGATAAAGTGAAAGCACTTGATATCGAATACATGTTAAATACAATGGTTATGGACATTTCGAAAGAAAAAGTTGTAACAGCTATGAATCGAGAAGAAGGATTATTTGAAATTCAAGCAAAAGCAATTATTCTTGCTATGGGATGTCGTGAACGCCCTCGTGGAGCTTTGAATACACCAGGATATCGTCCAGCAGGTATTTTCTCAGCTGGTACAGCACAACGTCTTGTAAATATGGAAGGCTATTTACCAGGACGTGAAGTTGTTATTCTTGGATCTGGTGATATTGGACTGATCATGGCTCGCCGTATGACATTAGAAGGTGCAAAAGTAAAAGTTGTTGCAGAATTAATGCCATATTCAGGAGGGCTAAAGAGAAATATCGTTCAATGTTTAGATGACTTTGGAATTCCATTGAAATTAAGTCATACAGTAGTTGACATTGATGGAAAAGAAAGAGTGAAAGGTGTTACTCTTGCACAAGTAGATGAAAGAAATAAACCAATTCCAGGAACAGAAGAATACATTCCATGTGATACATTGTTATTATCTTGCGGTTTAATTCCTGAAAATGAATTATCAAGAGGATTGAACCTTGATATGGAAATGGTAACAAATGGTCCAGTTGTAAATGAAAGCTTAGAAACAAGTATGGAAGGTGTATTTGCTTGTGG
The DNA here is from genome assembly GCA_964540565.1 of uncultured Faecalimonas sp. Taxonomy (GTDB): domain Bacteria; phylum Bacillota; class Clostridia; order Lachnospirales; family Lachnospiraceae; genus Faecalimonas. Next base: position 63,029 of record CAZINB010000004.1, read on the forward strand.
TAACGTACTTCATGTACATGACTTGGTTGACTTTGTTTCTGAAGAAGCAGCTATGGCAGGGAAAAATGCAGTACGATATATCAAAGGGGAAACAGAACGAGATGCAGCTCGTATTGATATTGTTCCTACAGCAGGCGTTCGTTATACAGTGCCTAAATTTATCAGACCAGATAATATGGAAGATAATTTGACAGTTCGTTTCCGTGTAGGCGGTGTTTATAAGAATTGTTATGTTGCTACATATTTTGGAGAGGAATGTGTTATGAGAAGAAAACGTCCAGTTGTAGCACCAGGAGAAATGGAAGAAATTAAGTTATCAAAAGCAAAATTAGCGGAATATCCAGATCTTAAGACAATTACCGTGAAAATCGAGGAGGCGTAAAATAATGGAAAAAAGAGATTTGATTTGTATTAGATGTCCTTTAGGATGTATGCTTGCGGTAGAAATGGAAAATGGAGAAGTCGTTAGTGTTACAGGTAATACATGTCCAAGAGGAAAAGCTTACGCAGAAAAAGAAGTGACAAATCCAACAAGAATTGTAACTTCAACTGTAAAAGTTGCAGGAGGAGACAGAGTATCAGTAGCTTGTAAAACAAAAGATGATATTCCAAAAGATAAAATTTTTGATGTTGCAAGAGCATTGAAAGATGTCGTTGCACAAGCACCAGTTGCAATTGGTGATGTACTAGTAGAAAATGTTGCAGGAACTGGAGTAGAAATCGTGGCTACTTCTCATGCAGATGTGAAATAAGATGATGAATAAAGAGGGTGGACTTTCCACCCTCTTTTTGTGTATAATAAAAAAGATAAAAAACAGAAAGGGAAGAGTCGATGAGTAAAGTACTTGTAGTAGGTGGCGGTGCTGCGGGAATGTTTGCAGCAATTTTTGCGGCGTATAATGGAAATGAAGTACATTTATATGAGAAAAATGAAAAGTTAGGAAAGAAGATATATATTACTGGAAAAGGAAGATGTAATATTACAAATGCGAGTGACATGGAAACATTGTTTGCATCGGTTGTAACGAATTCTAAATTCTTGTTCAGTAGTTTTTATGGATATACAAATCAAGATGTGATTGATTTTTTTGAGCGCATAGGAGTAAAAACGAAAGTAGAAAGAGGAAATCGTATTTTCCCTGTTTCAGACCATTCATCGGATGTCATTGCAGGACTTACAAGAGAGCTCCACAATTTGGGAGTAGAAATTCATCTTCATACGGCTGTAAAAAAAGTCGTCGGAAAAGAATCTTTTGAATATATTGAATTAGCAAATGGACAAAAAGTTTATGGAGATGCTTGTATAGTTGCAACAGGCGGATTTTCATATCAAACAACAGGATCAAATGGTGACGGATACAAATTTGCAAAAGCATTAGGACATACTGTGACAGATATTCGTCCGGCATTAGTACCTTTGGTAATTAAAGAATGGTATGCGAAGGAATTACAAGGCTTATCTCTTCGCAATGTAGAAGCTACGATTTATGATGGCAAGAAAAAGTTATATCATGATTTTGGAGAAATGCTATTTACCCATTATGGTGTAAGTGGTCCGTTGATGTTAAGTGCAAGCAGTTACATTGGAAAGAAATTACAGGACAAACAGTTACAGTTGGAAATTGATTTAAAACCAGCGCTTTCTGTAGAACAATTAGATCAAAGAGTCCTTCGCGATTTTGAAGAAAATATGAATAAGCAGTTTAAAAATGCGATTGGAAAATTATTCCCATCAAAATTGATTCCGGTAATGCTGGAATTAAGTGGAATTGATCCAGAAAAGAAGGTGAATTTAATTTCCAAAGAAGAAAGACAGCAGTTTGTACATTTGATAAAACATTTTCCAATGACAATCACAGGGCTTCGTGATTTCAATGAAGCAATTATCACGCAAGGTGGAATTAAAGTAAAAGAAATCAATCCATCTACGATGGAATCGAAACTTGTGTCAGGATTATATTTTGTGGGAGAAGTGTTAGATTTAGATGCGCTGACTGGCGGATTTAATTTACAAATTGCATGGTCGACAGGCTATGCAGCAGGAAACAGTATATATTAGGAGGAAAAACAAATGGGATATAATATTGCGATTGATGGACCAGCAGGAGCTGGGAAAAGCACGATTGCGAAAAGAGTTTCAAAAGAATTAGGATTTATATATGTAGATACAGGTGCGATGTATCGTGCTCTAGCAGTATATTTTATTCAATTAGGGTTACATGCAGATGAACGAGAAAAAATTGTGGCCGCTTGTAAAAATGCAAAAGTAAAAATTGGTTACGAAGATGGTATGCAGCAAGTTTATCTAAATGGAGAAAATGTTACATCAAAATTACGTGAAGAAGCAGTTGGAAATATGGCATCTGCAACTTCAGCATTTGGAGAAGTGCGAGCACATCTTTTAGAACTGCAACGTGAATTGGCAAGAACAGAAGATGTTGTTATGGATGGACGTGATATTGGAACAGAAATTCTTCCGAATGCAGATGTGAAAGTGTATTTGACAGCGAGTGTTGAAACAAGAGCAAATCGTAGATATTTAGAATTAAAAGAAAAAGGAGTAGCCTGTGATCTACAAGCGATTGCACGCGATATTGAAGAGCGAGATGCAAGAGATATGAACCGTGAAGTTGCTCCATTACGTCAAGCGAAAGATGCAGTGTATCTCGATAGCTCACATATGACCATTGATGAAGTGGTAGAAACAATCAAAAATTTATGTAAGTAGGAATGAAGCATGGAAGTGAAATTAGCGAAAACAGCGGGTTTTTGTTTTGGGGTAAAACGAGCTGTAGAGACGGTATACGATCAGGTAGAAAAAAGACCTGGGGATAAGATTTACACATATGGTCCAATTATCCACAATGACGAAGTTGTAAAGGATATGAAAGCACATGGCGTGGAAGTGATTGACAGCGAAGAAGAATTGAAAAAACTGACATCAGGTGTGGTGATCATTCGTTCCCATGGTGTGCCAAAGAGAATACATACAATTTTGGAAGAAAGAGGATTGGTGTGTGTAGATGCGACTTGTCCTTTTGTGAAAAAGATACATCGTATCGTGGAGGAGGAGAGCGAAAACGGAAAGCACATTATTATCATAGGAGATGCAAAACATCCAGAAGTGCAAGGTATCCGTGGCTGGTCAAAAACTCCGGTTTCTGTGATTAAAACGGTAGAGGAAGCGGAGAGCTTTTCGGCACCAGAAAACAAAGGAATTTGTATTGTGTCCCAAACGACATTTAATTACAATAAATTCAAATATTTAGTTGAAATTATTTCAAAAAAGAGTTATGATATAAGTGTTTTAAATACAATTTGTAGTGCTACAAAAGAGCGTCAGACTGAGGCTGAAAGTATTGCAAATGAGGTGGACGTTATGATTGTTATTGGTGATAAACATAGCTCCAATACTCAAAAGCTATTTGAAATATGCAGCAATGCATGTGACAATACGTACTATATACAGACACTTGAAGATTTGGATATGAATCAATTAAAGTCGGTAAAAACGGTAGGTATTACAGCAGGGGCGTCAACGCCCAAGAATATAATTGAGGAGGTTCAAAATAATGTCGGAATTAACTTTTGAACAAATGTTAGAGGATTCATTCAAAACAATACGTAATGGAGAGGTTGTAGATGGTACAGTCATTGATGTAAAACCTGACGAAATCATTTTAAATATAGGCTACAAAGCTGACGGTATCATTACTCGCAGCGAGTACACAAACGAACCAAATGTTGACTTAACAACAGTTGTTTCAGTTGGTGACACAATGTCAGCAAAAGTATTGAAAGTAAACGATGGAGAAGGTCAAGTGCTCTTAACATATAAGAGATTGGCTGCAGAAAAAGGAAACGAAAGATTAAAAGAAGCTTTCGAAAACAAAGAAGTATTAAAAGCAACAGTAGCTCAAATCCTTGGTGGAGGATTAAGTGTAGTTGTAGAAGAAGCTAGAGTATTTATTCCAGCAAGCTTAGTATCAGACGTATACGAAAAAGACCTTTCTAAATACCAAGGTCAAGAAATCGAATTTGTAATCAGCGAATTCAACCCAAGAAGAAACAGAATCATCGGTGACAGAAGAACACTTTTAGTTGCTGAAAAAGCTGAATTACAAAAAGCTTTATTTGAAAAATTAAAAGTTGGTGATACAGTAGTTGGTACAGTGAAAAATATCACAGACTTTGGTGCATTCATCGATTTAGGTGGTGTTGATGGATTATTACATATCTCTGAAATGTCATGGGGACGTGTAGAAAATCCTAAGAAAGTATTTAAAGTTGGTGAAGAAGTTAAAGTTCTTGTTAAAGATATCAACGATACAAAAGTAGCTTTAAGCTTAAAATTCCCAGAATCAAATCCATGGGCTAACGCTGCAGAAAACTTTGCAGTAGGTAAAGAAGTTACAGGTAAAGTTGCTAGAATGACAGAATTTGGTGCATTCGTAGAATTAGCAGCAGGTGTTGATGCGTTATTACATGTATCTCAAATTTCAAGAGCACACGTTGAAAAACCAGCAGACGTATTATCAGTTGGTCAAGAAATCACAGCTAAGGTTGTAGAACTTAACGAAGAAGATAAGAAAATTAGCTTAAGCATGAAAGCTTTAGAACCAGAAGTTGTTGAAGCAACAGAAGTTGAAGAAGAAACAGCTGAATAATCATTATATGAAACAGAGACTACATGATGTGGTCTCTGTTTGTGCGTTACGCGATATGTGAAAAAAATGTCAAAAAAATAATAAAACTAAGGGAGGAAAAGAGAATGGGATTATTTACATTCAAAGGTGGAATTCATCCAAACGATGGGAAAAGCTTGGCAAAAGATAAAGCAATTGTCTCGATTTTGCCACAAGGAAATTTGGTATATCCACTCTCTCAACACATCGGAGCACCAGCAACTCCAATCGTTGCAGTTGGCGATCAAGTGTTGAAAGGACAAAAGATTGCTGAAGCAGGTGGATTTGTATCAGCACCGATTTATTCTTCTGTATCAGGTACAGTGAAGGCAATTGAACCACATTTCAATCCAACAGGCTCGAAAGTAAATTGTATTGTGATTGAAAATGATGGAGAATACAAGGAAGTAGAATATGCTCCTGTAAAGCCATTTGCAGAACTTTCAAAAGAAGAAATTTTAAATATGATTGGGAATGCTGGTATTGTTGGTATGGGTGGAGCAGGATTCCCAACAAAAGTGAAACTATCACCAAAGGAACCAGATAAAATTGAATATGTAATTGCAAACTGTGCAGAATGTGAACCTTACATTACTGCTGACTATCGAAGAATGTTGGAACAACCAGAAGAGTTAGTGAGTGGTATGAGAGTTGTTTTAAGTTTATTTGACAATGCAAAAGGAATTTTCGGCGTAGAAGATAATAAACCAGATGCGATTGCAAAATTACGTGAACTTACAAAAGATGAACCTCGCATGGAAGTTATGGCATTAAAGACAAAGTATCCACAAGGTGCTGAACGTCAGTTGATTTATGCAACAACAAAGAGAGCAATCAATTCAACGATGCTTCCAGCAGATGCAGGATGTGTTGTAGATAACGTGGAAACATTGATCGCAATCCACAATGCTGTAATCAATGGAAGACCACTTACAGAACGTATTGTTACAGTAAGTGGAGATGGTGTTAAAGAACCTGGTAACTTCAAGGTACTTCTTGGAATGAATCAAAAAGAAGTAGTAGAAGCTGCAGGTGGCTTAAATGGAGAACCAGAAAAGATTATTTCTGGCGGACCTATGATGGGATTTGCAATGTTCACATTGGATACACCAATTACAAAAACATCTTCTTCTATTCTTTGTCTTACAAAAGATGAAGTTGCAGAAAATGAACCAAGTGCATGTATCAACTGTGGTCGTTGTGTAGATGCATGTCCAAGTAGAATTGTTCCTTCTAGACTTGCAGATTATGCAGAACGTCTTAATGAAGAGTCGTTTGTAAAATGGGAAGGAATGGAATGTGTAGAATGTGGTTCTTGCAGTTATGTATGTCCTGCAAAACGTCATTTGAAACAATCAATTGGTTCTATGAAGAAAATTGTTTTAGCAAATAGAAGAAAGAGAGAGGCGAAATAGTATGGGGGAAAATTATAATATTTCATCTTCACCACATATACGTTCAAAGGTTACAACAAGCAATATTATGTTAATGGTAATCATTGCTTTACTTCCTGCAACGGCATTTGGGGTATACAACTTCGGAATTTCTGCGCTAATTGTTGTTGTGCTTACAACAGCTTCAGCAGTACTTACAGAATATTTATATCAAAAACTTATGCATAAGAAAGTCACAATTGGTGACTACAGTGCAGCACTTACTGGGTTATTATTAGCACTCAATTTACCAGCGGAAGCACCATGGTGGATGTGTGTATTAGGAAGTGTATTTGCAATCCTTGTTGTAAAACAAGTATTTGGCGGATTGGGACAAAACTTTATGAACCCAGCACTTGGAGCAAGATGTTTCTTATTAATTTCTTTCACAGGAAGAATGACATCATTTACATATGATGGTGTAACAGGAGCAACTCCTCTTGCTTTATTAAAAGCAGGAGAACAAGTAGATGTATTCGATATGTTCATTGGAAATATCAGTGGTACAATCGGTGAAACATCTGTAATTGCATTATTAATAGGTGCTATTTTCTTAGTTGTAATGGGAGTGATTGACTTTAGAATCCCAGTTACATATATTGTTACATTTGCTATTTTTGTAATCATCTTTGGTGGACATGGATTAGACTTCAATTATGTGGCAGCACATCTTTGTGGTGGTGGTCTAATGCTCGGTGCATGGTTTATGGCAACAGATTATGTAACATCTCCAATTACAAAACGCGGTCAAATCTTATATGGTGTATGCCTTGGTATCTTAACAGGTTTATTCCGTTTATTTGGCGGCTCAGCAGAAGGCGTTTCTTATGCGATTATCTTCAGTAACCTTCTTGTTCCTTTGATGGAAAAGGTTACTCTTCCAAAACCATTTGGTAAAGGAGGAGAAAAATAATGAAAAATATTATAAAAAACACAATGATTCTTACTGCAATTACATTAGTATCAGGGTTATTACTAGGACTTGTATATGAAATTACAAAAGATCCAATTGCTCAAGCACAAGAAAAAGCGAAACAAGATGCATACCGCGCAGTGTGGGATGCAGATTCTTATACAACACTTGAAATTGCAGAAGTAGATTTAGAAGAAAATGGATGTACTGTAGATGAAGTGGTAGAAGCGACAGCTGCAGATGGTACAACAGAAGCATATGTGATCACAACTACTTCTAGTGAAGGATATGGTGGAAACATCCAAATCACAGTAGGAATTGAAAGTGCAACAGGAATGGTTTCAGGTGTTCAAGTTCTTTCAATCAGTGAAACAGCAGGACTTGGTATGAACGCACAAAAACCAGAATTTAACGGACAATATGTCGGAAAACAAGTAGATCAGTTTGTAGTTACAAAAACTGGCGCTTCAAGCGACAATGAAATCGATGCAATCAGTGGTGCAACAATCACATCGAATGCGTTTACAAACGCAGTGAATACAGCACTTGCATATTACAATAATGCGATTGGAGGTAGTGTAAATGAATAGTTGTATGGAGAGACTTTATAACGGTATTATCAAAGAAAATCCTACCTTCGTATTAATGTTAGGGATGTGTCCAACACTTGCTGTAACAACTTCTGCAAGTAATGGGATTGGTATGGGACTTAGTACAGCAGCTGTACTTGTAATGTCTAACATGTTAATTTCTATGTTACGTAAGATTATTCCAGATTCAGTACGTATGCCAGCATTTATCGTAGTTGTAGCATCCTTTGTAACAATCGTTCAATTTTTGATTGAAGGATTTTTACCAAGCCTTTATGAATCATTAGGACTTTATATTCCTCTTATCGTAGTAAACTGTATTATCTTAGGTCGTGCAGAAAGCTACGCATCAAAGAATCCAGTATTACCATCTATTTTTGATGGAATCGGTATGGGACTTGGATTTACAATCGGTCTTACAAGTATCGGTGCAGTTCGTGAATTGATTGGAGCAGGACAAATCTTTGGTATTCAAATTATGCCTGCATCTTATGAACCAATTACAATCTTCATCTTAGCACCAGGTGCATTTTTCGTATTATCAATTTTAGTTGCTGCTCAAAATAAGGTAAAAGCAAATGCTGCTAAAAAAGGTAAAAAAGTTGAAAAAGCAAGTGGATGTGGCGAAGGCTGCGGAAATTGCGGAAATAGTTCTTGTGGCGGAAAAGTTTTCCCAACAGGAAATGAGTAGGAGGAGTACAGAATATGAAAGAATTATTAATGATTGCAATTGGGTCTGCCCTTGTAAATAACGTTGTACTTAGTCAATTCTTGGGGATCTGTCCTTTCCTTGGTGTATCAAAAAGAGTTGAAACAGCAGCAGGTATGGGAGGAGCTGTAATCTTTGTTATTACAATATCATCTTTCTTTACAGGTCTTATTTATAAGTTTATTTTAGTACCTACAGGATTTGAATATCTGCAAACGATCGTATTTATTCTGGTAATCGCAGCGTTAGTACAGTTTGTAGAAATGTTTTTAAAGAAATCAATGCCTTCTTTGTATAATGCGCTTGGTGTGTACTTACCACTTATCACAACAAACTGTGCAGTATTAGGTGTTGCGCTTACAAACGTACAAAAGAATTACAATATTCTTGAAGGTGTTGTAAATGGCTTTGCTATTGCTGTTGGATTTACAATTTCTATCGTAATTATGGCTGGTATTCGTGAAAAAACAGAAAATAACGATGTGACTCCAGCGTTCCAAGGAACACCAATCGTACTTATTACAGCAGGTCTTATGGCGATTGCATTCTTTGGATTTTCAGGATTAATTTAGGAGGCGAAGAAGATGAGTATTACAGGAATTATCATGGCTGCAATCATTGTAGGTGGTACTGGATTATTTATCGGTGCGTTCCTAGGTTTTGCAGGGAAAAAGTTTGCAGTAGAAGTAGATGAAAGAGAAGAAGCAATTACAAATGCGCTTCCAGGAAATAACTGTGGTGGATGTGGATATGCTGGTTGTTCTGGATTAGCAGCAGCTATCGTAGCAGGAGAAGCTGAAGTAAGCGGATGTCCAGTAGGTGGAGCACCAGTAGCAGCAGTGATTGCTGGGATTATGGGGCAAGAAACTACAGAAAAAACACGTATGACTGCATTTGTTAAATGTGCAGGTACATGTGATAAAGCAAAATCAGATTACAACTACACAGGCGTTGAAGATTGTGCATTTATGGGATTTATGCAAAATGGAGGACCAAAATCATGTAATTATGGATGTTTAGGTTACGGTTCTTGTGTAAAGGCTTGTCCATTTGATGCAATTCATGTAGTAGATGGTGTTGCAGTTGTAGATAAAGAAGCATGTAAAGCATGTGGAAAATGTGTTGCAGCATGTCCTAAGAATTTAATTGAATTAGTTCCATACGAACAAAAACATCTTGTACAATGTAGCTCAAAAGACAAAGGAAAAGATGTTATGGCTGCATGTAAAGTTGGTTGTATTGGTTGTAAGATGTGTGAAAAAGTTTGCCCATCACAAGCAATTACAGTAGTAGACAACATTGCACATATTGATCCAGAAAAATGTACAAACTGTGGTTTATGTGCAGAAAAATGTCCTAAGAAAATTATTTTATAAAATGAAATAATAGATGCCGCTGCGTCTGTGAAAATCACAGATGTGGCGGCATTTTTAGGTTACAGGTAGAAATGATTCAATCGAACATGTGGTTGCATATTCAAAACGCTTATGATAAAATGGCTTGGAGAGGTAAGCGTATGAAATTTAAAAAAATGGATATGGTACTGTGCTTAACAGTGTTAGTAATCGCTGGATGTAGTCTTTTGGGATATTCTTATCTTGGTAAGCAGAAAGCAGCGCAAGTAATTGTGGAACAAGATGGAGAGGTAATTGGAGAATATTCTTTGAAAGAGGATAAAGAGATTAAGATAAATGAGACGAATGTGCTATCTATTCAAGAAGGATATGTAGATATGACGTGGGCAGATTGTCGCGATCAGATTTGTGTAAAACACAAGTCGATATCCAAGAATGGAGAGACAATTGTTTGTCTGCCAAATAAAATAATTGTGACGGTTGAGTCTGATGAGAATGCAGCTTTGGATGCAACTGCAAAATAGGAGGCTGTTTTGAAAACGAGAGTTGTACATTTTGGAGTGTTTACAGCGTTAGCATTGATTTTTAGCTATGTAGAGAGCTTGATTCCAATCAATTTTGGGATTCCTGGTGTGAAATTAGGATTGGCAAATTTGATATTGATAATAGCTATGTATAAGATGAGCATAAGAGAAGTTTATTTACTTGCGGTTTCCCGCATTGTTTTGGCAGGATTCTTGTTTGCTAATTTATTTAGCATCATATACAGTCTGGCAGGCGGCTTGCTAAGTCTGACGGTTATGTATTTTTTGAAGAAAAGCGAACGATTTAGTCTTATGGGGATTAGCATGGCAGGCGGTGTTAGCCATAATGTAGGACAGTTAATGATGGCGATGTTTGTCTTAGAGAGCTTTAACATTGCCTATTATTTCCCGGTTTTGTTAATCTCTGGACTGTTGACAGGACTTGTGATAGGCATAATAGCTGGCGAAATGCTAAAGCGATTAAAGAATATAAAGATAGGGTGAGAAATAGATGATATCGTATATAAGAGGAGAACTGGCAGCGATAGAAGAAGATAAAGTAATTATAGATGTGAATGGCGTAGGGTTTGAAATATTTATGCCAGCCCAATCCATGGGAGCACTTCCAATGATTGGACAGGATGTACGCCTTCATACGTATATGAATGTCAGAGAAGATGCTATGCAGCTCTATGGATTTTTGACAAAAGATGATTTGAAGGTGTTCAAATTGGTAATTGGTGTAAGTGGAATTGGACCAAAAGGTGGTCTTAGCATTTTATCTCAGTTATCTCCTGATGATCTACGTTTTGCTGTTATGGCAAATGATGCAAAAGCAATTTCAGCAGCTCCAGGAATTGGGAAAAAGACTGCAGAAAAATTAATCATTGAGTTAAAAGACAAATTAAGTATAGAAGATGTTTTAAATAAACAAGCAGAAGATGATTATATAGGGAATAGTGCAAGTGCATCGAATGATATGCAGGCAGAAGCAGTGCAGGCATTGGTTGCGTTAGGTTATGGACAAACAGAGGCTATGAAGGCTGTGAAGAAAGTAGAACTGACAGAAAATATTACAGTGGAACTTATCTTAAAACAAGCACTAAAGCAAATTATGTTCTAATATTAGGTGGGAATCAGAATGAAGAAGAGAATCATTACAACAGAAAATTTGGAAGAAGATTTAAAAATAGAAAATCATTTGCGTCCACAGATGTTAGAAGATTATATTGGACAAGAGAAAGCAAAAGAAACATTAAAAGTATATATTGAGGCTGCAAAAGCGCGTGGAGAATCTTTAGATCATGTATTGTTTTACGGACCGCCAGGACTGGGAAAAACTACATTGGCAGGAATCATTGCAAATGAAATGCATGTAAATCTAAAGATTACATCTGGACCAGCTATTGAAAAACCAGGTGAGATGGCAGCAATTTTGAACAATCTTCAAGAAGGAGATGTATTATTTGTAGATGAAATTCATCGTTTGAACCGTCAGGTAGAGGAAGTGCTTTATCCGGCAATGGAAGATTATGCCATTGATATTATGATTGGGAAAGGTGCTACAGCACGTTCCATCCGATTGGATTTACCACGTTTTACATTAGTAGGAGCAACAACAAGGGCGGGAATGCTGACAGCCCCTCTTCGTGACCGCTTTGGTGTAGTGCATCGCTTGGAGTTTTATACGGAAGAAGAATTACAAACAATTGTAATGCGTTCAGCGAAAGTATTAGATGTTGATATTGAGAGATACGGTGCATTAGAAATTGCAAAACGCTCTCGAGGGACTCCTCGTTTAGCAAATCGATTGCTGAAGCGAGTGCGTGATTTTGCACAGGTGAAATACGATGGAGTCATCACAAGAGAAGTAGCAAATTATGCAATGGATTTATTGGATGTGGATAAGTATGGTTTAGATTACTGCGATAGAAATATTTTGTCCACAATTATCGAAAAATTCCAAGGAGGACCAGTTGGTTTAGATACTTTGGCAGCATCTGTTGGTGAGGATGCAGGAACGATAGAAGATGTGTACGAACCTTATCTTTTGAAAAATGGATTTATACAAAGAACTCCAAAAGGACGTGTTGTAACCATGTTGGCATATCAACATTTGGGAATTCCATACGAAAACAAATAAAAGAGTTGGTTTTTCCATTGAGATAGTTTATAATGGGATGATAATAAGACTGTTTAGGAGGTCAATATGATGTCTTCAAAAAACTGTACAGAAGTACTTATCGGAGGAAAAGTTTTCAAATTAAGTGGATTTGAAAGTGAAGAATATTTACAGAAGGTTTCAACATATCTCAATCACAAGATTGCAGATATTTCTAATATAAATGGATATCGTAGACAGAATGCTGATACAAGAAGCATTTTATTAGCACTTAATATTGCGGATGATTATTTTAAAGCCAAAAGACAAGGATCTATTTTGGAAGGTGACGTTATTCAAAAAGATAAAGAAATGTATGATTTGAAACATGAATTAATTTCTACACAGATGCGTAGAGAAAATCTGGAAAAAGAGATTGAAAGATTAAAGGCAGAGAATCAACAGCTTCAGTTACAACTTGCAAAATTAGATGCAGAAAAGAAGAATTTTAAGAAATAGAATCTCGATTTGAGATTCTATTTTCAATTAGATAGATGGAGAAAAGTATGAAAAAAGACGTAGAAATTCTAGCGCCTGCTGGATCTTATGAAAGTTTAAAAGCAGCAATCGCAGCAGGGGCAGATGCTGTATATATTGGTGGAAGTCGTTTTGGAGCAAGAGCATATGCGAATAATTTATCAGAAGAACAGTTGCTGGAAGCAATCGATTATGTGCATTTGCATGGAAAGAAAATTTATTTAACAATCAACACGTTATTGAAAGAACGTGAGTTGAGAGATGAGTTATATGACTATTTGCTTCCATATTACAAACAAGGATTGGATGCTGTTATTGTACAAGATATAGGTGTTTTGCAATTTGTAAAAGAACAATTTCCAGATTTACCAATTCATGCAAGTACGCAAATGACAATTACAAATAAGTTAGGTGCAAAGTTCTTGGCAGACTTAGGGGTAGAACGTGTAGTAACGGCGAGAGAGCTACATTTAAATGAAATTAAAGAAATTTCAGATAGCTTAGATGTAGAAATTGAAAGTTTTGTACACGGAGCTCTTTGCTATTGCTATTCGGGTCAATGTTTGTATAGCAGTTTGATTGGGGGACGTAGTGGAAATCGTGGCCAATGTGCACAACCTTGTCGTTTACCATACAAGCTTGCAGGAGAGAAAAACAGTCAATATGTATTAAGTTTGAAAGATATTTGCACGTTAGAATGCATTCCAGAGCTTGTGGAATCAGGTATTTATTCCTTTAAAATTGAAGGTCGTATGAAAAAGCCAGAATACGTAGCGTTAGTAACAGCGATGTATCGCAAGTACGTCGATCTTTATTTCAAACATGGTAAGAAGGCGTTTCGTGTTGACCCAAAAGACCGCGAAATGTTGATGGATTTATATAATCGTGGTGGTTCTCACACTGGGTATTACAAAACACGAAATGGAAAAGATATGGTTTCTTTGGACAGACCTAATCATGCGGGCGTTCCAGCATTGAAGATTGTGCGCCGAAATGGAAAGCAGATTACAGCGAAAACTCTTGTAGACATTCATGCAGGGGATGTAATTGAGATGCCAGATGGAAAAGAAACCTTTACTTTTGCAAACAAAATTCCAGCAGGACAAAATACTAGTTTTATTACCCATAAATTGCAAAAGACGAAGAAAGATGCTGTGTTAAATCGTACAAGAAATGAGCATTTGATTTCTTATATTCAAAAAGAAATTATTGGTGCAAAAACAAAAGAAAAAATTAAGGGAGAATTAATCATTTCTTCGGAAAAACCTGCTAAACTTAGAATTACGTATCAGGATATCTGTGTAGAAGTAGAAGGAGATGCAGCACAAGAAGCATTGAACCAACCAATGGATCAAGCTCGTATTGAAAAACAAATGCGAAAGACAGGAAATACGGAATTTGAATTTGATACGCTAGACATTACGCTGATGGGAAATATCTTTATGCCAATGCAAAGTTTAAATGAACTGAGACGTAATGGATTAGAACAATTAGAAAAAGAAATTTTAGCTGCATACCGAAGAGAAGAAAGAGAACTTATATCGCAACAGGAAGAGTATGATGCAAGTTCGGACAAGATGAAGCTTCATGCTTATATTGAAAAATTGGAACAATTAGAAGTGGTTCTCAAAAATTCAGCAATTTCTCGCATATATATTGATTGCAATGCGATTGAGAATGTCTGGATGAATTCTAAGATGGTGAAAATTCTTGGGGATATACATCAAGCTGGAAAAGAAGCTTATTTAGGAATGCCACATATTTTCCGAAAAGATGCAATCCAAAAGTATCAAGAATCTTATGAATATATGTTTGAAAATACATGGGATGGTATGTTGATTCGCAATTATGAAAGTTATGAATTTTTGCGTGAACATGGATATGCAGGTCATATTGTAATGGATTATAATATGTACCAATTTAATCGTTCGGCAAAAGAATTTTGGAAGAGAGAAAAGGCAGAAACGCTAACAGCTCCAATTGAATTGAATTATAGAGAGCTAAAAGAAGTTGGATTAGAAAATAGTGAATTGATTGTATATGGATATCTTCCAATGATGGTATCTGCACAATGTGTTCAGAAAACAACGGATGGATGTTACAAGAAAAAAGGACAGTTACAATTGATTGACCGTTATCAAAAAGCCTTTTCCGTAAAAAATAATTGTGATTATTGTTATAACATGATTTATAATACATCACCTCTTGTTCTGACCGATCAAAAAGAGGAAATTCAAGAATTACATCCAAAGGCACTTCGTTTGCACTTTACGATTGAGGAACCAAAACAAGTAAAAACAGTTTTAGATATGTACGAAACAGTTTTTTGCCATAATGGTGCAGCAATAGAGCCAGATATGGAATTTACAAGAGGACATTTTAAAAGAGGAATTAAGTAGGTGAGAAATTGGCTAATATTATAGTAGAATGTGCAAAATACATGATGATCTTATTGATTGTAATCTATACCTATCAATGCTTTACAGTATTTGGATATGAAGATGGAGCAGAAAAAAGAGCTATTTTTCGCAATCAGAATCGCTTGATGTTTATGATCCATTTTATGGCATTCATCGGGATGTATTTTAAAACGGGAGAGAAGAAAATATTAGTATTCTATGCAGCGCAGGCTGTGATGCTATTTGTGATTATTTTGCTTTATACGAAAATCTATCCAAAGGTCTCTCGATTGGTTGTCAATAATATGTGTATGTTACTGACTATAGGATTTATTATGATTACAAGATTATCTTATAATAAGGCAGTCAAACAAAGTATCATTGTTGCAGGTTCTGTGGCAGTGAGTTTACTGATACCGCTTATTATACGAAGAGTCAAAACGTTATCGGAATTACGCAAATTATATGGAATTGTAGGGATTGTTGCATTGCTGGCTGTAGTAGTTGCAGGTAGTGTGTCAGGCGGAGCGAAACTTGGATTTTCTATTGCGGGAATCGGGATTCAGCCTTCTGAGTTTGTAAAGATTTTATTTGTATTTTTTACAGCAGCAAGCCTAAACAAATCCACAGCATTTAAGGATGTAGTGCTCACTACAATTGTGGCAGCTTTCCATGTGCTGATTTTGGTGGTATCCAAAGATTTGGGAGCAGCGTTGATTATTTTTGTTGTATATTTGGTAATGCTATATGTAGCAACAAGACAACCGCTCTATGCAATCGCAGGGTTAGGTGCAGGCGGTATTGCGTCTGTGATTGCATATCATTTATTTAATCACGTTAGGGTGCGTGTGCTTGTTTGGCAAGATCCATTTGCGGTTTACACAAAAGGTGGCTACCAGGTAGCCCAGTCGTTGTTCGCAATTGGAACAGGAAGTTGGTTTGGAACAGGTCTATATCAAGGGAAAGCAGATACCATTCCTGTTGCGGATGAAGATTTCATTTTTTCCGCAATTTCAGAGGAAATGGGATTGATCTTTGCTCTCTGTATGATTTTAGTCTGTCTTAGTTGTTATGTAATGTTTTTAAATATTGCAATGCAGCTTCGTAATACCTTTTACAAATATGTTGCTTTGGGATTGGGAACCTGTTATATTTTTCAAACATTTTTAACGATTGGAGGAGTAAGTAAATTTATTCCTTCTACAGGAGTTACTTTACCATTGGTGAGTTATGGGGGAAGTTCTGTACTAAGTACACTGATCATGTTTGCAATTATTCAAGGATTGTATATCTTAAAAGAAGACGAGGATGAAGATATTGAGAGAAAAAAACAAGAAATCGAGCAGCGAAATCGACGTCATAACGTTAGAACTAGAAGAGAAGCGCCAGCCAGCCCGGCAAAACAGAGAGCGCAAAGAGCAAAAGCCGAAAAAGAAGCAGCGCGCCGTCAATCGAGAATTCGCTAGAGTTACTTATTTGTTTGTAGGACTCTTCTTGGTTATGATGGGCTATATGGTATATTTTAACGTTGTTCGCAGTAAAGAGATTATCAATAGTCCGTACAATGTTCGATTGGATTCGATGGCAGACCGCGTAGTACGTGGTGATATTTTAGATAAGAATGGCAATGTATTGGCGGAAACAGAAGTATATGAAGATGGAACGGAAAAGCGTGTTTATCCATATGGTGATTTGTTTGCACATGTGGTTGGATACGATTCCCATGGAAAATCGGGATTGGAGTCTACGGAGAACTTCAATTTACTGACTTCTCATGCCTTCTTTGGAGAGCGACTTCTGAACGAATTTCAGGAAGAAAAGAATATTGGAGATAACGTTGTTACCACATTGGATGTGAATTTACAAAAAGCTGCATACGATGCACTAGGAAATTATAAAGGAGCGGTTATTGTAACAGAAGTAACAACTGGAAAAATCTTAGCGATGCTCTCAAAACCTGACTTTGATCCTAACACATTGGTGGCAGATTGGGATGAATTGATTAACAGTGAAGGCAGTGCATTGCTAAATCGTGCAACACAAGGAGCATATGCGCCAGGATCTGTATTTAAACTTGTGACAACGCTAGCCTATATGCAGCAAAATAATAATTATGATAATTATTCTTATGAGTGTACTGGATCCATTGTAGAGGGAGATACGACCATTCATTGTGCAAAAAAGCGTGTTCATGGAACAGAAAATTTAATGGAATCGCTAGCAAATTCTTGTAATGCGTCATATTCCAATATTGGATTGCATTTGAATTTGAAATCGTATCAAGAGACAGCAAAGAAATTATTATTTAATAGTGAACTTCCATGTGAATTGGCTTATTCCCAAAGCAAGTTTTCTTTATCTGAAGATGCAACTTCTTCTGAAGTTATGATGACTGCGATTGGCCAAGGGCAAACATTAGTGAGTCCATATCATATGGTACTGATTTCTTCTGCGATTGCAAACGGTGGAACTTTGATGAAACCATATTTGGTAGATCATATTGAAAACTACACAGGAAGTGTTGTTGAGAAGAATATGCCAGAAAAACATACAAGCTTAATGACATCACAAGAAGCAGCTCAATTAAAAGAATATATGAGAGCGGTTGTAACTTCTGGGACAGCTTCCTCATTAAATAATGATCGTTATACAGTCGCTGGAAAAACAGGAACAGCGGAGTATAGTAGTGATAAAGAGAAGGCCCATTCGTGGTTTACAGGATTTACCAATGTAGATAATCCAGAACTTGCAATCAGTGTTGTTGTTGAAAGTGCAGACAATTCTGGAATGAGTGCTGTTTCGGTAGCAAAGAAAGTGTTAAACGCATATTATAATTAGGCGGAGTGAAAGTATGAAATTTTATCGTGCCCTTTATGTGGGAGAGCAACTGAACAAAACAAAAGATCATGTGATAGAAAAATTAGAAAAGAAAGAATGGCAATTGGATGTTTATTTAATTGCGCTAGCAAAGGGTGAACAGAACCAGTTGGAAATTTTTCATTCTGTGTTGTTAATGCAAGATAAGATTGATGAAGAAGATCTTTTTGTGGTAGGAATTGCAAAAGGATTTCACGAGGCACTTACAATGGTAGAAAAAATCACGCAAGAAGTTTACGAGAAGACTGGTGATACGAAAATTCGAACATATATTTTAGAGAAAGAAAATGAGTAGGTGAGGATATGTTACATATACTATTAATGGTATTGAAAATCATAGGAATAATCTTACTTGTTTTGTTATGCGTGTTATTAAGTCTTGTATGCGCCGTGCTTTTGATTCCGGTTCGTTATGTAGTAAAAGCTGACACAAAATCGGGAGTAGAAGGTAAGATTACCTGGTTTTTGCAGTTGTTTTCTTTTCGGTTTTGGTATCGTGAGGGGGAATTTGAATGGAAACTACGACCACGATTTCCAAAAAAACAGAAAAAGATAAAAGAAGTAAAAGAAGTGAAAGAAAGGGCTGAGGAGCAAGTGCCTACAGAACACTCCGAATCACAATCTGCTTCAGAGAAAACAACGACAATAACTACTACTACTGCACAAAAAAGAACAAATAAAAAGGCGACATATACATTTAAAAAGATTTGTGATAAGATAAAACATATCGTTCAAACAAAAGAACGTATAGTGGAATTTATTACAGACGAAGTGCATGTTGCCGCCTTTGGAAAAATAAAAGTAGAAGTAGGGAAACGAATAAGACATTTCCGACCAAAGGTTGTGAAAGGCTATGTTCGATATGGATGTGAGGATCCATATGATACAGGAAGAATTTTAGCAGCATTAAGTGTGTTGTATCCGTTTTATGGTAATGAGATACAGATTTATCCAGAGTTTGAACAAGTGATCTTAGAAGGGGATGTTCTGGTGAAAGGACATAT
The DNA here is from genome assembly GCA_964540565.1 of uncultured Faecalimonas sp. GTDB lineage: Bacteria > Bacillota > Clostridia > Lachnospirales > Lachnospiraceae > Faecalimonas. The sequence goes on from CAZINB010000004.1 coordinate 82,156, forward strand.
TCGAGGGATTCATGCAGGAATACTTGTGTGGAATCTGTTCTTTGATGAAAATATAAGAAAGACTTATCAGGAAATTAGGAGGAATTAAGATGGCAGAAAACAAATTTAATTCAACAGTTGCAGCATTGTTTCAAGGAATGGATGGTGTGATTTCATCTAAGACAGTAGTAGGAGATGCGATTCATATTGGAGATACGATTATTCTTCCACTTGTTGATGTGTCTTTTGCAGTTGGAGCAGGAGCTTTTAATGATGATAGTGCAAAGAAAGAAAAAGGAGCAGGTGGACTTGGTGGAAAAATTTCACCATGCGCAGTGCTTGTGATTCAAAACGGAAAAACAAAACTTGTAAATATTAAAAACCAGGATACGATTACAAAGATTCTTGATATGATTCCAGATGTAGTGGATCGTGTTTCGGAAAAGAAAGAAGAAAAAATGACAGAGAAAGATGTAGAAGATATTTTAAACCAAGCAGAATAGTCATTTTTATAAAAAAATTGCATATAATGTAAAAAGAATTAAAATCAGGAGCGTTACATGAAAAGAGTAGTTGGTTTTGCGTTATTTTTTGTTGCGATTGGCATGATATTGGTCATGCTCTTACCAAGTACTTTTCTTGAAGTTGTAATTATCCTGATTTGTCTTTTTTTAGGGTATCATTTATTTTGTTGTTGAGATAGGATATATTAGGGCAATAAAAAACGAGATGAATAAATCATCTCGTTTCATTAATTTGTAAAATTAAGCACGTTCAACTCTGCCAGATTTTAAACAAGAAGTACATACGTACATTTTCTTTGTATTTCCACCTTCAGTTTTAACTCTTACTGATTTTACATTTGATTTCCACATTTTTGGTGTTTTTCTATTAGAGTGACTCACATTGTTTCCGAAATGAGCTCCCTTTTCGCAAATAGCACATTTAGCCATAATTGCACCTCCTAACGATATTATTATATCAGACTCACAACATAAGTTATTTTAGCAGATAAAAACAAAATTTGCAAGTACTTATTTTATAAAATAAACAAACCTTTTAGAAGTTGTTGTAAAAATGGAAATAATAGAGTATAATAACTACGTTAAATCCATTTAGAATTGGAGGAGTAGATATGAAAGGATGTATGTCAACAGACTTAGGAATTGTTACAATTGATCCAGAAGTAGTAGCAAAATATGCAGGAACTGTTGCAGTAGAATGCTTCGGTATTGTAGGTATGGCTGCAGTAAGCATGAAAGACGGTCTTGTTAAATTATTAAAAAAAGAAAGCCTTACACATGGCATTCAAGTAGAAGTATCCGATGACAATAAGATTACACTTCATTTTCATGTAATCGTGTCATATGGAGTAAGCATTTCGGCAGTAAGTGAGAACTTAGTTCATAATGTTAAATATAAAGTTGAAGAATTCACAGGTATGGAAGTGGATAAGATTAACATTTATGTCGAAGGCGTAAGAGTAATCGATTAATTAAGGAGGAACTTATTTTGGCAACAAAAACAATTAATGCAGAGATGCTTGCGCAAATGTTCTTAGCAGGTGCTGGGAATATTGAAGCAAAAAAAGAGTTCATTAATGAATTGAACGTCTTTCCAGTGCCAGATGGTGATACAGGGACAAATATGTCTTTAACAATTATGGCGGCAGCAAAAGAAGTTGCAGCTATGGAAAATCCAAAGATGGATGCTTTAGCAAAAGCAATTTCATCAGGTTCATTAAGAGGTGCACGTGGTAACTCAGGGGTTATTTTATCTCAATTATTCCGTGGATTTACAAAAGCAATCCGCGAAACAGATGAGATTGATGTATTTACATTAGCAGCAGCTCTTGACAAAGCGAGAGAGACAGCTTACAAAGCAGTTATGAAACCAAAGGAAGGAACAATTCTAACTGTTGCAAGAGGAATGGCTGAAAAAGCATTAGAACTTGCAGAAACAACAGATGATTTAGATGAATTCATTCCACAAGTACTTGAACATGGAGACTATGTTTTATCTAAGACACCAGAGATGCTTCCAGTATTAAAAGAAGCAGGTGTAGTAGACTCAGGCGGACAAGGTCTTATGGAAGTATTGAAAGGTGCTTATGATGCTTTCTTAGGAAAAGATATTGATTATAGTAATATTGCACCAAGTACTTCAGTGAACATGACAAAAATCAGTGCAGAAACAAATGCAGAAATTAAATTTGGTTACTGTACAGAATTTATTATTTTAGTTGAAAAGGAATTCACAGATAAAGATGAAGTAGAATTCAAAAAATTCTTAGAATCAATTGGTGATTCTATCGTATGTGTTGCAGATGATGATGTGGTTAAGATCCATGTTCATACAAACGATCCAGGTCTTGCAATCCAACGCGCATTAACATACGGACAACTTTCTCGCATGAAGATTGACAACATGAGAGAAGAACATGAAGAAAAATTAATTCGCGATGCTGAAAAATTAGCAAAACAAGAGAAAGCAGCGCAAAAAGCAGAACAAAAAGAGTTTGGTTTTATTGCGGTTTCAATTGGAGAAGGATTAAATGAAATCTTCAAAGAATTAGGTGTTGATTATATCATCGAAGGTGGTCAAACAATGAACCCAAGTACAGATGATATGTTAAATGCAATTGATGAAGTAAATGCAAAACATGTATTTATTTTCCCTAATAACAAAAACATTACACTTGCAGCAAACCAAGCAAAATCATTGGTTAAAGATAAAGAAGTAATCGTTATCCCAACCAAGACAGTACCTCAAGGTATTACAGCAATCATCAATTTTGTTCCAGATATGACAGCGGAAGAAAATGAAGAAGTGATGTTAGAAGAAATCAAGAATGTAAAAACAGGACAAGTAACATATGCTGTTCGTGATACACGTATTGATGATAAGGAAATTCACACAGATGATATCATGGGAATTGGCGATGAAGGAATTATCGCTGTAGGAAAAGAAATTGCAGCAACAACAAAAGAAATGCTTGCAGAGTTAGTAGACGAAGATTCAGAGCTGATCAGTATTTACTATGGTGCAGATGTTTCAGAAGAAGATGCAATGCAATTAACAGAAGAAATTGAAAGCTTATACCCAGATGTAGATGTGGATACTCACTTTGGTGGGCAACCAATTTACTATTATGTATTAGCAGTAGAATAAAAGAAAGCGGGAGAGATGTCTCCCGCTTTCATAGTATATAACAGGTTGAAAAAATGAATGAAAAAGATAGATTGCATACCTTAAAAGGCATTGGTGAGAAAACAGAAAAGCTATTTGAAAAATTAAATATTTATACGGTGGAAGATTTGATTCGCTATTATCCAAGAAGTTATGATATTTATGAATCAGCAATTCCAATTGCAGAGGCAGAAGAAGGAAAAGTTGTGACTGTAACAGGAACCATTTATGGAAAAGTACAGGTAGCAACTGCAAAAAATCTCCAAATTACATCGATTCAGGTAAAAGATTTGACAGGAGTTATCAAAGCCACGTGGTTTCGCATGCCATTTTTGAAAAATACTTTAGGAAAAGGTGGCGTGATTACTCTCCGTGGACGCGTTGTGGAGCGTCGTGGACAATTGTGTTTGGAACAGCCTGAGATTTTTTATCCAAGTGCAACTTATGATGCAAAAGAAAATACGATGCAACCTATTTATGGTTTGACTGCGGGACTTACGAATCATGCAATTTCAAAGGCAGCAAAGCAGGCGATTGAGCATTTGGATTTGCGAAGAGAATATTTACCTTCCAGTATTCGATTGGAATATGGACTTGCTGAATATAATTATGCGGTGCAGCAGATTCATTTTCCACATAGTAAGGAAGATTTCTATCGGGCAAGAGAACGCCTCGTGTTTGAGGAGTTTCTCGTGTTTATTCTAGCGTTGCGCCAATTAAAAGAGTCTGATGAAAAAAGTAAAAATATATTTCAGTTTTCAGAGCAGGAAACAGTGGAACGGTTGCTTGAGCGTCTGCCCTATGAATTGACTCAGGCACAGAAAAAAGTATGGAAAGAAATCAAAAAAGATATGACAGGAGATCAGGTCATGTCTCGTTTGGTACAAGGAGATGTGGGCTCAGGAAAAACAATTGTGGCGGTTCTTTCCCTTGTGCTTGTTGGAATGAATGGTTACCAAGGTGCTTTGATGGCGCCGACAGAAGTGTTGGCGAAACAACATTATATATCCGTGAAAGAATTGTTTGAAGAACACCAGATTCCATTGCAAGTAGAGCTGCTGACTGGTTCCATGACATCAAAAGAAAAAAGAGAAGCCTATGCAAGGATTGCATCTGGTGAATCCCAGATTATCATTGGAACCCATGCACTTATTCAAGATAAAGTGGAATATAAGTCCCTTGCGCTCGTTGTGACAGATGAGCAACATCGATTTGGGGTGAAGCAAAGAGAAAAATTAGCAGGAAAAGGGCAGACACCACATATTCTTGTTATGAGTGCGACACCGATTCCAAGAACATTAGCAATCATTATTTATGGAGATTTAGATATTTCTGTAATTGATGAATTACCAGCCAATCGTCTGCCAATCAAAAACTGTGTAGTAGATACCAGCTATCGAAAAACAGCGTACAATTTTATGAAAAAACAAGTGGCAGAAGGAAGACAGGTATATGTAATCTGTCCGATGGTAGAAGAAAGTGAGTTTTTAGAAGCAGAAAATGTGTTGGATTATGCTCGGATGCTTCAAGATGCACTGGGAACAGACGTAAAAGTTGGACATTTGCATGGAAAAATGAAACAAGCAGAGAAAGATGCAATCATGAATGCATTTGGTCAGAAAGAAATTGATGTGCTTGTATCGACAACAGTTATCGAAGTTGGAATCAATGTGCCAAATGCAACGGTAATGATGGTAGAAAATGCGGAACGATTTGGATTAGCACAGCTTCATCAGCTACGCGGACGCGTTGGCCGAGGGGAGCATCAATCCTATTGTATCTTCATGAGTGGTTCAAAGACAAATGATACAAAAGAACGATTATCCATTTTAAATAAATCAAATGATGGATTTTTTATAGCAAGTGAAGATTTGAAACTACGTGGACCTGGAGATTTATTTGGAATTCGTCAAAGTGGAATTCTTGATTTTAAGATTGGGGATGTGTTTCAAGATGCTACGATCTTACAGCAGGCAAGTGAAGCGGCAACGCAGTTGATGAAACGAGATCCACTGTTGCAGCAGGAAGAAAATCGAAATTTAAAAGAATATATTGACGGGTACATTCAGATGGGAATGATACAGACCACATTATAAAATCAGGAATAGGGATAGGAAAATGCAAAAAGTAGGAATTGTATGTTGTTCAAATGGACAGAAACAGACACAAAAAGAACCAATAGCTAAACTAGAAAAAGCTCTTTTTCAAATGGGTATGGAGCCGGTTTTTAGCCCATATATTTATGAAAAAATGTCTGTGTTTAGCGAAAGTGCAAAGGAACGTGCAAATGCGCTTATGAAGTTTTATGAAGATCCGGAAATGACAGAAATCTTTGATATTTCTGGTGGAGATATTGCGAATGGAATCCTACCCTATCTTGATTATGAATGGATTGGAAAATCATCTGCAAAATTTTGGGGATACAGTGATCTGACTACCGTTATAAATGCAATTTATGCCAAAACAGGAAAGTCTTCAGTGCTATATCAAATTCGAAATATATTATATGAAACACAGGAGCAACTGAGCGTAGATTTTTTCAAACAGTTATTTGACATTACGTATCGATTTGTGCAGCATCATGAAATGCACGGGATTGTAATTGGCGGAAATATTCGTTGCTTTTTGAAATTGGCTGGAACAGAATATATGCCTGATTTTACCAACAAGATATTACTGCTAGAAAGTCGTGGTGGCACTGTAGCGCAAATGGAAACATATCTTAGCCAATTAAAACAGCTAGGAGCATTTGAAAAAGTATCAGGCATTTTGCTAGGGACTTTTACACAAATGGAAGCAGAAAAGTGTATTCCAACTGTTGAAACCATGGTAAAAGAGATTGCTGGAAAAGACATGCCAATTGCTGTTACAAGACAGATTGGCCATGGGACAGATGCAAAAGCGATTGTGATAGGAAAAGAAATACACCTGATAGAAGATGGTATGAAAAAAGAAAAATCAGACAATTAAAAATCTGTAAAAATAATTACAGAAAACTGTTGACAAAAGATATGAATAGAGTTATTATAATCACAAGAAAAGAGATTTTAACAGAAAGAAATTCATCCTAGGAAAAGAAATTCATTTTATTAAAATAATCTTTCTAAATGGAACCTAGTATTAGATAAGATCGGAACTTAATTAATACTAAATAAGTACAGGAGGTACGGTCCAACAAAAACTTAAGTAATGAATCATAATCTGAGAAAGCAGAAGGTGTAGAACATGAAATTACAGGAAATTCATTAAGAGCCCGTTCGTAAGGTAAAAATAGAAACGAACGGGCTCGAGTTTTGTGTAATTATTTTTGAATCACCAAAACTTGTCAAATGATGCAAGAACTTCTAGTGTATTAATTTATTTTTCTCAC
>CAZINB010000005.1:0-88181 GCA_964540565.1 uncultured Faecalimonas sp.
TCTATACGACAAATACCGATTTTTCCAATAGATATAGACAAAAACCACCAAATACGCTATAATACTCTTAGATATTGAAAGGATTTATAACTATGGCTAAAGACATCAAAACATATCAAGAACAGATTTTTATCGATAACACACTTCGCTTACGTGAAATCTTATCGACATTACCTTCCTTTATAAAAGATTACTTTCGTGCAATTGAGCCGTCTACGTCCTCTAAAACACGAATTTCTTACGCATATGATATTCGGGTCTTCTTTAACTTTTTAATTGAAAATAACCCTATTTTTAGCGCTTACACGACGAATCAATTTACAATCAAGGATCTGGAACATATTGATGCAATTGATATTGAGGAATATTTGGAATATTTGAAGGTATATCAGTCTACAGATGATAAAATGCTTACCAATGGAGAAAAAGGTCTTGCACGCAAATTTTCAGCTTTAAGAAGCCTTTATAAGTATCTATATATACATGAATATATCTCAAAGAATCCAACGGTTAAGGTAGACATGCCCAAATTACATGATAAAGCTATCATTCGTTTAGATATTGATGAGGTTGTCTTGCTTTTGGATTATATAGAGACTTGCGGAAATCAATTAACAGGTCAGAAAAAAGTTTACTACGAGAAAACAAAATATAGAGACATTGCAATTATTACACTTTTATTGGGAACAGGTATTCGTGTTTCGGAATTGGTAGGATTAGATATCAATGATGTAGATTTTAAAAATAATGGCATTAAAGTTGTTCGAAAAGGTGGAAACGAAATGGTTGTTTATTTTGGAGATGAAGTTCGTGATGCACTAGAAACTTATTTAGAGCTTACAAGACTTCCTGCTACTCCTCTACCCGACCACGAAAATGCCCTCTTCCTTTCTACTCAGAGAAAACGAATTGGTGTTCAGGCAGTTGAAAATATGGTGAAAAAATATGCAAAAAGTGTTACTCCTAATAAGAAAATTACGCCTCACAAACTTCGAAGTACATATGGTACAAATTTGTATAAAGAAACAGGTGATATTTACCTTGTTGCAGATGTATTAGGACACAAAGATGTAAACACGACAAGAAAACACTATGCTGCAATTGATGATCATAGACGTAGACAAGCTGCTTCTGCAGTAAAATTACGAAAAGAATAGGCTGATGAAATACAACATTCATCAGCCATTCGTTTATATCATAATTCTACACGTTCACCAAAGATTACAAGGGCTTTTACATTATCTACATCAATAAGCTGTCCGATTTCATCAAAATAGATATAGTAATCCATGCGCCGATTCTTTTGCGAGCAAGGTGTGTAGGTCTCAAGTGGTAAAATAGTGCCATCTTTCAATTCAATTTGATCTACCCATCTATACGAATTGTTTTTTTCCATATCATCTGGCATTACAAAAGCGCTGATTCGAATAGAAAGCTTTGAAAGTTCTATTTTGGTTATGTAATAAGTGATATTTTGAAACTGTACTTTCTTTAGCATTCGGTGGCTTTGAATCGAGTCTGTGTACTGGTACTTACAGTTCAGATTCCAGGTACCTTCAACTAAGACTTCTCCATTTGTATGTGCTACAAAATCATCTAAACTGTGATAAAGCAATATATCACCAATCGAGATGGAAATGGTAGATTTTCTTATATTTTTGCTGTCAGATACATTTATAAAAAAACATAACTTGTTATCTTCTAGAAAAGCTTTTTCACTTGCGTGAAATGTTCCTTCCTTGGAAAATGTTTTAACGGATATTTCATCAAATGTTATGAAATTTGTTTCTGGATCAAAATTATCTGGAATTTCGTAATCCGTATTGATGCGTATGTAGCCTATATTACGATCACCTATTGATGAAACAGCAGTTAGCGTTACACCACTACAGGTATCAGATGGCTTGGTCTGGACATCGTTGTTTTTTAATTTGCCACGCTCTGAAGCGCTGATTCCTAAATGCTCAAAAAGAGAAGAATCCCAATCTTTTTTAGTGGCTGTACATGTAAGTCCAAATGCCAGTATAAGAATCGAAGCAATTGCTAGTTTAAGCAACTTTCTACGAATGCGTTTAGGAAAATGGATTACATCGGAATTTATCTGTTCCAATACCTTTTTTTCAATGCGCTGCTGCGCTTCTGCATCTAGTGTTCCTTCTAAATTTGGAATTTCATTATCCTGAATATTTTGAATCAAATCATCTATATTATACATGAAAAATCCCCCTTTCAAACATTTGCTTCCGCAGGACATCTTTTCCCCGGTACAAAATATTTTCAACTTGTTTCTTGGTAAGCGTAAGCATATTGGCAATATCCGAAAGTTTATATCCATAAAAATAACGATATAGAAATACACTTTTATCAGGTTCTTTCATCGTTTCAAGACAAGAGTGTAAAATTGCCTCGCATTCTCTGCGCTCAATTTCATTTTCCAGATTATAATCAGCTGGCAACTCCAAAGATAATTCTTCCATCGAAAAAATATCAGCTTTTTTCCGTTTACGCCGTAAATCCCTAGCAACATTGCGCGCAATTGCATATAAATAACTTTTTAAGGAATATTCAGGCTTTAATACAAAGTCATTTCGATAGTTCCAAAAATGAACCAGTGTGTCTGCTACTGCTTCTTCCACATCTGCTTCACTGCAATCGTATAAAAAATTACGACAGATTGTAGAAATTGGACCACCGTAAAGGGTCATAATTATATGTATACCGTATTCCGGATTTGTTTGTAGTATATGAATCAATTCGTTGTCTGTCATAGTTAGAGCTCCTTCCTTCTTACTTTACTATACGTCATAAATTGGAAAAACACTCAAAAAAAGAAGCAATTTCTTGCTCCTTTTTTCTATTCGACATGTTTTAATGCTTGTTCTAATGGAATTTTCTTGATTCGTTTGAAATCAAAGAACATTACGATAAAGTATCCGACTAGCACAAAGGCAAACATTTTTACATATCCAATTGGTTCCATTACAAATGCATACCATCCGCTATAACTATACATAATTTGGTGCCATACATATTTCATGACCCAGACACCTAAGAACATACTAATTAGAGCTTCGAGAATTACTACTATGGTAGTAGATGTTATATAGAGGCTTGCAATTTCTCTGGTTTCATATCTTTCCTGAGCCAGATGGTCCAAGAAGGACACAAAATTCACCTTTCGCAATAGAAAAATTCATCCCTTTTAGAACTTCTTGGCGTGTATCTCCACTGCCAAATCCTTTTTTTAAGTCAACAATTTCCAAAAATTTTCTTTCATTTTCAGACATAAGTTGTACCATCCCTTTCTGTTATAGAAAACTATTGATTAGTTATAAAAATCTTGCGTTAGATATATCTAACTATATGAGTTCATCTTATTCCTATATCCAGTTTTTGTCAAATGGTACTTTGTTTTTAGAACGAAAAAAGAATAATACCACATTGGGTATTATCCTTTTACCATTGTTCATTATAAAATGCACCTGCAATTTGCTGCATATTTTTATCCGCATCCGCCATGATATCTGCACAGCGCTTCATCTGCTGCTGCATTTCTTCTGTAAAGACGCGATCTTTTTTGTAACGTAATTGATGTTCTGTACTTGCCCAGAAATTCATAGCGATTGTTCGAATCTGAATTTCTACGGGAACATTTTTAATGCCATCTGCAAGCTGAACACTTACTGAAACAATCAGATGTAAACTTCTGTATCCATTTTCTTTGGGTTCTCTTATGTAATCTTTGATTTCTAACATTTCAATATCTTGCTGACGTAAAATGGTTTTGGCCATATCATACACATCAGAAACAAATGGACAGATAATTCGTATCCCAGCAATATCGTAAATGTTATTGGTCATGGCACTGATTGTCATAGGAAGCCCCTTTTTCTCCATTTTGCGAAGAAGACTATCTGTCTTCTTAATGCGGCTTTTTACGTTTTCAATTGGGTTACGATCGTGCAAAATCTGATATTCTCGTTTTATGATATTTAATCGACTTTCTATCTGGGAAATGGCAGCTTCATAAAAGAACATTAACTTGTCGTATTGTTGCTCAATATCTAAATAATCCCTTGTTTGTGGTAACAATACATCATCATTTGTAGTTTCCAAAATAACCTCCTAATAACTCTATATGTTATTCCTATATGATTATCTTAGCATGTGATTTTTGACATCACAACGAAACTTTTTAGAAAGAATCTTAAATTTCTATTAGATTCGATTGGCTTCAATCCATTTAACTGCAAAGTCAACTAAATCTCTCTGGCGCATAAAAGCTAGCATACCATTTCCTAAATCTTCTTTATGCTAAAAAATACTTAAATACAATTTCTGACTAAGCTGCTCAAGCGCCTTAATTCCGGCAATGCTATTTCCTTTTGAATTTAATGCAGGAGAATAGATTCCAATTCCCATACGTGTTGGAACGACAGCCATAATACCACCGCCTACGCCACTTTTAGCTGGAACCCCTACTTTGATCGCAAACTCTCCGGAACCATCATACATTCCACAAGTCATAAGAATTGCATTTACATAGGTTCCATATTCTGCAGGAAAGATACGTTCTCCTGTAATTGGTAGTTTTCCATGATTTGCTAACGTAAATCCAATCTTTGCAAGGTCAATGGAACTTACTTTGATAGAGCATGCACGGAAATAAATATCTAATACTTCCTCAATATCTTCTGTGATCATTCCATATGTTTTTAATAAATATGCTAACGCACGGTTCTTATTTCCAGTACGTTTTTCAGAAAGATAAACCGTCTCGTCTACATCGATACTTGGATTTTCTGCAAGTTTTCTTGTCAAATTAAGTAATCGCTGAAATTTTTCTTGGTAAGTATCGCCTTTGATCAAAGTACACATTGCAATCGCTCCCATATTGACCATAGGATTTAAATGGGTACTGAGTAACGTTTGATCGGAATAGTTAATTGCATCAAATGGCTTTCCAGTTGCTTCTACCCCGACGTGCTGCTGCACATATTCCATTCCATTGTCCATCAACGCTTGTAATAACAAAATTGGTTTGATAATACTTTGGATTGTAAATGTCTTATTATAATCACCTGCTTGATTGATGCGATCATTGCTGGAAATGATACAGATTCCGAAATCATTTGGATTCGCTTTTGATAATTCTGGAATGTAATCTGCAAGTTTTCCTTCTTCGGAATAATGAGAGCAATCTGCCAGGATTTCTTCTAATAGTTTATTCATATCGTTTTCTTCCTCTTATAACTGTTCTGAATCTAAAATAATTGTAAATGGTCCATCGTTGATAAGACTGACCTTCATATCTGCGCCAAAACTTCCACGTTCTACAACAGGAATGCTTTCTTTGCATTTGGCAATGATGTATTCATATAATTCTTCCGCCATATCAGGAGCTCCTGATTCAATGAAGCTTGGACGATATCCTTTTTTACAGTTCGCATACAATGTAAATTGGGAAATCAAAAGTAAGGATCCATTCACATCAGAAAGGGACAGATTTGTTTTTCCATTTTCATCTTCAAAAATACGAAGTCCTACTAATTTTTTCACTAATTTATCAGCAATCTCTTTTGTATCTGTTTGACCGATACCGATTAATACCATAAATCCTTTATCAATTTTTCCAATTGTATTTCCATCCACTGTTACAGAGGCTTCTGTAACACGTTGTATTACAAATTTCATATATAAAAATCTCCTTTGTTTCCTTTTTTATCTTAAATAGTTTATCATAATATTGTGTTTTTGTAAAAAATAAGATATGATATCAGAGAAATTTATTTCTAGAGAGGAATCAATGAATGAAGTTACAGCAATTATTAAGTTATACAAGAAAAGCCGTTGACGAGTATCAAATGATTGAAGAAGGCGATCATATTGCAATTGGTATTTCTGGTGGAAAAGATAGTTTGACAATGCTTTATGCATTACATGGATTAAAGAGATTTTATCCAAAGAAATTTGAAATCAGTGCGATTACAGTTGATTTGGGATATGAAAAATTTGACACAGAACCACTTCGCAAGTTATGTGAAGAATTGGAAGTTCCATATAAGGTAGTAAAAACAGATATCGCACATATCTTATTTGAAGAACGTAAAGAAAGTAATCCTTGCTCTTTATGTGCGAAAATGAGAAAAGGTGCTTTAAATGAAGCGATTAAAGAAATGGGCTGCAATAAAGTTGCATATGCGCATCACAAAGATGATATTATCGAGACAATGCTTCTTTCTATGTTATTTGAGGGACGTTTCCATTCCTTCTCACCAAAAACATATTTAGATCGTATGGATATTACAGTAATTCGTCCATTAATGTATGTTGATGAGGCAGATGTGATTGGATTTAAAAATGCCTATAATCTTCCAGTTGCAAAAAGCAGATGTCCAATTGATGGATTTACAAAACGTGAATACGCAAAAGATTTAGTAAAACAATTAGAAAAAGATCACCGTGGTGCAAGAAATCGTATGTTTACAGCAATTTTAAATGGAAATATTGCAGGTTGGCCAGAACGTGTACCACACGTAAGATAAAGGGAATTGTCGATTGACAATTCCCTTTATAGTTTCATTATAATTTAGGATTTTTAATTTGATTACGCATATTCATATAATCAAGAATGGCTTGTGCTGTACCTTCGATACCGAGTTTTGCGCTGTTGATACAGAGATCATAACTCTTAGCATCGCCCCACTCTTTATTTGTGTAGTAATTATAGTAACTTGCACGTTTCTTATCTGTCTTTGTAATCACTTCTTTTGCTTTCGCATCGGTAAGATCAAATTCACGAGCAACGCGACGAATACGCTTGTCTAAGTCTGCATAGATAAACACATTAATCACATTATCATAATTTTCTAAAGCATAGTCGGCACAACGTCCTACCATAACACAAGAGCCTTCATCAGCAATCTTTTTGATTGTATCAAATTGTGCTAAAAAAACTTTATGATTAATAGGCATGTCTGCAAAACTTCCAGAAGAGTATCCAAGTGAATAGGTATCCATCACTAAAGAATATAAGAAGCTGTTCGTTGGTTTTTCATCGTGTGATTCGAAGATTTCTTCACATAAACCACTGTCTTTTGCAGCTCTTTTTAACATTTCTTTATCATATAACTTTACACCAAGTTTTTCTGCAAGTAGCTTTCCTACTTCATAACCGCCGCTTCCATATTGTCTTCCGATTGTAATAATTGTTTTGTTTTCACTCATACTGGTCACGCTCCTTTATTTCAATCTATCTGGAATATATAGTTATTATACAATAAAGGGGTGTAAATGTATATGTTTTTTGTTAATTATTTAATTAATTCTAACTTTTCTAACAAGGAACTGAAATATTCTGGCAATGGTGCATCTACTTCAATATACTCCTTTGTACGAGGATGTACAATTCCAATTGTTTTCGCATGTAATGTTTGTCCTTGTAGTTTATATGGACATTTGGCAGGGCCATATACGGCATCTCCTAAAAGCGGGTGATGAAGACTTGCCATATGAACGCGAATTTGATGTGTACGTCCAGTTTCTAACTTACATTGAATATAGGTAAAGTTTTTAAAACGTTTGATCACTTTATAATGTGTAACCGCTTCTTTTCCATTTTTTTCGTTGATGCTCATTTTCTTACGATCAATTGGATGACGACCAATTGGAGCATTTACAGTACCTTCTTCTTCCTTAATAATACCATGTACGATTGCATGATAGACACGATTGATACTATGTTCTTTTAATTGTGCTGCAATATCATTGTGTGTAAAGTCATTTTTACATACGATCAGGGAACCTGTAGTGTCCATATCAATGCGATGCACAATACCAGGACGCATAACCCCATTGATTCCAGATAGCTCATCTTTGCAGTAATACATTAAGGCGTTTACAAGAGTGCCTGTATAATGTCCTGCAGATGGATGTACGACCATTCCTTTTGGTTTATTCACAATAAGTAAATCAGCATCTTCATATAGAATATCAAGCGGAATATTTTCTGCCAAAATATCTGGCTCTTGTAACTCCGGTTCTTCAAAAGAAACAATTTCCCCTGTAGAAACTTTATAATTCGCTTTCACAACCTTATCTTGCACGAAGACTTGTTGTTCTTTGATTAACTTTTGAATATAAGATCTGGAGTAGTCAGGAAGCATTTCGGAAAGATATTTATCAATTCGAACTTGATTCCACTGCTCTTCTACTTCAAATTGTATTTTCATCATAATTACACCTGTGTTTCTTTTTTGCGAAATGAAATAGATGCCCATAACTCATCTAAATCTTGTTCTTTATAGTAAAGTAAAAATAATACAATGATTCCAAATGCAGATAATGTTGCATAAATATCTGCTACATTGAAAATAGGGAAATTGATCAATTCAAAATAAAAGAAGTCAACCACATATTGAAGTCGAATACGATCAATCATATTTCCAATTGCGCCTGCTACCATAAGTGTAAGACAAATGCGAAGTGGCATCCATTTTTTGCATTTTGGCATACGGATATAAATGTATGTAATACATACTAATGTGAGAATTCCAATTACAAAGAAAAATAATTGCTGATTTTGCAACATGCCAAAGGCAGCACCTCTGTTTTCTAAGTAATGTAATTGGAATACACCGTCTATAATAGAAATAGATTCCGCTTTTAGATATGTGGATGCTAAATATTTTGTATATTGATCAAGTCCAATTCCTAGAAGAATCGAAATGATTGGAATAAGATATAGCATAATAGTCCCCTTTCTTAGATATATAGATGTATGGTAACGTAACAACGTCCCTTTTTTGTCTGTGCGCCTGCTTCGATAAAGCGGAAACGTCCAAGACCTCTTGCAGAAATAATATCATTTTCCTTAATCTGATAACCATTTGAGGTGATTAATTTCCCGTTTACATAGACCTTTCCAGCTTCAATATAAGCTGTTAGCTTGCTGCGTGAAGATGCGAAGGCCAAAGACAATAAACTGTCAAGGCGAAGTGAGGACACCGTTCCTTTGATTTCTTTTATCGTTGGCTGATAATTGATATCGGAAATTTCTACCACGCTTGTCTTAATTGTTGTATGTCGTATACGAGTGAGTTCCTGTAAGAGAAACTGCTCTAACGATTCATGAATGAAAAGAAGTGCGCCATCTTCTTCTACTAAAATATCTCCTAATTTGCATCGATCCATTCCCAAATTTAAAATCGAACCAAGGTAGTCTCTGTGTGTTAATTTCTCTGCAAATTTCTTATGTAATGGCTCCATTTTTATAACAGAAATTGGATAAAAATGCTCATAACAAAGAGCATCAGGTAGAAAAGCAACCATCTGACGCTCTGATAATGCATATCCACCAAACACTTCATAATTACAATAAAGTTCATGTTTTGGTATGGTATGTAAAATATTCAATTCATTCAAATTAAGAAAATCGGAATAGGTAACGATTCCTCTCTGATAAGCTACTTTTGAGAGCTCAATCAATCTCTTTTGTAATAGAATCTCTTCTTTTTGCATAATATTTCCTAGTATCTTGTTTTAATAGAAGGAACATCAAAAGAAGATGTTAATAAATCTTGTAAATCACCTGAAATATCTACATTTGTAGGTGTTACAAGGAAAATGTAGTTGGAAATCTTTTGAAGGTTACCACTGATTGCAAATGTAGCACCAGAAGTAAAATCAATGATTCTTTGTGCAACTTCTAAATCTAGTCCTTCTAAATTAAGAATTACAGTACGTCCGCTTAATAATGTTTCTGTAATTTCTCTTGCATCATCTACTGTTGTTGGCTTAATTACACAAACTTCCATACCTGTTCCCCTTTTAACTGGTTGACGCATTGGTGTTACTTTATTGTTTGTTGTATGAGATACTTTTGATTTTTTTTCTTCAAAATAAGTATCGTCATCATCATCAAAATCTGTATTTTTATTTTTCTTAAAGAAGCTTTTCTTAGGTGCATCTTCGAATTCTTCATCATCATCGAAGAAGTCATCTTCATCATAATCGTCTTCATCTAATTTCATAATTGCTAAAAACTTATCTAATACGCTCATTATTTACACTCCATTTCATATATTAAATCGCATAATCTCTTTCACCAAAGATTCCTGTTCCAACTCGTACCATAGTAGCGCCCTCTTCGATTGCTACTTCATAATCATTGGTCATACCCATAGAAATTATGCTAACGTTAATATTATCAAGGTTTTTGTTAGTAATGTCAACTGCTAATTTGCGTAAAGTAGAAAATATCATTCGATTTTCTTCAGGATTTTCGACATATGGTGCAATTGTCATAAGACCTTCTACACGAATGTGTGGTAATTTAGAAATTTCTATTATTGCAGGAAGAACTTCCTCTACAGAAAAGCCGAATTTACTTTCTTCTTTTGCAACATTTACTTCTAATAAGATGGATACCGTAATGTCTTTCTTTGCTGCTTCTGCTTCGATTGCTTCTGCCAAACGAAGAGAGTCAACAGAATGAATGAGAACAGTTTTATCAATGACTTGCTTTACCTTATTGCGTTGCAAATGACCAATCATATGCCAGCGAATGTCAGAAGCCATTGCATCATGTTTTTCTGCTAATTCCTGTACTTTGTTTTCGCCAAAATCACGGATTCCCAAATCATAAATTTCTTGTAACATGGGAATTGGTTTTGTTTTGCTAACTGCAATTAATGTCACTTCCTCGCGTTTGCGGCCAGCACGTTGACATGCAGCTGTAATACGTTCTTCTACTTCTCTTAAATTATGTTCTAACATAAGTGTTCTCCTTTAAAATACAACATCGCCCTCGTTCAAGTCTGCGCTTTCAAGTGCTATATGATCATAATTTGACAGACCAAATTTATTTCCTTCTTCTATGATATAGTATTCTTCGCTTTCTGTTAAGATATGAATCTGTTTGAAAACAGCATAGCCTTTATTAATGCTGTAAACACCTTTTAAAGATTCTTTGACAGTTAAAGCATAGGTTTCTTGCGATTCTGGTTTCAGTAAGATATCTCCTTCTTCAAAATCATTTGGATCAAGATAAACCATTTCATCTTTTTCATAGTAAATTGTGACAGGATAAAATTCGGTAATGTCTTCTTTTTTTGCATTCTTTGTCTTACGCATAACACCTTCACTATTGCTGTTACCACCTTGCGTAATATAAGATGATGGTACAATATAGAATTCTTTACTTGTTTCAGCCGACTTTGGAATTTTCAATCCTGATTGATTTTCTAAAATCAATTCAATATCCACATAACGTTCTGTACTGTATCGTATCATAGAATCTTCAAAGGAAAGACAAAGCACATTCTTCCCTTCAATTTGCAACAATTCAAAATTAGCCCAAGTTTCCTGATTATCTTTTTTGAAACAAACTTTTACACGGTTCTTTTCTTCTAAAAATGATTTGGTTTCCTCGGTGATTTCACAAACAAGCTGCCATTGATTTTCTGTGATCAATTTGTAAATAGGATCTCCTACTGTAACAGAATCATTATTTTGGAAAGCAGATGTATGATAATCTGTCTTTTTTAACTGTGCAGCAGTAAGGGATTCTAACTGAAGTCCTTCCAATCCATCTACAGAATAAACGATAACTCCAGCAGCAGAGGATTTTACTAAATCAGCCTTTCCTGTAGCAGAGACTAGATCTAACTTACTTTGGCTGGCAATGGTGTCTAATGTATTTTGCACATCCGAATGAAGTTGATAGGTGGATGCATAATTGTTTTCTTGGAACTGTCCCGTGTAATTTTGAATTTTAGAAATAATATCTGCTTCTTCCTTTTGAGACAGTGTCACTTGCTCCTCCGTATCTACTTTTTCAAAAGTCAATGGTTCGTTTGAAATACTATAAACATTGGAACCATTTTTTACTTTACTGTTATTTTCTGTATAGTAATTGATATAGCCAGAAGTATCGGCATATATAACCGTCTCCTCACGCAAAGCAAGGGCTGTATAGGCATGATCTTTTAAAATAGAACCCTGTCTTACTTCATAAACTGTCACACGTGGCGCTGTCACATACATAATGATCGTAGCTAAAAGGTAAATGGAAATGATTCCAAATATGACAATCCCAATATTCAAATGTTTCTTTTTTCGGTATTTGAGAATATTTGATTCTTGCTTGATCGATGTCAAATCTTCTACCTCCTCATTATAGTTTACGCAGTGCTGGTCCATTCAAATAAGTGTATGCTTTCCCTTGATAGCTTTCTGAAGCTTCCATTTTTTCTATTAATTCATCATGAAGCTTCCACCAGCTTGTCCCCCAATTGGAGAAGACCGAATCTTCTTCTGGAATTCTGCTAAAGAGACGTTCCACAACAATTTCAGGGGAAAGATATTCTAAAAATGTCTTAACGCGTTCCAAGTATTCTTCTTTGGAACAGATGGAAATAATGCCATTTTGATATTGTTCTGCCATCTTTGTATGTTTGGCAATATATAAAGAATGTAATTTTACAATATCGATTTGAAGTGCGGATAAAATTTTTGCTGTTTCAATGGTATCACGCATCGTATCTGTTGGCAAATTTAAAATAATATGTGTGCATATAGTAAATCCATATCGTTTGATTCGCAATACAGCATCTATGAATTCTGCCAAACTATGTCCTCGATCTATAAAATCTAAAGTATGATAATTGACAGTTTGTAGTCCCAATTCTAAGTGAATGTTTACTTGATATTGTTTTTGAATTTCAGATAATACCTGCATATAATCATCGCGAATACAATCTGGTCGCGTCGAAATCGATATTTCCACGATATCAGGTTCTTTTGCTGCTTCCTCGATATAGTTACGAAATGTATCAAGAGGCATATAGGTATTTGTATAATTCTGGAAATAAGCAATAAATTTTTTCGCTTTATATCTTGGGATGATATGTTCTTTGGTACGCTGTAATTGTTCGGTTACAGAATGTACAGACTGCATCGCTTCAAATCCAGTTCCTACATCAGCACAGAAACTGCAGCCATGTCCATGAATACGATTGGGACATGTGATTGGTAAATTGATTGGCAATTTGTAAACCTTTACGCCGTATTTTTCTTTTAAGTAATCGGAATATTTTCTATAATAAATTGTTTCGTTCATAAATATTTTCTTTCTTACTGTATAGTTTTCTAATAGTTGGTAATAATTCTAATAGACATCAGAATAAAGGAGGAAACATAAATGAGATGGTGTGATAATACCAGTTTGACACTTGTTATTATTGGTGCGATTAACTGGCTTTTAATCGGTGTTTTTCGTTTTGACCTTGTAGCTTTTCTTTTTGGAAATATGACAATACTTTCCAGAATCATTTACATTCTCGTAGGACTTTGCGGATTATATTTAATCACGTTGTTTGGTCGTATCAGCGATACAAGAACAAACTAGAAAAGAGGTTCCGAACATGGAACCTCTCATTTTATGATGCCTGTAAAGAGGATAATAGATTCGTCATATTTTTGTATAACTGTGGTTTTGAATCACTTCCCATCATGATTGCGATATATGGGTGTCCTTCTTTATCTTCTACATATAAGGTAATGCAAGCACCAGCTGCATCCGTTGTACCTGTTTTACCACCAAGCAATGCAATGTTGGATGGTTTCTCAGTTCTCTGATTCAAATAATAATTACTTTGTATCCATTTTGCATTACGATATGTTCCGTTTTTCTGTACAATTCTTGTCTCATAAACAGAGGATGTAACGATATCTAGAAATACATCATGTTCCATGCAAGCATTTAACATCAAATATAGATCATACGCGGTTGTATAATGGTCCTCATTATGATATCCATGTGGATTTACAAAATGTGTATTTGTTGCACCTAAAAGGTTCGCTTCTTCATTCATCAATTCCACAAAGGATTCTACATTTCCTGAAATATATTCGGCAATTGCAACTGCACTATCATTGCCAGAAGGAAGCATCAATGCATACAATAAAGATTCTAAAGATAACTGGTCTCCTGTACATAATTCTGCACGTGAGGAATCCATAGGTACCTTTACTGCATTGCTGCTCACCGTTACAATATCTTCCAGATTACCATATTTTAATGCTAAATAAAGTGTCATTAACTTTGTTGTGCTGGCCGGATACAATCTTTCATGGATCTCTTCTGTCACAAGCGCTTCTCTACTTTCTAAATCAAAAAGTAAAATCGAATGAAATGTATCGTTTGTTTTAAAATCAATTACATTTATATCATCGCTTTCCACACAGAGCGTATCTGTAAAGAGTTCGACTTCATGTATTCCTGACGCATATGCAGATGTCTCATACTTTGCTACATCATTGCTATTTAATTTCGTAATCGCCAGAATTCCTCCAAACACAACTAGAAATAAAATCAGTATCTTACTTATACATTTCACGCCAGTCAAGATCTCCTCTGTCAAGTGCTAATACAAGTAACTCCGCAGTTGCTAAATTTGTAGCCGTCGGAATATTATGAATATCGCATAATCTAATGCAATCATTTACGTTTGGTTCATGTGGTTTAGAAGCCATTGGATCACGTAAAAAAATCAAAGCATCAATATCGTTTTGAGCAATTTGACTACCGATTTGGTGCATGCCGCCAAGTGGTCCTGCTAAATATTTCTGAACAGTCAAATTGGTTACTTCTTCTACTAGTCTTCCTGTCGTTCCTGTAGCAAATAATTTGTGTTTGCAAAGAATTCCTCTATACGCAATACAAAAGTTTTGCATTAATGTCTTTTTCGAATCATGTGCGATTAATCCTATATTCATTCTTATCGACTCCTTTTAATATTTTTTCGGTTGTAATGCAACGTTCAAAACAAAGCCAATCCCCATGTAATAGCACATAATGGATGTTAACCCTGCACTAACAAATGGTAAGGATAAACCTGTATTTGGTAACAGCCCGGTAGCAACACCAATATTGATAAAACTTTGAAATCCTATCTGGGCCGCCATACCGCCACATATAATCTGACCCGCTAAATCCTGGGATCGGATGCCAGTGATAATACACTGTATAATAATTAATAATAGCAAAATTATCACAATACAACAACCCACAAATCCTAATTCTTCACCAATAATTGCAAAAATAAAGTCTGTTTCTGCCTCTAGTAAGAAGTTCCCATTTTTTACAGAAGTTGTCGTATTATTGTTCAATCCTTTGCCATTTAATTGTCCAGAACCAATTGCCATAATGGAATATTTTTGCTGATACCCTGTATCAGAAGCGTATTCTTCTGGATTTAACCACGCTAAGATACGTTCTTGCTGATAATCTTCTAAGAATGGTTGATTTGGCATAACGGCAATACTTAAAAAGATTACAACACAAGGAATTGCAACTGCTAAAACGGTTCCGATAAACTTATAGCTTAAACCACCTAAAAACATCAATACACAAAATACTGCTGAGATACAGAGTGTATTCGATAAGTTCGGCTGTGTTACGATCAGGAACAAAGATGGAACTACAAGGAGCACACATTGTATGATCGTTTTCATATCTTTCATCTCTCGCTCTTTGAGCATTAAAAACTTGGCAAAGAATAAAATCAGAAAGATTTTTGTTAAATCGGAGGGCTGCAAGTTGGTAAAGCCTAAATCCAGCCAACGTTTCGCACCATTATAACTTACTCCAAAGAATTTAACACATAAGAGTAAAAACAAATTCAGTCCATAAATCAGCCAATAGAAATCAAGTACCCACTTGTAATCAATTACAGAAATGATAAGCATGGCAATAATACCACCAATTACACCAATGATCTGTTTTGGCTGCGCCGATGGCAAGGCACTTCCGACTGCAAGAATTCCAATCGTCGATAAAATTAGAATCAGTGCTACTAATATGAAGTTAAAATCTTTTAAATGGTATTTCTTTAAAAAAGTCACGAATTTTCTCCTGTTAATGTAATGTGTATGTATGATTGAGTAATTTTTGTATCAAACTGTTCCGGAAGTACATCCATATACTTTGAAACAGTTCGATAAAGTTCTTCTTGTATTTTTTCATAAATATCTGGTGTACAGTTTACGCGGTCTGAAACAAGTAATGCTTTTAATCTATCTTTTGCAATATGCACAGATGTGCTTTTCTTTTTTGTTCCAAATACGTTCATGTGACACCTCCTAATTCCTATGGAATAATTTCTTGAAAAAACCAGTATTTGCATCCAGTTTTAAAAAGGGAATATCTTCACCTAGAATTCGTTTACACATGTTAAAATATGCTTTTCCAGAAAGAGAATCTGTTCCAACAACTGGAATTCCTTGGTTGGTTGCAACTACTACTTGCTCATCATCTGGTAGAATTCCAAGCAAGTTGATTGCCAAGATTTCTGTCACATCTTCTACGGACATCATATCTCCTTTTTTCACCATATCCATACGAATACGATTGATTACTAAGTCAATCTGTTTGATTTGATTTTTTTCTAATAGTCCAATGATACGATCTGCATCACGGATAGCTGAAACTTCTGGAGTTGTAACAACGATTGCACGATTTGCTCCTGCAATTGCATTTTGGAAACCTTGCTCAATTCCTGCTGGGCAATCTAAGAGAACGTAGTCGTACTCTTCCTTCAACTCTTCTGTCAGTTTCTTCATTTGTTCTGGAGAAACTGCACTCTTGTCTTTTGTCTGTGCAGATGGAAGCAAATAAAGATTTTCATTACGATTATCTTTGATTAATGCTTGCTTCATACGACAGTTTCCTTCGATTACATCTACTAGATTGTAAACAATACGATTTTCTAATCCCATGACCACATCTAGATTTCGTAATCCCAAATCCGTATCAATCACTACTACTTTTTTATTTAATTTTGCAAGACCTACACCAATATTGGCGGTAGTCGTTGTTTTGCCAACTCCGCCTTTTCCTGATGTAACTACAATTACTTCACCCATGCTTTTGTCCTCCTTCACATTTTGATATCATCGGGTATGCTATCTTTTGTGCTGTATAGATTAATCTCCATGTGATTCTGATCCAAGCATTCCAGCTGTTCCTGCAAGAAGTTCAGAATCATCGGCTAGATTAAAGTATTTTAATACCATATCTCGTCCTAATTCTGCGGTGTATCCAGAACTATATCCGTTTGCAATACGACAGCTAAATGCAATTTCTGGATTTACATTTGGCGCAAATCCAACAAAAAGAACATGGTCTGCATGTGTATTACTTTGCTGGGCAGTACCTGTTTTACCAGCAATTGTCATGCCTGCTTCACGAAGTTTTGCGAAACGAGAATCTTTTGCAACCATCTGTGACATACCTTCATGTACAAGGTTAAATGTGGATTCATCTACTTCCGTTATTTCGTTATAAACAGTTGGTTCATATTCTTTTATAACCTTTCCTTCACGATCTGTAACTTTTGATAATAATGTCAAATCATATACAGTTCCTTTGTTTGCAACACCTGTAATATATTTTGCAAGCTGGCTGGTTGTATAAATGTGTGTACCTTGTCCAATTGCAGAACGTACGGCATCTTCATCACTGATATGTGGCGATAACTCTGTGATTTCTAATCCTGAAGTTTCACCAAGACCAAACATTTCTGCATATTTTTGAATTTTATCTGTTCCATCCTGTGAAGAATATGTGCCATTCGATGTTAATCCAAGTCTGTAACCAACATCATAGAAGAAGTTGTTACATGAATTTGCAATCGCACCAACTACATTCAGACTTCCGTGTCCACCTGGATAAATCCAACATTTTGGATTTGGTGTAACGTTTTTGTATGGACCTGTACAACTTACAAGCGTACCAGAGCTAATTACACCTTCAGTCAATCCAGTAATTGAACTGAGAGGTTTAAAGGTAGAACCAGGAGCAGTTTGTTCTTGCGTCGCTTTGTTGTAAAATGGCATAGAAGTATTTACATACATTTGATTGTAATATGCGGTATCCATTGTATTTGCGAGACGATTATTATCATATCCTGGATAAGATACACATACTAATGTATTACCCGTTGCTGTTTCTGTCATAACAAAAGAGCCTGTAGATGGTTCTACTCCTAATTGCCCTGGTGTAATCTCTAAGTTATTGATTTTTGTTCGTATAAAATCATAAGAACTATATCCACTCAAAAGACGATTGTATTGTGTTTCGTCATATTCCAAAACACCTTGGTCATATAATAAAATACAAATTTGGTTTCCTGTTACGGTACCATCTTTGATCATATATTTATAGACAAGCTTTTCAAAAGAACCATCTGTCTGTAAATAATCTTTTATAAAATTAATAATGCCCTGATACAGTTCATTGGAATCTGAATATTTTCCATCCGTATCAATATAATCTTGTAAAATAGTAGAGTCTACCCAGTTTTTGGAAATGGCATGATTCAAATATTCATATAAATTAATCTCTTCTGCTTTCCAAGCTGTGTAAACACTATCATTGACATCAATTTTATCTTTCATTAAAATGCCAGTTTTTGTTGTCAAAAGTTCTGTCGCAATGTAGTTTAAATATGCTTGGATTTCTTTTGGCAATTCTCCATAAGATGGAGCAGTTGGCGCATTCATATGAGATATTATTTTGGTAATAGAAGCCTCTAAACGTGTAGAGAATTTGGAATATACATATTTCTCAGTTGAAGTTGCATCCTCCTCAGCAAATTCATCGGTATCTAAAATCTCATTTCCAATAAAAGAATAATAGACATCTCCTACTGGAATAATAACATTAGACGCTTCTCCATTTGGATTACGAGTATAATCTAATTGATTGCTTAACTTACGAAGAATGATCCCTGCTAATTTTTCTTCAATTAAATTATATGCTGTAATCTGCAATTCTTTGTCAATGGTTAGGTAAACATCGTTTCCAGCTTTTGGTTCTTTCACACTTTCACTTTCGATAATTTTCCCAACGGTATTTACATAAACAACTTGTTCCCCTTTTGTTCCTTGCAGATATTCGTCCATTACCTGCTCAATGCCTGCTTTTCCGACAATATCTGTTTTCGAATAGGTTTTTTGCTGCTCTTCTGTCAAAGCATCGTATTCATCTTGAGAAATCTTTCCAGTATATCCTATGATAGATGAAAAATATTTACCTTCTGGATATTCTCGCAAATATTCCTCTCCTACACTGATTCCTTGTAATTCATACAAGTTTTCTTTGACCATCGCTACCGTTTCATCACTGACATCTGACGCAATAGTTGTAGGAATATATTTTTTAAAACTGTTTAAGTGCATTCCGTAGCGAATCGTAACTAACTGAAGTACACGTTCCTTTTCCAAATTTTCTTGGTCAATCCCAAAACCATAGTCTTTCTTACGCTTATCTGCACATAAGAAATTCATCAGCTCTTCTGCAGTTGTTTCTCGCTCTTCTTTGGACAACTTATCGATTTTTGTATATCCGTAAATATCAGCTAAAAAACGAAGACGCTTGGTGCCTTCCGCATATAAATATTCATATTCTCCGTCTTTATTAATCACAATACCAAAATCAGTAATAATACTGTCGCCATTGCTTTCAACCATATCAATTACTTGATTTAACGTTTCATTGATCAGCTTATTTTTCTGAGAAGTGTTTTGATATGTCCCATTATCTTCTATCTGAATGGAATATGCCAATCGATTTGTGGCAAGCAGCTCCCCATTGCGATCATAAATGTTCCCACGAGTCCCAGTAATTTCTTTGGTTCTGCGAATAGACAATGTGTAGTTTTCTAAGTAATCTTCTCCATTTACAATCTGTAAAACAAACACACGATGAATTAAAATCAGTGATAACACTGAAAAAAATGCAATTAAAACAACCAGTCGTGATTTGAACAAATTTGCAAAGAAATCTTTAATTGTATTAAACAAATTTACTTGCACTCCTTTTTTCTTCTGCTTCCAGCTTTCTATTAATCTTTAAGATGATTTGGTATAAGATCAAAGTCACCAAGATGGTATAGATCAATTCTGGAATGATAATACTTTTCAAATAGTATAAATATTGAAAACGGCTTCTCATAACAAACATTAAAATGCAGATCAAGTGTCCATAAACAAAATCACTAGCTGCAATTAGAATAAGTGGCAACTTAATGTCATCATCATAAAAAATGCGTTGAAAGAATCCATTAACATAACCTACAAATGCATAAATCAAGGCATAGAATCCAATTAAGTCTCCAAACATAATGTCCATTATAAGTCCCGAGAGAAATCCAACAAACATTCCTTCTTTATTTCCACGCATAAATCCAAAGGATGCTGTAACAATAATTAATAAGTTTGGTGTTACAGAAGCAAGTGAAAATGCTTGAAATACTGTGCATTCCATAAGAAAGCATATTAAAATAATACAAATCGTAACAATTTTACGCTTCAAAATTATTCCTCCAATAAGTCTGCTTTGGTTGATGTGATTACTAACACTTCCTGTAAATGCTGAAAATCTGCAGCAGGAACAATATATCCAGAACGTGTTAGATTATTGGAATCTACTTTGATGTCACTAATGTAACCAATTAAAATTCCTTGTAAATATTTACTACTAATATGAGAAGTAACGACTTGCTCCCCTACTGTAATTTCGTTTTCATTATTTGGTAACTGTTCAAAACGAATTTTTCCATCTTGCATTAAAGTTAAATCTCCATTTACGATACATTTATCGGAAGTTGATAACACTAATGCACTTACATTACTTGCATCGTCAATGATAGAACGAACTCTGGCCCAGTTCGGACCAACTTCTGTTACAATACCAACAAGTCCTTTTCCAGCCATAACATTCATATCTACACGAATTCCATCCTTTTCCCCTTTGTCAATAAGGAAAGAGTTAAACCAGTTTCCACCGTCATTTGCTGTTACATGTGCACCGATTTTTTCGTAATCACTGTATTGCTGATCTAGTGCATATAGTTCACGAAGTCGTTCTAACTCAAATTTATCTTGTTGTAATAAATTATTTTTTACTGTCAACTCATCTACTTCTTTTTGTAACGCTTCATTTTCTTCGCGCACTTCCTGCAATGTTTCCAAGTTCTTTGTTAAGTCGCTCATCCATTGTCCTACATGATTGATTCCATTTTGCATTGGAACAATACTAACATTTGCTACTGCACGAAGTGGCCCGCCAACCTTGTCTGTAACAAGAGACAATCCCATCAAAATGGCACAGACAATTGCTAATATGACAAACATGTATTTATTTGTAAATGATGTTTGGTTGTTATTTCTCATACTTATCTCATCCACCTATAATTTTCATCTAACATTGAATATGTAAAGTTTCTTAATTCTTTGATTTCTATAATCTTTTTTAATCCACGAACAGCACAAAACTCTGGCTCTTTACAAGTATGGACTGGAATTTCTAATCCATTTTCCAAATACGTATCAATTCCTTTCAAATTTGAAAGACCACCTGTAATATAGATTCCTTGATTTTTGATATAGCGTTGAATTTCCGGAGGTGTTCGATCTAAAAGTGCCTCAATTTCATGAATATAAAGTTTTAATGTATCTTTCATCGCAGCATGTACCAAACCAATAGAAACTTCTTTTTGTTCTGGAATGCGTGTGATTAAATTACGACCTGCTACTTTTAAGGCACGCACTTCATTTCTTGGTGCAATCCCAAAAGTCTTACGCAATTCTTCTGCTGTTGTATGTCCAATCAGGAAATTCTGATTGGAACGAACAGAATTTACAATTCCATGATCCAAAATGGTTCCACCGGTTTTTACTAATTTATTTAGCACAACGCCTCCGTAAGAAAGGACAGACAATTCTGTCGTTTCTGCACCCAGATTTACAATGAAAATACCAGGTGTATTTTTCACGTCTAATCCCATTCCAACGGCATCTGCAATTCCTCGTTCTACAATTCGTACCTCTTTTGCCTTTGCGGTAGAATGTACCACAAGATCATAGAATGCACGCTTTTCAACTTCGGTTACATCTGTTGGAACTGCAATAAAATATTTGGAACCACGTGCAAATCGACGTTCCTTTTTTAATAAATTTTGAAGCAAATACTGCATGTTATAAAAATGGGAAATCACGCCTTCCTTCATTGGAAATACGACTTCAATATTGTATGGAGATTTTTCATACATCTCATAAGCAGCATCTCCTACCGAAAACAATTTCTTTTCATCTGCAATTGCTACGGCGTTTTTTTCTTTCCAAACAGTATTTTTCTTTTTATCAAATACTTTAATCTCATATGTACCGAGATCAAGTCCATAGATATTTCCAAACATGTATAATCCTTTCAACATTACATTAGCTTTTCCTCCGAAAAGCTTTTATAACAATTATTTCCAATAATAATATGGTCTAACAGTTCAATTCCTATCAGACTTCCTGCTTCTTTGACCCTTCTTGTCAACAGAATATCACTTTGACTTGGCGTAGGGTCACCGCTTGGATGGTTATGCATTAAAATAATATATACTGCATGCTTCTCCAAAGCTTCTATAAATACCTCTCTTGGAGATACGATGGACGCATTTACCGTTCCCTTTGAGATCATATGTTCTCCAATCAAGTTTGATTTCGTATTCAGCATCAAAAGTTTCATGACTTCTTGCTCTTGATGTCTCATTTCTTCCATATAGTACGCTGCAATTGTTGCAGGCTGATTAAATAATAATCCTTTTTTGGCAGTTGCTTTTGATAAGCGTTTTGCCAATTCAGATAAACACAAAATTTGAATTGATTTTACTTCACCAATTCCTTTGATTTCTCTAAGTTTTTCTAAAGTAAGGTAATGAATATTCAATATACCTTCTTCATCATTCTGGGAATTTAGAATTTGACGCGCTAATTCCAATGAAGAAATTCCCTTTACGCCGGTACGTAAGATAACAGCCAGAAGCTCCGAATCTGTAAGACTGGAAGCTCCTAACTGTAAACATTTTTCATAAGGGCGATCGTTCTTTGTAAGTTCTTTGATCATTCGTTCATTAGATTCTCTGGCACACGCTTAGATAAAGCGATAAATGAGTGCTGCAAGTAATAATCCTAAGATACTTGCAATTGTAATTTTGATATTAAGTCCAAATGTAATAATTAGAATTCCTAGATTTAAAATGATAGGACTATCGAGACCGAATGTTTGTCCATAGCTAAGCCAGCTAAGTCCACTCATGCCTTCGGTAAGTGATGCGATAAATCCACCAAGTACAATTCCTGCAAGCATTAAAATAATTAATACCCACACATTTTTAGAACCTGCTCTTCTCATATGTATTCCTCCCCAAACTTTACTTATTTTAACACACTTTAAAAAAGGTGTATAGAGCTAGCATATTAATTTTTTATGAAGAAAACATGTCAAATCGAGTCGAAAGATTCAAATGTTTTTCCAAGTATTTCTGCAATTTTAATCCCATCCATGGCTGCAGATGTGATTCCGCCAGCGTATCCAGCACCTTCTCCACAAGGGTAAATTCCTGTATTTTCAGCCTGTAAGTTTGCATCTCTTACAATTCGAACAGGCGATGAGGTTCTGCTTTCTACACCCGAAAGGATGGTGTCATCATTTGCGAATCCATGAATTTGTTTGTCGAACGATTTTATGCCTTCCGCAATCGATTCTCCGATTTGCTCAGGGAAAATTGCTCTTACATTTGCAAATGTGTACTCACCTTTGATTTGAGGTGTCACATTTACTACTTCATTCGACACTCGATTTTCACAGAAATCTTTATAAAGCTGTACAGGTACTTTTCCAGAACCAAGTTCATAGGCTTTTCGTTCTAACTGACGTTGGAAAGCAACGCCTGCTAACGGATGGTCTGCTCCATAATCTTCTGGGGTGACCGTAACAATAATGGCACTGTTTGCATTTTCTCCTGCACGTGCATAATAGCTCATGCCGTTTACCGCAAGCATGCCTTCTTCAGATGAAGCATTTACGACATAACCGCCTGGACACATACAGAAAGAATATACACCTCTTCCATTCTCCAATGTGGTTGCCACTTTGTAGGCAGCTGCTGGAAGTTGATATGGAGAATTTGCTCCGTACTGGGAATCATTGATCATTGCTTGCTTATGTTCTACACGAACACCAACTGCAAATGCTTTTGCTTCCATTGGAAGTTTCTTTTCGTAAAGCATCTGGAAGGTATCTCTTGCACTATGACCAATGGCAAGCACCATTACTTCTGCCGGATAACTCTTTTCACCAGTAGGTGTTGTGATTTTTACAGCAGATAATTTGCCATCTGTGAAAGTAAAGTCAGTTAACTGACTGTGGAAATGAATTTCTCCACCCCATTGTTCTATTTGTTTTCTCATATTGCGAACAACATTGATCAAAATATCTGTTCCGATATGAGGTTTATTCATATAAAGAATTTCTTCTGGTGCACCATTTTGCACAAAGATTTCCAACACTTTGTGATTTCTTCCAAAAGTATCTTTCACCAACGTATTTAATTTACCATCTGAAAATGTGCCAGCGCCCCCTTCTCCAAACTGTACATTGGAATTTGGTTTTAGCACACCTGTTTTCCAAAATGTTTCGATATCTTGCTGGCGCTCTTCTACTGCTGCGCCACGTTCAAATACAATAGGTTTGTATCCTTGTTCTGCAAGTAGGTAGGCACAGAACAGACCAGCTGGTCCACTTCCGATAATCACAGGACGGTTTTGCAAAGCTCTTGTTCCTGTTTTTTCAAACTGATAAATTCGTTCTTTGGCAATGGTTACCTGATTTCCTTTTTGTTTTTTCAATACCTTTTGCTCGTTTGCAACTGCAACATCAACAGTGTAAACATACCATAACTCTGGTTTTTTACGCGCATCCAGAGATTGTTTTTTGATATGATATCTGATAATTTCTTGTTCCGAAATGCGTAATGTCTTTGCAATTTTTTGCAAAAGCTCCTGTTCCGAATGATTTGGATGAAGTTTTAATTGTCCAATACGAAGCATGTTTATACTCCTTTCGCTGCATGATATCCTGCCAGATAACCTGTGGACCATGCCCATTGTAAATTGTAGCCGCCACAAATTCCATCTACATCAAGCAGCTCTCCTGTTATATAAAGATGATTGCATTTTTTGGATTCCATAGTTACAGCATCCACTTCTGTTGTACAAACTCCACCAGCACAAATTTGTGCCTGTTCAAAAGAATTTGCAGAATCCAACCCTGTTTTGAAGTGTTTGCATCGATCTAGGAAATAGAAGAAATCCGATTCGGAAATCTCAGAAACCGTTGCAGTTTCATCAATTCGACTGGCTTTTAGAAGCAATCCGATCAACTTTTGATGAAATACTCCAATTAAGAAATCGGCTGCTTTTTTGCTGCCATGTTTTTCACGGCGTTCCATCATATAGGATTTCCATGTTTCCTCTGACATACTAGGGATAAAATCAAGTTCTGCAAACACATCTTTTTTTTCATAAAATCCTTTTGCAGCAAAGCGACTGATTTGAAATACAGGAATGCCAGAAATCCCATAATTGGTAAGCTGCAATTCCCCTGTATCAGAAGCAAGACATACCCCATCTACATAAAGAGATACTTTTGCTTGTGTACGCACACCAGATACTTGCTTGTAGAAACGGCCAGTTCCTTTTAGCTGTACCAATGCTGGTACTACTGGAACAATGGAATGTCCAAAGGATTTTGCCAATGCATAACCGCTTCCATCGGACCCAAGTACTGGAGCTGCCTTTCCTCCTGTAGCAAGAATGACTGCATCTGCTTTATAACTGGCATGATTTGTTTTCACTTGAAACTGCGCTTTCTTCGGAATTATGTTTGTGACACATTCTTCTAGTTTTACATCAATTCCAAGTCGCTCTACTTCCATGCAAAGCACATCTACAATTGTGGTTGCCTGATCAGAAATTGGGTAAACATAACCATTTCGATCTTTTAAGATCACACCTAACTCTTCAAAGAAGTTTAACGTGTCCTTGTAGCCAAATCGTTCTAATACTGGCGCAAGAATACTGGTGTCATCACTTCGAAAACAATTCTGTTCCATATGGGTATTAGTTAAATTACACTTTCCGTTCCCTGTAGAAAGAATCTTTTTCCCAAGTTTCTCTTTCTGTTCTAAAATGGTAACATGTGCATCATTTCTTGCTGCAACAATCGCCGCAACAAGCCCGGACGCACCGCCCCCTACAACAATTACATGTCTTTTTTGCATAATGTTACTAGACCTCTATTTACTAACGCTTGTAACGATTTTAAAATACCAAATTTTGCGTGATTCCATGTAAGTCCACCTTGGAAATAAACAGCATATGGTGGTTTTACAGGACCGTCTGCACTTAATTCAATAGAAGAACCTTGCACAAATGCACCTGCTGCCATGATAACGTCGCTGTCATATCCTGCCATTGGACTTGGTTCTGGTGATACATAACTATCAACTGCTGCTGCACCTTGAATTCCTTTACAGAATGCAATCATTGCGTCTGCTGAGCCAAATGTAACAGCTTGAATGATGTCATGTCTTGATTCTGTTCCATTTGGAATCACAGGGAATCCCAAACGTTCATAAATATTTGCAGCAAAGATAGCTCCTTTTAAAGCACCTGCAACAACAGTTGGTGATAAGAAGAATCCTTGATAGAACGATTGCATAACACCTAAAGAAGCACCTACTTCTTTTCCAAGTCCTGGTGAAGTCAAACGAACAGCACAGTTTTCAATACATTCGTTTGTTCCTGCTACATATCCTCCAATTGGAGCAAGTCCGCCGCCTGGATTCTTGATAAGAGATCCAACGATCATGTCTGCACCTACATCACTTGGTTCGATTGTTTCCACAAATTCACCATAGCAGTTATCTACCATACAGATTACATCTGGTTTGATTTCTTTTACAAAAGCAATTAATTCACCAATTTGTTTTACGGAAAAACTTGGACGTGTTTGATATCCTTTTGAACGTTGGATCGTTACAATTTTTGTTTTTTCATTGATTGCTTTGCGAATATTTTCGTAATCAAATGTTCCATCTTCTAACAAGTCTACTTGTTTGTAAGATACTCCATATTCAGCAAGAGAACCACGCGAAGGACGAATTCCGATTACTTCTTCTAATGTATCGTAAGGTTTTCCTACTGGTGATAATAATTCGTCCCCTGGTCGTAAGTTTGCGCTCAATGCCAAATGAAGTGCATGTGTACCACAAGTAATTTGTGGACGTACTAATGCTGCTTCTGTGTGAAATGTTTTTGCATATACTTCTTCTAACGTGTCACGACCAAGATCATTGTGACCATAACCACTTGCGTAGTTAAAGCAGCTGTCGCTTACACGTGCTTGCTGCATTGCATGAATTACTTTTAATTGGTTGTATTCTGCAACTTTATCGATTTCAGAGAAACGATCTTTTAATAAGTTTTCGATTTCTTCTCCGTATGCAAGTACCTCTTCTGAAATACCTAATTCATTATACATTGCTGAGTTATTTAACATGATAGATTTATCCTTTCCTTAATCTTCTGTAACATCGCTTCTAAAATTTTGTCTTCTTCTCGATCATAGTCTTTTTTGTCAATCCAAATAACATCGGACTCTCTGCGGAACCATGTTAATTGTCGCTTGGCAAAATGTCTTGTATCTCGTTTTAACATATAGATTGCTTCTTCCAGAGAAATTTCTCCTTCCAAATAGCTTAAAATCTCTTTATATCCTAATCCTTGCATGGAAACCATATCTTTGGTATAGCCTTTTTGACGAAGTGCTTCGACTTCTTCTACCAGTCCTTCCTCCAGCATCTGGTCAATGCGTGAATCAATGCGGTCATAAAGCACTTGACGATCATCTGTTAGTACAAAATAGCAAAAATCATAAGGCGATTGCTTTGCTTTTTCCTTTTCATTGTGTTCCGAAATCTTCTGGCCTGTCTGTTTATAAAATTCCAAAGCACGAATAACACGTTTTACATTATTCATATGAATTTGATCCGCAGATTCAGGATCTACTGCACGAAGCATCTGATGGATATACTCCGCACCTTTCTCATTTGCTAATTGTTCTAATTCTTTTCGATAAGAAGTGTCCTCGTTGCTCTCTGTAAAATCAATATCATTTAAAAGTGCCTGGATATAAAATCCAGTTCCGCCAACCACAATGGGAATTTTATTTTGAGCATAGATCGTTTCCAAAGCAGCTTTTGCCATCTCTTGAAAACGTACTACATGGAATTCTTCATCTGGCTCTAATTCGTCAATCAAATAATGCTTCACTCCCTGCATTTCCTCTGGACGGATTTTCGCAGAGCCAATATCCATATGTTTATAAACTTGCATGGAATCTGCTGAAATGATCTCTCCATTCAATGCTTTTGCAAGTCCTATGGATGCTTTTGTTTTTCCTACTGCAGTAGGTCCTGTTAATATAATCATTGGTTTTTTCATCATATTCCTACACAATCCTTTTAAATTTCTTTTCCAACTCACGTTTTGTCATGGAAATGATCGTTGGTCTTCCATGTGGACAATGATATGGGTTATCAAGTGCCAATAATTCTTGAATCAAAACTTCCATTTCTGTTGCGGAAAGTCTTTGGTTTCCTTTTACTGCTGCTTTACATGACATAGAAGCCACTTTTTCTGAAATCAAATCAGGTGCAACTTTGGAAGAAATGCCATCCACCAGACCATCCAACATTTCTATAAGCAGTTCTTTCTTTG
Organism: uncultured Faecalimonas sp.; assembly: GCA_964540565.1. Classification (GTDB taxonomy): domain Bacteria; phylum Bacillota; class Clostridia; order Lachnospirales; family Lachnospiraceae; genus Faecalimonas. The sequence continues at coordinate 28,678 of CAZINB010000005.1, forward strand.
CAATGGAAAAGAGATTATCAGGAACCGCACGAATGGCATAGGAATCACCGCCAAATCCTTCAATTTCAAATCCAATGTTTGTAAAATGCATCATATTGTCTTCTAAAACCTGTGCTTCCTGCATAGATAAATTCAAAATGATTGGCGGACTTAAATACTGAGAGGTATACTCCCGCTCTTTCATTCCCTTCAAGGTACGCTCATACAATACTCTTTCATGAGCTGCATGCTGATCTATGATATAGAGCTGTTCTTTAAATTCCACTAACCAGTAAGTATCAAACAACTGTCCAATCAATTTATGTTCTACAACGGCTTCTTTTGTAAGCAGTTTTTCTTCAAACAATGTAGTTTGCACCATTTCTTCCTGTTTTACAGGCTCTGGTTTCTTTGGAAGTTCCGCCGCTTTACGATAATTTGCCGCTTCCTGAATCTTACTTATCTGAATCTCAGGTTTATGTACTTGCTGTACATCTTTTACTTCTGCCTGAGACATCTGATTATGATAAGAAGTCACGCGCTCCTTCATCTTTTGCATGAAATAGTCTAAATTTTGTTCTTGTGGCTGTTTCGCTGGCTGTGGCGGTTGGGGTTCTTGTTTTACAGGTGTATCTACTACTTGCACTGGTTCCGGTGCTTTAATTTCTACCTGAGGAATCAATTCTCGCTCACTTAATCCTAATTTTACTGTCTGATATACAAAATCATAGACTTCCTGCTGTTTGCTAAAACGAAGTTCCATTTTCGTTGGATGTACATTCACATCCAAATCATTTCCATCCATTGTGAAATGCAATACCGTAAATGGATATTTATGCTGCATCGTATAATCTTTATATCCATCTTCGATTGCTTTGGCAATCACATTACTCTTCACATAACGTCCGTTGATGTAGTAATTTTCATAGTTTCGATTTCCGCGTGAAATAATTGGTTTTCCAATAAAACCAGTTACACGAAGTCCTAGATATCCTTCCTCAATCTCCACAAGATTTTGTGTGATTTCTCTTCCGAAAATCTGATAAATAACATCTTTTAATTTTCCATTTCCAGAAGTATGTAATTTCGTTTGTCCATTATTCACAAAGGAAAAAGAAACTTCTGGATGAGATAAAGCAAGGCGAATCATTAATTCATTGATATGACTTGCTTCTGTCATTGGAGTTTTTAAAAATTTTCTTCTCGCAGGTGTATTATAGAAAATTTGACGAACCAAAAAAGTGGTACCATCTTTTGCACCAGTCTCTTCCAATCCTTTTTCTACACCGCCTTCAATCTGATAGCGAGTACCAAGCAGACTCTCCTTTGGTTTCGTAATCAATTCCACTTGCGAAATTGCCGCAATACTTGATAATGCTTCTCCACGAAATCCTAAGGAAGCTACGGTTGTCAAATCTTCCACTGTTCGAATCTTGCTTGTTGAATGACGCAAAAACGCCAATCGGACTTCTTCTTTTGGAATTCCACATCCGTTATCTGTGATACGAATCAAGGAAATCCCACCATCTTTGATCTCAACTGTAACAGCAGTTGCACCTGCATCTATGGCATTTTCCACCAATTCTTTTACAATGGAAGCGGGACGTTCAATCACTTCTCCCGCTGCAATTTTATCTATGGTAATTTGGTCTAAAACCTGTATTGCTGACATATACCTGCTCCTTTACTACCATCTATTCTTCAATTTGTTTTGGAGTCTGTAAATGGTATTTAATGCATCCATTGGTGTCAGATTGCTGACATCAATCTGTTTCAATTCTTCTAGCACATCATCATCTTTTACCGTATCAAACAAAGACATTTGTGCCAGATCTACTTCATCGTATTTTTTTGTTTTCTTTTGGGGTTCTGATGTTTGTACAGAAATATTACGAATACGTGTTGTGATATCTGCATCAATCAGCTCTTCCACAATCTCATTTGCTCTTGAAATAACAGCATCTGGAACTCCGGCAAGTTTTGCTACCTGAATTCCATAACTCTTATCTGCCCCACCTTTGACAATCTTACGAAGGAATACAATCCCATCTTCTTTTTCTTTGACTGCAATGCAATAGTTATTTACACTGTCAATCTTTCCTTCTAACTCGGTCAATTCATGATAGTGAGTTGCAAATAAAGTTTTCGCTCCTAAAATACGCTTATTGCTGATGTGCTCTACAACAGCCCAAGCAATGCTAAGACCATCAAATGTACTTGTTCCACGACCAATTTCATCTAGGATCAATAAACTTTTGTTGGTTGCATTTCGTAAGATGTTAGCTACTTCTGTCATCTCTACCATAAATGTACTTTGACCAGATGCCAAATCATCCGACGCCCCTACACGTGTGAAAATACGGTCTACCACACCAATATTTGCACTTTCTGCCGGAACAAAAGAACCAATCTGTGCCATCAGCACGATTAACGCTGTCTGACGCATATAAGTAGATTTCCCTGCCATATTTGGTCCTGTGATAATAGAAACTCTGTTTTTCTTATCATCCAGATAAGTATCATTTTCGATAAACATATCATTTGGAATCATTTTTTCTACAACAGGATGACGACCATTTTTAATATCAATCACACCTTTTTCATTGATATTTGGTCTTACATAGTGATTTCGTTCTGCAACATAAGCAAGCGATGCCAACACATCAATCTGAGCAATTGCTTTTGCTGTCTTTTGAATGCGAATGATTTCCTGTGCAACACGTTCACGGACTTCACAATACAATTCATATTCTAAGGCATATAATTTATCTTCCGCTCCAAGAATCATATCTTCCAATTCTTTCAAACGTGGAATGATATAACGTTCTGCATTTGCCAATGTTTGTTTTCTTGTATAGTAGTCAGGCACTAGATTTTTGAAAGAATTCGTCACTTCCAAATAGTAGCCAAATACTTTGTTATATTTGATCTTTAAATTTTTAATTCCAGTCTTTTCCCGTTCTTCTGCCTCTAACTCTGCAAGCCAAGTCTTTCCTTCTACTTTTGCATTGCGAAGCATATCTACTTGTTCATGGTATCCTTCTTTGATGATTCCTCCTTCTTTCATAGCAATTGGAGGTTCCTCTGTAATAGACGCAGAAATCAGTTGGCATAATTCTTCCAACGTATCTAATTCATCATATAACTCTTTGAGCAGAGGAGCATCAAACTCTTCTAAAATACATTTGATATGAGGAAGCATTGCCAAGGAATGTTGGAATGCAATCATATCTCTTGGATTTGCAGAACCATATGCCACTTTACTGATCAAACGTTCTAAGTCGTATACAGGTGTAAGATACTCGCGAATTTCTTCTCTAGAAATAGCATTCTCTTTCAAATCTGATACTGCATCCAAACGTTTTAAAATCTCCTCTTTATCAATCAAAGGCTGTTCGATGTAACTTCGGAGCATACGCGCTCCCATAGCTGTTTTTGTTTTATCTAACACCCAAAGAAGAGAACCACGTTTTTGTTTTTCTCGCAGTGTTTCACATAATTCCAAGTTTCGTCTGGAAGAACTGTCGAGCAGCATATATTTTCCTGTGGTATAGCAAGAAATTGACGATAAATGAGAAAGAGAATTCTTTTGTGTTTCATATAAATATTGTAAAAGTGCTCCCGCACTGATTATACCGCAAGTGTAATCTGCCAATCCTAACCCTTCCAAAGAAGACACTTTGAAGTGTTCTTTCAGACATTTTCCGCACATTGCATCATCAAAATACCATGCATCTAATGCATAAATAGTAATACCGAGGCGATTTTTTAAATCTTCCATATCAACGCCACTAACATATAATGCTTCGTTGCAAATGATCTCTGTAGGCGAGAATTTTGCAATTTCATCCATAAGTTTACGTTCACTGTCAAGTTCCGTCACAAAATAATCTCCAGTTGTAACATCGGCGATTGCGATTCCAAAATGATCTCCTATGTAAACAATGCACATGATGTAATTGTTACGTGTTTCATCAAGTGCCTGCATATTTAAATTCGTACCAGGTGTTACGATTCGTACTACTTCACGTTTTACAATCCCTTTTGTCTGTTTTGGATCTTCAACTTGTTCGCAAATAGCTACCTTATAACCTTTCTGCACTAATCGATTCAAATATCCATCTACAGAATGATATGGAACACCACACATCGGTGCTCGTTCTTCCAATCCACAACTTTTTCCGGTTAAGGTAATATCCAATTCTTTTGTAACGGTCAAGGCGTCTTCAAAAAACATTTCATAAAAGTCGCCTAATCTATAAAATAAGATGCAATCTTTATGTTTTTCTTTTACTTCCATGTACTGTTGCATCATAGGTGTTAACTCTGCCACGATATTTCTCCTTTGTCAGTTCATAATTATACAGAGTAGATTATAGAACAATTTTCTTTGGTTTACAAGATATGAAATTCTGGTTTTTCTTCCCCAAAGAGCCAATGAAGCAAGTAGCCGCTGACCACAATTCCAATGGCTGCTAACCCTGAAAATAAAATGGCAAAGGGTAAACAAATTTGTCCAAATAATTGAAATGGCTGGTCTGTATAATCCCACACTGCAAGGTCTAACCATTTATTTACAATGATTCCTGTGATGAACTCACAAGCTGTCACAAAGCAAGCTGCTCTTAATACCTGTTTCCAGAGTGCTTCTCTCCATTTACTACTGAATCCTTGTACTGCAAAGAAAACCATACAGATTCCACCTAAGATAAACATACTCACATGAGAAAATCCGCGGAAAATTTTTTCCAAAGAATAGTAAATGGTTCCACCTAATGCCCACAAAAACAATAGCTCCTGTAATCGTTTCCAACACATAAAAAACGCCCTCCCATGTAATTACTACATAGTGTGGACGTTTTTTCTCATTTTATGAATGGAATTTATTGCATTTCTCCCATATAGTAAAATCCTTTGCAAGAATCTAATCTTACATCAACGATTTTTCCAATCAAAGAAGCATCTCCTTTGAAATGTACAAGGACGTTATTGCTAATACGGCCCGATACAAGTTCTGGATCATGATCATTTACAGATTCTACTAATACTTTTTGTGTTGTTCCTTCATGAACACTGCAAACTTCATTTGAAATTTCTTGTACTTCTTTTAAAAGTCTGTCAAAACGATCTTTTACAACATCGTCTGGCACTTGGTTTTCCATAATGGCAGCAGGTGTTCCTGTACGTTTTGAATAAATAAAGGTAAATGCACTGTCATAACGTACTTTTCTTACAACATCCAATGTTTCTTGGAAATCTTCTTCTGTTTCTCCAGGGAAACCTACAATAATATCTGTTGTAAGAGAAATTCCAGGTACACGTGCTCTTAACTTATCAACAAGTGCTAAGTATTGTTCTTTTGTATAATGACGATTCATTTTCTTTAAGATTTCAGAGCTTCCTGATTGTAAAGGCAAATGAAGATGTTTGCAAAGTTTTTTCGAAGTTCCCATAACTTCAATTAATTCATCCGATAAATCCTTTGGATGTGGAGTCATGAAACGAATACGTTCCAACCCTTCGATTTTTTCGATTTCTTGAAGAAGCTGTGCAAATGTCATTGGTTCTTCCAAATTTTTTCCATAGGAGTTTACGTTTTGTCCTAATAACATAACTTCAACAACACCATCTGCTACAAGTGCTTCAATTTCGCGTACGATGTCCTTTGGATTACGGCTTCTTTCACGTCCACGTACATATGGAACAATACAGTAACTACAGAAGTTGTTACATCCAAACATGATATTTACACCAGATTTGAATGAGAATTTACGTTCGCTTGGAAGATCTTCTACAATTTTGTCTGTATCTTTCCAAATATCAATCACCATACGGTCTGATTCAAGACGAGTTGCAACTAATTCTGCAAATTTATAAATGTTATGTGTTCCGAAAATCAAATCTACATATTTGTAATCTTTTTTCAATTTTTCAACAACGTGTGGTTCTTGCATCATGCAGCCACAAAGACCGATCATCATATATGGATTTTTTTTCTTATTGTGTTTTAATTGTCCAAGTCTTCCGTATACACGTTTGTTTGCATTTTCACGTACCGTACATGTATTGTAAATAACAAAATCTGCTTTTTCTTCATCTGGTTCTTCTTGGAAACCGATTTGTTCTAATACTCCGATTAATTTTTCAGAATCATGTGCATTCATTTGGCAGCCAAATGTTGTTACACAAAATGTAAGTGGACGTCCAGCTTCTTTTGCTGCATTTGCCACATATGTTCTTGCTTTTTTTATGTAATAATATTGACGTTCTGGTTCAGTTGCAGGAGCTTCCTGTGTGATATCCATCGCTTCAATACGCATTTCCATATCTTTCATATTGCCTATGTCCTTTCTAAATAAATTGATTTTTTGCTGTATCGTATTCATAATCGATCATAGCTAACTTGTCCATAAGTTGTGCCTTCTCGATTTGTAAATCATCACATAAAAGATCTAAATTTTTGTAGTGATCTCGTAATTTTGTGTTTACCACACTCAAACATAAAACTGGATCTTGTGGTAATTGATCAAACATATATTTTTTCCTCCGTAATTAGGGCATCTGGTTTCCAATCAAACGCTTCTGCAGGAATTTTTTCTACCAACTGCAGTTCAAATCCTAAGGCAATTCTTTTCTGTAAAAGATGCTTTTTGCAGTAGGAATCATAGAATCCTTTTCCATAACCAATGCGGTTACGCATAGAATCAAATGCCACACCTGGCATGAAAAGCAAGCCTTGCATGCCATCTGCTTTTTCCTGTGAAATAGGTTCTAAAATCTGACGATACCCTTCTTCTAACTCGTCAAAAGAATGGATATAATAAAAGTTCATTTCATCCGCTTCCACTTTGGGAACTGCTACTTTCTTCCCAAGCTTCCATGCCGTTTCTATGATCTTTTTGGTTTCTACTTCTTTACGATAGTCTACATAACAGTAGATTTCCTCAGACTCTAAAAAGAACGGGTGTGTGATCACGGATTCATAAATCCTGTGACTTTTCTGCGCCCATTCTTCTGTTGCCATCTGACTACGTCTGGCAAGGACAATCTTCCTAATGTCCTTCTTTGATACCATGTTTTTCTCCAAGGTTTGTAATACTTCCATCTGCTTCTTTGATTGAAATATTATCTAATTGTCCTCTTAAATTTCTTTTAAAATCATCAATATATTGTCTGCGAAGAACTTGTTGTTCTACTTTTTCTTCTTCTGTAAGTCCTTCACTTTTTGCTTTACGATAAAGTTCATTTATTCTTTCGATTTTTTCATCTGTCATATTTCTTACAACCTTTCTTCCAAAATTCTCTCTTATATTACACGAAAGATTAGGATTCGTCTATCTTAACTAGAATAATTTTCTAAAAAACCGTAGACTTGTCCAGGCGACAATACTTTCATTCCACTTTTTAACTGTTCCTGCACCTTATCTGGTAAATCTGATACACGAATCGATGTATATTCATATACGGTCTTTTGATCTGCTTCATAGACGGTTACATAGCCATCTGCTTCTTTGATATAATATCCCACTGCCACTTCATTGCTTTTCACTTCTTCCTCTGCAATTTTGTCTCGCGTGCGGTAATAACTCCCACGATATAACATCATAAGTGCAAGCAACAAAACGATCACAAGTATAAACAAGCCAACACTTTTTCTTTGTTTCATAAAGGTCTCTCCTTTTTGTAACATAGTATTGGCTGTTCTTCTTGCCTTTATACAAGCTGATCTAGCATTTTTTCAATCAAGATTCCTTCCCGCTTTTCATAATCATAATTGGATGTCTTTACAATACAGGCACTGGTAAAACGGTGTGCCTCCTCTACTGCATTCTGGACATCATGCCCTTGCATTCGTTTTCCGACAAACACTGCATCAAAAATATCTCCTGTTCCATGAAAGTTCCCTGGCTGTTTTTCAAACTCATAGAAACCTTGGAATTGACCATTGCTCCAAAAAATACGATTGGAAATACTTGTAATCACCAGTTCCTTCTTCTTATCTTTCTGCAACTGTTCTGTAATATCCTGCAACACTTCTACATGAAGTTCTTGCTGAAAAGGATGATCAGTCAGTAGACAGGCTTCTGTTAAATTGGGAAGCAATACATCTGCCTGTGCAATTAATTTTTGATAACTCTCACAGTAAGATGCGTCTAAATTTCCATAATAATTTCCATGATCCCCCATAATAGGGTCCAAATAAACTTTTGTATTTGGAAATTGCTCGATGAAATACGCTACCGCATCCACCAACTCACTTTTTCCAAGATAACCTACGAAAATAGCATCAAAGGAAACTTGATTTCCTCGATAATGTCTTGCACACTCACAGATAAAATCTCCAGACACAGGCTGAATTGCCGGCATTCCATATCCACCTGTATGAGTAGACAAAATAGCGGTTGGAATAGGGCAAACTTCGATACCCATACTGCTTAAAATTGGAATCATATTTGTTAAAGATGCTTTTCCTACACTACATAAGCTATGTAGAATTGCAATCTTTGGAATTGGTTTATTCATGTTCTTCTACTCCATTTACAAGGTGCAACTTTTGGAAAAGGCGAAGCAATGTTCTTCCTTTTGGAAGCATAACAATTTCTTTTGGAGACAAAGCTCCAATTTTTAACAACGCAATTCCGTATGTTGCTACTGCAAGTAAGATTACAAGGATGGTTGCAATACGTCCAGGTACTTTTATCAGTGCAAACAAGTTATTAAACAGTATGATAACAACTCCCATAAGAACTGCTGCACCTGCTGGAAGTAAAAATGTTTTTTTGTATTCTTGATGATATCCAGAAGCTTGACGCATCGCGCGTTCATTTAGGATACATACGATTAAAGAGAATACAATATTACCGATAATGATTGAGTAAATACCTGCTTTACATACAACAAGTAAAAATACAACCGCAATCAAATGTAATCCCAATGCAATTGCACCATGTTTTACTGGCGCTGACATTTTATTTAATCCCTGCAAGATAGAATTTGTTACAGTTGATAAACAATAGAATACTACCGTGATTCCACCGATGCGAAGCATTTGGGCTGGAATTTCAATATTTCCTGTGCTGTATAGTAAGGATAAAATTTCCTGAGGCATTGTAACAAATGCCACACAGCTTGGAATTGCAATTAACATTGCAAAACGAATTACCATGTTAATCTTACTATGAATATCTTTCTTTGTTCCCACTTTTAATGTTGCAATCAAACTTGGAATCAACGCAGAACCAAGTGCATTTGCAATGGCAAGTGGAATGTGAATCAACGTATTATATTTCCCTGTGAACATTCCAAGTAATTCTCTTACTTGAATTTCATCATGGCCTTGTGCAATCATAACGTTACTGAAGATACCCTGATCAATCGTATCGTTAATATTGTAGATTGCAGTACTTAAAATTACAGGTGCGATTGTAAGCAACAGAATTTTGTAAATATCTCTGTATTCTTCTACTTCACTATGCACATCTCTCTTTTCTTTCTTTTTCATGATTGGCATGTATAGCTTCAACACAAAAAGTAAGAAAAGTAATCCAAACAAAGCACCACTCAAAGTACCTAAGGTACCACCAGCTGCACCATATGCAGATGGAAGGGATGGAATTTTTTCGGCTTCCACTGTCTTTTTACACATTTCCAAAAGATAGCTGGCTCCCACAATACTTACGATGGCATTTACAATCTGTTCTACAATCTGAGATGCAGCAGTTGGAACCATCGTTCCCAATCCTTGAAAATAACCACGAATTACACCCATGATTGCTACAATAAATAAACATGGGGCTAACACACGAAGTGCATATGCACTAAGTGGCATAGACATAATCGTTGATGAAATAAAATCCGATAATAGGAAAATCACTCCACCCACAACTGCACCAACGATAACCGCAAATAATAATGCGCTTTTGAAAATACGTTGTGCATTTTTATACTCTTTCTTTGCAACTCTTGCAGAAACTAATTTGGACACTGCTAGCGGCAAACTGTAAGAGGATAATAACAAGGCAATATTGTAAATGGAAAATGCACATCCATATAGCCCTTGCCCTTCATCTCCTAAAATATTGTTTACCGGAATACGATACGCAATCCCAATCAGTCTCGTAATGATTCCAGCAACTGCAAGAATCATCCCTTGCATAAGAAAATTACTATTTTTCTTTTGTTTTCCGTTCATACTGATCCTTTCTGATTAACGCAATATCTGTAACTGCTCTAAAATCTCTTTTTGCTTTGTTTCCATTTCCATACGCTCTTCTTCTTCCATATGGTCATAACCAAATAAATGAAGCATGCTGTGTGCAATGAGAAATGCATATTCACGTTCAACAGAGTGACCATACTCTTCTGCCTGTTCCATTACTTTCTCTTTGGAAATAACAATATCACCTAGCATTAATTCTCCAGATTCTGGATGAAAATATTCGTCCGCTTCTTCTAAAAAATCAAATTGTCCAGGAACTTCATAATCTACCATAGGAAAGGATAAGACATCCGTTGGTCTGTCAATCTGACGGAAATTTTGATTCATTTCATGAATTTCTTCGTTCATTGTAAGAAGCAAATTCACCTCTGCTTCATAAGGACACTCTACATAATCCATTGCTGCAAGAATGACTTTGTTTGCTAGTTCTTCACATGGTAAATCCAGTTTCAAATCCCCTTCTTCTTCAAATAGTACAGTCATCTATTTTTTCCTTCTTTCTTTTAAACGTTCGTTTTTATGTTCGTATTCTTCATATGCTTTTACAATTCGTTGCACAAGTGGATGTCTTACAACGTCTTTGCTTGTCAAATTACAGATAGAAATATCTTCAATATTTCTTACAACTTTTGTAGCTACATCCAGACCTGAAACCATACCTGATGGTAAATCCTTTTGTGTCGCATCACCTGTAATGACAACTTTTGAACCAAATCCAATACGTGTCAAAAACATCTTCATCTGTGCAGGAGTTGTATTTTGAGCCTCATCTAAGATAATAAATGCATTATCAAGTGTACGTCCTCTCATATACGCAAGTGGAGCAACTTCAATCAATCCTTTTTCTGAATTTTTGATAAAACTTTCTGCTCCCATGATCTGATACAATGCATCGTATAGCGGACGAAGATATGGATCAATCTTGCTTTGCAGATCTCCAGGTAAAAATCCAAGTTTTTCTCCTGCTTCAATAGCAGGTCTTGTTAAAATAATACGTCCTACTTCATTGTTCTTAAATGCAGTGATTGCCATCGCCATTGCAAGATAGGTTTTTCCTGTTCCAGCAGGTCCAAGTCCAAATGTAATCATCTGTTTTCGAATCGCATCTACATATTTTTTCTGCCCCACTGTTTTAGGTTTGATTGGTTTTCCTTGTAAGGTATGGCAAATAATATCTTTGTCAATCTCTACAAGTTCTTTTTCACTATCCTCAAACACAAGTGAAATGGCATAATCTACATTTTGTTCTGTTATGGTATTGCCGCGTTTCGATAGTTCTGTTAGCTGTACCAAAACACGTTTTGCCTGGTTCACACGAATTGCATCCCCTAAAATTTTTACATTTCCATCACGTGCTATTAAAGTCACATGTAATGTACGTTCAATTTTCTTTGCATAAGCATCAAATTGTCCGAAGACATTACTTTCATGTGTTGCAGGTATTTCTATAATTTCTTCAAGAATTCCCATGAAACATAGTCCTTTCTATATTACTTATAACTAATCTATTCTAACATAGTTTTCTCAGGTAAATCAATCACTTTCCTAGGAATCCCGATTGCTTCCTGTATTTTTAGTGTTCCATAGCCTGTTTTCCCTTTTGCATTCCCCTGAATTTCATAAGTTTCTTCCAAAATCGATGCTCCAGATGCAGTTAGTTCTTCACAATAGACTTTATATTGTTTCTGTAACTTTTCTTCCATTTCCTTTTCGCTGTACACTGCGTCTTCAAAAAACACTTCCCGCAGCAAAATAGAACCATATACAATCGGAAATGTTGTCTCCTGTTCCTGCATAAGAAGCTCTTTTTCTTCAAATTTTTCTCTTAGATATCCGATTCTGAAGTAATAAGAAAATGCACGCAAATAATATCCTTTTCGCTGCTTATCTGTATATCGCTTTTTTTGATACGTTGCAGCACAGGTCTTCTGATATTGGATTGTGGATTCAATGATAATGTCTGCGTCCGCTGCCACATATTTTTGATGTTCCACTTCCTTTGCATCATTTAAAATATCCACTGCACCAGATACCAGCACCTCTCCTTCTTGTACCATATCGCCTACTTTTACAAGCGGAGTTCCACTGCGTGTAATCATTTTTACAATTTTTCCAGCCTTTTCTGCTACAATATCACAGAAAGCATTTTCTTCCATACTTTCTTCTATGGTATCTGCTTTTTCCTTTACCTCAATTCGCAGCTTATTTCCTTCCAAGGAAGCGGATACCCACATGATTTCAGGAAAGTTTTTTCGAATTTCCTTCGCAATCTTATGACAATCAATGTTCTTTCGCTTCATTCCTTCATAAATTTCCTGACTTTCCAGATACTCTTCCATCACCTCGTCCGTAATCGAAAAATTTCCTTGAATATCAATTTCCCAAAGAAACTGCGTAAAAGTAATGAGCAAGCCTATGCACAGAATACTACAGCCAAAAAATAACTTTCGCTTTCGATATTTATAAAAAAAGAAGGGAAATCCCCTCCGCTCTAGTATCCGAATCTGCGTCCGTGTTTTCTTTAAAATAGGTTTTAGCTTTCGAAATCCAGATACTTTCATATACATCTCATAGCAATTTCCAACTGCCTGTAATCCCCAAATAGAGATATTTTTATTACGACACAAATTCAAAAAACGCTCTGGCGAATAGCCCATGATCTGTATTTTTAAATATCCCTGTATATAATGCAACAACGATATAAACAATCTTATTCTCCTCCATAGAACTCAATAGCTTCTAAATGACCGATGATTTTAGTATCCTGCTCGTTATAATTAGGAATTTCCAAACGTTTTCCCTTTACGTGTATCTGCCCTGTTTTTGTCTGAATGCGAATCAGATGATCTGTATATTCTAAGATTCCTCGATAATTTTCAATTGTCAGCTCAAAATGACCTTGTATGGTAAGTACAGGAATTCCATATACCACATCTTTTGGCATTCCTGTCGCATCTGTAAGCTTTTGCTTCCACTTATTTTTGTCCATAAAAATACCACACATATCTTTCTATTAGTATATGTGTGGCAGAAATGCATTATTCAATTTCTCGTCTTCCCATGCGAACATCATCCATCAATTCTGAAAGTTCGTTTGAAAGTCCATCAAAAAGATACTGTTTTGTACTCTTTGTTTTATTTAAATGTTCCTCACGCATTTGTTGATTACAAATCTGGATTTCCTCCCACAATTCTTTGGAAGAAATTCGTAATGCACCTTGTCCCATAATGATCATTTGTTCTAAGGCATCTGATGTTGCAACTGTAACATGGTATTTTTTTGAAATCTTCGGAACGGTTTTTTCAATATATTGATCCGCAGTTTCCGCTTCTTTTGTATATACCACATAAATATTATGATATTTCGTCACTTCTCCAGGGTTTCCTGGTACCTTATAACCATCAAACACAACAATCAGCAATTGATTCTTATATCCTTGGTAGTTGCATAAAATATCCATCAATTTATTTCTGGCACCATCTGCATTTACTTGAAATAATTCTTTTAGCTCATCCCATGCATGAATGATATTATATCCATCCACCAACAAGATTTCCATAACTTCTGATGGCTTTTTCACTTTCTTCGGTGTGGAATACTCTGCGGAAATATATTTGCTGCTATCTCGTTTTCGCTCTTTCTGCGGTCCATAAGTCCGTTCAAAGATTGCCTTCAATTCGTCTTCATCAATGGATACAGGTGCAGCTGGTGTACTGATCCTTTGAATCGTTTTTTTCTTAAGGGTGCTTTCGGTATGCATATGCGCATCTACTTCATTCCATGGAACAAGATAACCTGCTCCATGAGCACAAAATACAGAACCTGTTGGATTATCCATATCTGCTTCTGCATCATATCCTATTTGTGCAATGACTTCCTCTGCATTATGGCATGGTTCATAGCCTTTTAGATTACAGAACAAACGACCACATCCTTTTGAATAAGCAATTACCTCTGTCTGATAATCTCTCATTGTTACAACAGGTGCTGTTCCTTTTAAGATTGCATAATCCCCTTCCATTTCCGGATCAGAAAAGGTTCCATGCATTTTTTGAATATCTGTCATTGCTCGTCCAATCATTTCTGATGGAACTTCTAACAGGTATTCATAAACTGGTTCCAACAACACAGATTTCGCTTTTTTTAGACCTTGTCTGATTGCACGATACGTTGACTGTCTAAAATCTCCACCTTCTGTATGTTTCAAATGAGCACGTCCATTTACTAATGTGATCTTTATATCTGTAATCTCAGAACCAGTCAATACACCACGATGTGCTTTTTCTCCAATATGAGTTAAGATCAAACGCTGCCAATTACGGTCAAGAATATCTTCTGAGCAATTGGCTTCGTAGGTAATACCGCTTCCTGATGGTCCTGGTTCTAATAACAAACGGACTTCTGCATAATGACGTAATGGTTCGTAATGTCCATTTCCCTCGACTTTCGTTTCAATTGTTTCTTTGTAAACAATACTTCCAGATCCAAATTCCACAGGGATTCCGTAACGTTCTGCAATTAAATTTTGTAAAATTTCAATCTGTACGGCCCCCATTACTTGCGTATGGATTTCATTTAAATGTTCATTCCAAACAATATGAAGTTCTGGAATTTCTTCTTCCAATTGCTTTAGCTTCAGAAAAGTGCCATGCACATCACTGCCTTCTGGAAGCTGAATCTCATAAGTTAATACAGGTTCTAGAAGTGGTATATACTGATCTGGCTCACAGCCAAAACGATCTCCGACTTTTGTAGAATGCAATCCTGTTACCGCGCATACCTCACCTGCAAATACTTCTTGTACCGGTTGAAAAGATGCTCCCGAATAGATTCGAATCTGATCAATCTTCTCCCCCTCCAGCAATTCTGTTTTCACTTTCAAAGAACCACCAGTAATCTTTAGATGTGTCAAACGGTTTCCCTGTTTATCTCTTGTAATCTTATACACTTTTGCACCAAATGTATCTGGATATTCTTTCTCTTTTGTATAAGTATTTAATCCACTTAGAAATGCTTCTATTCCATCTAATTTCAATGCAGAACCAAAATAACATGGAAATACATTGCGTTTCTGAATCATTTCACAAATCGTACCTGTGGATATGGTTCCTTCTTCTAAAAATTGTTCCAAGAGAGACTCTTCACACATGGCCAACGTTTCATAAAATGCATCCGATGTATCTTCTGTAAAGTCTACACAATTGTCACTTAAATGACGATGTAGTTCCTGCAAAATCCAGTTTTTTTCTGTCCCATCTTGATCCATTTTGTTGACAAATAAAAAAGTTGGAATCTGATATTCTGCTAATAATTTCCAAAGTGTTTTTACATGTCCTTGTACTCCGTCAGCTCCGCTAATGATCAGAACAGCGTAATCTAAGATTTGCAACGTACGCTCCATCTCTGCCGAAAAATCCACATGGCCCGGCGTATCAAGCAGTGTTATTTCTTTTTCCTGAAGTTTTAGTTCTGCCTGTTTGGAAAAAATCGTAATACCACGGGCACGTTCCAATTCATAGGTATCTAGAAATGCATCTTTATGATCCACTCGTCCTAATTTTCGAATTTGACCAGTCGTATATAAGATACTTTCTGCCAATGTCGTTTTTCCAGCATCAACATGTGCCAACAGACCGATATTTATATGTGTCATTTATTTCTCCTATTATTCTTTGCTTGTGTATTTTTGATTGAATGCATCCAGTTTTAAAGCGCAAACAATTCCTATCGCTAGCATTACTATATTCATCATACAACTTCCTGCTGATGCCATAAAGCTTGTAACAGGAATAATCATTACGGTTGCTGCGATTACAACTCCTATGATTGCATGAAATGCCACGCTGTAATATTTATCAAATAACATATTGACTGCTTTGGAAAGAAGAATCACCGTTGCAAGTGCTCCAATGCCACCTGGAATCAAAACAGAAAAATCAAAGTTTCCAATTCCTGCAACAAATGGTTCATATAGTCCTAGTGGCATCAGCAATGTAGAAAAGCTCATTCCTGGTGCAATGACGCTGATTGCTAGGCAACAGCCACAAAAAACATAAGAAACAAAATTGGCATCAATTGATACAGACAACACTTGTAAGCTGATCAAAAGTGCAAATACGATAACCATAGCAATTCCAAGACTTACAAAAGAGGCTTTACTGCGTCCCTGCTCTCCTGCTTCACGAAACAGAGATGGAAGCATTCCTACAATCAAACCAATGAATAGGCAAACTGAAGGAGCAGGATATTTTTCCAGTAATACGGAAAGAATTTTTGCAACTCCCATAAATCCAATCACACTACCAATTGCAATTGGAATTAACTTTGGAACGTGTGTTTTAAAAGTGCGAACAGGATTTGCTAAAAATTCCATAATTGTTTTGTAAATACCAAAAATAACACAAAGAACACCACCAGAAATTCCTGGTAATACTGCACCTAGCCCAATCAATGAGCCTTGTAATAGTTTGATAATAACATTGCTTTTTTGAGTCATACAATTCCTTTCTTTATTTCATTCCTATTTTCCAAAACGAGCAATCAACTGATCAATCATACGTGATGCTTCGCTTCGAGATAATTGATTGATATCACATTCAGGTGCAATTTGATGTTGCTCACACAACGCATGATAAAACTGCACTTGTTTTTTGGTACATGGCTGCACTTTTTTAAATTTATACTGCAATTCCTCTGGTTCAAACAATGCAGCTTCTGTCTCTTCAAATGCATGTGCCAAATGCTGATATAATTTTGCTGTTGCTAACGCATCATAATAGGCACGATGTGCCGCTTGATTTGTAATTTTGTAATGTTCACAAAGACATCCCAGACTTTTCGATGGTAAATCTTTGTGTACTTTTCGTGCAATTTTTAAAGTATCTAATCCTTTTTTCTGAAAGCGATATCCATAACTTTCTGCATATTTCTTTGTGAATTTGAAATCAAACATAATATTATGTCCAATCAAAGGATAGTCACCACAAAAAGATACAAAATCGCCAATAATCTCTTTTGTATCCCTTGCTTCTGCTACCATTTCATTTGTAATTCCAGTAATTTCTGTAATCATAGGCGTAATACGCTGCGCAGGCTTCACAAATTCCATAAAACGTTCCTGCACTTTTCCATCAATTACCTTCAACGCACCAATTTCAATAATACTATCTGTCTCTACATTTAACCCGGTTGTTTCTAAGTCAAATGCAACATAGTTTCGAATCATTCCGCTTGAAATCCAAACCTTTCTATCAGTTCTCTGATTGTGTCTGCAGGAATGTCTCGAATGGATTTAACAGGAGTTGGTGCATCTCCATAATCTCCAATCGCTTTTTCAAATAAAAGTACATCACACCAAGTATCTTTTTTATAACCAGTGTTATGATATCTACCAGACAACAAAAATCCTGTTTGCAAATGCAAGCGTTCACTACGCGGATTTGGAGTCGTTACAAGCCCATAAAGTGTTTTCACTCCTTGTAGCTTCAATAATTCTTCCATCATTTGATAAAGGCGAACACCTATCTTATGCCCGCGATAGTCTTTCGCTAAGTAAATAGACAGTTCTGCATTCCATTGATATGCGGCACGTTCTTGCGCTTTATGTGCATACACATATCCCACACATCGTCCCTCCTCTTCACACAAAAAGTAGGGATACAGCTCTGTATATTCCTGAATTCTTCTTTTAAATTCTTCCACAGAAGGAAGCTCATATTCAAATGTCACGGTTGTATCTATGTATTGACCATAAATTTCCAGTAATGCCGGGGCATCTTCTAAGGTTACAAAACGTAATTTCACGTCTTTCTCCTCCTGTTTTATTTTGTCAGTGATCCAATCACTGCTTTTGCTTTCGTCATACGAACAGCAAATTGTCCATAAAAATCATCTTTTGCATATGGTTCCATATAAAACTGTTGCAAGATGAATAAATCGATTTTTTTGACCAATTCATCATCTGGAATATGCGAAATTTTTTCCTGCACATCCTTGATGAAATCATGCCATTCATTGATAAATTTGTGATTTGCTGTCAAATCTGGCACATCAATCCATTTCTTTACCTTAATCTTACTGCGATCCTTATTCTTGCATTCATGAATCTGTAAAAAGTAAGAAAAATCTCCATCTTCATAGAAACGGCCTAATGGAAATAATCTACAGATTCCCGGACGGATTGCATGAACCTTGCAGCGGCCTTCCTCATTTAAAAATGCACAAGCATTTGTCTCTGGATGCATGGCCATATTTGGTAAAATAACTCCTTCTATGACATTTAGCTCGATGTAGCCACCTAGTAATTGTTCAAAAGAAGTCGATAATCCGGTTGTTAATTGATACATATCATATGGATCGAGTTGAATCGAAAGTCCCATATTTCTACAGCAAGCAGAGCATCCTTTGCAATCATTGCAATCTGCCTTGACCATATCATTCAAACCATATAATTTCCCATCTGATATGTCTTTCATATCTACTTCTCGTTTCATCTAAATCCTCCTCAAAATATCTAATGTATGAGCGCTGGCTCCCAGTAATTCTGGACGTTCACAGGTAGATAAATGATATTGGATAAACATCTCATAAGTTTCATCATCCATTGCATTTAACGTCTGACGTATATAATTTGCAGGACCATCTGCTGCTATAATTTGAATGCGTTCTACATCCGCTTTTGCATTGATTTCTGCAATATCTTCCAAACGCACATAGTCGTAAAGGTCTTCCTTTGTGGCGACTACATGGAAATTCTCATCTACCTTACCATTTTTCATACTTTCTAACATATGATTTTCTTTAAATCCATATGTTAAAATACTAAATTCATTCATAATGTAAGCAACTAAAATAACGCCGCCTTTTTTTGTTACACGAACAGCTTCCTGCAATGCTTTTTGTTTATCTTCCATTGTGTAAAGATGATACATCGGACCAAATACAAGCGTTAAATCAAACTGTTCGTTGTCAAATCGTTTTAAATTCAAAGCAGTTCCTTGATATGCTTTGACGTTACTTCCTTTTTGCTTTAAAATTCCAAGATTATATTTTACAAGCTCAACGGCTGTTACATCATATCCTTCATTGGCAAGCTGCACAGAATATCTTCCAGTTCCTGCCCCCACATCCAAAATCTTGGGATTTTCCATGGTTTCTAAGTATTTGTGGATATATTTCATGGATGTGATATATTCTACATTTCCATGACGTCTTGTTAAACGTTTATCCTCACAAAATTTATTATAATGTTGCTCTAATTCCTTTGACATCTGCTAACTCCTACTTTATTTCTTCTAACACAGATGTACAATGTGGACATCTTGTTGCTTCAATTGCAATATCTGACATACAATATTTGCATTTCTTTGTAGTTGGAGCTTTTGGTTCCTCTTCCTTCTTAGGTGCCATTTTTGCAGCAGCATGGTTCATTAATTTAACCATACAAAAGATTACAAATGCCATGATCAAGAAATTGATAACAGCTGTAATAAAGTTTCCATAATTCAAAGTTGCATCTCCAGATAATTTGAGGGAAAGTTCACTAAAATCCATACCTCCAAAAATTCCTAAGATTGGATTAATGATATCATTTACCAAAGAATTTACAATCGATGTAAATGCACCCCCAATAATAACCCCAACGGCCATATCCATTACATTTCCACGACTGATAAATGTCTTAAATTCATTTATAAATTTTTTCATATTCCATACTCTCCTTTGTAAAATTTTAAAACCCATAGGACATTATAACCTATGGGCTTGAAAAAGACATCTTAAATTTTTATTTTCTTTCATAATCTTTTGTTAATCTTAATACCACACCTGTACAAGCAAGAAGACCAATCAAGTTCGGTAATACCATAAATCCATTAAACATATCTGACATTGCCCAAACCAAATCGACTTTTAATGTTGCACCGACAACAACACAGATTACAACAATTACACTATATACTTTTACCACTTTATCGCCAAATAATGTTCTTACATTTACTTCACCAAAGAAATACCATCCAATGATTGTTGTAAATGCAAAGAAAAACATACAAATCGCAACGAAGATTGAACCAAATGCTCCAAATCCCAAATCAAATGCTCTTTGTGCCAATTCTGTTCCAGATAATCCAGAAGAAAGAGAACCAGTTGAAAGGATGACCAATGCTGTCATTGTCAATACTACAAATGTATCAATAAATACACCCATCATGGCAATGATACCTTGATCTGCAGGGTGTTTTACTTCTGCTGTTGCATGGGCATGTGGTGTAGAACCCATCCCAGCTTCATTTGAGAACAGACCACGTGCCACACCATATCGCATTGCTTTTTGAACAGTTGCACCGAGTGCTCCACCAACAACTGCTTGTGGCGCAAACGCACCTACAAAAATATCATGAAAAGCTTTTACCACACCAGCTGGATTCATACATAAAATGCAAACACAACCCACTACATATAATACTGCCATCACTGGAACGATTTTTTCTGTTACTTGACCAATACGTCTGATTCCGCCAATAAAAATAAATCCAGCAATCACTGCACACACCACACCAACAAGAAGTGGGTTTAAATGAAAGGCTGTTCTAAATGCAACACTGATGGAATTGGATTGTACCATATTCCCCATAAATCCAAGTGCAAGAATGGTGGAAGCTGAAAAGAATACTGATAAGATTTTTCCAAATTTCCCATGAAACATATAACGAATATAGTAAACAGGACCACCTACATAAGTACCATTTTTTTCAACGCGTGTATGCTGCGCCATCACAGCTTCACTATATATAGTTGCCATGCCAAAGAATGCGCTAAGCCACATCCAGAAAATTGCACCAGCACCACCTGCTGCAATGGCTGTAGCTGCACCCGCAATATTACCAGTTCCTACTTGTGCGGCAATGGCTGTTGTAAGTGCCTGAAAAGAACTAAGTCCTTTTTCTCCACCTTTGCCGTGTAAAGAAAAGTTTCCAAATAGCATCTTCATTCCTGCACCAAATTTACGAACTTGGATAAATTTTAATCGAATCGAAAAGAAAATCCCTGTTCCCACTAATAAAAAGATTAGTAAATAATCCCATAAAAAGGTGTTCACTGTTGCTACTGCTTGTTCTAAAAATTCCATGTTCCTCATCCTCTTTTTCTTAATATTTTGCATACTACTGAAAAGACGATTTTTCTTATCGGAAGTGCGCATCCTTGCGGAGCATTTTATTTCATAGAAAAGTTATATAATTTATCACATTAAAACAACAAGGTCTTTTCTATGAAATAAAAATCCAGTGTACCAAAAATACACTGGATCATAATACTATAACCGATAAAATAATTATCGCTGTCCTTTTGCCTGAGAGATTCGCGAAACATCTGTTCCACTTACACCTTCGGCACTCATCCTTGAGATTCTCCAGCGTGTCATCCAATTACAGTCTCACTTCTCATTACGAAGTACCTGAGAGCATTACTCCTTCGGCGAGCTTTCGCTTACTTTCCTGCAATCTTCATCTGACTGATATGCAATTCATGTTCTTATTCTAGCACTTGTGTCTAATAAGTCAATAGCTCATTTATAACGATTCCTAATATTTGTTTATAACCGAATAAATTGTTTGACAAATGTAAGAAGCTATGCAATTATATAAGTGTACTAACACGATTAATACACTTAATACGAAGGGAGCATTCACAATGATTGTAATTGATTATCATGACAAACGCCCCATTTACGAACAAATTATTGATCGTTTTCAAATTCTTATACTCAATGGTGCTTTGGAAGCAGACACACAACTTCCATCTGTTCGTTCTTTAGCGGTAGAGTTATCCATCAATGCGAACACGATTCAAAGAGCATATACAGAATTAGAACGTCGAGGTTTGATCTATTCCGTAAAAGGACGTGGAAATTACGTATCAAATCATAAAGATTTTCACCAAGAACAATACAAGCAGATTCTTCAAGACTTAAAAGAACAATTATATATTTGCAAGGAAGCAAACTTATCTCGAAAAGATATCATGGCTTGTGTAAACGAAATATTTCAGGAGGTAGCACTATGATTGAGATAAAACAAGTCAGCAAGTCCTATGATGATATTCTTGCGGTCAATCAAATTAGTTTAGACATCAAAGAAGGATATGTAATGGGGCTTTTAGGTACAAACGGCGCTGGAAAAAGTACACTTCTTCGCATGATTGCAGGCGTTATGAAACCTGATTCCGGCAGCATTAAAATTGATGGTATTCCTGTATGGAATAATCCGGAAAGTAAATCTCTTTTCTTTTATATTTCGGATGAACAATACTATTTTGCCAATAGTACACCTAAAGATTTAGCTTCTTTTTATCAGAACTATTATCCAAATTTTGATTTGGAACGCTTCTACGATATTTTAAGCAAAATTGATATTCCATATGAAAGAAAGATTCGCACCTTCTCTAAGGGAATGAAAAAGCAGGTTTCGATTGTACTTGGAATCTGCAGCAATACACCTTATTTAATTTGTGACGAGACATTTGACGGCCTTGATCCCGTGATGCGTCAGGCAATCAAGTCTATTTTCATGCAGGAAATGGAACGTAGAACATTTACCCCTATCATTGCATCTCATAATCTGCGTGAACTGGAAGATATTAGCGACCACATTGGATTATTGCATAAGGGTGGTGTACTACTTTCGCAAGATTTGATCCATTTGAAAGGAAATCTCACAAAAGTACAATGTGTACTTCCAGAAGAATATGATTCTCTTATTGAAGACACTTTAATCGTATTGAAGAAACAACGACACGGAAAATTATTAACTATGACCATCCGTGGTGAATCTGACAAAGTTGTAGCATGGCTTAATAAATGGAATCCAATTTATTGTGAAGCTGTACCACTTACTTTAGAAGAAATTTTTATTAGTGAAACGGAGGTAGCTGGATATGACATCAAAGATCTCATTTGTTAAATATTTAAAAGAAACAATGAAATTTAAGACAGCATCTATTTTAATCACTGTTTTTACATTCCTACTGGAAATGATCTATTTCTTTATTCGTTTACAAAATATTATAAATGGCAATGACATTGCACTTTTAAAAGCAGATGATTACCAATACTTCTACCGAAACATTTACAATTTATGTGCACCGAATCTAATTGCAGCTTCCTTAGCTGGTGGAATCGCACTCTTTTTGTTATATTACGGTTTTCATTATTTGCATAACAAGCAAGAAACTGACTTTTATGAGTCTTTACCGATGAGAAAGCAAGACCGCTTCAAAATAAATTTTACTTCTCAATTTTTTATTTTTGGAACACTTGCAATCATCAATACAGGACTCAAACTGGGTTTGCTTTGCCTATATAAAATCAATCGTTTTGAACTATTTCAGGTACTTTTGTGGAATCTCATTAGTATGATACTTGTGTATCTTGTAATTTGGGTGACAGCAGCTCTTGTTGTTGTATTAACAGGTAATATGATTGTTGCTATCCTTGGATTTGGTGCAGTTTCAGCTTACGTGCCATTGGTATTATATGAATTGATACCAACGTTTTCGTCAATATACTTTGATACTTATACTTATAAAAGTTGGAATCCGAAAGCACAATTTTATTTTTCACCATTTACTATCGCTTACAAGATCATAAAGGATTGGAATGTTACTTGGACAGCAAGTGAACATTATGAATTTATGATTGTGGCTGTTGTTTATGCAATTGTAGTTGGAATTCTTGCATATATGTTATATCTAAAGAGACCATCAGAAGCCGCTGGACGTGCTATGGCATTTGAAAAATTCAACCCGTTTATCAGATGTATTTTAGTCATTCCAATTTCCTTGTATTCAGGTGTACTTTTCCAAGCAGTATCTTTCAGTCAATCTACTGTATGGATGATCTTTGGTATTGTTTTCGGTGCAATTGTATTACACGGAATCATGGAAGGTATTTTTCAATCCGATATTCGTGCAATCTTTCATAAAAAATTGCAGCTTGTTGGATGTGTAGTTGTAGCATTAGGAGTTCTGTTCGTATTTAAAGCAGATTTATTGGGATATGATGCATATCTCCCAGAAGAAGATAAATTAGAAACAATTGAATTAGATGTTCTGCTTCCATATAATTCAATCTCTTACTGGGGCGCAGAACCTGACTACTTAAACCAAGAAAATATTACACTTGCTCGCGAATTTATTAAAGAGATCTATAATCAGGAATATGAAAACGCAGACTCGCTCACTCCTTGCAACGTGGTATATCATCTGAAAAATGGAACAAAAAAATACAGATGTTATTTTCTTGATACTTCGAAAATTCCAGACTCCTTTAATACTTTAGTTACAACCGAAGATTTCAAAAATGATTTCTATTCTCTTTATACAGGTGATTGGGATAAAATCGATAAGATTTCTTGTGATAATGGATTAGAAGCAATTGATTTAAATCTTACAAAAGAACAGCAAAGAGAATTTCTTACAACTTACTTGGAAGAATTAAATGCGATGGACGCAAATCAATACATTACTTGTGATATTGTATATAATTTCTATGTACATCTTCCATGGAAATATATTGATGAGAATGAAGATTTCATTTATGAAGCAGAACTTGCTATGGATAAATATATGGTTCCTACAACATTCACAAAGACCATTGAACTTTTGAAATCCTATGGTTTTCTTCCAGTGATTGAAAATGAATCTTATGTTCCAGCATCCTTTAACATCTATTCTGATGTCGAAGCAAATTATCATCGCATCACAGATGAAGCGATTTTAGCAGAGTTGAAACCTTACTTGATTATGGATTCCTTACTTACAAGATATGCAAATTACGATGATGTCACATATTGTCATGTGGATTTTGAAACGGATAACGGAATCTTATCTTGCAGTGCTTATCTTCCTAACAATATTATAGAAACTTATGTAAAATAACAAAAATCACAAGTCTTCTGATTTCGAAGACTTGTGATTCTTTATTTTAATCTCTTATTCGTAATCAAGACACGCTCTTTCCATTACAAAAGGACGTACATAATGATCCGCTACATATACATGATCTGGGTGTGTAGCATAGACTTTGATTGCTTCTGCTGAATCCAATGTGGTTACCAATGCAATCTCATGTGTACTTGAGGAAATCGGATTTTCCACAAAGGATGCGGTAAGAAGTCCTGGCACTTTTCCTACCAAACCTTCTAACTGTTCTTTCATTGCTGCCTTTAAAGCAGGCTTTTCTGCTTCAGAAACTTCTGGTTTGAAGTTCCACATTACCATATGATGTACCATAAAAATTCCTCCTTTATTTTAATGGGCAAGTATCAAATATCATTTGAACTGCCGCATCATAATCCTTGCACTTTTCTGATTTTCGGATTTTTTTCAATGGCTTTTCGATTCCTTCAAAAGACTGACTGATATAGAACCATAGCTCTTTCATTTTAAATAACGTATTTCGGTCTCCAGAACTAATGCGCTTATATTCCTCATAAATGTCATCGTGGAATGCACGAAGTTTTTCTTTGGTCAACAATTCCTTTTCATCAATTTCACTGATCAATGCTGGATTTGCTATAATTCCACGTCCACACATAATCTTGTCCACGGTTGGAAATGCTTTTGAAAACTTCTGAAAATCTTCTGCTGTAAAGATATCTCCATTATAACACAAAGGATTCTTGCTGTGCTGCATGGCTTCTTCAAACATTTCTAAATTTACAGTATTACGGTAAAAATCTGTCTGCACACGCGGATGAATAATCAACTCTTCTATCGGATATTTGTTATAAATCTCCAGCAAACGGTAGAATTCTTCTGGAGATTCTTTTCCGATTCTAGTTTTAATTGATATTTTCAGTGATAATGATTCATAAATCTGTTCTAAAAAGGCATCTAATTCCTCTGGATACGCTAGGAAACCAGATCCTTTTTTCTTTGCAACAACTGTTCCGGATGGACATCCTAGATTCAAATTCATTTCCTTATAGCCTAATTCTGCAATCGCTTTTGCTGTCTTAATAAAATCGTCTGCCTGATTGCTCATAAGCTGTGGAACCACATAAAGTCCTTTGTTATGCTCCTGCGATAATTCTTTTAACTCTCTGGTGCTGAATTTCTTATTCGGACTTGTCACAATGAAAGGCGTAAAATACTTATCCATCGGTCTAAAATGTTTATGATACGCATTGCGATATACATAAGATGTAATTCCTTCTAAAGGTGCTAAATAGTATTTCATAATCTGCTCCCATGTTCAAAATGCGAAATACCATGGAAGATATTTCGCATTCAAATTTACATATTAATTGTTTGTTCTTTTTGCAACTGCTGGAAGAATTAAACCTAATAATAGGAATACAAGCGGAGTTACAATATTCATTACTAATTGGAATGGGTCTTCTGAATAGATACCACCAACACAAGCAAATGCTGTAAATAAGAAGCACCATCCACCGAAGATAATACCAACTATTTTATTCTTTGTAAAGTAGTAAGCAGATGGATATTGGTCTGCTACTCTCTTTAATCCGATGTATGCAACGAATACCCATAAGTAACGAAGTGGCATACATACAGAGTTTAATTTGATTAACCATTTTACCATGGCATCTACACTTCCAATACCAAATGCAGGTACTGCAATTAAGATACCAACGATAACAGCAATCATTTTATGTCCATTTACATAAGCACCATACTTGTTTTGTTTGAATAATGCTTTTGGAATGAATCTTTCATCTGCATTACCAAGTAACATACATAATGGAGCATCGATTGAAATGATCAATACAGATACTTGTGAAATTAAGTTTGTAAGTGCGTAAAGGATTACAAAAAGATTTCCAAGTCCGTAATATTCTCCTAATTTTTGGAATGCATAATATGCACCATTTGTCATAAGGTCATCTGGAATATGATTTGAATCAAACATCATACCCATAGAAATGGTACCAAGAATGGCACAAATTGCTACCATGACTGCTAATGAAATCATACCCTTTGAAAAATCTTTTGAAGGGTCTTTCATTTTATTAACGTATGGTGAAACTTTTTCACATCCACCAACAGCTAATACTAAGATGGATAATCCTGTAAAGAATTTCACATCAAAAGTTGGCATAAATGTCTCTAATGACCAATCGATTTCAAGTAATGGAGCTTCTGTGATCATTGGTGCAGCTACCATTAAAAGAATGTATAAGATAGACATTACGAACATTGCCGAACCAGCTAATGTTGAAAGTTTCTTAATGATTGAAATTCCTTTGGAAGCTAAGAATAATGCAACAAAGAAAATTACAATACAAATTGATTGCATAACAAGCGGATCTAATTCACTAGCACGTTTGTCTTGGAATAATACCCAACTTGTTGCTACAACTGCAGCACTTGGCTTTTGTGAAATGTATGGCATGTGTACAACCCAATATGTCCATCCTGCATAGTAAGCAGCTGTTGGTCCGATTGTACGTTTGATCCATGAACTTACACCACCTGATTCATTTTTGAATGCAGAACCAAGTTCTCCTACCATAAGTGCATATGGTATAAAATAAATTGCGAAAACAATAATCCATGGGATAATTGCTTTTAATCCATTGTATTCAGAAAATCCGTTAATCACATTACCGAATCCCCAAACACCTCCAAATACGATGAACGCAAAACTATACCATGAAATTTTTTGTTCTTGTGTTTTTTGACTCATTTTATTCTCCTCTAATAAATGTTTTTTGCAACCTCTATAGAATATCGGCAAACACTTAAATATGCAAGGGAATTTTTCTGGAATTCTTTATTTTCTACAAAATCACAAATGAGACACTGTGCTTTTTCACAAAACAATGTCTCATTTCATACGCTTATTGTTCTATTTTTGCCAAATCTTTCCTACTTGTGATATGGCTCTCCACTGATAATGCGATAGCTTCTATATACTTGTTCCAACAATATCACTCGCATTAATTGATGTGGAAACGTCATTTTTGAAAAGCTCAGTGCAAAATTAGACCTTGCAAGCACTTCCTTTCCAAGACCAATAGAGCCACCAATGATAAATGTTATATGGCTTGTTCCCTGTACACCCAGCTTCTCCATTTTTTCTGCAAGCTCTTCTGAAGTTAGAAGCTTTCCTTGAATCTCTAGTGTGATCACAAACGCATCGTCTTTTACATATTTTAAGATACGCTCTGCCTCTTTCGAACGAATACCATCTTCCACTACTTCACTGGCATTATCGGGTGTCTTTTCATCTGCCACCTCAATGATTTCTAATTTGCAATATTTGCTCAATCGCTTACTATATTCTGCGATTGCATCCTTTAAATATTTTTCTTTTATTTTTCCTACTGTAATAACTGTTATCTTCATATCTCACTCTAACCTAAATAAAAATCAATCAGGATCATTGTAATAAATCCTATTAATAACGAATATGTTGCCATACGTTCATATCCATGACTATGTGTTTCCGGAATCATTTCATCACTTACCACATAGATCATTGTTCCTCCTGCAAATGCCAAGGCAAACGGCAAGATTGCTGTTGCAATCGAAACGGCTGAAAATCCAATGATGACTCCTGCAATTTCAATCAATCCTGTAAAACTGGCAATGCAAAAAACACGCCATTTTGAAATCCTTGCCATGATCAACGGCGATACAATAACCATACCTTCTGGGATATTTTGAAGGGCAATTCCCATAGCAACTGTCACAGCATTTCCAATATCATCACTTCCAAATCCTACTCCAGCAGCAATTCCTTCTGGTAAATTATGGATTGCTATTGCCATAACAAATAGCATGATCTTATTCAGTGTATTTTGTGCTTCAGAATGTTCTTCCTGCTCTATTCCTGTAATACGATGCAAATGTGGTGTCAGTTTATCGGCAAAATTTAAAAAGATTGCACCAATCAAAATGCCAAATGCTGTAATCCAAACATTTCCACTTTCCAACGATGGTAAGATCAGTCCCAAGACTGCTGCAGCCAACATAATTCCCGCAGCAAATCCTAAAATGGCATCATTGAATTTGTGTGGTATCTTCTGAAATAAGAATCCCATACAAACACCTACAATCGTTGCTCCTCCTACGCCTAAAGCTGTTAAAAAGGCTAACTGCATAAAAACCTCCAAAATAAAAATATAGGAACATGAACTATCATTCCACGTTCCTATATTATATGATTTTATTTGTTTTGTAAATACTCGTGAATACCTTGCGCTCCAGCTTTTCCAGCTCCCATTGCTAAGATAACAGTTGCTGCACCTGTTACAGCATCTCCACCAGCATAAACACCTTCTTTTGTTGTTTTACCAGTTTCTTCTTCGGCAACAATACATTTCCATTTATTTACAGATAATCCTTCTGTAGTAGAAGAAATCAATGGATTAGGTGATGTTCCAAGTGACATGATCACTGTATCTAATTCCATTTCGAACTCTGAACCTTCCACTACAACAGGACGTCTTCTTCCTGATGCATCTGGTTCTCCAAGTTCCATCTTCACACATTTCATTCCTCTTACATAGCCATTATCATCTACTAAGATTTCTGTTGGATTTGTAAGTAGATCGAAGATAACACCTTCTTCTTTTGCATGGTGTACTTCTTCTACTCTGGCTGGTAATTCTTCTTCACTACGACGATATACGATATGTACGTCTGCTCCTAAACGAAGAGCTGTTCTTGCTGCATCCATTGCAACGTTACCACCACCGATAACCGCAACTTTTGTACCAGCTACGATAGGTGTATCATAAGACTCATCAAATGCTTTCATTAAGTTGTTACGTGTTAAGTATTCGTTTGCAGAGAATACGCCATTTGCATTTTCTCCTGGAATTCCCATGAACTTAGGAAGTCCAGCACCAGATCCGATAAATACTGCTTCAAATCCTTCGTCTTCGATTAATTGATCGATTGTAGTTGATTTACCAATTACAACGTTTGTTTCGAATTTTACGCCAAGTTCTTTTACTTTGTCGATTTCTTTGGCTACAACTTTTTGTTTTGGTAAACGAAATTCAGGAATACCATATACTAATACACCACCAAGTTCATGAAGTGCTTCAAATACAGTTACTTCATAGCCTAATTTTGCTAAATCACCTGCACATGTAAGCCCTGCAGGACCAGAACCGATTACAGCTACTTTATGTCCATTTGTGCTATCTGCTTTTTCAGGTTTGATATCATTTTCCAATGCATAATCTGCAACAAATCGTTCCAATTTACCAATAGAAACTGGATCTCCTTTGATACCACGGATACATCTACCTTCACATTGTGATTCTTGTGGACATACACGACCACAAACAGCTGGAAGTGCAGATGATTTTCCAATTACTTTATATGCTTCTTCAAAATTTCCTGTTTTTACTTCTGCAATAAATGCTGGAATATTGATAGATACTGGACATCCTTCAACACATTTTGCATTTTTGCATCCGATACATCTAGAAGCTTCTTCCATTGCTTCTTCTTTATTATATCCATAACATACTTCTTCGAAATTCTTTGCACGAACTGCAGGTTCTTGTTCTCTTACTGGAACTCTCTTTAATACATCAGCCATTATTCGTCACCTCCGCAATGACCACATCCACCATGATGTGTATCACCTTCTTGTAATTTTAACATTGCTCTTCCTTCTGCTGATTTGTACATTTGTTGTCTCTTCATTGCTTGATCGAAGTCAACTAAATGTCCATCAAATTCAGGACCATCTACGCATGCAAACTTAATTTCATCTCCAACTTGAAGACGGCAAGCTCCGCACATACCTGTTCCATCTACCATAATAGGGTTCATACTTACAATTGTTGGAATCTCGAATTTCTTTGTTGTGAGACAAGCAAATTTCATCATGATCATTGGACCAATTGCAACGCATAAATCGTATTTCTTTCCTTCTTCATTTACAAGTTGTTCAATCTTAGATGTTACAAGTCCTGCATGTCCATAAGAACCATCATCTGTACATGGATAGTAGTTCCCTGCTACAGCTCTCATTTCATCTTCTAGAATTAACATTTCTTTTGTTTTCGCACCAACAATTACATCTGCGTCAATCCCTTTTTCATGTAACCATTTTACTTGTGGATATACAGGAGCTGCTCCTACACCACCAGCTACGAATAAAATTTTCTTATTCTTCAAAGTTTCTAAATCTTCGCTTACAAATTCGGAAGCACATCCTAAAGGACCAGTGAAATCTCTGAAACTATCTCCTTCTTTTAAATAAGCCATCTTTTCTGTAGATGCTCCAACTGTTTGGAATACAATTGTGATTGTTCCAGCTTCTCTATCGTAATCGCAAATTGTTAATGGGATTCTTTCCCCTTTTTCATCTAATTTTACAATTACAAATTGTCCTGGTTCACAATGTTTTGCAACTCTTGGTGCCTCTACATCCATGAGATAAATTTTATCTGCTAGCTTTTCAGCTTTTTTAATTTTGTACATGCCACGCCTCCTATAATAATTTACTCTTATTGAATATGATAATTCAATTAATCTGAAATATCAAGTTATATTCACAAAAAAGACTGAGTATTCATAGATAAATTCCTCAGTCTTTCACATTTATAAATATTCTCTTTTAGCTGCTTCCACGCAATTTTTCATAAGCATGGCAATTGTCATTGGTCCTACGCCGCCTGGTACTGGAGTGATTGCACTTACCTTTTCTAAGACATCCTCAAAATCTACGTCTCCACAGAGCTTATTGTTTTCGTTGCGATGAATTCCTACATCAATTACCACTGCGCCTTCTTTCACGTATTCGCTTGTGATAAAACGAGGTTTTCCAATTGCTGCAACCAAAATATCTGCTCGTTTTGTTACTTCTTTTAAATCAACGGTCTTCGAATGTGTAATCGTCACCGTACCATTTTCTTGTAGCAAAAGCATAGCCATTGGCTTTCCTACAATATTACTTCTTCCCACTACAACACATTCTTTTCCTGCTATTTCAATATTTGTACGTTTCAGTAATTCGATTACGCCTGCAGGTGTACATGGAAGAAAACATTTTTCTCCAATAAACATATTTCCAACCGTTTCTGGATGGAATCCATCCACATCTTTTTTCGGTGTGATCGCATGAATGACTGCGTTTTCATCAATGTGCTTTGGAAGCGGCAACTGTACCAAAATGCCATGTACCATCTCATTATGATTTAATTCATCAATGATACGCAATAATTCTTCTTGAGAAATCTGTTCTTCCAATTCATATGAAAGAGATTCGATTCCGATAAAAGCACATGCTTTCTTTTTGTTATTTACATAAACACTAGATGCAGGATCATTTCCTACTTGGATCACTGCAAGGCAAGGATTGATACCTTGTTCCTTTAAATGTGTTACTTCTTCTTTTAATTCTTCTTTAATCTGAGCGGAAATCACCTTTCCATCGATTATTGTCGCCATATAAGTCTCTCCTCTTTTGTTGCATTAGAATAAGCCTGTGATGACTCCTTCTTCATTTACATCAATTCCATTTGCTGCTGGCACTTTTGGAAGTCCTGGCATTGTCATAACAGCTCCTGTAAGCGCTACCACAAATCCTGCCCCAGCATTTACATAGACTTCACGAATATGAATCTTGAAGTGTTCAGGTCTTCCTAACAGTGTGGCATCATCCGATAAGGAATATTGATTTTTCGCCATACAAATTGGAAGATTACCGTATCCTAATTCCGTAATTTTTGCTAATTGTTTTTCGGCTGTTGCTGCATATTCTACACCATCTGCCCCATAAATTTCTTTTGAAATTGTTTCAATCTTTTCTTTCAAACTTGCTGTATCTTCATATAGCAGTTCAAACTTACTTTCTTTTGTTTCCAATGTATGAAGCACTTTCTCAGCTAAAGCAATACCGCCTTCGCCACCTTTTGCCCATACTTCTGATAATGCGAATTCGCAATTTCTTTCTTCACAGAAAGTTTTGATAAATTCGTATTCTGCCTCTGTATCTGTTACAAAGGAGTTTAATGTTACAATTACTGGAACACCAAATTTTTGTACATTTTCAATATGTTTTTCTAAATTTACAATTCCTTTTGCTAATGCTTCCAGATTTTCTTCATTCAAATCTTTTTTTGCTACGCCACCATTGTATTTGAGTGCACGAACAGTTGCTACCAGTACGACTGCATCTGGTTTCAATCCACTCATACGACACTTGATGTCAAAGAATTTTTCTGCACCAAGATCTGCACCAAATCCAGCTTCTGTGATTGCAATATCAGCTAATTTCAAAGCTCTCTTTGTTGCGATCACACTATTGCATCCGTGGGCAATATTTGCAAATGGACCACCATGTACCAAAGCTGGTGTATGTTCTAATGTTTGAATCAGATTAGGTTTTAACGCATCTTTTAACAATGCTGTCATGGCACCTGTTGCCTGTAATTGTTCTGCAGTCACAGGTTCTCCCGCAAAATTATAAGCTACAACAATCTTTCCTAAACGTTCTTTTAGGTCGTTAATGTCTTGTGCAAGACAAAGAATTGCCATAATTTCAGATGCAACTGTGATTACGAAATGATCTTCTCTCACCATACCATCCATCTTGTTTCCGAGTCCTACAACTACATTTCGAAGGACCCTGTCATTCATGTCAAGACAGCGTTTCCAAACAACTTGTCTTGGATCAATTTGAAGTGCGTTTCCTTGTTGAATATGATTGTCTAACAATGCTGCTAATAAATTATTTGCAGAAGTGATTGCATGAAAATCACCTGTAAAATGAAGATTCAAATCTTCCATCGGAACAACTTGTGCATATCCACCGCCTGCCGCGCCGCCTTTGATACCGAAGCATGGTCCTAAAGATGGTTCACGGAGTGCAATGATTGCTTTTTTATTTAATTTCGCCATCGCTTGTCCTAAACCTACAGATGTTGTTGTTTTCCCTTCCCCTGCTGGAGTTGGATTGATTGCAGTAACCAATACTAATTTTCCATCTGGACGATCTTTTATCTGTTCCCACAATTCATCCGATAATTTTGCTTTATATTTTCCATATAATTCCAAATCATCTTCTTGGATTCCAATACCTGCTGCTACCTCTTTAATTGGTGCCATTACGGCTTCTTGTGCGATCTGAATATCTGTTTTCATAATCTTCCTCCTCATTTGCGCGTAACTTTTATACATATTCATCAATGTATTGTTCAAATTCTTCCATTGACATTAGTACCTTTCTCGGTTTGGTTCCTTCTTCTTCTCCTACCACACCTGCATCTGCAAGTTGATCCATGATACGAGCTGCTCGATTGAACCCAATCTTGAATACCCTTTGTAGCATTCCAATGGATGCCTTATCTTTCTCAATTACAAATTTTCCTGCATCCACGAAATAGACATCTCGTTCGTTTCCGCCAGAAGTGCTTGCGCCTCCAGCAGCCGCTGTTTGCGACTGGCTCATATGATTTGTAATCTCTTCATTATATACTACAGCATCTCCTGTATTTTTCAAAAATTCAACAACCGCTTGTACTTCCTTATCCGATACAAAAGAACCCTGTACACGGGCTGGTTTTTGATATCCAGATGGGTAAAATAACATATCACCACGGCCTAATAATTTTTCGGCCCCATTCATATCAATGATGGTTCTGGAATCGACTCCTGAGGAAACAGAAAATGCGATTCGAGAAGGCATATTCGCCTTAATCAGACCTGTAATAACATTCACCGATGGACGTTGTGTTGCAAGTACCAAATGGATTCCGCATGCTCTCGCTAATTGTGCCAAACGGCAGATTGCTTCTTCCACTTCTCCAGGTGCTACCATCATAAGATCGGCAAGCTCGTCTACAATAATTACAATCTGTGGTAATTTTTCTGGTTTGTTTTCTGATTCTATTCCTTGAACAGATGCTACTTTTGCATTGTATCCTGCCAAGTCACGTACTTGATATTCCGCAAATAATTGATAACGTTTTGTCATCTCAAGAACAGCCCAATTCAATGCTCCTGCAGCCTTTTTCGGATCTGTTACTACTGGAATCATCAAATGTGGAATTCCATTGTAAACACTTAATTCCACTACTTTCGGGTCAATCATGATTAATTTTACTTCTTCTGGTGATGCTTTATATAAAATACTCATGATCAATGTATTGATGCAAACTGATTTTCCCGATCCAGTTGCACCAGCAATAAGAACATGTGGCATTTTTGCAATATCTGCTACAACCACTTTTCCTGCAATGTCTCGTCCAGCTGCAAATGCAATCTTAGATTTATCTTTTTGGAATTCTTCTGATTCAATCAAATCGCGAAGCATAACTGCTGTATTTTCTTTGTTCGGCACTTCAATCCCCACTGCTGCTTTCCCAGGAATTGGTGCTTCAATACGAATATCAGCTGCCGCCAGATTTAATTTAATATCATCTGCCAGCCCTACAATCTTACTTACTTTCACGCCTTGTTCTGGTTGCAATTCATAGCGGGTAACCGATGGACCACAGCTAACATTGGTGATCGTTACATTTACATTGAAGTTTTGCAATGTTTGCTGTAATTTTAGTGCTGTTTCACGCAAATGTGCGTCCGAATCTCCTCTAGATGGATTTCCTCTCTTTAACAATGATACAGGTGGAAATTGATATGCCTTCTTAGGCTTCTCTTCATTTTGCATGATTTCTTGTTCCACATGCATTGTTTCGGACTCTGTTTGTTTCCGACTCTCTTTTGTACGTCGTTTTTTCCCAGTTTCTTCTACTACAGGTTCCTCTGGCATCACCTGTTCCTGCATAGGTGTCTGTGCAATTGACTCTGCACGATTGATTACTATTTCCTCTGGTTTTACTGGTTCGAAAATAGTATCTGCCTGCAAATCTGCTGGTGCCTTAAGTTCCTGAATCTCTGGTGATTTTTTCACAGTAACTTCTTTTTCTAATGTTGTATTGAAGGATACGCCTGATACCACGTTATCTGCACGCATCTGTTTCGCTTCTTTTTCCTGAATGCGTCGTTCACGATTCACTGCTGCCTGTTCTCTTGCTGACTGGTATGCTTTTGTACTTCCTTTTTTCACAGTTCCTAAGAAAGATTTTCCTGTAATAATAACAAAATCAATGATACATACCACAAAAACAACGACATAAGTTCCTACCAATCCAATGGATGGCACAAGTAAATGAACAAATGCGCCTCCTACAAGTCCACCACCGTCTTTGTATAAACTACACAAACGATATACCATGCCAAGTGACGTTCCCTTTGTATAGCCGTTGATGATCAATTGGAACAATGTACAAATCATAATCAGCAGAACAACTCCTGCTACCGTTTTTATGTACGCGAGGCGATTACCTTTATTTGAAATCACAAAAGTAATGCCTACGAAAATTACAATTGGAATAATATATGCTACCGTTCCAAACAATCCAAATAAAAGTGCTGCAACGGAATCTCCAATGAGACCTCCAATTCCAAAATTGCTGATCATCATCAATGCACATATTGCAAATACAGTAAGAATTGTAATCTCTTTCTGTAAAAAACTTTGTTCTTCATTTTTTGTATTTTTACGACTCGTAGTTTTACGTTTCGGTTTTGCTTTTGTTCGTGTCTGCGGTCTTTTTTTCTTCTGTGCTGCCATATAACTCCCCCTGTCTATTACCATATACCAATACAGTATAGCATTAATAAAAAGTGGTGTCATCATCAAATTTCTTATAAATATTTATCATCAATCATTTGATGGAGCTTTCCCAAAGCATCTTTTAATCCACCAACTTCATCAATCAAACCTTCTTTTACGGCTTCTTTTCCTTCTAACAATGTACCTACATCTTTTACTAATTTAGTTGGTTCTAGCATCAATTCTTCTACTCGTTCTTTCGAAATCTTAGAATGTCTTGCCAAAAATCCAGTGATTCGATTTTGCGTTTCCACCATGTTCATAAAACTCTGTTTCACTCCAATGAACATTCCATTAGAACGTACCGGATGAACAATCATGGTTCCGCTTGGAGCGATAAATGAATAGTCTGCTGCTACTGCTAAAGGTCCTCCAATGGAATGACTTGCACCTAACACAAGCGATACGGTTGGCTTACTTAACGACGCAATCATCTCCGCAATGGAAAGTCCTGCCTCCACATCTCCGCCTAATGTGTTAAGTAGAAACAATACTCCTTGAATCTCTGTATTTTCTTCAATTTCAGCTAACTGTGGAAGCAGATGCTCATACTTTGTTGCTTTGGTATTAGACGAAACCATTTCATGTCCTTCAATCTCTCCAATAATAGTAAACACCTTAATCTTATGATTTTTTCTTGCATTTTCTAACTCAATACTACCAGTTTCTTTTACTTCCTCTTTCTTTTCCTTGTCCATACTTTCCACCTCTTTCTTTACATAGTATGGACAAAAAAACATCCCCTATTCACATAGAGGATGTTTCCAATTCTTATACTTGTTCTAATGCTTGTTCTAAGTCAGCAATAATATCTTCAATATTTTCAATACCAACACTGAAACGAACTAATTCAGGTTGTACACCTGCTTCAATCAATTCTTGTTCATTCATTTGACGATGTGTATGGCTTGCTGGATGAAGTACGCAGCTTCTTGCATCAGCAACATGTGTTACGATTGCAATCATCTTAAGCGCATCCATCATTTTTACAGACGCTGCTCTTCCGCCTTTTAATCCAAATGTAATAACACCACATGCACCATTTGGCATATATTTTTGTGCTAAGTCATAATATTTGTCACCTTCTAACATTGGACAGTGTACCCATTCAATCTTATCGTGTGCTTGTAAATATTTTGCAGCTGCAAGTGCATTTTCACAATGTCTTGGCATTCTTAAATGTAATGTTTCCAAACCAATGTTTAATAAAAATGCGTTTTGTGGTGATTGGATGGAACCTAAATCTCTCATCATTTGTGCAGTTGCTTTTGTAATGTAAGCACCTTTTCCAAAACGTTCTGTATATACAAGACCATGATATGTTTCATCTGGAGTTGTAAGTCCTGGGAATTTTTCTGCATGTGCTGTCCAGTCAAAGTTACCACTATCTACAATACATCCGCCTACACATGTTGCATGGCCATCCATATATTTTGTTGTAGAATGTGTTACAATATCTGCTCCCCATTCAAATGGTCTGCAATTGATTGGAGTTGCAAATGTGTTATCAATGATAAGTGGAACTCCATGTGCATGTGCTGCAGCAGCAAATTTTTCAATATCTAATACATTTAATCCTGGGTTTGCAATTGTTTCACCCACAACAGCCTTTGTGTTATCTTGGAATGCAGCATTTAATTCTTCTAATGTGCAGTCTGGATCAACAAACGTTGCTGAAATTCCCATTTTCTTAATGGTATGTGCGTATAAATTATATGTACCGCCATAAACTGCTGAAGAACATACAATATGATCTCCTGCTTCTGCAATATTTACAATTGCATAGAAGTTTGCAGCTTGTCCTGAAGAAGTCAGCATGGCAGCTACCCCACCTTCCATATCGCAAATTTTTGCGGCAACGGCATCGTTTGTTGGATTTTGAAGTCTCGTATAAAAATATCCAGAATCCTCTAAGTCGAATAATCTTCCCATTGCATCGCTGTCTTCATATTTGAAAGTTGTACTTTGATATATAGGTAATACTCGCGCTTCTCCGTTTTTAGGTTGGTATCCTGATTGGATACATTTTGTTTCCATTCTGTAATTGCTCATCTGGTCTTCCTCCCGTTGGTTATTTCGTAATAATATGTAAGTATAGCACAAAAGACTATGTATTTCTACATAGTCTTTGAAATTTTCTAACTATTCATCCCAGTTGTGGTAAACATACTGAACATCGTCATCATCATCAAGAAGATCTAATGTTTTATTAAGATTCTTGATTGCTGTTTCATCTGTTAATTCTACATATGTTTGTGGAAGCATTGTTACTTCTGCTTCAGCCATCACGATGCCTTCTTTTTCAAGTGTTTCACGAACTGCTGAGAAATCATCTGGATCTGTAAGAATTTCATATCCTTCTTCTTCTTCCACGAAGTCTTCTGCACCAGCGTCTAATGCAAGCATCATTAATTCGTCAGCATCCATATCGCATTCTTCTTTTGTTACAATAATTTGTCCTTTTTTATCGAACATGAATGATACACATCCTGGTGTTCCGATGCTTCCGTTTCCTTTTGTAAATGCACTTCTTACATTTGCAGCTGTTCTGTTCTTATTGTCTGTAAGTGTTTCAACAATAATGGCAATCCCATTTGGTCCATATCCTTCATATGTAATTTTTTCATAGTTATCAGCATTTGCATCCCCTGCTGCTTTTTTGATACCTCTTTCGATTGTATCATTAGGCATATTGTTTGCTTTTGCTTTTGCAATTACATCACGAAGTTTGCTGTTATTTGCTGGATCTGGTCCGCCTTCTTTAACAGCGATTACAATTTCTCTACCAATGATTGTAAAGATTTTTCCTTTTTTCGCGTCATTTTTTTCCTTTTTATGTTTAATATTGGCAAACTTTGAATGTCCTGACATAATTTCTACCTCTTTCTCTTAAAATCCTCGTATATTTTATCACTCTTTTATCGATTTGTACAGTTTAACTTGCTATGTACGCAGCTCCAAACTGATTTTCAGTGCTTTTTCAATCTCATCCATCAAATTTTGGTCCACATGACAGATGAAATCTTTCAAGCGCTGCTTATCTATCGTACGAATCTGTTCTAAAAGTACTACCGAATTTTTCACAAGCTGATATCTTTTTGCTTCCACTTCCACATGTGTTGGAAGTTTTGCTTTGTTCATCTTGGAAGTAATAGCTGCACAGATGACCGTTGGACTGTGTCTGTTCCCCATATCATTCTGAATGATCAACACTGGTCGAATGCCACCTTGCTCTGAACCAACGATAGGACTTAAATCCGCATAAAATATATCTCCACGTTTAATTTGCACTTTAATCACACTCCGATTGTTTAAGATAAAATCAGTATTTCCATCTTTCTCGGAAGTATTCTTTATATGTAAGTTTAAGCAAAATAATCTACTTGCTCTGTGATTTTTCCATTTCTTATATATACCCTAGGAATACGTTTTCCTAAATCGCATACGAATTCATAATTAAAACGTCCAGATAATTCACTTAAATCTTCTACGGCAATCGTAAGATCACCATCTTTTCCTATCAAGGTCACATTATCACCAAAATGGGCATTTGGAATTTCTGTAACATCTACCATAAATTGATCCATACAGATGCGTCCAAGGATTGGTGCTTTTTTCCCATGGATCAAAACATATCCTATATTAGATAAATTTCTTGGATACCCATCGGCATATCCAACAGGAATCGTTGCAATTCTCATTTTTTCTTTTGCAACATAGGTTCCACCATAGCTGATTGGAGTTCCTGCCTCAATCTCTTTCACAAATGCAATATGGCTTTTGAGCGACAATGCTGGTTTCAATGGAACATTTCCCTTCTCTACCTCTTCGGATGGATACAATCCATAAGTGGCAATTCCAGCTCTTACCAAGTCAAATTGCTGTTTTGGGAAATCAATAATTGCCGCACTATTAGCACAATGTTCATACTGAAACACTACATTTTTCTCTTGTAATTTCTTGATCATCCAAACAAAGTCTTCCAACTGTTTCATTGAAAATGTTTTATCTGTCTCATCTGCTCTAGCAAAATGTGTAAAAATTCCTTCTAAAGATACGTTTCGAAGTTCTGAAATTCTTGCAATCGTATCCACTGCCTCTTCATGTATTCCAAATCCCAATCTTCCCATACCAGTATCTAATTTGATGTGCATATGTGCAGTTACCCCTTCACGCACTGCCATTTGTGAAATTGCCTCTGCCATTTCTTCCGTATATACATTCATACGAATATCATAGCGAAGCATTTCCATATATTGATCCGGAAATACACAGCCTAATACCAGGATGGGTTTCTGAATTCCTTCGCTTCGAAGCACCACTGCTTCGTCTAGCGTAGCTACCGCAAATCCCCAGATGTAATCCATCTTTTCCAACATCTGAGCAATCTGAACTGCACCATGACCATATCCATCTGCTTTGATCACGGCCATGATTCGTACCCAAGGCTGAAGTGTTTCCCTCATACGCTCCATATTATATTCAATTGCATCTAAGTCGATTCGAGCATACACTCTACTGTATGTTTTCAACTTTTTCACCTCTATATCTCTTTTAAAATATCAGAAATGGATGTCACAATATCACTTGCAAGAACGCTATAACATCCCTTCTTATTTTTCGCAGCATATCCTGCCATACCATGTAGATAGGCACCTAATGGTGCAGCATCTTGGCAAGAAACACCTTGTGCCATGATTCCTGCGATAACTCCAGTAAGAACATCACCAGAACCTCCCTTTGCCATAGCTGCATTACCTGTTGTGTTGATGCAAATTCGTTTTTCATCACTTGCAATAACGGTTCTTGCATCTTTTAATACACAAGTTATATCATACGCCTTTACCGCTTTTTGTAAATAGTCTATTCTTTCTTTTTGTAAATCTTTCACTTCACATTCCATAAATCGTGCCATTTCCTTCATATGTGGCGTTATGATCATTGGAAAGTTTCGTTCTGATAACCACTCTTTATGTTTTGCAAGCAGATTAATTCCGTCTGCATCTAATACACATGGTTTCTGATTATATTTCATTATATGTGACACAATGGATTCTGCTA
The DNA here is from genome assembly GCA_964540565.1 of uncultured Faecalimonas sp. Lineage (GTDB taxonomy): Bacteria > Bacillota > Clostridia > Lachnospirales > Lachnospiraceae > Faecalimonas. The sequence continues at coordinate 70,606 of CAZINB010000005.1, forward strand.
CATCATCGGTACTAAGACCACAGCCAACTGCAACCACATCTGCTCCATCCAGTTGTTTTTGCAATTGTTCTGCATCATATCTTTCGTAAGTTGTTATAATTGCTTCTGGCAGCAATTGTTGTAAAATAACACGATTTTCCTCATGTGTATAAATCTGTACTAAGCCTGCCCCTACCATGTACGCAGCTTTCGCACTCAAATAAGCAGCTCCTGACATTCCTTTGCTGCCTACGACCATCAAAACTTTTCCATACGAGCCCTTATGAGAATTCCCTATGCGCTTTGGAAATTGTATTTGAAAATCATGCCATTCCAGCTCATAACAAAGAGTCTCTTCTTTTGAAATTGCATCTTCATAAATTCCAATATCTGCAATTACAATTTCTCCAGCATACTGATTTCCTGGTTGTAAGCGCAACCCTCGCTTATGAAACGCAATCGCAACTGTCAAATCAGCACGAAATGCACATCCTAATACATTGCCGTTTTCGGAGTCTATTCCTGATGGAGTATCGACGGCTACACGATATGCCTTTGCCTGGTTGCAACGTTCTAGCAAATCACGGTATTCCCCCGTAATTTCTCTTGTCAATCCTGTTCCAAAAAGGGCATCTACAATCACAGTATACGCATCAAGAGCTTCCCCCGAAACGATAGGAATTTGATAATAGTCTGCAATGTTTCTTTGCAACTGATTTTCTTCACTGCGAGAAGTTTCTTTTCCAGCAAAGCAAATCTCTACTGCATAACCTTTGATATGCAGCAGACGAGCGATTGCATATCCATCTCCGCCATTATTTCCCGCACCACATATCACTAAAATACGATCTTTCTGAATTGCTTTTTGTTCTATATAATCTACAACGCCTAATGCTGCTCGTTCCATCAACACAAGCGAAGGAATCCCTATCTGTTGAATCGTATAAGCGTCTGCCTTTTGCATCTGTTTTCCTGTTAAAAGATATTGCATAATCATCACCTGTTTTAAAAAAACGTGTAAGAAAGCTGCTGTGCTTTCCGTACACGTTTCAAATTATTCCCTATTCTTCCTCTTGAGCACGTCCCACTCTATAAGAAAGTCTCATCAAACTTTCTGAAAGGTGTACATTCTCAACAATCACATGGTCTGGAAGTTGTAAATCTGTATGCGCAAAATTCCAAATTCCTTTAATTCCTGTCTCTGCAAGCATATCTGCTACTTCGATTGCCTTCATCTTAGGAATTGTCAATACCGCAATCTCAATATCATTTTCTTTGATAAATGTTTTCAAATCATCCATCATATGAATTGGGATTCCACGAATCGTTACTCCTTCTAATCTTGGATTCACATCAAAGATACCTTTTAAAACAAATCCGCTTCGTTCAAACGAATTATAGTTTGCTAATGCCTGTCCTAAATTACCTGCTCCAATAATAACAAAATTATGATTATTGTCTACTCCTAAAATCTTACCAATTTCTGTACGTAAGTATTTAACATTATATCCATAGCCTTGTTGCCCAAATCCACCAAAATTATTCAAATCTTGTCGAATTTGAGAGGCAGTTACTTTCATTTTTTTACTTAACTCATTTGATGAAATTCGTTCTACGTCGTTTTCAAGTAATTCTCCGAGATAACGATAATATCTAGGTAATCGTTTAATAACTGCTTGTGAAATCTCTCTTCTTTCCAATGTTGCTCACCTTCCTACTCATATTTCATCATATCGTATTTATTATATATATATGTTTAATTAATGTCAAACTTTTCATTGTTTTTTCTTTCATTTTCGGTATAATTAATTCGAATACGTTTAAATTTATCAGGAGGTAAGCATATGATTCTTGCATGCCATAATATTGCAAAAGCATTTGGAGATCAGGTCATTGTAAAATCTGGCTCCTTTCATATAGAAGACCGTGAAAAAGCCGCACTCATCGGACTAAACGGTGCAGGAAAATCGACCATTTTAAAAATGATCGTAAAAGAATTAGATACCGATCAAGGTGAAATTATTTTAACAAAAGGAAAGACAATTGGTTATTTATCGCAACATCAAGATCTTTCTACAGGAAACACCATTATTGAAGAATTAAGAACAGCCAAGGCCGACGTTATTGAGATGGAAAAACAGATTCGTACAATGGAACTGGAAATGAAACATCTTACAGGAGAAGAATTAGAAAATCGTCTTCATTCCTATCATCTTTTAACAGAACGTTTTGAACAGGCAAACGGTTATGCATTTCAAAGCGAGCTTGTTGGGGTCCTAAAAGGTCTTGGATTCCGTGAAGATGAGTTTCACAAAGAAGTAGACACCTTATCCGGAGGGCAAAAGACTCGCGTTTCGCTTGGAAAACTTCTTTTGACCAAACCCGATATCTTATTGCTTGACGAACCAACCAACCACTTAGATATGAATTCCATCAACTGGTTGGAAACTTATTTATTAAATTATGACGGTGCTGTTCTAATTGTGTCCCATGACCGCTATTTCTTAAATCGCGTTGTCTCAAAAGTTATCGAAATCGAACATGGTGAAATTTCCATGTTTCAAGGAAATTATTCGGACTATGCCACAAAGAAAAAAATGATTCGCGAAGCAAAGATTCGTGAATATATGAAACAGCAACAAGAAATCAAACACCAAGAAGCTGTCATCGAGAAACTTCGTTCTTTCAACCGTGAAAAATCAATCAAACGTGCAGAAAGCCGTGAAAAAGTGCTTGATAAAATGACACTGATTGAAAAACCAATGGAAGACACAAAAGAACTTCATTTTTCATTAGAACCATCTACGGTAAGCGGAAACGATGTCTTGTCTGTGGAAAACCTCAGCAAATCCTTTGGTTCTCAAAAGTTATTTGATAATATTTCTTTTGAAATCAAACGAGGGGAACATGTTGCGATCATCGGTGATAATGGAACCGGAAAAACAACGTTATTAAAAATCTTAAATCAAGTGATTTCCGCTGACAAAGGAGCTTTCCGATTAGGTTCAAAAGTAGAAATTGGTTACTACGATCAAGAGCATCATGTATTACATATGGATAAAACAATTTTTGATGAAATTTCTGATGATTATCCTACACTGACCAACACACAAATTCGAAATACACTTGCTGCCTTCTTATTTACAGGCGATGATGTATATAAGCTGATCAGTGATTTAAGCGGTGGTGAACGTGGACGTGTATCACTTGCCAAATTGATGCTTTCCGAAGCAAACTTTTTGATCTTGGACGAACCAACTAACCACTTAGATATTGCTTCCAAAGAAATTCTGGAAAAAGCACTAAATGAATACACTGGCACTGTCCTTTATGTCTCTCATGATCGTTACTTTATCAATCAGACAGCTACTCGTATTCTTGATTTAGTAAATGGAACCTTTGTTAATTACATTGGAAATTATGATTATTACTTAGAAAAGAAAGAAGCTCTGACTGCCATTTATGCAGCACCAACTGTAGAAAATACTCCTGTTTCTTCTGCTGCTCCATCCGATACAAAATTAGATTGGAAAGCACAAAAAGAAGCACAGGCCAAAGAACGAAAACGTCAAAATGAATTAAAGAAAACAGAGGAACGAATCAGCCAACTTGAAGCACGTGATGCAGAAATTGATGAGCAAATGGCTCTTCCTGAAATTTTTACAAACAGCGTAAAATGTCAGGAGCTTTCCAAAGAAAAAGCAGCTATTTTAGAAGAATTAGAAGTTCTTTACGAAAAATGGGAAGAACTCGCAGAATAACTTTTTCTGACTTTCTGTCATATACTATATTACACCTGCATATTAGAAAGGAAGGAAATGTTGCAGCAGCAACTTTTACCACAATTCCAGCCACAGTAGAACAGGTCGTAACACCTGGCCTTAGTACACTCGTGATTACCGGAACAGTATAAATAAAGCGACAGGGGAAAATGCCTTTCCCCTGTTATTTCCATACTTCGCGTTGTACTTCTGAAATAATCTGTTTACTGTCCACACTGGCAATCGTTTGATTTGTATATGTTATGTAAAAGACTGTTAAAAATAGTAACACAGAAACAAATATGCGAATTCCTAATGTGCGAGGTTCTTTTTCCTGATACAGATTCTGATAAGTTGCCTGATATCTTGGATTCACTGCTGGAATCTCTCCTTGCGCCTGCTGCAGCAAATCAATTCTTCGTTGTCTTGCATCTATCATCTTTCCCTCCAAAAAAGAGCATACACTATATTGCTATAGTATATGCCCTTCTAGTTGTAAATATTATCGTGTAGATAGTTCTTTCATAACATCATCCCATGTAATTCCACGATCTTCCATCAAAATCATAATATAATACAGAATATCAGATATTTCTAATTTGATTTCATCTGCATTTTCATTTTTTCCTGCAATTACAAGTTCTGTTGCTTCTTCTCCAATTTTTTTCAAAATCTTATCCAAGCCCTGTTCTAAGAGATACGCTGTGTATGAACCTTCTTGTGGATGGCGTCTACGATCTTGGATTTTTTGATAGATATTTTCCAGCACATACAAAGAACTTCCATGCATCTCATTGGACTCTTCAAGCATAATTGCTTCTGTTGCATGAGCAATTGCAATTCCATAAGATTTGCAAGTTTCTTCAAATGTACGCAAATTCAAGTTTTCCTGACTCACAAATTTCCCTGAAACGCCTATGATCGCAGGACATTTCAAAATGCGAATGATTTCCTCTTCTTCCATCACATCTGTCAAAATAACAGTTGGTATATTTGTTACATTTCCTACCGAATCCAAGTCTGGTCGATGCATAAACAAAATTTCACTTGCATACGTTTCAATTCCTTGAAGTTGCTTAAATAAAGTATCAAAGTCATCTAAAGAAACAACTAGCTTTTCCTTTCCAAAACGATTTGAAACTGTCGCTAATAATTCTGCACCTTCTGGCTTCGAAAGATTTAAGATCAATTTCTGTGCACCTGTGCACAAAATTTTCTTTGCATCCTCTTCACGCTTGATATTTCCACCTGCAATCATTGGAATCTGAACCATGCGATTAATTTTCTTCATCAGTTCGATTGTATGCTCTTGTTCCTCATCTGTCTTCGACAAATCAAATACGAGCAATTCTGCCGCACCTGATTCTCGGTATGCTTTGGCCAGTGTTACTACATCTTCTGACAACACTTCCAGATTGTCAAACCATTTCACTGCCCTTCCCTGCGAAATAAATATACAAGGGATAATTCTTTTATATTCTCTCACAATTCTAAACTTCCTTTCACAAACGACACACTTATTTTATTTTCTTCGAAACACTTTTTCGTTTTCCAGTTACCACATTTAGCATTTCGATATCCCCATTCTGTCTTAAATATAACATCGTAACACATAAGTTGCGTCTTGCACTGCGTACATATTTTTCCAAAGAAATCGTTTTTTCTTTCATTGCGACTTCTGTGTGTTTTCCGTTTTTTCTAAAACTTCTCGCTAAAGAAATCGCTTCCAATGCGCGGGACTCATCATAAAGAACGTATGTATTTTTTTCTTTTTGTTCCCCTGTAGTAAATGTAACTGCAACTGCAGACACTTCTTCTCCTGTCTGCTGCATCATACGCATACAGCGGCCTCCCTCTACATATTCATTTGCAAATACAATTCCTGTATACGAAGTATCTTTCAATTCCAATCCAAAATCAAATACAATATATTTTTCTACTTCATAACACACTAACAATTCATAAAGTGCTTCCAAACGTTTCACACTTTCTAAGCCACGATTGTTTAGCGCAATTTTCCTTGCTTCTTTTAAAACATTCACATCTCCTGTTAATTCCGAGAAAATTTGAAGGGCTGTTTTTACAAGGACAGATTCAGAAACTGCTGCTTCCTCCAACAAACTTTCTTTAAAATCCACACTTCCTACACGCAATTGGAACTCTGAAATTCCCATTTCTTTTAAACCTTCTACTGCCATTGCAATCATTTCTGCTTCTGCAGCAACAGAATCCATGCCTATTACCATAGCCTTCTGTCTATCAAAATAAAAACGTACTGGAGTGTCTTTTTGTTCCACTGATACTGTATTCACATCTTGATATCCATATAATTGAAATATATGTTGTAATTTTTCTCTCAACGCTCTGTTCCTCCTAATCTTCATCCCTGTTGTCTAAATCTTTCTGAATGGCCTCCAAATACGGAACAAAACATCCATTTTTCAATTCCATTCGATATGCTGGATCAAGTTCATCGTAGCGGAAACTCTTTCGTCCGCCATCCTTTGCTCGTTGCCAAAATTTTTTCAATTCCACAAATGGCATATAATACAAGCCATTTCTTTCTTGATAATAAATGATCAAAAAGGAAATACCCCCTTGCTTTTCAAACGCTTCCATAAACTCCACCTGATGCGCATGAATATTTTGCAACGGAAATGTGTCTGTATTACATTCTTTTGCATCAAAGCACACTGGGATTCCCTGTACTGCTCCAATATAATCCACCGTACTACGCTGCTCAAAATATGCAAGCGTAATATGTCTATGCTCTTTGTCAATACGCACTGGTGTAATCGGTGTTGGAATTTTCTGAATCAATGCCAATCCTTGTTCCTGATAGCGTTCATTGGTTCGATTGATAAACTCTTCTAGCGTAGAACCACGTAGTCCTCTCGAATTCCATGTTCCCATTTTCTTTTCCTATCGTTCTTCTTTTATTATATTTGCAAAAAGTGCTGGCACTGGTGCAACGAATTGCTGTTTGCTAATCTTTGGCATGTCCTCTAATTCCGGCATCTCCAAACGATATGCATGTAATAATTGACTTTCCAATCCATACTTTTGCTTATATCTATCATTTTGTTTTCGATTTCCGTATTTGTAATCTCCAATAATTGGATGATTTACCGACGCTAGATGCGCACGAATCTGATGTGTTCTACCTGTGATCAAATGGACTTCCAACAAAGTACAATGCTCATTGCTCCAAATTGGGGTATATTCTGTCTCAATTGGAAGTGCATCTTTTCTTTCCTGTTTTGTGATCGTAACTTTATTGGTTGCTTCATCTTTTACCAAATATCCTTTGATATACTGACTTTCTGTCAAGTTTCCTACCACAAGACAACGATAAAACTTCTTCATATTACGTTCTTTGAATAATTCGCCCATCTTTTGAAGACCGAAAAGACTTTTTCCTGCAACCACCAAACCACTTGTATTTCTATCTAAACGATTGCAGATAGATGGTTTGAATTTACGCAACTCTTCTTTTGTAAGCTGATTCGTATCCAGCATGTACGAAATAATATGTTCTACCAAAGACTCATCTTTGGCCTCTGCTTTTTGTGATAACATGCCAACCGGCTTGTTGATCAAAAGGATATGTTCATCTTCATAAACAATATCCAACTTTGTTTTTGTCTGAACAAACGATACTTTCGAAAATTTTTCAATGGTTTCGTCTGCCAAAAATAGTTTAATGGAATCTCCTACTGCCAATTTTTCATTTCCAGTTGCTTTTTTTCCATTTAACACAATATTTTTCTTGCGAAGCATCTTGTAAAGAAAGCTCTTTGGTGCTTCATTTAAATATTTCGCAAGCAATTTATCAAAACGTTGACCAGCTTCATTTGCGGTCACAATAATTTCCTGCATAATGCCTCCGTTATAACGAGATATTTAATAGTACGCGACGAATACCTTGTTCTAATTTTTTGGTATCCTTCTTTTCTACCGATGCAATATTGTTCATTCCCTCTGCGCGTGTTAAAAATGCTGTATAATTATCAAAGATCTTAACGGATACTTTACCATATCCATTTTCTGTCAAGATACGCTTGATATGCTTTCCTGCAAATACAGTATCGACTTTCTCACTTGGTGTATAACCGCAGATTGTATGTTCTGAAATAGCAATTGAAGTCACTGGCATGATATGCTTTTCACTTGTAAATACCAAATCATATGCCATAGTGATGCAATCTGTTTTTGCTGCAATCTCTTCTGCTATTTCTACTGGAATTGTCTTATGTGGGAGCAACATAATAAGCTCCACAAGTGCCTTTGATGCTGGGAGACATCCTAATACTGCCACAATTGTCAGCATGTTTAATCGATCTCCTGTCTGAACAATTCCTAAAACCAATAAAGCAATGACGATTCCAAATTCCAAAACGGTCTTTCCTATCACATAGTTTCGCTTTCTTTTTAAATATCCTGGTTTCCCTTTTTCAATTTTCATACTCCAAAACCTCGATTTACATAAATTTCTTCATAATTTGTACTAAAAAGCGATGAGGCAAAATCTTGGTTGCAAGGCGTGTGCATTTCATAGGAATTCCATAAACCGATAATTCCTTATTACGTGTTGCATCCTGAAGTGCCTTTCTGACAACATCCTCTGCTTGAACCATCACTGCTGCCTTCATAGAGCCTTCTTTCATCTTTCCAGATGTTTCAAAGAATTCCGTGTTCACCGGACCTGGGCAGACAGCTGTTACATGAATTCCCATATTCTTCACTTCCGCACGCAAACTTCTTGAAAAACTCAAGACATAAGATTTGGTTGCAGCATACACACTAAATCCTGGTTGTGGACAAAATGCAGCTGCCGATGCCAAATTCACAATATGACTTTCTCGCTTCATGTAAGGAATGCTAAGCATTGTCATATGTGTCAGTGCTTTGCAATTCAATGTAACCATATCACACTGATTTATAACTGAAATTTTTGTTGCTTCACCACTTTTTCCAAATCCTGCAGCATTCACCAGCATGCAAATTTCTGGCTGATAAGCTGCTAACAGCTGTTCTATCTCTGAATAGAACTCATCTGTTTGTAAATCCCCCTCTACAATCCTAACAAAGCATTTGCAAAAATGTTGTAGTTCTTCCAAACGTTCTTTTCTTCTTGCAATTACCCATATTTCATCTAGTTCTTGATAAAAATTTTCTATCTGTCTTGCAAACTCTCTTCCCATTCCAGAAGAAGCTCCTGTTACAATTGCAATTTTCATTTTCTATTTCGCTTTCTTTTTATGCACATTACGAATGCGTTTTGTTTTTGCCTTTGGCTTGTCCTTTTTAACAGGTGGCTTTCCTGCTCCTTGTTTTTTGAAATTCTGTCTTGGTCTGATCAAGCAATGCTTATCAAATCCAACCAAATCCATACGGTCTGCCACACGAAGTGCTTCCATTACCAAATCGTAATTCTTTGGATTGCGATATTGGATCAACGCTCTTTGCATCGCTTTTTCATGTGGATTTTTAGGTACATATACTGGTTGCATCGTACGAGGATCTACACCTGTATAATACATACACGTAGAAATGGTCGATGGTGTTGGATAGAAATCTTGCACCTGCTCTGGCATATATCCCAAATCTCTTAAGTATTCTGCAAGTTCCACTGCTTCTTTCATAGTAGAACCTGGATGAGAAGACATCAGATATGGCACTAGGAATTGTTTTTTTCCTAGCTTTTCATTGATCTGTTTGTATTTTTTCGTAAATGTCTGATAAACAGAATTTTCTGGTTTTCCCATCATCTTAAGTACCGGATCCGATACATGCTCTGGTGCTACTTTCAACTGCCCGCTTACATGATGTTCACAAAGTTCTCGGAAGAAACTATCGTCTTTATCTGCAATCAAATAATCAAAACGGATTCCCGAACGAATAAATACTTTTTTCACGTTCGGAAGTTCTCTTAACTTACGAAGCAGTTTAAGATAATCTTTGTGATCTACTTTCATATTTTTACAAGGTGTTGGGAACAAACATTGTCTGTTTTGACAAACACCTTTTGTCAATTGTTTTTCACATGCAGGTGCTCTAAAGTTCGCTGTTGGACCTCCTACATCATGAATGTATCCTTTGAAATCTTTATCCCAGATAAATTTCTTTGCTTCCTCAATCAAAGATTCATGACTTCTTGTCTGAATGATTCTTCCTTGATGGAATGTAAGCGCACAGAAGCTACATCCACCGAAACATCCTCGATTGCTGATCAAGCTATATTTTACTTCTTCAATCGCTGGAACTCCGCCAAGTGCTTCATAGGAAGGATGGTAAGTTCTCATGTAAGGCAAACTGTACACACGGTCCATTTCCGATTGCGATAATGGCTTCGCAGGTGGATTCTGCACTACATACAAATGATCCGAATATGGTTCTACCAATCTTTTTGCTGTAAATGGATCTGTATTGATGTATTGCTTGTAAAAACTCTTTGCATAGTTTAATTTATCTGCTTTCAAGTCTTCCCACGACTCTAAGATAAGTGGATCGTATACACTGTCTAGTGATTTCACCTTACATACCGTTCCATCAATATAAGTAATATCTTCAATAGCAAGACCACTATCAAGTGCATCTGCAATCTCTACAATAGAACGTTCTCCCATTCCGTAAGAAATAAGGTCTGCTCCTGAGTCTAATAAAATGGAACGTTTTAACTTATTTGACCAGTAATCATAATGAGCCATTCTTCGCAAACTTGCTTCAATTCCACCAATGATAATCGGTGTCTTTTTATAAGTTTGGCGAATCAGATTACAATATACAACTGTGGCATAGTCTGGACGTTTGCCCATTTCCCCACCTGGTGTAAATGCGTCTGTCTGACGGCGTTTTTTTGAAACAGAATAATGATTTACCATTGAGTCCATGTTTCCGCCTGAAACAAGGAAGCCCAATCTTGGTTCTCCATATTCTGCAATACTTTCTTTCTTTTTCCAGTCAGGTTGTGAAATAATCCCAACCGTATATCCATGCGACTCTAAAATACGTGAAATAATCGCATGAGCAAAAGATGGATGGTCTACATACGCATCCCCTGTTACAAAGACAAAATCTAACTGATCTAGTCCTTGATCTAACATATCTTGTTTACAAATCGGTAAAAATCCTTTTTTCATTTAAAGTACCTCATAGGTTTTATTTTTAATGTCATCATAATTTTGAATATAATAATCTGCCAATTCACGTTTCAATTCTTCTTGATTACGTGAAAATGGATCATCTATCGCACATACTTTCATACCTGCATTTTTCCCTGCTAAAATTCCATTTGGAACGTCCTCAAACACAAGACATCTAGCTGGATCCACTTGTAAATCCTCTGCCACTTTTAAGTACACAGCAGGTGATGGTTTTCCAGCATTTACTTCTCCCGAAGTCCAAATGGAATGAAAATATTCCAGCACTTTATTATTTGCAAGTGCACCTTCTGCCAATGTTCTATCATTGCTTGTTGCAATTCCAAGTTTCACTCCATCTGCATGAAGCTTTTGAATAAAATCATACGCTCCTTGTTTTAAGGCAATCTCTTTTGTATAAATATCAAATGCCATTTGGAACCATTCTGCTTCTAACTCTTCTCTTGTATGTGTTAATTCCGGAAAAATTTCAAGAAAGTATTCTGCTGTCTCTGAATAGCTTTTCCCTTCCATTCCTTTATGGAAATTTTCTGGCTCTACTAAATTATATTTTTCTAGAAATAAATCATCGATATTGGACCAGATCCACATCGAATCAATTAAAGTTCCATCAATATCAAAAATAACTGCATCAATCTCTTTTAACATAATGCTTTCAGTTCCTCCTCTGTAAGTGCTCTATATTCACCCAATCCTAAGGATTCATCTAGTTGTAAGCTGCCCATAGAAAGTCTCTTGAGATAAACCACCTTTTTGTCTACCGCTTCAAACATTCGTTTTACCTGATGAAATTTTCCTTCTTGAATAGTTAGTTCAATCTCCGAAATCTTATCAGATACTAAAATATGCAGTTTAGATGGTTTTGCAACCTCTCCATTTCCAATGGAAAGCCCTTCTGCAAATGCTTTTACATCTTCTTCTGTTACGACTCCATCGATTTTTGCATAGTATACCTTATCCACATGTTTCTTAGGTGCAAGCAAACGATGTGCTAACTCTCCATCATTGGTGATCAATAATAAGCCTTCTGTATCTTTATCCAATCTTCCTACTGGGAATAAATCTTTTCGCTTCTTGGTATCAATCAATTCCAAAACAGTTTTATCCTTAGCATCTGTCGTTGCTGAGACATAGCCTGCTGGTTTATGTAACATGTAATATTCAAATGTCTCGTAGGAAATGGATGTTCCAGCACAAGTAACCTGCTGCTTTGTTTCATCAATCTTGCTTTCTGGCGTTTTCACTACCGTTCCATCTACTACTACTTTTCCTTGGCGAATATATTTCTTTACTTCTGTACGTGTACCAACGCCCATATCTGCTAAATATTTGTCTAAACGTATCATTATGACATCCATCTCCATCCTGGCAAATACTTATTCTTCAAAGTACCGTTGGCAAGTTTCCCCCAACCAAGAGGATATCCATCTACTAACAGTAAATGCCATCCTTTTGCCTTGTGCGAAACAAGATCATCCACTTCAATGGTTTCCCCTTTTAAGTATTTGATCACACGTTCATCCTCTACTGAAAGATTTACGAAATGCTTATATTCTTCTTTCTTCAGACACATAGCAAGTGACTGACTTGGTTCAAAACGATTTTTCTTCAAATCTCCTAAATATAATCCTGTACGTAAGAAACGGATTCCTTTTACGTCTGGAATTCCTTCTGGCATGTAATATACTTTCTCACTATAGATTTCAAGTCGGCTCCAATCCATTTCCCAATCCACATCTTTGAAAAATTCTAAAATTTCCTCTGGAACTTTCTTCACACGTGCTTTTGATTTCTTTTCTGCTGCTACTTCCTGTTTTTCACCCTTTTGGAGCAATGCAAGATAATGGCCTTCTCCATGCATCTTATGTGGCCAGATACGTACTGTCTTACGAAATTCTTCCGATTTAGATTCCGTAACTTCTGGTTTTCCGCTGGCAAATCCTTCGTATGGAATGATTTCTTTAATCACAAATTCTGGATATTCTTTTAATAAATGTTCAATCGTTCCTTCATTTTCTTCTGGATCAAATGTACATGTTGAATAAAGAATCATACCACCTGGTTTTAGCATTCTCGCAGCCTGTGTCACAATGCTTCTTTGAATCTTCGCAAAGAATTCAGGACCATGTTCTTCCCATGCTTTTACCATTTTCTTATCTTTACGGAACATTCCTTCGCCAGAACATGGCGCATCAATTAAAATCTTATCAAAGTATTCTGGGAAATAGTCTTCTAATTTTCCTGGTTCTTCACTCAGTACCAATACATTTCCAATTCCAAACACTTCAATATTTTTCAAAAGACCTTTTGCTCTGGAATTGCTGATATCATTTGCCATCAGAACTCCTTCTCCTTGTAATTTTGCTCCAAGCTCTGTTGCTTTTCCACCTGGTGCTGCACATACATCAAGCACTTTGTCTCGTGGTTCAATTGGAAGGCGATTTGCAGGTGTCATTGCACTTGGTTCCTGCAAATAATACAATCCCGCAAAATAGTAAGGATGCTTTGCAGCCTGTACATGATCCCCATCATAATAAAATCCATTTTCAATCCAAGGAATTGGTGTAATCTCAAATGGACAAATCTTTTTAAATTCTTCTACACTGATTTTTTTTGTATTAACACGTAAACCATACAATCTTTTTTCTTCATAACATTTTATATAGTCATCGAACTCATTTCCTAAGAGTTCTTTCATTTTCTCTACAAATGCAATTGGTAAATTCATATATTTTCCTCCATGATAGCATTATGTTTAAGTATACCATAATTTTCTGTGTCATACCATAGAAAATCCTGTATCAGTACGCAAATGAAATCTTATATTTTTCTAAAAAACGAAGTGCCCAGTAGGGATTTACGCTAATCTCCTCACCATTTGGATAAATATAGATTCCCACGTGTAAATGTACTGGAAATTTTCCAGTCGTTCCCTCTTCTCCATAGCCGCTATCACCCATGAATCCAAGAATATCCCCTGCTTTTATTTCGTCCCCTACCTCGATATCTGCATAAGATGCTAAATGTGCATAATAAAAATAAGCTCCTTCTGAAGTGGTAACCCCTATACGATATCCACCTTTTTCAAGCCATCCTTTTTTTGTCACCACTCCATCGGTCATGCTAAGCACCGGGTAAATTCCGCGCACATCCACATCTGCCATAATATCCGTTCCCTCATGCCCACGTTTTCCTCCATAAGTACGTTCTGCAAACCAACTGTTGCTGTAGGAAACTGTATACTTTTTTTCCGTTGTCGAAATGGGAACAGGAAAATATTCCAAATCATTCCAAATGCTGCTGGTGTACTTGTAATATGTTTTCCATGCCTTTTGAGAAGACCACTTGTCACTGTCAAGAATCTTGTTTTTCTGATAACCAAACTTTGTTTCCAAAAGATAAATGCCTACTTCTTTCCCAGGATTTTCTCCTTTTTCCAAGGTTTGAACCATCTCTTCTCCAATATTTTGTTCTCGATATAATTCCGAAATGATGGTATCTTCTTTTAAACGGTTTATTTTTGCTCTATCTAACAAATGTATGCTCCACAAGCTACAAAATAACGCCAGCAACAGGTTTAGTATCAATACATTATGCTTTAATTTTCGTTTCATATAATTCCTTTTTTCTTTCACTATATGCTTCATAATCAAGCAATTATCCTAATAAACTAATGAAAAAGGATTCATCCATGAAGCAAAAATTAATCGCATTTTCTTTTCTCTTTCTTTTTCTTTGTATGCTCCGCTTCCCTGCCGAAACTTTTACAGGTGCAAAAACAGGACTGTTACTATGGTTCCAAACCATTCTTCCTACCCTTTTGCCTTTTGTGATTGTCTCAAACATCCTCGTCACAACCAATGCTTTTCGCTATCTTTCTGATATTACAGCACCTTTTTTCAAACGTATCTTTCATGTATCACACGCAAGCTGCTACGCTATTTTAGCAGGTTTCTTTTGTGGATACCCTATGGGAGCTAAAGTGATTGCTGATCTCGTAAACAAAAAATGTATCACAAAAAAAGAAGGACAGTATCTACTATCCTTCTGTAATAATACAAGTCCCATGTTCTTTATCAATTATGTAATGCTGCAAAGTTTGAAGCAAACATCACTTCTCACCAGCAGTTTTCTTATTTACTTTTTCACACCTATTTTTTGTAGTTTTTTCTTTTATGCATATTACCGAAAAGAGTATACTCTTTTCGATAAAGTAAGTGATACTCAGATTCACTTTTCTTTTACAGATATGGATGCTGCCATTATGAATGGATTTGACACAATTACCCGCGTAGGTGGATATATGATTCTATTTTCCGTGCTGATCAACCTTTGTAATCAAACTGGAAATCCCGTCTTATTAGCAAGTTTAGAGATTACAAATGGCATCCAAATACTGGTTCAGTCTTCTCTTCCTTCTTCCATTGTGTATGCTCTTGTACTTGCACTTACCTCCTTCGGTGGTTGGTGTTCCATTGCTCAGACGTACTCCATGATAGATGGAACCGGACTTTCTATTCTTCCTTACATAACACAAAAGCTGATTACCACAGGGGTAACCAGCCTATTTGCTTTTTGTTTTATTCTTCATCAATAAGATCTGCACCGAATTCAGCTTCCATTCCTCGATCTGATTTATCAGGAATTTCTAATTCAGCACGATTTGCACGAACGATGTCGTAGCATTCACGAAGGGAATTTACTAATCCATCATATTTTGTTGTGTAACTATCTAATGTGTGGCCAATGATTCCTTCTGCTGTTGCCATTAAATCATTAGTGTATTGCATTGCACCAATACGAATATCATTTGCATCATTTGTAGCATTGTCAAGAATTTGTTGTGCTTGTTCTGTTGCTGCCATAACAATGTCATTTGCTTGTGCGTATGCTTGTTGCATAATTTCATGTTCGCTTACTAATTCATTTGTGTGAATCTGTGCTTCTTCAATCATGCTTTCTGCTTTTGCACGTGCATCTGCTAAAATAGCATCTTTGTTTGCAATGATTTTTTGATAACGTTTGATTTCTTCTGGAGTCTTCATACGTAATTCACGTAATAATTCATCCATTTGATCCTTATTTACAACAATTTTAGTAGTTGATAATGGTTGGAATTTACAACTATCAATGTACTCTTCAATTTCTTCGATAATTTGCTCAATACGGCTGCTCATCCTATAATCTCCTCTTTTCTTTTATCTTTTCTGTTACTTTGTCTGCTACATATTTCGGAAGAAATTGAGAAATATCTCCTCCAAAGCTAGCAACTTCCTTCACCGTTGATGAACTTAAGAACGAATATTCCAAACTCGTTGTCAGAAATATGGTTTCTACTGTATCATTCAATTTGCGGTTCGTCTGCGACATCTGTAATTCATATTCAAAATCTGTGATTGCACGAAGTCCTCTTACAATCACCTGTGCATCAATCTCTTTTGCGAAATCGATAAGAAGTCCCTCAAAAGGGACAATCTTTACATTTTTCAGTTCTTTCGTAACTTCACGTAACATTTTAACACGTTCTTCCACAGAAAACAACGGCGTTTTTGCTTTATTCTGAAGAACTCCGACAATTAATTCGTCACAAATCTTAGATGCTCTTGTGATCATATCAAGGTGACCATATGTTACTGGATCAAAACTTCCAGGATAAATTGCTCTTAACATGCACATTCCGCCTTCCATTCTAAAAAGATATGTTTGTTTGTCTTATATGTCTTTTCTTTAATCATCGAAAAATGTGACTCTTCAATATAAGAAAAATCTGTTTCAAGTGATGCTTCCACAATGATAATACCATCTTCCGACAACAACTCTAACTCTGATAAATGCTCGATCACTCTTCTTTCAAGCAATTGATTGTAAGGAGGATCCATGAAAATATAATCAAACTTTCTTCCTTCTAATCTGCGAAGTGCAGTGAACACATCTGTTTCCAAAACTTCCGCTCGATCTGCTAATTTTGTAAACTTCAAATTTTCTTTCACACATTGTGCCGCTTTTTTACTCTGTTCAACAAAAACAGCTGATTTAGCGCCTCTACTTAATGCTTCTATTCCAATGGCTCCGCTTCCTGCAAACAAATCTAAAAATGTAGCATCTGCAATTCCATGTGTAATCATATTAAACAATGTTTCTTTGATACGGTCTGTTGTTGGTCTTGTATCCATTCCTTCCACCGTCTTTAATTGTAGTCGTTTTGCACTTCCTGCAATTACTCTCATGCTTTTTCCTCTCTTGTTTTACAAATTTGTCTTCATTTATTTTAATATGGTTCGTTCTCGTTGTCTAGCATTTCACAAAAAAATAAGAATGTGCCAATACACATTCTTACTCTTCCTAAGCATATAAGGATTTTCCGTATTTTACTTTTCCATAAATTTTCTTTCCTACTGTAGCAATCAGTGAAACCACAATATACAATGTGGAGAATAAACCAACACTTCCTCCTAAGATAATTAATAGTAACATTCCAATATTCATATGTCTCAACCTCCGAACTTTCATATGTGAAAATTCTAACACAGTAGCAATTAAGAAACGGTTAAGAACCTATTTCTAACAAAAATACAGGGCATTCTTTACTGTTTCTTAAGAAGATAATTTTAATTTACTCCAAAACTTGTCAAATGATGCAAGAACTTCTAGTGTATTAATTTATTTTTCTCAC
>CAZINB010000006.1:0-73608 GCA_964540565.1 uncultured Faecalimonas sp.
GAAGGACAGGTTATGGGAATTGGTTGTAAGATTTTTACCATTGCAGGACCAGTAATCTTGTATGGAATCTTCACCAGTTGGGTGCTAGGATTGATTTACTGGATAGGAACCTTGTTGGGAGTGGCGTGAGCTGCTCCTTTTCTATTTTCTTTTCCATGCTAATTGTAATAAAATAGAAAGAAAGCAGGAAAGGAGAGTTAAAGTGGCTCATACGATTATTGAAAAGAAATTAAGTATTTTGGAACATTTTGCAGCAACAGCAGGTGTTTATTATAGCTTTAATGTGACACAAGATATTATTCCTGGAATTGTATATCAAATCGTGGACGGAGAAGAGTATAATGCAAATGAGCTAATGGGATTACCTGAGAATGCAAAATTTTCGAATTATGTTGCTTATTGGGGAAATAAGTTAAGTGATGAAGATAAAAAGTCATATTTTGAATTTTTTAATAGAGAATATTTACTGGATCAATATAAACAAGGAGAGCATCATCTTACATACACCTATTGGACGGAGACAGTTACACAGGAACCGATGCTTGCAGAACAACATATTATTTTGTTTGATGATGATGAAAACGGAGATGTGTTGGCGATTACCTATATTTTGAATAAAACTGAAAAATATCGAGAAGAAGTATATAACAAACAATTGGCGAAAACAGCAGAAGAAGCACAGCGCGCAAATATGGCAAAAACAGATTTTTTGCGTCGCATGAGTCATGATATCCGTACACCAATCAATGGGATTCGTGGAATTATTTCCATTGCAGATCATCACCCGGAAGATATGGAAAAACAGAAGGAATATCGAGATAAGATTATGAAGGCTTCGGGATATTTGCTTGATTTGGTTAATAATATATTGGATATGAATAAACTGGAATCCGGAAATATTATATTGGAACACAAGCCATTTGATCTGATGGAAGTATTTCAGGAATCCAATACGATTATACAAATGCAAAGCGAGGTAAATGATATTCCGCTTATTGTAAACAATTATGATATTCAGCATACGCGTTTGATTGGAAGCCCTCTTCATGTGAAACAAATCTTGCAAAATATTGTAGGAAATGCAATGAAGTACAATCGACCAGGCGGAAGTGTGACGGTATCCTGTACGGAACTCTTTAGTGAAAATGGAAAAGCAACTTATAAACTTGTCTGTGTAGATACAGGCTATGGCATGAGTGAAGCATTCCAGAAGCAGGCGTTCGAACCATTTGCTCAAGAAACAAAAGATGCAAGGACAACGTATATGGGGACGGGATTAGGTCTTAGTATTGCAAAACAGTTAGTGGAGATGATGGGTGGAACCATTTCCTTGGAGAGCCAGCAAGGTGTTGGCACAACCTTTACATGGCTTTTGACATTTGATATTGATTCACATTCCATGGAAGAGGAAGAAGAGAAAAAGAATACGACAGATATTTCATTAGAAGGAATCCATGTTTTACTGGTAGAAGACAATGATTTAAATATGGAGATTGCTAAATTTGTTTTAGAAAAAAATGGTTTGGTTGTTACGGCTGCATGGAATGGACAAGAAGCAGTTGAAATATTTAAAGCATCGAGAAAAAATCAGTTTGATATTATTCTTATGGATGTTATGATGCCTGTTATGGGTGGGTTAGAAGCAACACAGATCATTCGTGGATTAGAACGAGAAGATGCTGCGACAATACCAGTGGTTGCCATGACAGCAAATGCTTTTTTAGAAGATATTCAGCAGAGCAAGGCGGCAGGAATGAACGAACACCTTTCGAAACCATTGCAGGAATATGAAATGCTGGAAACCATAATGAAGCAGGTGCGAAAAAATAAATAGTTGACGGAGAATAGAAATGAATAAACGAACCATTTCCATGATTCAAAAATTAAATATACCAGAGAAACAAATTACCATTGAAGATCTGGCAGAAGAATTTCAAGTTTCTCAGAGAACAATACGTAATGATTTGAACAAAATTAATGAGTTATTACAGAATAACGGACTAGACACACTTACATTGAAAAGTGGTGGCGTAATCATAAGAAAACAGAGCTTTTCTCATCTGCTATCGTTAACTTCTGAAGTAGATTTGTATTCTTACAAATTATCCAAAGAAGAACGTAAGAAAATAGCCGCTGCGTTATTGATTAGCTCTACAGGATTTATAACGCTATCCGC
The DNA here is from genome assembly GCA_964540565.1 of uncultured Faecalimonas sp. GTDB lineage: Bacteria > Bacillota > Clostridia > Lachnospirales > Lachnospiraceae > Faecalimonas. Next base: position 2,177 of record CAZINB010000006.1, read on the forward strand.
GATAGCAGATACACTATTTGTAAGTCGTGCTACGATTATTGCAGATTTAGATGATATTAAGAAATATATTCAAAAAGAAAATTTGCAGGTGATTTCACATCCCAACAAAGGACTTCGTGTGGAGGGGATGGAAAGTGCGAAGCGTCGATTCCTCATGAAATATATTACTGCAGCAGGAAAACATGAGCAGGAATTGATTGCAAACCAGATCAGTGTGCAGGCAGGAAATCGAATTGTGATTCAAAAGATTATGAATGAGCAGGAGCATGTTCATAAATGCTTCTTGACGGACAGTGCATTCCAGAAAATCCTGTATTATCTTGGCATTATGGTAAATCGAAATTTACAAGGAGAATATATTGAGGTGCAGCAAATGACAGATGAGAGTCATTATGCGATGGCACAAGAAATCTTGAAATATGTGTCACAGTATTGTAATGTCAACACCACAGAAGATGAAGTCCGTTATCTTTCAAAGATGTTAGGCGATGCCAAATATATGAAACACAAATCTACAAAACAGAATGGAATTAAGATTCAAATGCTGACAAGACGTTTTGTAGAAGCTATTTCCGAAGAAATCAGAGTGGATTTAAATGGTGATTATGACTTTTTTGAAAGTCTCTCGAATCATTTAGAATCTGTATTTTCCAAAGCAAGTGTGAACTATCCAGAAAATCCAATTATAGAGGAAGTGCTTGAGAATAATCTTGAGGTGTATGAAGCAGTCAAAAATAAGATATATATTCTAAACCAGTATGTAAGCCGCGAAATTACAGAGATGGAATTAGGATATATAACAGTACATATCTGTGCGGCTTTGGAACGAAAGAAGAATAAAGAGATTGCATTCCATGTGATTGTAGCTTGTCATGCAGGAATTGGAACCTCACAGCTCTTGCTGGAAAAGTTGAAGAAACATTTTAACTTTCAAATCGTAGATGTGGTTTCCTCTCATGAAGCGTCAAATCTGACAGAAGATAAAGCAGACTTTATTATTTCAACGGTGAAGCTGGAAAATTGCAAGTTAGACTATGTTGTAGTATCTCCGCTTTTAAATGATGAGGATTATATCCGTGTTGGAAATAAGATTGATACCGTTCGAAACAGTCGAAAATTACCATCACGTGTCAATGACAAAGAACGAACAGCAAAAGGGCTCCTAGAAGAATTGACACCAATCATTTATGATGCTGTTCCAAATGAAGCACCAGAATTAATGAAAAAAATTCGTAGAGTGGTAAGAGAATATTTTCATCAGTCTGCGGAGGCAGAGGGTGAAATCTTTTCCCCATATTTACATCATTTACTACCACCAAGTCATATTCAACTTGATGTGGAGTGTACAGATTGGCGTGATGCGATTAGAAAATCTGCCCAATTACTTTTAGAAAAGGGATATATTGAAGAACGATACATAGATGCTATGATTTCGAATATCGAAGAAAATGGTCCATATATTATTTTATCTCCAGGGTTTGCGGTACCACATGAAGGCGTGGAAATGGGAAGCATTAAAGTAGGAATGCGTCTCATTCGTTTAAAAGAACCTGTAAATTTTGAGGATGAGGAAGAAGAGCCAGTAGAGTTTGTATGTGTTCTTAGTGCAGTGGATCACAAGACCCATTTGAAAGCATTTTTCAATCTGGTAAATATGCTTCAAGCAGAAGGGTTTAAAGATTGTTTACGTGCGTGTAAAACAGCAGAAGAAGCGGCTGCAGTGATTGAAAAGTATGAATATGAAATAGGACAATAAAAAGAGTGGTTGAATCTTTTGCAAAGAATTGTGAAAGAAATTCAACCATTCTATTTTTTTTCACAAAAATTGAAGTACCTTTGACTTTTTTTCACAGAACACTCATGGTAACATAAAATCACAAAATACAACAAAGATTCGCGAAAGTTAAAAAATAAATTGTGCACATTTAACACATCGGAAGGGAGAACAACATATGGTTTGGGAAGAACTAAAAAAATCTTTGATCACCATTGGATTAGAAGCAAAGACATATGAAGACGTTATGAGACAGCTAGGCGGACAATTAATAGAACAAGGATATGCAAAAGAGTCTTACATAGAAGCACTGATCCAGAGAGAAGCCGAGTTTCCAACTGGACTTGATATTGACGGTATAGGAGTTGCAATTCCTCACACAGATGCAATTCATGTAAAGAAAGCTGCCACAGTGATTGCAACGTTAAAAGAACCGGTAGAATTTATTCAAATGGGAACAGATGATGAGCCAGTAAAAACAGAGTTGATTTTTATGCTGGCAGTAGAAGATCCAAAAGCACATTTGGACCAGCTTCAAAGAATTATTGGAATTATTCAAGACCAAGAAGTATTAAAGAAATTGCTTTCTGCAAAAGATGAAGAAAGCATTATAGAAATTGTGAAGGAAAAGGAGAATGTATTATGAGAAAGAAAGTTATCGTAGCATGTGGTGGAGCAGTTGCAACATCTACAATCGCAGCAAATAAAATTGTGGAATTAGGAAAGAAAAATGGAGTTGAAATCGATATTTGTCAAGTACGTATCTCAGAGATTGAATCCAACTTACCAGCGGATTTGATTGTGACGACTTCAAAAGTTAAGAGAGACTATGGAGTACCACTTATCACAGGAATGCCATTTATCTCAGGTGTTGGTGTGGAAAAGACAGAAGCAAGTATTTTGAATGTATTACAAGGATAGTGAAAAGGAGCGTATAACATGTTAGAAATGATTTCAAACGCAATTCAGTATGCAATTGATATGGGCGCATCGGTTATGCTCCCAATCGTGATAGCATTGATCAGTATCCTGATAGGCGTAAAAGTCGGAAAAGCAATCCGTTCCGGCCTTATGGTAGGGGTAGGATTTGTTGGATTAGGATTAATCGTAGATTTGATGAATGCAGAATTAGGACCAGCAGCTGCAGCAATGTCTGAACGATTTGGTTTATCGCTTAGTGTTGTAGATATTGGCTGGCCAGGAGCTTCCCCAATGACATGGGCATCTAACATTGCAACAGTAGCAATTCCAGTAGCAATTGGTGTCAATCTTGTGATGTTGCTATTAAAGATGACAAAAACAGTAAATATTGATATTTGGAATATTTGGCATATGACTTTTACAGGTGCGATTGCTTACGCAGTAACAGGAAATTTCTGGTTAGGAATTCTTGGTGTTGTGATCCATGCAGCAATTTCATACAAATTAGGAGATTTGTGGGCACCTTTGATTGCAGATTATTTTGAACTAGACGGTCTTACATCACCACATGGAACTTCAGCTTATATGGCACCAATTGCTTGTGTGGTAGATGCAATCATTGATAAAATTCCAGGATTAAATAAGATTGATATTACAGCAGATACCTTACAAGAAAAAGTAGGGATTTTTGGAGAACCAATTGTAATTGGTGGAATTTTAGGAGCTGGTATTGGTTTCTTAGCAGGATACGATGTCCAGACTGCATTACCACTTGGTATTAAAATGTCAGCAGTTATGGTGCTGATGCCTAAGATTGTAAAGTGTATTATGGAAGGTTTGATGCCATTATCTGAACGAGCAAAAGAAATGTTATTAAATGCACAAGCAGGTGGTTATGCGGTAGGTGCGTTTAATGTAGAAAATATGGAAATGGTTCAGGCAGTAGTGGAGGCAGCTGAGGAATTGCAATCGCCAGTTATTTTACAAACAACACCATCGACTGTGAAATATGCAGGATTGGATTATTTCTATGCAAATGTAAAGGTGGCTGCAGAAAAAGCTTCGGTACCAGTAGTCATGCATTTAGACCATGGAAATAGTTTTCCACTTGCGATGCAGGCACTTCGAACAGGGTATACATCGATTATGATTGATGGCTCTCATGAAAGCTTTGAAGAAAATGTGAAAATCAGTAAGGCAGTAGTAGATGCATGTAAACCATCTGGGATTTCTGTAGAAGCAGAGCTTGGAAAAGTTGGTGGAAAAGAAGATGATCTGGATGGAGGAGAAGATAATCCATATACAGATCCAATGGAAGCGAAAACATTTGTAGAAAAAACAGGAGTAGATTCTCTTGCTGTAGGAATTGGAACAGCGCATGGTGTCTATCAAGGAGTTCCAAAACTCGATGTAGAACGCTTGAGTGAAATTAGAAAAGTAGTATCCATTCCATTGGTGCTTCATGGTACTTCAGGTGTTCCAGATGAAGCTGTAAAAGAATGTATCAAAAGAGGAATCTGCAAAGTGAATTATGCTACAGACCTTCGAATCGCATATACAAATGGGGTGAAAAAAGTATTGGCTAAAAATCCAGATACAATTGATCCGAAAAAGTATGGATCTGCAGGAAGAGAAGAAGTCAAACAATATGTAAAAAGTAAGATACTTGTTTGTGGAAGTGCATCCAAGGGAACATTTTAATAAAAAAATTACATTTAACAAAACGGAAACATTTTGAAAACAATAGGAAAACAAACCTCCTGTAAGATACAATCATCAACAGGACAGGAGGAAAACAAAATGACATTCGAAGTAATTTACACAGTTTTATATGTATTAAGCATGATCTTCTAAGAATGGGCGAATTAGATAAATCCACCCATTCTTAAGAGAAACAACCAAAACGTAATCGTAAAAGCACTACAAAACGTAGTTAACATAACAACACTAGAGGACAGCACACCGTCGTGGCCCATGTTTTTGGCCATGACAAAGCTGCTGACAGTTGTGGCACTTCCTAGCATGATTAAGATTGCAATCAATTGGCTATCTCGAAAACCAAGTAAGAGTGCCAAAGGCAAAAATAGTGTCACAAAACCTATTAATTTCATAAAAGTACACACAAGGGCTGGCTTGAGGCAACCAGATGCTTTTCGCATATCAAAGGTTGCACCCATAGCCATTAGCCCAAGTGGTGTGGACAGATTGGAAACATGTGTCAATGTCTTATCCAATATGTTTGGCATAGGGATTTTCAAAACAGACCAAAGAAGTCCTAGAAAAATGCCAATCAAAATCGGATTCTTTAGAATTCCTTTTATCGCGTCTAGCATTAAACTCTTATCAAATCGTGTTTGCGATGGCTTAAAAAATTCCAATACAACTATTGCTATAATATTATAAAGTGGTACGGAACCAATGATCATAAGTGGTGCCATGCCAGAATTTCCATAAATATTCTGAATCAAAGCAATTCCCAAAAGAGCTGCACTGCTTCGATAAGCGGCTTGTATAAATTCCCCTTGACTATAATTTTTTTTGAAAAACAAAGAGAGTAAAAAAGCAAGAAAAATACTGCATACAGTTACACCAAAGCAAAATAGTACAAATGTAGTATCCCAAACAGAGATAAAATCAGCGGATGCCAAATCTTGAAAGACGAGAACTGGCAGGGCAACTGTAAAAACAAATTTATTTGCTTTGCTGACAAAGGCGTCATCAAAGAGCTGAATTTTACGAAAGAAAAAACCAAGAACCATCAATAAAAAGACAGGAACGGTTGCATTTAAACAAAAAAATAGATTTTCCATAGTGCACCTCATTTCAATAGATTCCTAATAAATATAACATATTTTTCGTCATAAAAAATATTTATAATTGATAAGGAGCAAAAATGTGTTATTCTAGAAGCATTGAAAATGAAAGGAAGGATATTATGGAACACATCATTGAAAGAATTAACCAATCAGCAATAGAACTAAGCAATAATTATGCAAAACAACAGGTATTTCATGTTTCGACAAGAAGTAAACTTCCAGATAGAGATGTAATCATATCCATTGTAGAAGAACTTCAAAGTATCAGTTTCCCAGGATTTTTCGGAAAAGAAAAGAATTTATATGCCACAAAAGAAAGTTTTGCAGACAGCAAGCTAGCTGAGTTGTATGAAAAATTGACACGTCAAATAAAAATCGCATTGTTGCATGATAATATGGAACAATCTTATGAAGAGATAAAACGAAAAGCAGAAACGATTGGTCTGGAATTCATAGAAGCAATTCCAAGTATTCAAGAGAAACTTTTAAAAGATGTAGATGCAGGATTTGATGGAGATCCTGCTGCAAAGAGTAAAGAAGAAATTATTTTTTCTTACCCAGGATTATTTGCAATCTTTGTATACAGATATGCAAATCTTTTATATCAAGCAAATGTGCCATTTATTCCACGTATTATGACGGAACATGCGCATAGTCAAACGGGAATTGATATTAACCCAGGAGCTGAAATTGGAGAATACTTCTTCATTGATCATGGGACTGGTATTGTAATTGGAGAAACAACGATAATTGGAAATCATGTGAAGATATATCAAGGGGTGACTCTTGGTGCCCTTTCTACGCGAGAAGGACAGAAACTTGCTGGTAAGAAGCGTCATCCAACCATTGAAGAGAATGTTGTAATCTATGCAAATACGACTGTATTAGGAGGAAATACAGTGATTGGAGAAAACTCGGTGCTAGCAGGAAATACATTTATTACCAGTTCTGTTCCAGCAAATACAAAAGTAGCATCGAGATGTTAGTAGGAGAGTAAATGAAATCATTAGTAATAGCAGAAAAACCTTCTGTCGCAAGAGATATTGCGCGAGTATTGCATTGTCATAAAAATATAGCAGGTGCAATTGAAGGAGAGAAATATATTGTAACATGGGCGCTAGGCCATCTGGTGACTTTGGCAGATCCAGAAAGTTACGATAAAAAATTCAAAGAATGGAATATGGAAGTACTTCCAATGATGCCAAAGAAAATGGAATTGGTAGTAATTCCTAAGACTGCAAAACAGTATCATGCAGTGAAAACACAATTATTCCGCAAGGATGTGGATGAGATTATCATTGCCACAGATGCCGGACGTGAAGGAGAACTTGTTGCCAGATGGATTTTAGAGAAGGCAAACTGCCATAAACCAATCAAACGTTTATGGATTTCATCCGTGACAGATAAAGCAATTCAAACAGGATTTGCAAATCTGGCAGATGGAAGAAATTATAATGCTTTGTATCAGGCGGCTGTTTCCAGAGCGGAAGCGGATTGGCTAGTAGGGATCAATGCAACAAGAGCATTGACATGTAAGTACAATGCACAATTATCTTGTGGTCGTGTGCAAACGCCAACACTTGCCATGATTGCAAAGCGAGCAGAGGAAATTCGTGCATTTCAACCACAGGAATATTATGGCGTGACAGTGCAGGCAGGAAATCTGAACTGGACTTGGCAGGATGCGAAATCAGGAAGTTATCGTTCCTTTGCAAAAGAACGAATCTCGGACCTTGCATCTTCTGTTACAAATGAGAAAATGGAACTTTGCAAAGTAGAAAAAGCAGCAAAAAAATCATTTGCGCCAGGACTGTATGATTTGACAGAATTGCAAAGAGATGCAAATAAGAAATTTGGATTTTCAGCGAAAGAAACCTTAAATATTATGCAGCGACTTTATGAACATCATAAAGTATTGACTTATCCAAGAACGGATTCAAAATACATTGGAACAGATATTGTAGATACGTTGAAAGATAGATTACGTGCAATCAGTATTGGACCATATAAAAAATTAGCAGGAAGTTTGATTAAACAGCCGATTTCTGTAAATAAATCTTTTGTAGATAATAAGAAAGTCAGTGATCACCATGCAATCATTCCAACAGAACAATTTGTACAATTAGATCATATGACAAATGAGGAACGCAAGATTTATGATTTGGTGGTACGTCGCTTTTTGAGTGTGCTATATCCACCATTTGAATATGAGCAGACCACCTTAAAAGGAATGGCAGGAAAAGAAACATTTGTTGCGAAAGGAAAGGTTGTCAAGGAACTTGGTTGGAAAGCGGTTTATGAGTTTGATATAGATGAGGATGAAGAAGACTTGGTATCTGAACAAAGAATCCCAGATTTGAAACAAGGGGAAAAACTGCTGATTCAAAAAGTGCAGATGACTACTGGAAAGACTAAGCCACCAGCGTATCTGACAGAGGCATCTTTGTTGGCAGCAATGGAAAAGAGTGGTTTAGGAACGGTAGCAACAAGAGCAGATATCATCGATAAATTATTTAAGACATTTTTGATGGAACTGCGAGGAAAAGAGATTCACATTACTTCCAAAGGAAAACAGCTTTTAGAGTTGGTTCCAGCAGATCTTCGCAAACCAGAGCTGACAGCAAACTGGGAAATGAAACTGACAGAGATTTCCAAAGGCCAATTGAACTATGCGCAATTCATACAAGAAATTCAAGGATATACGCAAGCATTGATTACAGAAATCAAAGGTGGACAGGGAACTTTCCGCCATGACAATCTGACGAATAAAAAATGTCCAGATTGTGGGAAACCAATGTTGGCAGTAAATGGAAAGCAGGCGAGAATGTTAGTCTGTCAAGATCGGGCATGTGGTCACAAAGAGGTACTTGCTCGGATTTCCAATGCAAGATGTCCACAGTGTCATAAGAAAATGGAAATCATCAAAAAGGGAGAAGAGGATCAATTTGTATGTAGTTGTGGATACAAAGAAAAACTCTCAGCTTTTAAGAAGCGTAGAGAGAAAGAAGGAGCTGGCGTAAGTAAGCGAGATGTACAAAAGTACCTCAAGCAACAAAAAGAAGAGCCAGTGAATACCGCATTCGCAGATGCGTTTGCAAAGTTAAAGTTATAAAATAGGAGCGTGACGAAAGATGAACAAAGATTTGACAGTAGGAAATATACGAAAAGTATTATGGCTATATTCGCTACCGTTATTAGGCAGTGTTATTTTTCAACAGCTTTACAATGTGGCGGATAGTCTTGTAGCTGGTAATTTTATCGGTGCAAATGCACTTGCAGCAGTAGGAAATGCTTCAGAGATTACATTTATCTATACCGCATTTGCAGTGGGATGTAATATTGGATGTTCTGTTGTAGTTTCTCAGTTGTTTGGTGCAAAACGATATAAGGAACTAAAGACTGCGATTACTACAGCATTTATTGCATTTGGAATTTTATGCGTATCACTCATGATATGTGGATTTTTATTTACAAAGCCATTGTTGCATGGGATGCATACACCAGATGAAATTTTTGCAGATTCTTATTTGTATTTGAAAATCTATACATTAGGAATGCCATTTGTATTTTTCTACAACATTGCAACAGGAATTTTTTCAGCAATGGGAGATTCGAAGACACCATTGTATTACCTCATGTTTTCTTCGGTATCAAATATTATTGTAAATGTACTATTTGTCAAAGAAGTAGGGATGGGGGTAGAAGGTTTGGCACTTGCGACTCTTCTATGTCAGGGAATCAGTTGTATTTTATCAATGGGAACTTTACTAAAACGATTGAAAACGATACAGGTAGAAGGTAAGGCACCACTTTTTTCAAAGAGTTTGTTAATGAAAACGATTCGTATTGCTGTGCCAAGTATTTTACAGCAATCCTTTATTTCAGTAGGAAATATCTTAATTCAAGGAGTGGTAAATGGATTTGGCCCAAGTGTCATTGCTGGATTTACTGCAGCTATTAAGTTAAATACCATTGCTACATCTTGCTTTATGGCAATTGCCAATGGATTAAGTACTTTCACAGCACAAAACATTGGAGCAAAGAAAATAGAACGTGTGCAAAGAGGACACAAGGAAGGTCTGCTTTTGGGAGAACTTATGAGCGCAATTCTTATTTTCTTATTTGTAGGAATGGGAAGTACTATGGTAGGATTTTTCATGTCTGAAAATGATACGCAGGCACTTGCTGCGGGAATTCAATTTTTAAGAATTGTGGCACCATTCTATTTGGCTATTTCTGTTAAGATCATTACCGACGGTGTGCTAAGAGGATCAGGAGCTGTACATCTATTTATGATCAGTACCTTTGCAGATTTGTTTATTAGAATTATCTTAGCGATGATCTTACCAAATTATTTAGGTGTGATGGGAATTTGGTTATCATGGCCAATTGGATGGTTCATCGGAATGTTGTTGGCAGTTGGAATGTATATCCAGGGAGGCTGGAAAAAGGCAAGTATATAAGAAAATGTCGTATTCTTCAAATTAGAAGAGTACGACATTTTTTTACGCCCTATGTTCACTGCGATTCGCACTGCGGAATCCGATTTCTGTTCCTTTGTAAATGCGAACATAATTCATGCGATGTTTATAAATAATTGCAATTGTTGCGATACAGATAATTGCAGGAAGTACCCAGGTTTTTGTGGTAAAGAAATAATAGGTAGGCAATGCGGTAATAGTAAGTGTTGTTCCAAGGACAATATAATCGGTAACCAGTGTTACTAGAACAACCAGACATAAAATAATCAAACCAAATTTCCAGTCTAGCGCAAGCATCATTCCGATGAAAGATGCAAATCCTTTTCCACCATGGAACTTAAATGGTAATGGGAACATGTGCCCGAGGACACTGGAAACGCCAGCGACTGCGGCTGCATATGGTAATTCTGGAAATAAGATGGTTGCCAATATAGCAGCAAGGGCTGATTTACCAATATCATGTATTCCTACAAGAATCCCATATTTCCAACCAAAGAGTAACATGGAATTAGAAGCCCCTGGATTCTTTGAGCCATGCTTTAACACGTCTACATGTTTTATCTTTCCAATATAGTACGCCATATTGGAACAACCAAGTGCATAAGAAATAAAAATAATAATCAAATAATTCATCATATGTAAGCCCTCCCTCATATGCAAAGTATATCATGAATGTATGTAAAAATGTGCAAAAAGCAAAGAATAATTGCAAATATGGAAAATTAAGTATATAATAGGTTGCGGGAAAAAAGAGGGGGAGTAAGTACGTATGAAATCGATTTATATATTGTTAACAAGAACGAATACGTTTGTTTCAAGAGCAATTTATGCTCTTACAAGAGATAAGTATACACACGTAGCTCTTTCTTTGGATGATTCTTTTGAATGTTTGTATAGTTTTGGAAGAAAATATCCAAGGCTTGCATTACCAGCCGGGTATGTAAAAGAAAGTATTTATCAAGGGATTCTTGGTAAAAATGGAAAGATTGATTGTGCGGTATATCGAATGGAGATTTCAGACGGAAGCTATGTGAAATTAAAAAAGCTTTTGGAAGAGATGGAGCAAGATGACACGGATTATCAATATAATCTATTGGGATTATGGTCCTGTTTCTTTGGATATAAATGGGAGAGAGAAACTCATTTCTTCTGCTCCGAGTTTGTGGCACATGCATTATCAGAAGCGGAAATTATAGAATTTGAAAAAGATTGTTCCCTTATAAAGCCGATGGACTTTTCAGATTTGTCAGAACTGACAGAGATTTTTAACGGGAATATTGGAGAGTTAAGAGAATTGAATATGATTTAGAAAGCGTAACGAACAGAGTTTTATCTGAAAAGTTACGCTTTTTTTATATTTTCAAAGGAATTGGACATACTAATCAAAAACGAAAGGATGTTTATCATGCAAAAAGGAACACAAAGTATTGTTTTTGATAAAGCACCATATGTGGTAAGCAGTGCATCAGTGGTAGGAAAAAAAGAAGGAGAAGGTCCACTTGGTAAGTATTTTGATTTCGTAGATGAGACAGATTTGTATGGAAAGGAAACGTGGGAAGAAGCGGAGAGTGAGATGCAGCGTCAAGCCTGCCTTCGGGCATTGAAAAAGGCAAAGGTGAAAAGTGATGAAGTACACCATTTGTTTGGCGGAGATTTACTAAGACAGGGAATTGCAACTTCTATGGGGCTAGAAGAACTTGAGATTCCACTTTTTGGATTGTACGGAGCTTGTTCCACCTCAGGAGAAGCTATTTCACTAAGTGCAATGAGTGTGGCAGCAGGATATGGAGAGTATATACTTGCAGTTACATCAAGTCATTTTGGAAGTGCAGAGAAGGAATTTCGCTTTCCTTTGGCATACGCAAATCAACGGCCACTATCGGCGCAGTGGACAGTAACGGGGAGTGCAGCATTTCTGATTGGAACAAGGAAGAGTCATGTGCGGGTTGCAGGAATCACAATTGGAAAAATCGTAGATTATGGGTTGAAAGATTCGCAGAACATGGGAGCCTGCATGGCGCCGGCTGCATGCGATACGATTTTACAAAATTTGTCGGACTTTGAAAGAACTCCAGAAGATTATGACAGAATTATCACAGGAGATTTGGGATATGTAGGACAGACCATTTTGTTTGATCTTATGCGAAAAAATGAAGTTGATATCAAGCAAAATCATATGGATTGTGGCATGGTGATTTTTGACCAACAAGCGCAAGACACCCATGCGGGAGGAAGTGGATGCGGTTGTGCGGCAACGACGCTATCTTCTTTCATTTTGCCAAAGCTAGAAACGGGAGAATGGAAGAGAGTCTTATTTGTTCCAACAGGTGCATTGATGTCAACCGTAAGTTTTAATGAAGGGAAAAGTGTTCCAGGAATCGCCCATGGGGTTGTACTAGAACATTGTTAGGAGGCAATATGGATTATTGGAAAGCGTTTTTGATTGGTGGAGCTATATGTGCATTGGTACAAATTTTGCTGGATCGCACAAAATTAATGCCAGGTAGAATTATGGTATTACTAGTATGTAGTGGAGCAGTATTAGGATTCCTTGGAATCTATGAGCCCTTCCTCAAATTTTCAGGGGCAGGAGCAAGTGTTCCATTGGTCGGATTTGGAAATCTGCTATGGAAAGGCGTAAAAGAAGCAATTGAAAAAGAAGGATTTATTGGAATCTTTATGGGTGGATTTAAAGCAAGTGCAGTAGGAATCTCGGCGGCATTGGTGTTTGGCTATCTTGCTTCCTTGCTTTTTAAACCAAAGATGAAGTCTTAAGTGAAATTTAGGTGAAATCTGTTGTCATTCCTCTAATAAAATGTTATGTTAACCTCGGTTAGGTTAAGAAACAGTAAAAATTATGGAGGAAATGACCTATGAATTATGCAAACATTATCATCCCATTTGCAGGGGGATTAGGAATGTTTATTTACGGTATGCAAATTATGTCACAAGGACTTGAAAATGCTGCCGGCAATAAGATGAAGACAATTTTAGAAGCGTTAACAAAGAACAAGTTAATGGGTGTACTACTTGGTGCATTGATCACAGCAGTTATCCAAAGTTCATCAGCAACAACGGTTATGGTCGTTGGGTTTGTAAATGCTGAAATCATGAATTTAACACAAGCAATGGGTGTTATCATGGGGGCAAACATTGGTACAACTATTACAGGATGGCTTGTTTCAGCAGGAGAATGGGCAGAGTTTTTACAACCTAGTACATTAGCACCAATTGCGATTATGGGTGGTGTAATTTTACTACTAACAGGGAAAAGACGTTCTGCAAAAGAAATTGCAAGTATCATCATTGGATTTGGACTTTTATTTGTTGGTATTTCAACAATGTCGGATGCAGTAGCACCATTGAAAGAAGTAGAAAGCTTTTGCAACATGTTTGTAAAACTTGGTGGAAATCCTTTATTAGGTATTTTAGTTGGTGCAGGTGTAACAGCAATTATTCAAAGTTCATCTGCTTCAGTAGGGATTTTACAAAGTTTGGCAGCAGCAGGACTTGTGCCATTTAATGCAGCTATTTATATTATCATGGGACAAAATATCGGTACTTGTGTAACAGCAATGTTATCAAGTATGGGTGCAAAGAAAAATGCGAAGACAGCAGCTTTAATGCATTTATTATTTAACATTATCGGTACAATTTTATTTAGTGTTGCAGCGATTGCATTCTTTACAATTGTAAATCCAGCATGGAGTCATGGAACGATTACACAAACACAAATCAGTACCGTACACACAGCATTTAATATTGCTACAACATTATTATTATTCCCAGTATCCAACTGGATTGTAAAACTTGCTAAGAAGATTGGCAGAGTGACAGAAGAAGATATGCGTACAAGCACAGTATCTCTTGATGACCGTATGTTACAAACACCTACAATTGCAATTCAAGCAACTGTTTCAGAAGTAGGACATATGGGTGATGTAGTAAAAGATACATTAGAAATTGCAAAACGTGTGTTATTTACAAAATCAGAAGAAGATATTGCTACATTAAAAGCAGATGAAAAGAAAGTAGATAAATTCTGCTCAGGAATCACAGAATATGCAATTAAGATTACAGGATTACAAATCAGCGAAAAAGAACATCAACATGTTGCTCGTATGATTCAAGTAGTATCTGATATCGAAAGAGTAAGTGATTACTGTGAAAATATTTCTGAATATGCCCAAGTACTGGCAGATAAGAAATTATCATTTTCTGAAATTGGAGAAATCGAATTAAAAGAAATGATTGATGTATGCTTCGATAGTTATCGCTATGCAATAGATGCATATATGGAAAACGATAAAGAAAAGGCGTTGAAAGTAATTGAAAAAGAAACGAAAGCAGATGAATTGGAAATCAAACTTCGTGCAAAACATATCAAACGTCTTACAAACAATCAATGCAACACAGAAGCAGGTATTGTTTTCTTAGATACAATCTTATGCTTAGAACGTATTTCAGACCATGCAAGAAATATTGCAGAAGAAGTATTAGAAGATCATAATAATTAATAAGTTAGGGGAGACATATGATTCGAAATGAATCATATGTCTCCCCTTTATTTTCCTTATTCTTCTATTACATGAATCTCAAGATAGTCAAAATCAATGGAATCGACAAAGTTATCTTGATAAAATCGGGCTTTGTCATGTGCCTTAAAATCCGTAATCGTATTTTCAAACCAAATCGGTTTGCTTAAATCAAATTCACAACAAATCTGATCCAATGCATTGAAAATCTTATGTGTTCTTGTATCATCGGACTCGTCGCAAATTACGGTATCTCGTAACATCCGATTATCTTTAAAAATTTTTCCCCATAAACGAAACATAAATAGATCCTTTCTTTGTGTAGCTCATATCAGTACATCGTATTATACATGATTTGAAGTTGAGTTTCAATTTTTAGTATGGTATACTTCGGATAAATTATGAAAAGAAGGAGCAGGAAAATGAAAACGATCAAAAAAATCGGTAATCATATCTTGATAGAAGGTCTTACAGGAATGGCACATGGCTTATTTGCGACACTGATAATTGGAACCATTATTCAACAGATTGGAACGTTATTGGGTGGACAAGTTGGCGATGTGCTATTTCTTTTTGGGAAAATGGCAGCAGCATTAACAGGTGCAGGAATTGGAGTGGGTGTTGCATACCGCTTTAAGGAGAGTACACTCGTAGTATTGTCAGCGGCAACCGCTGGAATGGTTGGCGCATTTGCCAGCAAAATATTAGCAGGAGCTGTCTTGGTAGAGGGGGCAGTTGTACTGTCTGGTCCAGGAGAACCTCTTGGTGCATTTTTAGCAGCTTATGTAGGGATTGAAATTGGACATCTTGTTGCAGGAAATACGAAGATTGATATTATCGTAACTCCATTAGTTACGATTGGTGTAGGTTCCGCAGTTGGAATGCTTGTAGGACCACCGATTTCAGAAATGATGGTAGCATTAGGCGAAATGATCAACTGGGGAACAGAACAACAACCATTTTTAATGGGAATCATTGTGTCTGTATTGATGGGAATGATTTTGACATTGCCAATCAGTTCAGCAGCACTTGGAATCATTTTAAATCTTTCTGGACTTGCAGCAGGTGCAGCAACCATCGGATGTTGTTGTAACATGGTTGGTTTTGCAGTTGCAAGTTATCGTGAAAATAAAATGGGAGGACTATTCGCACAAGGAATCGGAACTTCCATGCTTCAGGTGCCAAATATTGTAAGAAAACCAATTATCTGGCTTCCTGCAATTTTATCAAGTGCAATTTTAGGACCAGTGGGAACTATGATTTTTAAGATGACAAACAATGCAACGGGCTCTGGTATGGGAACAGCAGGACTTGTGGGACAGATTATGACATGGCAGACGATGATTGGAAGTGAGACACCAATTACATTGCTTGTTAAGATCCTTTTGATACAGGTAATTTTACCAGCTATCGTAACACTTCTTATCTCTGAATTTATGCGTAAAAAGAAATGGATTCAGTATGGAGATATGAAGTTGGATTTGTAAAAGTTTTGTGAAAATTAAGACAGTCTTGTTTGGGTATGTTATAATGAACCGTGGAAAAAGTCACAGAATAGGAGACAATTCATGCAAGACGCAATTAAGAATTATGAGGATGTAGATAGCTGGAATACCATTATATTTCTCTATAATGCAGCACTCAAAGAAGTAGGAACAAAATTGGAGATTTTAAACGATGAATTTCAACATGTACATCGTTACAATCCGATTGAACATATAAAGACAAGAATTAAGACACCAGAAAGTATAGTAAAAAAATTAAAGCGATACGGATATGAGGTGTCTGTAGAAAATATGGTGAAATATGTAAACGATATTGCAGGTGTAAGATTAATCTGTTCGTTTACATCGGATATTTACCGCCTGGCAGCTATGATTGGAAATCAGAGTGATTTGAAAGTGCTTTCTATTAAGGACTATATCAAGAATCCAAAGGAAAGCGGATACAAAAGTTATCATATGCTTGTATCTGTTCCAATTTATTTGTCAGATAGTGTAGTGGAAACCAAAGTCGAGATTCAGATACGAACAATTGCAATGGATTTTTGGGCAAGTTTGGAACACAAGATTTATTATAAATTTGAAGGGAATGCACCAGCATACATTAGCCGCGATCTGAAAGAATGTGCGGCTATGGTTTCAGAGTTAGATGATAAAATGTTATCACTCAATGAAGCAATTCAGGCTTGTTTGGAAGAAGAGAAAAAATAGGATTGATTGTACAAAAGAAAAGAGGATGAGGGATGAGGAAAAAATTTTCAAAAAGACAATTGATCGAAATGATGTGGTATCTTACAGGGACAACATTATTTGCCTGTGGGATTAACATTCTGATTACACCATTGGGATTATATAATGGTGGATTTATGGGAGTCGCGCAGCTCTTGCGTACCGTATTAGTGCAAGGACTGCATCTCACCTTTTTAAGTAAATTTGATATTGCTGGGATTATATATTATCTCATCAATATTCCATTGTTCTACTGGGCGTGGAAAGAGATGGGACGTTCTTTCTTAGTGAAGTCAATTGTTACCGTAACAGTACAAACTTTATGGATGACATTTGTTCCAATTCCAAAGGAACCGATTTTTAGTGATTATCTGACTGCTTGTATCATTGGCGGTTTGGTTGTCGGTACAGGGGTAGGAATGATTTTACGCGGTCGAAGTTCAGGTGGTGGACAAGATATTGTCGGCGTAATTTTTGCTAAGAAGTATCCCAATTTTAGTGTAGGAAAAATTACGATTATGATGAACGTAGCAGTTTATGGTGTTTGTCTATGGATGTTTGATATTGAAATCGTAGTGTATTCCTTAATCTATACCACCATTTTAGCAATGGCATGCGATAGAATGCATGTGCAAAATATTAATATGAGTGCAATGATCTTTACCAAACAGGAAGGTGTTGCACAAGCCATTTTGACTCAATTAGGACGTGGTGTGACAACTTGGGAAGGAACAGGCGCTTATACAAATGAGAACTCACATATTCTTTATGTGATGCTATCAAAATATGAAATTGAGCAAATGAAGGAAATCGTACATGAAATAGATTCACATGCTTTCATAGTAATCAATGAAGGAAGTTCTGTGGTAGGAAATTTCGAAAAACGATTATAGAAGAGTGAAAATGAAAGAACGTGTTTATGTAGCAATTGATTTGAAATCCTTTTATGCATCCGTAGAAGCGGTGGAGCGCAATCTGGATCCACTGACAACAAATCTTGTTGTTGCAGATGCAAGTCGAACAAATAAAACGATTTGTTTGGCGGTATCCCCTTCTTTGAAGGCTTATGGGATACCGGGGCGTGCAAGACTATTTGAAGTTGTGAAGAAGGCGAAAGAACATCAAATCGAGTATATTACTGCACCGCCGCGTATGGCACTATATATAGAATATAGTACACGGATTTATGAAGTATATTTAAAATATGTGGCACCAGAAGACATACATGTCTATTCCATCGATGAAGTATTTATGGATGTGACAGACTATTTGCACACATATCAGATGACGGCAAGAGAGCTTGCAAGCAAAATGATACGAGACGTGTATGATACGGTCGGTATTACTGCAACCGCAGGGATTGGAACCAATCTCTATTTGTGTAAAGTTGCAATGGATATTATGGCAAAACACGAAAAGCCTGATGCAGACGGTGTTCGTATCGCACAGCTGGATGAGCTATCCTATCGCAAGAAATTATGGTCTCATAGACCACTTACGGATTTCTGGAGAGTAGGAAGAGGATATGCCAAAAAGTTAGAGCAACATGGCTTATATACTATGGGAGACATTGCAAGATGTTCTCTTGGAGGTCCATTGGATTTTTATAACGAAGAGCTGTTGTATCAATTATTTGGTATAAATGCAGAACTGCTTATTGATCATGCATGGGGATGGGAACCATGTACCATCGCAGATATAAAGAACTATAAACCGGAAAATAATAGTGTAGGTTCTGGCCAAGTGCTTCAATGCGGATATTCATTTGAAAAGGCAAAGTTAGTTGTGCGGGAAATGACTGATTTGCTAGTGCTTGATTTGGTCGATAAGAAATTAGTTACGGACCAGATTGTGTTGACTGTTGGTTATGATATTGAAAATCTTACGAATCCAGAACTTGCAAAAAAATATGATGGCGAGATAACCATAGACCATTATGGAAGGGCAGTTCCAAAGCATGCACATGGAACAATCAACTTGAAGAAAAAGACGTCATCCAGTAAAGAAATCATAGAAGCAGTTATGAAAGGATACGAGGAACTGGTACATCCAGAGTTGCTGGTAAGACGTATTAATCTTGTTGCAAATCATGTGGAAGATAAAAAACAGGCAGAGGACTCAGGCATTTATGAACAGTTGGATTTGTTTTCCGATTTTCTGGAAAAGAAAGAATCCACAAAAGAAGAACTTGAGGCGAAAGAACGAGAGCTTCGTATGCAGGAAGCAGTCTTAAATATTAAGAAGCGTTATGGAAAGAATGCAATCTTAAAAGGAATGAATTTAGAAGAAGGGGCAACGACGATTCAAAGAAATAGTCAGATAGGAGGACACAAAGCGTGAAAGGAACCTATGACGATATTATAAATTTGCCACATCATGTGTCAAAGAATCATCCGCCTATGCCTGTCAGCGATCGTGCAGCACAGTTTGCACCCTTTGCAGCATTGACAGGTCATCATGATGCAATTGAAAAGAAGGCACAGCAAGTCATTGAAAAAATGAATGACAGGCACTACGCAGAGGATTCCGAACTCTGGTAAACAAATAAAAGAAATATATAGAAAATAGTTAGCATATATTATTCATAATACAATTTTGGAGTATTTATGAAACAAAAAACAATGGTAACAATTCTTGTAGCGGCACTTGTGATAGCAGGTGCCGTTTCGCTTCCTAAAATGGTTTCTGTCACAAGCACAGTAAATGGAAGAGAACTACCCATTTATTGTGTAGATACCGACGAAAAGAAAGTAGCATTATCCTTTGATGCTGCGTGGGGAAATGAAGACACCCAGAAGATCCTAGATATTTTGAAAGAATACAATGTACATGTAACATTTTTTATGACAGGCGGCTGGGTGGAAGATTTTCCAGAAGATGTGAAGCGAATCCAAGAGGCAGGGCATGATCTGGGAAACCATAGTGAAAATCACAAAAATATGAGTCAGCTGGCAGATGGTGAAAAACAAACAGAGTTGATGACAGTGCATGAGAAGGTAAAAGAATTGACGGGCGTTGATATGGAACTATTTCGGCCGCCATATGGAGACTATGATAATGCGGTGATTACTTGTGCAAAATCTTGTGGATATTACACGATTCAGTGGGATGTTGACAGTTTAGACTGGAAGGATTATGGCGTAGACAGCATCATTCAGACCGTTACCGAGCATAAAAACTTGCAAAACGGTTCCATCATCCTCATGCACAATGGTGCAAAATATACTGCCGAGGCACTTCCGAAAGTAATTGAAGGGCTGCAAGAAAAAGGATATGAGATTGTGCCGATTTCGGAACTCATTTATAAAGACAACTATCACATGGATGTGACAGGCAGACAGATAAAGGATAATTGACAAAAAAAGAATCAAGCGTTACCATAGTGACAATCGATAAAAGTGTCAGTATGAGGTGAGAAGAACAATGAAATTTACAAAAATGCAAGGACTCGGAAATGATTATGTCTATGTGAATTGTTTTCAAGAGAAAATAGAAAATCCAAGTGAAGTATCGATTCGTGTCAGCAATCGCAATTATGGAGTTGGTTCTGATGGATTGATTATGATTTGTCCATCTGAGGTGGCTGATTTTGAGATGCAGATGTATAATGCAGATGGTTCACGCGGAGAAATGTGTGGAAATGGAATTCGCTGTGTAGGAAAATATGTATATGATTATGGCTTGACAGAAAAAACAAGTGTTTCTGTAGAAACCTTAGCAGGAATCAAGTATTTGGATCTAATCGTAGAAAATGGAAAGGTAAAACTAGTTCGTGTTGATATGGGCGCTCCAATCTTAGTGCCAGATCAAATTCCGATCGTGGCAGAAGGAAACCGTGTAATTGATGAACCAATCGTAGTAGATGGAGAAACATATCGTATGACAGGTGTTTCTATGGGAAATCCACACACAGTTGTTTTCGCGGATGATGTAAAAGGAATGCCTTTGGAAAAAATCGGACCGAAATTTGAGCATCACGAACGTTTCCCTAAGAGAATCAATACCGAATTTGTTCGCGTGATTGATAGAAAAACAGTGGAAATGCGTGTATGGGAACGTGGTTCAGGAGAGACACTTGCCTGTGGGACAGGTGCTTGTGCCGTTGCTGTTGCATGTATCTTAAATGGATTTACAGAAGATAAGGTGACAGTAAAATTGCCAGGAGGTGATTTACAAATCGAATGGAATCGAGAAGAAAACAAAGTTTATATGACAGGAGAAGCGCAAGTTTCTTTTGATGGAGAAATTTATCTATAAAAAATCCGCATACAAAGAGAAGAAAATCTTTTTGTATGCGGATTTTTTTGATTCATCGAAAAGTGTTTGCCAGACACTTTATTAACAGATTTCCAAGAGAAATTGTTTGGCAACACCAACAGCAGAAGCCTCTTTCTTGTAAGAACAATTCTTTAAATATGAGATATCATGATCAAATCCGTTATATGCCATAACTTTCTGACCTAATGGAAGCATATAGTCTGTTAGGACACCACCAACATCTCCGCCTAAAATGATATCCATATCGTATGCCATACGCAAGTTGGAAATCAGAATGGCAAGATGGTCTAGATAATTTTCCCATGTTGCATTTGCTGAGCAATCGCCAGATTTGACTTGCTCCATGAAGGCGTCCAGCGTAATCGTATTATCATTTGTAAGTACGCTGGCAGCACAGTAAGCATCGGCACATCCGTCTTTTCCACAATAACACGTTTTCCCACCAGGTACCAGAATCATATGTCCAAATTCTCCCGCTTTCTGATTTTGTCCACGATATAATTGACCATCAATACAGAAGGCGCCTCCCAATGTGTGGTTTAGGGATAAATAGAGAGCGTTTTGATATTTTTGTGGATTTTCTGCAAGCATTGCAGCATTAGCATCATTTTCAAAGTAGACAGGCATTCCCAATACTTGTTCTAAAAAACGCAGACTATAATTTTCAAGATGTAATGCGTGGGATTTAAGAACAATCTGTTCCTTTTGATCAATAATTCCAGGAATTGCTACACCAATTCCTAAAAGTTCATGTTCTAGCGAATATTCTTCTAGAAACGATTTCACATATTCTGCTACTTTTACGCAATAAGAAAAGTCAGAACTAAATTTTAAACGAATTCGTTTTGTCTTTTCCACTTCATATCCAAGGTTAACGAGGACGAATTCCAAATGATTCGCAGTAATTAGCAGTCCCATTGCACGGGCATAGGATTTGTTGATACCGATACTCTTTGCTTTTCGTCCACCTGTAGATTCATATTCCCCTAACTCAACAATAATACCTTTTGCAAGTAATTCATTTACATTTGTCAACACCGTAGGCATACTTAAGTTTAACTCTTTCGCAAGCGCAGCTTTGGATGTTGCTGGATGATTCAAGAGGTAATTGATTAGTTTTGTCTTTGTCAGACTTCGTTTATCTATAGACACAATAACGATACGCTCCTTTTATAAAATATTTTATAAAAGAATTCTACAATTTTATTTTTCATTTGTAAAGGCTTTATATCGCAAAAGGAATTGTGAAAAATATACAAAAAATAGGAACTGAAATTATGCAAACAGTGAAAAATATTCAAATCTCTTGACAAAAATAGGAAAGAAGATAATAATGTAATTACTTTAATAAAACATTTTATAAAAGATTAAACGGAAGTAAGTTTATAAAGAGGAGGAAAAAAGATGTTACAACAAGTAATGACAAAACCAGGAGAAATTATTTTTAGAGAGATTCCAATTCCAGAGATTCAAGAGGATCAAGTGTTAGTAAAGATTATGAATATAGGGATTTGTGGATCGGATATTCACGTTTATCACGGAAAACATCCATTTACAAAATATCCAGTGACACAAGGTCATGAGGTATCAGGAGAAGTTGCAGCAGTTGGAAATGCAGTTACTGAATTTCATGTAGGACAAAAAGTAACAATTGAACCACAAGTTTATTGCGGAGAATGTTATCCATGTCGTCATGGAAAATATAATTTATGCGAAGAGCTAAAGGTTATGGGCTTTCAAACAACAGGAACTGCTTCAGAATATTTTGCAGTAGATGCATCCAAAGTAACACCAATTCCTGAAGAAATGTCTTATGAAGAAGGTGCAATGATCGAACCATTAGCAGTAGCTGTACACGGTGTAAAACAAATGGGTGATGTGACAGGTATGAATATCGTCGTGATTGGAGCAGGACCAATCGGTAATCTTGTAGCACAGGCAGCAAAAGGAATGGGAGCAGCAAAAGTCATGATTACTGATGTGAGCGAGCTTCGTTTGGAGAAAGCGAAAGAATGTGGTATTGATGTATGTGTTAATACACTTAAAAAAGATTTCGGAGAAGCTATGGTAGAAGCATTTGGACCAGACAAAGCAGATGTTATTTATGATTGCGCTGGAAATAATATTACAATGGGACAGGCAATTCAGCATGCAAGAAAAGGAAGCACTATCGTATTGGTTGCAGTTTTTGCAGGAATGGCAGAAATTGATTTGGCTGTGGCAAATGATCATGAGTTAGACATTAAGAGTACGATGATGTATCGTCACGATGATTATATAGATGCAATTCGTTTGACAAATGAAGGAAAAGTATCATTGAAACCATTGATTTCAAAAACATTCGCATTTCAAGATTATTTAAAAGCATACCAATATATTGATGATAATCGTGAAACAACAATGAAAGTAATCATAAATGTACAGGAAAAATAAGGAGACGCTATGAATAATAATAGTAACGGAAAGGTGCCGCTTATAAGTAAAATTGCATATGGGTTCGGAGATGTAGGATGTAATTTCAGTTGGATGTTTGTCAGTAATTTCTTAATGATATTTTATACAGATGTATTTGGAATCAGCATGGCAGCAGTATCGGGATTAATGTTATTTTCTAGGTTCTGGGATGCAATTAATGATCCAATCGTAGGTGCTCTTACAGATAAAACAAAATCAAAGTGGGGACGTTATCGCCCATGGCTTTTGATTGCCGCACCAATTACAGCAATTCTTCTAATTCTGACATTTTGGGCTAGACCTGACTGGTCACAGAATGCTAAAATTATTTATATGGTGATTACATATTGTTTACTTGTATTAGGCTATACATGTGTAAACATACCATACGGAACACTTTGTGGAGCAATGACGCAGGATATAGACGAGCGTGCCAAAATCAACACTTCACGTTCTGTTGCCGCAATGATTGCGATTGGAGTATTGAATATCATTACGGTACCATTGGTAAATAAATTTGGAAGTCACAGTGCAAAGACAGGATATTTGACCGTTGCAATCATTTACGGATGCATTTTTACATTATGTCACTTTTTCTGTTTTGCAAAGACAAAGGAAGCTGTTATCATACCGGAAAAAGAGAAAATCTCTCTTAAAGTACAGCTCAAAGCAGTATTGCAGAATAAACCATATATGTTAGCGTTGATTGGCCAAGTGTTATTCGGATTTACGCTATATGGAAGAAATGCAGATATTTTATACTACTTTACTTATGTGGAAGGAAATGCTGCTTATTATACAACATATTCTATGAGCATCATTATTCCTTCTATTATAGGAGCAGCATGTTTTCAGCCGGTATTCCGAAAATTAAACAATAAAGGAAGAACCGCATCCGTATTTGCTTTGCTAACAGGTATTTCGATGCTAGCATTGTTTTTCTTTAATGTGAAGGAATCTCCAATTGCATTTTATGCACTTTCAGGTATTACACAGTTTTTCTTCTCGGGATTTAATACAGCTATTTATGCGATTATTCCAGATTGTGTGGAATATGGAGAATGGAAAACAGGACTTCGAAATGACGGATTTCAGTACGCATTTATATCGCTCGGCAATAAGGTAGGAATGGCCATAGGAACAGCGCTTTTGGCAGGGCTTCTTGGAAAATATGGTTATGTTGCAAATCAAACACAGAATGCAGCAGTCATTGCCATTATGAAACATGCATTTACCACAATTCCAGGTGCACTCTGGATTGTGACGGCGATTGTATTGTTCTTTTATCGTTTGAATAAAAAGCGTTACAATCAAATCGTGGAGGAATTAAAAAATGGGAAAAGAAGTTGATATTGTAGCATTGGGAGAATTACTGATTGATTTTACTGAGGCAGGACAGGGAAAAGAAGGTATGAAACTTTTTGAACAGAATCCTGGAGGGGCTCCAGCAAATTTATTGACAGCTGCCAGCCATATGGGATACCGTACTGCCTTCATTGGAAAAGTTGGAACAGATATGCATGGTTCTTTTCTAAAAGAGGCATTAGAAAAAGAAGGGATTGATACAAAGGCAATTGTAGAAGATCCAGATTGTTTTACAACACTTGCATTTGTAGCGATTGATGAAAATGGTGAAAGACATTTTTCCTTTGCAAGAAAACCAGGTGCAGATACGATGCTTCGAAAAGAAGAACTTGATAAAGAATTACTTTCTAATTGTAAAATCTTTCATTTTGGTTCGCTATCTTTGACAGATGAGCCGGCAAAAAGTGCGACCATAGAAGCAGTCACATTTGCAAAAAAGGAAGGAGCACTGATTTCCTATGATCCAAACTATCGTGCATCTTTATGGGAAAGTCAAGCAACTGCCGTAGATGAAATGAAAGCAATGATACCATATGCAGATATGATGAAAGTGTCGGATGAAGAAAGTCTTTTATTAACAGGAAAGACAAGTTACGAAGAAGCCGCAGAGGAATTACTTTCAAGAGGTGTAAAATTATTAGCAATCACATTAGGAAGCAAAGGTGTACTGGTTGCAAGAAAAGATCAGAAAGAGATTGTGAAAGGATTTCGTGTGGAAGCAGTCGATACTACAGGAGCAGGAGACTCTTTCTGGGGCGGATTTTTAAGCTGCTTCCTTTCTTATCAACAAACAATAGAAGAAATGAAATGGGAAGACATTAAGAACTGTGCTGTTACAGGAAATGCAGTTGCAGGATTGTGTGTACAGAAACGAGGCGGAATACCAGCGATTCCAAGGAAAGAAATGGTAGATGCTTTTATAAATGAAAATCTTTAAAAGAGAAAATCTTAGGACAATGGTGTATTGCCCTAAGATTTTTTTACTATTTGATAAATCCAAAACAGTTCAAGATAACGATTAAGGTCAAAATCGGAACAACAACGGTCATGATTATTTTATCGTACAAACGAAGTTTTCCGTCACGTCCATTTTTGGTAAGTTCTTTTTCATATGCATCATATCCCCAAACTTTGCAACAGTAAATGGTGGTAAGGAGACAGCCAAGTGGAAGCAGGACATATCCAGAGAAACAATCCACCCAGTCATAGATATTATAGGAAACAGATTCGCTGCCAAAATAGAACCAAGGAAGTTTGATTTGACTAAGTAGTCCATTTCCTTGACTGAGGGAACAGATGATTCCACCAGCAAAAATAAAGATGGAAGTGAGAACCGTCGCCTTTGTGTGGTGCATCTTACATTTTTCTTCCAAGCATTTTACTGGAATCTCAAGGATTGTAAAGTAAGTTGAGATAACAGCAAAAATAAGAGCCATAAAGAAAAAGAAACCGATGACTCTTCCGCCAGGGGAATTTCCAAAGATATCCGTCATCGCTAAGAAGACAAGAGGAGGTCCGGCGGTCATTGTGGAACCAGCTCCGACTACGGAAGGAATGATAACAAATCCAGCAGTAACAGCTACGGTTGTATCACAAATCGTTACCCACATGGAATCTTTTCGAATATTATTTTTATCAGAAACAGTAGCACCTAAGGTACTGAAAATTGCCCAACCAATACCAACGGAGAACATAACTTGCATACATGCATCAGCAAATACTTTCCAAGTAAAGTTTTCAAAATTTGGAATTAGATAAAATTTTAATCCTTCAATAGCGCCTTCAGAAATAAAGAGCGCCCAAATACCACAAATTACTAATAAAATGAATAAAAGAGGCATAATCACTTTTGTTACTTGCTCAATGAGGTTTGTGATGCCAAAAGATAGTAAGATGGCAGTAAGAGCCATTAAAATAGCGGCGTAAATCAAAGGTTCGATTGGATCAGAAATGAATGAAGTGTAGTATGTAGCGCTGTCTGGACCAAAATCAGAACCGATTAAAAAATCGATGGCATATTTAAGGACATATCCGCTAACAATGATATAGTACATATCAATCAACAAGGTACAGATGACATTAATCACACCGATGAATTTCCATTTTTTATGAATCATTCCATAGGCGTCAATTACGTTTGTTTTGGCATATCGTCCAACGGCTGTTTCCATTTCAACAACAGGATGACCGAGAACGAGACATAAGATCAGATATACGGCTACAAATGCGCCTCCACCTCCGCCGTATGCGAGGTAAGGGAACTTCCAAATATTACCAAGACCTATAGCGGCGCCAGCCGCGACCATAATATAGCCAAAACGTGTGCCGAAATGTGCTTTGTGTTTCGTGTTACTCATAAAATCCCTCCATTTCTAAAATATTTTTCTTTTTATTATATAGTGAAAATGGCTAGAAAAGTATAAAAATCTGTCAATTCGGCAAAGAAACGGATAAAATCTGAATGCATTTATAAAGGTACAAGAAGTGTGAAATATATACTAGATTTTACAAAAAAGGAAGTGTATAATATTGATAATATGAAAAGGGAAGCTTTTTCAAGCGCTATTTATTAAGGAGGACGATAACGATGGGAAGAAAAATGAAAACCATGGATGGTAACCATGCAGCAGCGCATTCATCATATGCATTTACTGATGTTGCAGCAATCTACCCTATCACTCCATCATCTGTAATGGCTGAAGCTACAGATGAATGGGCTACACAAGGAAGAAAAAATATTTTTGGACAAACAGTACAAGTAACAGAAATGCAATCAGAAGCTGGTGCAGCTGGTACAGTACACGGATCATTAGCAGCAGGTGCATTAACAACAACATTTACAGCATCTCAAGGTTTATTGCTTATGATTCCTAATTTATATAAAATTGCTGGGGAACAATTACCAGGTGTAATCAACGTATCTGCACGTGCATTAGCAAGTCATGCGTTATCAATCTTTGGTGACCACTCAGATATTTATGCATGCCGTCAAACAGGATGTGCTATGCTTTGTGAATCAAGTGTACAAGAAGTTATGGACTTAACTCCAGTTGCTCACCTTTCAGCAATCAAAGGAAAAATTCCATTCATCAACTTCTTCGATGGATTCAGAACATCTCATGAAATTCAAAAAATCGAAACATGGGATTACGAAGATTTAAAAGATATGGCAGATATGGATGCAATTGATGCATTTAGAAAACATGCATTAAATCCAAATCATCCATGCCAAAGAGGTTCTGCTCAGAACCCAGATATCTTCTTCCAAGCAAGAGAAGCTTGTAATCCATACTACGATGCAATGCCTGCAATCGTACAAGATTACATGGATAAAGTAAATGAAAAAATTGGAACAAACTACAAATTATTCAACTACTACGGAGCAGAAGATGCTGAACACGTAATTGTTGCTATGGGTTCTGTATGTGATACAATTGATGAAACAATTGATTTCTTATTAGAACAAGGCAAAAAAGTTGGGGTAGTGAAAGTTCGTCTTTACAGACCATTCTGTGCAGAAGCATTAATTAATGCAATTCCAGAATCTGTAAAACAAATTACAGTATTAGATAGAACAAAAGAACCAGGTGCTCTTGGTGAACCATTATACCTTGATGTAGTAGCTGCATTAAAAGGAAGCAAATTCGATGCAGTTCCAGTATTCACAGGACGCTACGGTTTAGGTTCAAAAGATACAACACCAGCACAAATCGTTGCTGTATATGAAAATACAACAAAACAAAAATTCACAATTGGTATCGTAGATGATGTTACTAACCTTTCATTAGAAGTAGGTGCACCATTAGTTACAACACCAGAAGGAACAATCAACTGTAAATTCTGGGGACTTGGAGCTGACGGTACTGTAGGTGCTAACAAGAACTCAATCAAGATTATCGGTGATAACACAGATATGTATGCTCAAGCATACTTTGATTACGATTCTAAGAAATCAGGTGGGGTTACAATGTCTCACTTACGTTTCGGTAAGAAACCAATCAAATCAACTTATTTAATCAAACAAGCTAACTTTGTAGCTTGCCACAACCCATCTTATGTAAACAAATATAACATGGTACAAGAATTAGTTGATGGTGGTACATTCTTATTAAACTGCTCTTGGGATATGGAAGGTCTTGAAGAACACTTACCAGGACAAGTAAAAGCATTTATTGCAAACCACAACATCAAATTCTACACAATTGATGGTATCAAGATTGGTAAAGAAATCGGACTTGGCGGACGTATCAATACAGTTCTTCAATCTGCATTCTTCAAACTTGCACAAATCATTCCAGAAGAACAAGCAATCGATTTAATGAAAGCAGCTGCAAAAGCAAGTTACGGCAAAAAAGGTGATAAGATCGTTCAAATGAACTACGATGCAATCGATGCCGGTGCACAACAAATCGTTGAAATCCAAGTTCCAGAAAGCTGGAAAGATGCAGAAGATGAAGGTTTATTCTCACCAGAAATCAAAGGTGGAAGAGCTGACGTTGTAGATTTCGTTAAAAATATTCAAACAAAAGTAAATGCACAAGAAGGAAACAATCTTCCTGTATCTGCATTTAACGAATATGTAGATGGTACTACACCATCTGGATCAGCAGCATTCGAAAAACGTGGTATTGCAGTTGATATCCCAGTATGGAAATCAGAAAACTGTATCCAATGTAACCGTTGTGCATATGTATGTCCACACGCTGTTATTCGTCCAGTAGCTTTAACAGAAGAAGAAGTTGCTAACGCACCAGAAGGACTTGAAACAATCGATATGATTGGTATGCCAGGAATGAAATTCACAATGACAGTATCAGCTTATGACTGTACAGGATGTGGATCATGTGTTAACGTTTGTCCAGGTAAGAAGGGCGAAAAAGCACTTGTTATGGAAAGCATGGAAGAAAACGTTGGAAAACAAGAATACTTCGATTACGGAAGAGAAATTCCAGTAAAACCAGAAGTAGTTGCTAAATTCAAAGAAACAACAGTAAAAGGTAGCCAATTCAAACAACCATTACTTGAGTTCTCAGGAGCTTGTGCAGGTTGTGGAGAAACACCATACGCTAAATTAATCACACAATTATTTGGTGACAGAATGTACATTGCAAATGCAACAGGTTGTTCTTCAATCTGGGGTAACTCTTCACCATCTACACCATATACAGTAAACGAAAAAGGACAAGGTCCAGCATGGGCTAACTCATTATTCGAAGATAATGCTGAATTTGGTTATGGTATGTTATTAGCTCAAAAAGCTTTAAGAAATGGATTAAAATCAAAAGTTGAAACAGTTGCAGCTTCAGAAGAAGCATCAGAAGAAGTAAAAGCAGCTTGCAACGAATGGTTAGAAACATTCAACTGTGGCGCAACAAATGGTACAGCTACAGATAACTTAGTAGCAGCATTAGAAGGAATTGACTGTGAACTTTGCAAAGACATCGTAAACAACAAAGACTTCTTAGCTAAAAAATCTCAATGGATCTTCGGTGGAGACGGTTGGGCATATGATATCGGATTTGGTGGTGTTGACCACGTATTAGCATCTGGACAAGATGTAAATATTATGGTATTCGATACAGAAGTTTACTCTAATACAGGTGGACAATCTTCTAAATCTACACCAACAGGTGCAATTGCTCAATTCGCAGCAGCTGGTAAAGAAGTGAAGAAGAAAGATATGGCAAGCATCGCAATGAGCTATGGTTATGTATACGTAGCACAAATCGCTATGGGTGCTGACTTTAACCAAACTGTAAAAGCAATTGCAGAAGCAGAAGCTTATCCAGGACCATCATTAATCATTGCTTACGCTCCATGTATCAACCATGGTATTAAGAAAGGTATGAGCAAAGCTCAAACTGAAGAAGAATTAGCAGTAAAATCTGGTTACTGGCACAACTTCCGTTTTAACCCTGCAGCAGAAGGAAACAAATTTACTCTTGATAGTAAAGCTCCAACAGAAAGCTACAGAGAATTCTTAGACGGAGAAGTTCGTTACAATGCGTTAATGAGAGCAAACCCAGAAAGAGCTGAAGCATTATTCACAAAATCTGAAGAATTTGCAAAAGAAAGATATGCTTACTTAAACAAATTAATCACACTTTATGGACAAGATGCTGAATAAGAAATAAAAAATGGAGGTCAGTAGAGTTTTTCTACTGGCCTCTTTGCATGAGAGGACTATATACAATGTTACATGTGGCTATATGCGAAGATGAATTACGAGTGGGAACACAACTAGAACAATATCTATATCACCAAGCGAAAGCAAAAGGAATTAAAATAAATATTGAAGTTTTTGCATCAGCAGAAGAATGTTTGGAGTATATGAAAACAGATAAGACATTTCATCTGATATTTTTAGATATTGAATTAGGTGAAATGAACGGGATAGAATTAGCTGATTGGGTGAGGAATGAACTGAAAAATGATGATATGCAAATTGTATATATTTCAGCAAAAGAATCTTATGCAATGGAGCTATTTGATTCACATCCACTGAATTTTCTTGTAAAACCAATAAAAGAAGAAAAAATAGAAAAAGTACTCGATAAAACCTTAAAGATACTTGGAAATGAACCGAAGAAGTTTGTATATAAAAAAGGTGCTCAACAAAGAATAGAGTTGCTAAAGGATATCCTTTATTTTGAAGTAAAAAATAGAGAAATCGTGATATGTACGGAAAAGAATAAAGATGTTTTTTATGGAACGCTTAAGGATGTGTCAGAAAAATTAAATGGAAGTAATTTTTTCTTATGTCATAGGTCTTTTTTGGTAAATTACGATAAGGTAAAAATATTTCAGCCAACGTCTCTGATTATGGAAAATAATGATGTACTTCCAATTAGTCAATCTCAGAGAAAAATGGTAAAAGAATTGCAGTTAAGATTAGAAATGGGAGATCTATAAATATGGAAATGAATTTGTATAACATTGTATACATAATAGGAAATATAGCATACAGTTATATTGTATATCGATTCTTTCATATATTTTATCCAAAATCAAGCACACCTAACAAATTATTAGAACGATTGGCTTATATAGCATATTTTCTTGTTCTTACAGTAGTTTACTTTGTAAGTAATGTTCCAATTGTTATGCTTGTATGTAATGTGATTTCATTTATTGGATTGTCATTTTTGTACAATAAAACATTTTTGAAAAATTTGTTTGTTGCATTTATAATTTACATGATATTAATGACAACAGAAACGATGGTTGCATTTTTAACAGGATACTTTGATGTGACCGTATATTTGAAAAATGACTACTCGATTATATTTGGTATTATTGCATCAAAAATAGTTGCATATGCAATGGTATTACTTATTTCAAATTTTCAAAATTTGAAAAAGGGAACAAAGATTCATAATAGTCATTGGATCTTTATTATTTTAGTACCTATTGGAACATTATATATGCTTATGAAGATTCTACAAATAGAAGGAGATGCAAAATGGCAAGAAATTCTAGCGGTTGTTGATGTATTTGCACTTAATTTTGGAGTATTTTGGCTATACGATTATATTATAAAAAATGTAAGTGATGAATATGAACGAATCATGCTAAAGAAAGAAAATCAATATTTTGAAAATCAAGTTGATAAAATGGAAAAAAGTAATTTGGCTTGGAAAAAAATGAAGCATGATTTGAAAAATCACTTAATTGTATTGAATCAACTCGTCGAGGAAAAGAATCATGAGGAAGCAAAAGTTTATTTGCGAAATATGATTGATGCAGAGACATCATATAATCAAGAAATAAGTACAGGAAATACGGTTATAGATAGTATTCTTAATTACAAAATAATGGAAGCAAATCAAAGAGATATTACATATGATTTGGATATTCAAATACCTGAAAATCTGAATATTCCTGCTTATGAAATATGCTGTATCCTTGGAAATGCATTAGATAATGCGGCAGAAGCTGTAAAAGAATTACATGACAAAAAAGTGGATTTTACTATGAAATACACAAAAGGACGAGTCGTGCTAGAGATTCAAAATGCATTCCAAGGGGAATTGAATATCAATAATAAAAATACATTTATTACAAAAAAAGAAGATATAGAAAATCATGGTTTTGGTTTGGAAAATATACGAGATGCAGTAGAACGATTAAATGGAATCGTAAACATCAATACACAAAACCAGATTTTTACGTTAACAATATTATTATTTGTGAATATGGAATAAGAAAACCCGAAATGATAAAATCTGTCATTTCGGGTTTTAGTTTACAACAGAAAAAGTGTGAGTTACAACATTAACCAAAAAAGAGACAGAAAATATGCTAGAATAAAAGTAAAAAACAGAAAGTAGATGGAAAAAGTATGAAAAGTAAGATTTTAAAGTGTGCAAAATTAATAATGGGATTAGCAGTTGTTGTTACAGCGTTTAATGTGAACTCAACATGTATGTTTTATATTAATCAACCTCCAATTCCTAAAAGTGCTAAGGAACTAAGAAGATTTTAATTATGAAACATAGAATTGAAAAATTAGTGGATAAGATATATCAATTAGAGGAAAATCCACAATATTCGAAAGAAATATATCTTTTTGGCATTGAGCAAGGAATTATGGTTTTACTCAATATAATATTGTCATTAGTAATAGGGTATTTGATCGGAAATCTAAAGGAATGTGTATTTTTTTCCTTATGTTACTTCAGCTTAAGAAGATATAGTGGAGGATATCACGCAGAAAAGGTAAAATGTTGTTTGATTTTATCGATGCTTTTGTTAGTGATGAATTTAATGTTCATAAAATACTGTAAGGTAAATGTAGCAATAATAATCATATACATGATGGCAAACATTGTTATATTTAAGTTTTCACCTTTAGAAGCGCTTAATAAACCATTAGATAAAATTGAAAAAATAGTATATCGAAAGCGAGCTAGGGTGCTGTTGTTTATATATTTGTGTGTGGTAATAATTATAAGAGTAATCTGGAAAAAATGGTTGATATATCTAATTGCAGCAGTAATAAGTGATGCAATTCTAATGGGAATTGCAATGTATATGAAGAGTGATTTTTAGAGGATATAAAATATATTTGGAATTAAATGCTTTGGGTGTAACAACCGGTATTATATCAAATAAAATGCAAAGAGAAAGGGTGAGCCCAATGTATATTGTGTAGATATATTCAAGTAAGATTATGCATTAACGCAAAGTAATGAAAGGAGATTGCTATGAGAAAAAAATTAATATCATTGATTTGTTGTATTAGTATGATTATGGGAATGACAGTAATTGCTGACGCTAAAGAAGAAACTTCACAATTAGAAGAAGTGATTGAATTTTCGGACTTAAAAATTATAACAAGAGAAGAATATATTTCGGATTATGCAAAAAAACATAATATTACTTATGAAGAAGCTGATAATATAGACAAAACATTAAATGCTCAAATATGGAATGATTATTGTGAAAAAAATGGACTTGTACAACCTCGTACGCTAATTTACGATGATTATTATACTAGTGCA
Organism: uncultured Faecalimonas sp.; assembly: GCA_964540565.1. Classification (GTDB taxonomy): domain Bacteria; phylum Bacillota; class Clostridia; order Lachnospirales; family Lachnospiraceae; genus Faecalimonas. The sequence continues at coordinate 36,535 of CAZINB010000006.1, forward strand.
GATGCGAAAATTTGGTATGTTAGATCTGAAAAAAAATATTCAGATGGAATAACGACACTTACGTATGGAGCACAGGGAAAAGTTATTGTTGATGCTGTCTCAAAAACTTTTGTTATTAATTCGTTCAATGGAAATGGATATATCAATCCGCATTCAGGGATGATAACCATTGCAAGTGGATATTCTATCTATATAGATAATTCATCATATACAAGACTTTATATAAAAGTAGTTTGTACAGTTGAGATAGCTGTGTCAAATACAGCTTCTTTTGGAACAAGTGCTGCATTTGTTAATGCTGGATATTCGAATACCACAAATAGTTATTGGAGAAAGCAAGTAACTGCTAGTATTACAGAAACATTTTAGTAGGTGATTTGTATGAAGAAAAACAGAATAAGCATTTTAATAATTACTGTAACGATAGTTTTAGTAATCCTTTTTGCTTCCGCATATTTTCGCTCGAATAAGAGTAATACTGTGGAAGAAAGTGTTACGGTTGAAAAAGAGGGAGCACTATATACAGTCAAGGTGAGTGACCAAGGTTACAATGAAAAATTACCACTTATGCTTTCTGTTTCGTTTAAGACAGATCAACAAGGAAAAGTTATCGATGAAAGCAAAGTAGTAGATTATAATAAAACAGAAACACTGAAATATTCTAGTGTAAGAGCTTACATCAACAGCGAAAGTGAGAATATCGTGTATTTATCTGTACATGTCATAAATGTAAATGAATATAATAAACAAGGCGTGTTTAAATGTTGTCATGATTATAGCTATGAAAAGAGATTTCGAATTGATTTGGATAAGCTTGAAGTTGTATATAATGAATCATTTTAAAGAAGGAATCTCCAAAGTTTAGTAGGGTCAGAACAAAAACAAACGAATAAGCAGAAAAATTATGCAGGTGGATTGATATGATTCACCTGCATTGTTGTATTGCAATGAAATATCTAATCTTCCATATCATAATAAGTTTCTGTAACTGCGCCATAAACGTTTTAAGTCTTTGACTTACAACATGTTCTACGATAAAGTCGGTCGTTTAGCCGCAGTTAATGATACCTCTTATCTGATTGACACTGTGACTGAGAATGGATATACTTACGCATATACATATGATGCCTGGTTATAAAGTTCAAAAGGCGTCAATGCTGTAAAGTGTGCTACCGAAACAGGCTTTTCAAAGAAATATCAAACAGATTATAGTTCTTTTATTAATCACGAGGAGAAAAATATGGTTTTTGAAAACTTTGAAATTGTAGAAAGACATAATCGCATAAAAATCTATTCTGAAATGTTGGTTCAGTTTGAGAACATCAGAAACGAAAATATTCAAAATGGAACTCCGCAATGTTGGGATGATTGGTTTCTTCGCAGTATTGATATTGAAGATTATAATATTTATTTCATTTGTACACACACTGTAAGTCATGGGAGATATAATAGAATAACAGATTATAAAAAAGTGTGGGGATTGAATGAATTAGATTATGGCATATATGATAATGCATATATTAATGATTATGGTAAGGTATATTTTGGTATTATTAAAGCGCATGGCGCAGGAGCTTTTCGTTCATCAACATCATCAACACTATTGTTAGTAAAAAAGAATAAAAGTCTTTCTTGTGAGAAAATATTTGAAATTTTCAAAAAAAATAAATGTGATTTTCGTTACACATTGGATTTAGAGGACCTATCCTTAAATCAGGTGTTTGCATTGGATGCGGAAAATATTTTGTTGCGATATAATTGCATGGAAGAGAATAGTTTGTTAGTATTTGCTTCCGATATCGAGTACCTTATCGCAAAATTTGAAACTGAAGAATATGATGCCCAAAATGTAAAAGTAGTATATAGAAAACCATAAAAAGTATTGAAAACAATCGATTGTATCGTGAGTCTGGAATGATGACAGAAGAGGAATAAATAGGTATGAGATTAGTTGAGGTGGATGAATCAAATCATCCATCTCAATTTTTTTATATGAATTCTATCATATTCCTTGACATAGGATATAAAAAGTAGTTAAATGAATATATGAACAATCATTCATATGTTAAGGAGATGAAAGTATGAAAGGACATAAGACATACATTTTAGAACATCTTGGGTGTGCCAATTGTGCAGCGAAGATGGAGAAGAAGATTAATGAACTGCCACAAGTAAAGTCAGCTACCATTACATTTGCTACGAAGCAGTTACAAGTCGAAGCAAGTGATACCAGTGATTTACTTCCAGAGCTACAGAGAATCTGTGCTTCCATCGAGTCGGAAGTCATAGTGAGAGAAAAAGAAGAAGGAAAGAAAGCTTCTTTACAAGAGAAGAAGGAATACCCAGCTTGGCTTGGTATCGGAATCGGGGCAGTTTTATTTGTCTTAGCGATGTTTCTTCCAAATGGAGTAGCAGCTGTCACATATGTTTTGGCATATTTAATTTTAGGCGGAAAGATTTTAAAACAAGCAGGAAAAAATATTTTAAAGGGACAAGTGTTTGATGAAAATTTCTTGATGAGTATAGCTACATTAGCTGCTTTTGTAATTGGTGATTATGCAGAAGCAGTGGGAGTTATGTTGTTCTTCCGCGTAGGAGAATATTTTGAAGAGATTGCAGTAGAAAAAAGCAGAACACAGATTATGGACGCAGTGGATTTAAGACCAGAAGTGGTGAACTATGTTCACAATAGTCATGTCCATGTGATTCCTGCAAAAGAAGCAAAAATTGGTGATGTTTTATTAGTACGTGTTGGTGAACGAATTCCATTAGATGGTGTTGTAGTAGCAGGGAAAAGCCGTATTGATACAGCGCCGATTACAGGAGAACCAGTTCCTGTTAGTGTAAGAACGGGAGACAAAGTGACTTCGGGATGCATCAATACTTCCGGAACATTGCAGATGCGTGTGGAAGCAACCTTAGAAGAATCTATGGTAACACGTATTTTAGATGCAGTAGAAAATGCGGCAGCTTCCAAACCAAAAATTGACCGTTTTATTACACGTTTTGCACGTGTATACACACCAGTTGTAGTAGGTTTAGCTGTTTTGACAGCGATTATCCCAGCGATTGTGACAGGAGATTGGTATTATTGGATTTATACTGCCATTTCTTTCTTAGTTATTAGCTGCCCATGTGCACTTGTGTTAAGTGTGCCACTTGCCTATTTTGCGGGAATCGGAACAGCTTCAAAGCAAGGAATCTTATTTAAAGGCGGTCTTGCAATGGAAATGATGCAACATGTGAAGGCTGTTGTGATGGATAAGACGGGAACAATTACAGAAGGAAACTTTGCAGTACAGAAATGTGTAGCAGTGGATGGAGAGGAAGAGGCACTTTTAAGAATGGCTGCCATTGCGGAAAGTGTATCGACACATCCGATTGCCCATAGTATTGTATCGGAAGCAAAAGAACGAGGATATGAAGTTGAGCAACCAATCAGTGTAGATGAGATTGCTGGAAAAGGTGTTTGTGCAGAAACAACACATGGAAAAGTGCTTTGTGGAAATCGAGCATGGATGCTTGAAAACCAGATTGCATTATCAGAGCAAGAAACAACTTCTGGAACAGAAGTATATGTAGCACTGGAAGGCAACTATTTAGGATACATTGTGATTTCTGATACTATAAAATCAGACTCTAAATCAGCAATTGCTGCATTGAAAAAAGCAGGTTTCAAAACAGTGATGTTAACGGGTGATGCAAAAGAAAGTGCAGAAGCAGTTGCGAAAGAAGTCGGAGTGGAAAAGGTTTATGCGAAACTTTTACCAGAAGAAAAACTAAGTCATCTAAATGAGCTTCGAGAAAAATATGGAAATGTTCTATTTGTGGGAGATGGAATCAATGATGCGCCGGTGTTGGCAGGAGCAGACGTAGGAGCAGCCATGGGAAGCGGAGCAGATGCAGCCATGGAAGCAGCAGATCTTGTCTTTATGACTTCATCGATGGAAGCAATTCCAGTGGCCTTATCTATTTCGAAGAAAACAAATGCCATAGCTTTGCAGAATGTAGTGTTTGCTATTGTAATTAAGGTAGCAGTAATGATTCTCGGATTATTGGGAATGGCAAATATGTGGATGGCAGTCTTTGCAGACACAGGTGTTGCAATGCTGTGTGTATTAAATTCTGTTCGAACGTTACTCAAAAAGAACTAAAGCAACAGGGATGCTTACTTAACCAGTGAGCATCCTTTTTGTTGTGACTGATGGAAAATAAGGTTGACCTGTGCACGGGATTCGTTCATAATAAAAAGAATGGAAGGAGTAAAAATATGCTTGAAACAAAATGTTGTGATGAGATAGAAGTACATGAGAATGTAGTCCATCAGATAGAGGATGGAATGCCAAGTCAGGCAATCATGCAGGGATTGGCTGAATTTTATAAAGTGTTTGGTGATGTGACACGGATTAAGATTTTGTGCGTATTGGCACAAGGGGAATTGTGCGTATGTCATTTGGCAGAGGTAGTAGAGATGACACAATCTGCTGTTTCCCATCAGCTTCGTATATTAAAACAAATGAAACTGGTAAAATACCGTAAAGAAGGGAAAACAGTGTATTATTCCTTAGCAGATGATCACATTCAAAGCATTTTAAATCAAGGACTTGAGCATATTAGAGAATAATAGATGAGAAAGAAATTATATAGTATTTTAATCGTAGGAACAATGATACTAACCGGATGTGGTTCCAATATCAAAGATGGCGTTTCTTATTTGGAAGATGGCAAATATGAGATGGCAATGGAAACATTTGCAGACGAGATTGCGGAAGAAAAACATTTAGAGGAAGCTTATAGAGGCATGGGAATTGCTGCATTCGAGTTAGGGGAATACGATAAAGCGGTGGATGCATTAAAGGAAGCACTCGTGCAGGAAACAAAAGAATCAGCAACGATTTATAGTATGCTAGGAGCCTCTTATTATGAATTGGAGCAGTATGAAGATGCACTAGAAGCCTATGAAAAGGCACTTGCACAAGAGGATTGTACAGAAGAGTTAAAACAGGAAATTGCACTTCATCAGATTACAGCTTACGAAAGATTAGGCAAGTGGGAAAAAGCAAAGGATGAAATGAAAGCTTATCAAGAAGCTTATCCAGAGGATGTAAGTGTAGAAAAAGAAGCGGAATTTTTGGAAACAAGATAGGAGATGCGAATGGCAGAGTTAATTGAATTAAAAGAAATAGAAGAGAGAGTTATTTTAGTCGCTGTTAGTACAAGTGATAACGATGACACGCAAAAATCTCTTGATGAATTAGAAGAATTGGCTGCAACAGCAGGTGCCGTAACAGTGGGACGTGTTGTGCAGAACTTAGATAATATCCACCCAGGAACTTATGTGGGAAAAGGGAAATTAGAAGAAATCAAGGAGTTAATCTGGGAAACAGAGGCGACAGGGATTATCTGTGATGATGAATTGACACCAGTACAGCTTGGTAATATGGAAGATGTGTTGGAAACGAAAGTCATGGATAGAACGTTGATCATTCTTGATATTTTTGCTGCAAGAGCGGCAACCAATGAAGGAAAGATTCAAGTCGAACTTGCCCAATTAAAATATCGTCAATCCAGATTAACTGGACTTGGAAAAACATTATCCAGACTTGGTGGCGGAATTGGAACAAGAGGTCCAGGGGAAAAGAAATTGGAAATGGACAGACGTTTGATTCGTGATCGCATTGCACAATTGAATCGTGAATTAAAAGATGTGAAACGTCATCGTGAAGTGACAAGAGAACAGCGCAGCCGTAATAATATTCCAGTGGTAGCAATCGTTGGATATACAAATGCAGGAAAATCAACCTTGCTAAATAAATTAACAGGAGCAGGTGTTTTAGAAGAAAACAAGCTATTTGCAACACTAGATCCAACTACACGTAATTTGAAATTGCCAAGCAAACAGGAAGTTTTGATGACAGATACAGTAGGATTTATTCGTAAGCTGCCACACCATTTGATTGAAGCATTTCGTAGTACATTGGAAGAGGCAAAATATGCAGATATCATTTTACATGTGGTAGATGCATCTAATCCACAAGTAGATGAACAAATGTACATCGTATATGAAACATTAGAAAACTTAGATGTAAAGAACAAGCCAATTATCACTGCGTTCAATAAGCAAGATCAGATTAGCGAAGAGCAGATTTTAAGAGATTTCAAAGCAGATCATATTGTGCGTATTTCAGCAAAATATGGGGATGGCTTAGATGAATTGCAAGAAACCATTGAGGGAATTCTGCGTGAACAGAAAATTTATGTAGAAAAGGTTTACTCGTATGCTGAAGCAGGAAAGATTCAATTGATTCGTAAGTATGGAGAGTTGTTAGAAGAGTCATACCAAGAAGATGGCATTTTTGCGAGAGGGTATGTTCCAGCTGAAATATACGAGAAGGTGAGATAAATGAAGAATTATCAGATTACAGAATGGTGCCACCATTTTATAGAAGAACATGTCCAGGCAGGAGACATTTGTATTGATGCAACTGCAGGAAATGGAAATGATACTCAATTTCTGTGCGAGTTAGTGGGAGACCAAGGAAAAGTATTTGCCTTTGATATTCAAGAAGCAGCAGTTGCTACGACAAAGAAACGGATTTGTGAACACGGTTTTTCAGAACGTGCAGAAGTGTTGTGCAAAAGTCATGTGAAAATGGCAGAGCATGTGGATAAAGATAGTGTAAGTTGCATCGTTTTTAATTTTGGCTATCTCCCAGGAGGAGATCACAATCTTGCGACAAAGAAGGATACCAGCATTGAAGCAATTCATGAGGGATTGAAGCTGTTGAAAAAAGGCGGACTTATGAGTCTGTGCATTTATAGTGGCGGAGATAGTGGATTTGAAGAACGTGATGCGCTATTAGAAGAATTGAAAACTTTGGATCGGAAGAAGTATTTGGTGATTTTAAGCTGTTATTATAACAGACCAAATCATCCGCCGATTCCAGCCTTTATTGTAAAATTGTAACCGACATGCAAATAGGAGGAAAAGATGAGTTTACAATTTATCATGGGACCTTCCGGATCTGGAAAGTCCCATTATTTATATGAACAGATTACAAAAGAGTCACTGGCACATCCAGAGAAAAATTACATTGTGTTGGTACCAGAACAATTTACAATGCAGACGCAGAAAGACCTTGTGATGGCAAGCCCTCGAAAAGGAATCTTAAATGTAGATGTATTGAGTTTTAATCGGTTAGCACATCGTATTTTTGAGGAAACAGGGGAAAACAAGCGTGATGTTTTAGATGATGTGGGGAAAAACTTTGTAATTCGAAAGATTGCTGGGGAAAAAGAAGGAGAACTTTGTGTTCTGGGAAGCAATTTGAAAAAGACAGGTTATATCAGTGAAATGAAATCTTTGCTTTCAGAATTTACCCAGTATGATGTGCAAGGAGAGCAGCTGGATGAGATGATTGCAGCAGCTGGTCCAGAGACGAGCCTTTATTATAAATTACAGGATATCCGTACGATTTATGAAGGATTTCAAGGTTTTTTGCAAGATCGCTATATCACAGCAGAAGAAATCTTAGAAATTTTGGCAAGTGTTGTTACAAAGTCAAAGATTCTAAAAGATAGTGTGATCGTGCTAGATGGATTTACAGGATTTACACCGGTACAACATAAATTATTGCGAGAACTTATGCGCGTATGTGAAAAAATCATTGTAACTGTGACGATGGATAGACGAGAAAATCCGTATGTTTACAAACATCCGTATCAACTATTTGCTATGAGTAAGCAGATGGTGACAAGCCTAATAGAGCTTGCAAAAGAGTTGCGAGTAGAAATCGAAGAGCCAGTCTGTCTTTATGAGAAACCAGTGTATCGTTTCCGAGAGAATGAACCATTATCCTTTTTGCAAGAACATGTATTTCGCTATTCCAAAGAGCAATATGAGGAAGAGCAAGATGCAATCCAAATATATTGTGGGAAAAATCCACAGGAGGAAGTAAAATTTGTTGCACAGAAGATACGTGGACTTGTGAGAAAAAAAGGGTATCAATATCGAGAGATTGCGATAATTGCAAGTGATATGGAGACTTATGCAGGTTTTGTGGAACGCGAATTTGCAACTTATGAGATTCCAGTGTTTATGGATTACAAGAGAAGTATTTTGCTGAACTCGTTTGTGGAATATATTCGTAGTTTACTTGCTATGGCAGAACAAAACTTTTCGTATGAAAGTGTATTTCGTTATTTGAGAACAGATCTTTCTGGACTTACGAGAACAGAAGTGGACCAATTAGAAAATTATGTATTGGCACTAGGAATCAAAGGTTACCAAAAGTGGAAGGACAAATGGATTCGCCGTACAAAGCAGATGGGTGAAGAGGAACTTTCGCATATAAATGAAATCAAGAATAAGTTCTTGGCAAATATAGAGGAAGTTATGGAAGTGCTAAAACGCAGACACAAAACGGTATTGGATATTACGAAAGCACTACATACTTTCTTTGTACAAGAAAAATTGCAAGAACGTGTGCAGGAATATGAAAAGCAGTTTGCAGCAGCAGGTGAGCTTGCCTTAGAAAAAGAATATGCACAGGTGTATCGAATTGTAATTGAATTATTAGACCAGTTCGTTGCATTGCTTGGGGAAGAACGGATTTCTATGAAAGAGTATTGCAATCTGTTGGACGCAGGTTTGGAGGAAGCGAAAGTAGGAATCATTCCACCTACCATTGATCAGATTGTAATTGGGGATGTTCAGAGAACCCGTGTGAAAGATGTGAAAGTGTTATTTTTACTTGGGGTAAACGATGTGCATATTCCGGGAAGTGTACAAAATAAAGGATTGCTTTCGGAACATGACCGAAAGAAATTTGCAGAGCACGGTACAGAACTTGCGCCAGGCACAAAAGAGAAGACATTTATTCAAAAATTTTATTTGTATTTGATGATGACAAAACCATCGGCACAATTGTATCTGACGTATAGTAAAGCAAGTTCAGATGGAACTGCCATTCGTCCATCGTATTTGATTGCGGATTTACGAAAGCTATATCCGAAAATGAAAGTACAGACAATCGAATCCGATTTTCTAGGACAAGAATGGACGGCAGTCAGCGGCATATCATATTTGGTAAAAGGATTACAGCAGCGAGCAGATGGAATGAATACTATGTGGCAGGAGCTCTACAGCTGGTACAAACGAAATCCAGAATGGTGCGAAAAAATTGAGCAGATTGTAGAGGCTGCTTTTTATCATAAACCAAATACAGCGTTGACACGAGAAACAGCCCGTGCACTTTATGGGGATATCCTAGAAAATAGTGTGACGCGTTTGGAGAAATTTTCGGCATGTGCTTATGCACATTTTCTAAGCTATGGATTGAAATTGCAGGAACGAGAAATTTATCAGTTTAAACCAGTCGATTTAGGAACATTATTCCATAGTGCGATTGAAAAATATGCAGGGAAATTGGAACGAGAAGGTGTGACATGGACAACCGTTTCAAAGGAATTACAAAAGGCATTGATGGAAGAAAGTGTGGAAGAATGTGTTACGGATTATGGCAATTCCATTCTATATAGCAACGCAAGAAATGAGTATGTGATTGAACGTTTGAAGAGAATGTTGGCGCGTACCATTTGGGCGTTGACGAAGCAACTGGAACGTGGAGAATTTGTTCCAAGTAATTTTGAAATGAAATTCAAAAACGAGATTGCATTAGAAGAATTGGGACAAATGCGATTGCGTGGGAAAATCGACCGCATTGACATTTACGAGGATGCAGATAAAGTTGCTGTAAAAGTGATTGATTACAAGACAGGAATCAAAAGTTTTGAACTGGGAGAACTTTTCTATGGTCTGCAAATGCAGTTGGTTGTGTATATGAATGCAGCAATACAGAGGGAACAAGAAAAACATCCAGAAAAAAGAATCATACCAGCGGGCTTATTCTATTATCGAATGAAAGATCCTGTGATTGCACGTCCAGACGTGGAAGAGGAAATTGAAGACCTACTTTTAAAAGAATTACGTTTGGATGGATATGTGCAGGCAGAAGAAGAGGTGCTGGAATTATTTGACCGATTTACAGGTGCATCCAAAATCATTCCGGTAGGAAAAACCAAAACAGGTGCATTAACCAAAGCATCCAAAGTATTGGCGGAACAAGATTTTGAAAGTATTTCGAACTATACAAAAGCAAAAGTAAAGCAGATTGGAAAACAGATTTTAAATGGAGAAAATGATATTGCACCATACACAATGGGAACAGATACAGGGTGCGATTATTGTCCATACCAATCCATTTGCCGTTTTGATGAAAAAGTACCAGGGTACGAACAGCGCAACCTGAAAAAACTAAGTGCGCAGGAAGCGTTAAATGAAATGAAGCGAGAGGAGGCGTAGACATGGGAGTAACTTATACGAAAGAACAACAGCAAGTCATCGATCTGCGAGGACGTAATATTCTCGTGTCTGCTGCTGCTGGTTCTGGAAAAACAGCAGTTCTTGTAGAACGTATTATTAAACGATTGACAAAAGACGAAAATCCAATCAATGTGGATGAACTTCTGATCGTAACTTACACAGAAGCGGCTGCTTCAGAAATGAAAGAACGTATCCATGGTGCAATTGAAGAAGCATTGGAAGAAGAACCTGAAAATGAACATTTGCAGCATCAGGCAACCTTGATTCATCAAGCACGCATCACGACGATACATCGCTTTTGCCTATCGGTGATTCGAGAACATTTTCATCGCATTCAGCTAGATCCGGGCTTTCGAATTGGCGAAGAAGCGGAATTGAAGTTGATCAAACGAGAAGCGGTGGAAGAAACATTAGAACAAGCATATGTGGAAAAAACGTCAGAATTTATAGAATTTGTGGAAAGTTTTGCAACAGGGAAAGATGATCGGAAATTAGAAGATATGATTTTGCAGTTGTTTGAATTTTCGAGAAGTTATCCAAATCCAAGAGAGTGGTTGGAAAGTTGTGTAAAGCAATATGATGTGAAATCGCCACAGGAATTGGAAGAGAAATCCTTTGTGAAAGCGCTTTTACAAGAAGCAAAATGGTATATGGAAGATATGATTGCATTGGCGAAGTTTGGAATTTCAATTTGTGAAGAAGAAGGAGGACCTGAGCCTTACGCAGATACGCTTCGAAACGATATCATGCTTTTGGAGGAACTGACAGAGACAGATTCTTTGGAGCATTTGCAATATCAGCTGAAAGGACTTAAGTGGTCAACACTTGCCAGAGTAAGCAAAAAAGATGCCTATGAAGAAAGCATTGAACAGGTGAAAGAGATTCGAGAAGAAGTAAAGTCTACTGTGAAAATGCTTACAGAAAAATATTGTTTTGCAACCATAAAAGAGATGCAGGAAGATATGTGTGCTGTAAAAAAACATATGGAAATCTTAATGCAGCTTGTGTTTGCATTTGAAGAAATCTTTGTGGAAAAGAAACTTAGTAGAAACTTGATTGACTTTAGCGATATGGAGCAGTTTGCATTGCAGATTCTGACAACGGAAGAAGATGGTGCATTTGTGCCGACTCAAGTTGCAAAGGAATATCAGGAACAATTTGAAGAAGTGATGATAGATGAATATCAGGACAGTAACTATGTGCAAGAAGCAATCTTGACAAGTGTTTCTAAGGTTTCCCAAGGAATTTATAATGTTTTCATGGTAGGTGATGTAAAACAAAGTATTTATCGTTTCCGCTTATCTAGACCAGAGCTGTTTATGGAAAAATTCAATACCTATAGTTTGGAAGAAAGTCAGACACAACGAATTGATTTGCATAAGAATTTCCGTAGTCGACGTGAGGTGTTGGATAGTACAAACTATGTATTTGAACAAATCATGACAAAAAAATTAGGCGGCATTGCATATGATGAAAAGGCAGCTTTGAATGTGGGGGCTTCCTATGAAGAAATGCCTGGAAATGAGACGGAAGTGCTTATGATTGAAACGCCTGATGCCAAGGTAGATGAGCGAATGGAATTGGAAGCAATTGCTGTAGCACAACGAATCAAAAAGCTAAAAGCAGAGCAGAAGGTACTGGATAAAAAGACTGGGGAATATCGTCCGGTCAGCTATAAAGATATTGTAATCTTAATGCGAAGTTTAAAAGGTTGGTCCGATGTCTTTGCAAAAGTATTGAAGGATGAAGGAATTCCAACATACAGTGCTTCGCGGGAAGGATATTTTGCAACTCAAGAAATTCAATTATTAATGAACTACTTGCGTGTATTAGATAATCCGATGCAAGACATTCCGTTTACAGCAGTTTTATCAGGGATGTTTGCAGAAGTAACAAGCAATGAAATGGCGCAGCTGCGTAGCGCACATCCAGAGGGATGCATGTATGAAAGTGTGCTTTCTTATCTGGAATCAGGAGAGAATGAACGTTTGAAGCAAAAACTAGATACATTTTTGGAAACGCTCAATTTGTTTCGTACAAGAGTTCCTTACACAGCAATCCATGTATTGCTAGAGCAGATTTTGGAAGAAACCGGATATGGAAATTATATCGCAGCACTTCCAGGTGGTGAGCAGCGAAGCGCAAATGTGGAAATGTTTCGTGAAAAGGCAGTTGCATTTGAAGGTACAAGTTACAAAGGATTATTTAATTTTGTACGATATATGGAGCAGTTGCAAAAATATAATGTGGATTATGGAGAAGCAAATCTCATGGAAGAGGATGCAGATGTTGTAACCCTTATGAGTATTCATAAAAGTAAAGGTCTGGAATTTCCAGTGGTATTTGTGGCAGGTCTTGGCAAATCCTTCAATATGCAGGATGTAAAAAGTGAAATGGTAATTCATCCAGAATTGGGAATCGGAATTGATCGAGTAGATACAAAGCATCGTGTAAAAACACCAACCTTATTGAAGAAAGTCATTCAACAAAACTCACAGTTGGAATCGATTGCAGAAGAACTACGAGTATTGTATGTTGCAATGACACGAGCAAAGGAAAAGCTGATCATGACTGGTACAGCTACGGATTTTGAAAAAATGATGCGAAGCTATTCCTCACTGGAAAATCGAAAAGAAAAAACACTTCCTTATCATTTGCTAGCAGGTGCGCTGAAGTATTTTGACTGGGTGCTGCCAGCATTGTATCGCAAGAAAGCATGGGATGATGTTCCGATGGTTTTGATAAACGTTACAAAAGAATCCTTATTCCGAGAAACTATGGAGGAAGCGATTCTTTCGCAGTTCACGAAAGATGCATTGCATCACTGGAATACAGAACTTGTCTATAACGAGGAAGCAAGAGAGCAGATTGAAACACAATTTGTATATGAATATCCACATATTCACACACAGAAAATGAAACAGAAATTGTCGGTATCTGAATTGAAGAAGAAAATCTACTTGGAAGAAGCAGAGTTGGAAGAAGAAACTGTATATCCATTCCTTCCTAAATTTTTGCAGGAAGAAGAAAGTCTATCAGGAGCTTCCCGTGGGACAGCTTATCATAAGGTGTTGGAATTACTTGACTTTTCAATGACCTATGATGAAAAAATATTGGAAGCGGTAATCCATCAAAAGCAGCAGGAAGGATTTCTGTCGAGAGAAATGGAAGAAGCGGTAAAGGTACAAGATTTGCTGTTGTTCCTACATTCTGATTTGGGAAAACGAATGCAGGAAGCTGCGAGAAGAGGAATGCTATACGCAGAACAACCATTTGTATTAGGAGTTCCTGCCAACACAGTATATCCAGATGTGGAAGATGAGACGTTGTTAGTACAAGGGATTATTGATGCATACTTTGAGGAAGATGGAGAAATTGTCGTATTGGATTATAAGACAGATCGGGTGCATGCAGAGAGCGAACTGTTGCAAAAGTATCGAGCTCAGCTTGCATATTATGGAGAAGCACTGGAACGATTGACTGGGAAAACGGTGAAGGAAAAACTTATTTATTCCTTTACATTGCGAAAAGTGATAGAGGTTTGTCCATAGTAAAATGCTAAAAATTTGAGGTCAGAAGAATTATCTTCTGACCTCATTTTATGTAATATCCCCTGTTTTACTCAATGTATTCTTCTACATATATAATTTGACTTTCTTTTACAATATCCAAAGCTTTTTGAAGATAAAGCGTATAGATACCAGTTAAAATTAGGGCCAAAATAGCAAGACCAATTAAGAAAATGCGTAGATAATGGGAAGTGCGCATTTTCTTTGCAAGATAACATGAATCTGCATTATCAAAATAATCAGAAACGATTTCAAATGGTGAACCGAGTTCATCACAAAGTTCTTCGTAGGTAATATGTTGGTTTTGAACGTTTAGTTCATTTATACGTAATGAAATGTCATGAAGTAACTGTGTTTCTTGTTTTCCTTTACATGGGAATGATAGTTTTAAATCTTTGTAATAGTTTTTTGATGCTTTATTCATTTGCGTTTTCTCCTGTTTCATCTTGAAAGTTGTGATTTAGAATTTTAAAGATACTGTTTGTTGTAGCTATATATTCCTGCCCTAAATTCTCTAAACATTTTTTCAGAAGCATTTCTACTGCGCCTTTTTTGAAATTGTTTTGTGGATTCATATGATAGCCTCCTGTATTTAATATAAATTAAGATATAAGAAAATACAATACCTAGAAAAACTAAATAGTTATTGACATAAATGGTTTTAGATGATATTTTGTGATTAAGAAAAGAAAATTAAAAGAGAAAGGGTGATGCCAATGAACAAGATTATTAGTAGCATTCTTGTTTTTGCTATTTTGATAATATGCAGTATTTCAGGATTAGCGGCAAAAAAAACAACTGCAGAAACCAATATGATTGATGTGCAAGAAGTTAATGATAACAGTACTGAGATTGCTATAAGTGAATGTATGAATCGGGAAGAAATCATTCAGCACTATATGGAAACAAATGGGGGATCTTTGGAAGAAGCACAAAAAATTTTCCCAATTTCTTTTGATAGAGAAAAAGTGTTTTATCGTATATTATCGGTATACTTACCTGTAACTATTTCGTACAAACCACATATTGAGTTTTATTGTCAAACAAGTGAAAATGGAAATGATTGGGGAATTGTATCAGTATATAAGGCTTCATTAGTAGAATCTTACGATTGGATAAGCAAACAATTTACTGGTGAATTGCAGATGTGGCTGCGAGGCGCTTATCAAATTGAATATATGATTAATGGTGATTTTTACAATAATGATACAACATCAAATTGGTTTAAGTATTACTATAAACATGAAACAAAAGCATTTCAACAATAAGGTGATGTGTGTAGGAGGTCAATTATGAATAATCAGAGAAAAAGAACGATAATTATATTATTTGTGCTTGGAATTTTAATGATAGCAGGAGCTTCTTATATTCCAAGTATGATGTATCAATTAATTAATGTAGACACAGACAGATATTGGGATTTACGATATGCACAGCTAATTCCTAATATACGCATGTGTGGAGTAGTATTATCAGCTTGGGGAATTGCAATGTATATGAAGAGTGATTTTTAGATTGTATAAGATATATTAGCACTTATGATTTCTGTTTCATTTAGAGCGTTAAGCATAATTTGAGGTCAGGAGAATTATCTACTGACCTCATTTTTTGAAATAGCTTTTGGTTTATTCATTTGCGTTTTCTATGGATTCGTCTTGGAAGTCATGATTTAAAATTTTGAAGATACTGTTCGTTGTAGCTATATATTCTTGTCTTAAATTCTCTAAACGCTCTTTTCCAGAATCTTCGATATGATAGTAGACTTTGATTAGGCGTTTCCCAGTTTGTTTTTTGTAATCAGTTATATATTTTTTCTCCATTAATTTATACAAAGCAGGATAAAGAGAGCCTTCTGGGATAGATAAATATTCGTTAGATGTTTCTTTAATTAATTGGGAAAGTTGATATCCATAACAGTCCCCTTTGGAATTAAGTATATGGAGCAACAACATTTCTACTGCTCCTTTTTTGAAATTATTTTGTGGGTTCATATGATAGCCTCCTATTTTTAAATATAAATTAGGATATAAGAAAATACAATACCTAAAAATTAAAATGGTTATTGATATAAACGATTAGGAATGATATTTTCTAATTAAGAGTGAGACATTAAAAGAGATTCCAACAATAAGGGTATACGGAGGGAAGAAAAATGAAAAAGATTTTAAGTACATTATTAATGATTATCTTACTAGTAAGTGGATGCACATATAAAGATTCCACCTCCGAGTTGAAACAAGAACAAATAGATGCTTTGATGGAGCAGTATTCAGCAACATTTGAGTCGGTTTATGAGGAATATCTGCCATGTCAATATGTATCATCTTGCGAAATTTTTGGAGTGGAATTTGAAAAAGATACAAATATCGGTTATGTGTATGCGTATTTAGTAAACAATGAGTATTTGAAGTTGGAAAACACAGCGTATGAAGGTTCTGGTGGAAATTATCCAGCTAAAATAAAGATTAAGATGGAAGATGGAAAGTTAACCTATCTTGGATGTCAATATCCGGAAGATGGTGACAGATTACCAACTGCATCTCACAGAAGATGGAGCATATGAGATTGTAGAGGCTACAGAGAGTGAAAATGGCGAAATGACAGTCAAAATCATAGAAAAGGGATTCTGCAAGTAAGTTTGCAAACAACACGCTACATTGATTTCCAAAGCAAAATATGCTAGGATTTGATGGGGTGAAATAAGATGAAATTATGGATGATTTATATAATTGGAATAAATGTGATAAGTTTTCTTGTATATGGATTGGATAAGTGGAAAGCACGCAATGAGAAATATCGCATTTCAGAAAGAACGTTGCTTTTGCTTGCGGCAGTAGGTGGAAGTATCGGTGCATATGCAGGAATGCAGATTTTCAGACATAAGACACAGAAAGCAAAATTTTATCTGGGTGTACCTGCAATCATACTCCTTCAAATCGGTGTATTCCTTTATATACGTATAAATTTATAAAATATGGAAATCCTCTTACCATAATGGAAAGGGGATTTTCTTATGCGAAAAGAAAAAAAGATCCGATTGGAAGAGTTAGATGAAAAAGAAAAAATGAAATATGAAATAGCAGCGGAGTTGGGGCTTTTAGATCAGGTTATGGAATATGGGTGGAAGTCCCTTTCCTCGAAGGAAACAGGCCGTATTGGAGGCCTTGTAACAAAGCGCCGGAGACAAATGGTTGAAAAGTAGTGTGCAATCTGATATAATCAAAAGACTGGGGAAACAGGTGAGGTTATGAATGATAAGATACAATTATTAGATTTAGCAATTGATAATTACACTGCAAAAGATGCAATGAAGCTCGTGATAGAGTATTTAAATAAAGAACAATTGAATGTCGTTGAATTTATTACACTTAGCACACTTGGAAAGATTCAAAACCAAGAAGAACTCCAAAGACAGATTAGCCAATTTGATATTACATTTGCTGGAGACAAGGCAATCTTAGAAGCAGCAGGAATCAAGGATGATTGGAGATTACAACAGGCAGAGCCAATTTTATTTGTAAAGATGGTTATGCGCTATCTGCATAAGAATAAGGTACGTGTTTTCTTATTAGCAGAGAAGGAATCTTCTATGAATAAGCTGAAACAGATTTTGGAAGCTGGGTATGAAGGGATTCAAGTTGTGGGAAGTGCAACAATGGAAGAACAAGTGTCGAATGATATGTTGCTCAACCAAGTGAATGGTGTGGAAACAGATTGTATTTTGTCCACATTATCATCTCCGTTACAGGAAGAATTTATTATTCGCAATAAGACATTACTTCATGCAAAATTATGGTTAGGTTTAGGCATAATGCTGAATAAAATGACAGAGAGCGAATCTTTTGTACAGAAAATTAAAAAAATCATGATACGTCAGATTTTGAAACAACAAATTGAACAGACAAAAGTTGTGAACAATGACAAAGAGAAAAATGAAATAAAAAATATAGAAAATTGAGGAAGTGCATAAAAAAATTGCATTTCCTCTTTCTTTTTTTGCAGTTTTGCATTAATATTAACATTGGTATAGAGTTTTTTGCTTTTTTTGACAAAAGTCTATTGGGCAAAATGCATATAAAAATGAAAATGGAGGAAAAGACTATGATATCCAATCAAATACTTCAAAGTACAATGGAAGGTCTCAAGGCAATCACAAGAGTCGATTTGTGTGTGCTTGATACAGAGGGAAATACACTTGCAACCACTTGTGTAGAAACGGAAGATTATACTGCATCTGTCAGAGCGTTTGTGGAATCAGCAGCAGATAGTCAGGTAGTGCAAGGATGCCAATTTTTGAAAATTTATGATGAATATCAATTGGAGTATATTTTACTTGCTCATGGAGGAAGTGAAGATGTATATACAATTGGAAAGTTAGCTGCATTCCAAATTCAAAGTCTTTTAGTTGCATATAAAGAGCGTTTTGATAAAGATAACTTTATCAAGAATTTATTGCTTGATAATTTATTATTGGTAGATATTTACAATCGTGCTAAAAAATTGCATATTGACACAGATAAAAGACGTGTTATCTTTATTGTAGAAATGCCAGCACAAAAAGATCCAAATGCACTAGAACGTGTAAGAGGAATTCTTTTAGGAAAGACAAAAGATTTCATTACAGCTGTAGATGAAAAAAATATCATCATTATGAAGGAAGTTCAAAATAGCGAAGGC
Organism: uncultured Faecalimonas sp.; assembly: GCA_964540565.1. Taxonomy (GTDB): domain Bacteria; phylum Bacillota; class Clostridia; order Lachnospirales; family Lachnospiraceae; genus Faecalimonas. Next base: position 55,165 of record CAZINB010000006.1, read on the forward strand.
TATAGAGAAATGGAAAAATATGCACATGAGCTTATGGAACTGCTAAAAGCAGAAGGAGAACGCGATCTTCATATTGCATATGGAACAATTGTAAGTGATCTTAAGGAAGTATCAAAATCTTATAAAGAAGCGAAGTTGGCATTAGATGTAGGTAAGATCTTCTTTGGAGAAAAAGATATTATTGCTTATAATACATTGGGAATTGGTCGCTTGATTTATCAATTACCAGTACCACTTTGTAAGATGTTTATCCGTGAGATTTTTGAGGGGAAATCTCCAGATGATTTAGATGAAGAAACATTGACTACAATCAATAAATTCTTCGAAAATAGTTTAAATGTTTCTGAAACATCTAGACAGTTATATATCCATAGAAATACATTAGTATATCGTTTGGATAAGATTCAAAAGAGTACAGGATTAGATCTTCGTGTATTTGAAGATGCGATTACATTTAAAATTGCACTTATGGTTGTGAAATACATGAAATACATGGAGACCTTAGAGTACTAATCACTAGGAGGAGCGTATGATAGAATTAAAAGAAGTTACGAAAGAGTACTCAAAAGGGGTTGGGGCACTCAATGGTATCAGCTTAAAGATTGAGCCCGGGGAATTCGTATTTATCGTTGGAGATAGTGGTTCTGGAAAATCCACATTTATCCGTTTGTTATTGAAAGAATTAGAACCTACAACAGGGGAAATCACTGTTATGGGGAAAAACTTATCGAAGTTAAAACATAAAGATATTCCATATTATCGTAGAAAGATGGGAGTTGTATTCCAAGATTTCCGTCTTTTGAAAGATCGTAATGTATATGAAAATATTGCGTTTGCACTTCGTGTAACAGAGACACCAACGCGTGTACTTAAGAAAAAAGTACCTGCTGCACTTTCTTTAGTAGGGCTGGCACAAAAATATAAATCTTACCCAAAACAATTATCTGGTGGAGAACAACAACGTGTTGCAATCGCAAGAGCAATTGTAAATGAGCCATCTATCTTGTTAGCAGATGAACCAACTGGGAACTTAGACCCAGCAAACTCATGGGAAATCATGAAGCTTTTAGAAGAAGCAAATCAAAGAGGAACTACAGTAATCGTAGTAACACATAACCATGAGATTGTTCATGCAATGAAAAAACGTGTAATCACAATGAAGAAAGGTGTCATTGTGAGCGATGTAAAAGAGGTGGAGAGATAGATGAGAGTTAGTACAATAAAATATACATTAAAACAGGGTATGCGAAACATTATTCGAAATAAGATGTTTTCCATTGCATCGATTGCAACGATGGCAGCTTGTATTTTCTTATTTGGAGTATTTTTCTCAATTCTTACAAACTTCAGATACATTGTGGATAAGGCAGAAGAAGGCGTTGCGGTTGTTGTATTCTTAGATGCAGAGTTGACAGATGAAGATAAAAATGACATTCGTAAAAAACTAGATGCAAGAGAGGAAGTCTTAGAAGTAAAATATGTATCAGCAGATGCTGCATGGGATGAATTTTCCAAAAAATATTTTGGAGAGGATGTAGATGCAGCAGAAGGCTTTGCAGAAAATCCATTAGAAAACTCAGATAACTTTGAGGTATATATGACTTCGGTGGAAAAACAGGATGAGCTTGTATCATACATAGAAGGAATTGAAGGCGTACGAAAAGTACAACGTTCGGAAATGGTAGCAGATACATTGTCTAATGTGAATATGTTGATTGCCACAGTTTCAGGTGCGATTATTTTGATTCTTCTAGTAGTAGCAGTATTCTTAATCAGTAATACAGTCATGATGGGGATTACAATTCGTCGAGAAGAAATCGCAATTATGAAATACATTGGAGCGAAGGATGCGTTTGTTCGTGCACCATTCATTATCGAAGGGATTATGATCGGATTGATCGGTGCAGCAATCCCGTTGATCATTCTTTATTATGCATATGAAAAAACGATTAGTTATATCTTAACAAAATTCTCGATTTTAAGTAATATTCTTGATTTCTTATCTGTAGGAGAAGTTTATAAGACATTACTTCCAGTGGGATTGGCATTGGGAATCGGAATTGGTTTTGTAGGAAGTTTCTTTACAATCAGAAAACATTTGAAAGTATAATTTCTGAAAAGGGAACATAGCATATACAAGAGGATAACATATGGAAGAAAAAAAGAGTTTTAGAAAAGGGGCGCTTTGTGGCGCCCTTGCTATGTTATTAGTCATAGCAATCATAGGGATCACAGTTGTTATATTTGCATTGCTTGGATTTGGAACGGTTATGGGCAGTTCGACAGAACAAAAATTACAGTCAATCAATACGCTGTTAGAGTCGCGCTATTTGTATTACGATGACATTGATACAGAAGTATTGCAAGATGGAATCGTCAAAGGATATGTGGATGCTTTGGAGGAACCTTACACTGCATATTACAATGAAGAAGAAACGAAAATGTTGTTTGAATCGAATAGTGGTGAGTTTGGTGGGATTGGAGTTGGTATCCTACAAGATATGAACACAATGCAGATTACATTTTCTGTTATTTACGAAGATGCACCTGGAGAAAAAGCAGGATTTAAGGCAAATGATATTGTCTACAAAGTCGATGGTGAAGATGTGACAGGAATGGACATTGATACTGTGGTGGCAAAAATCCGTGGAGAAATCGGAACAACTGTAGAGATTACTGTGCTTCGTGGTGACAATTTAGAAGAGTATACTGCACAAGTGACAAGAGAATTGATCCAGACACAAGCGGTTTCTTATGAAATGAAAGAAAATAAGATTGGTTATATTCAGGTAACCCAATTCGAGAAAGTTGCAGCAGAACAATTTGAAACAGCTTTGAATGATTTGCGTGAGCAAGGAATGGAAGGGCTGATTGTTGATTTACGAAATAACCCAGGTGGAGATCTTGATACTGTTTGCGAGATGGCAGATCTCGTGTTACCAGAAGGTGTGATCGTATCAACTGCAGACCGAAATGGAAAAGGAACGACACGTAGTTCAGATGAAGAACATCAAATTGACGTTCCAATGGTGGTACTTGTAAATGGAAATAGTGCGAGTGCGTCAGAAATTTTCGCAGGAGCAGTAAAAGATCATGGTGTTGCAACGATTGTTGGAACGACTACATATGGAAAAGGAATCGTCCAAGAAATTTATCAATTGCCAGATGGAACGAGTTTGAAATTGACAAGTTCAGAGTATTTGACAAAGAGTGGAAATAAGATTCATGGCATTGGAATTGTTCCAGATGTAGAAATTGAACTGGAATACGATGAAAATCGACCAGAATATGATAATCAATTAGAAAAAGCAATAGAAATATTAAAAAATGGGATGTAATTTACATTCCATTTTTTTTTGCTCTATGGTAGAATAATCAATAGTATGTATTTAGGTGCTCAAATTTATCAGAAAATAATTTCTAGGAGGAAAGAAAAATGATTAATAAATTAGTAGCAAACATCAAAAAAACAAACGCACCAATCGTTGTAGGATTAGATCCAATGCTGGACTACATTCCAGATCACGTGAAGCAAGCGGCATATGATAAGTATGGAGAAACTTTAGAAGGTGCTGCAGAAGCGATTTGGCAGTTTAACAAAGAAATCGTAGATAAGACATATGATTTGATTCCAGCTGTGAAACCACAAATTGCTATGTATGAACAATTTGGAATTCCAGGATTAATGGCATTTAAGAAAACATGTGACTATTGCCAAGAAAAGGGACTAGTGATCATTGGAGATATCAAACGTGGTGATATTGGTTCGACTTCGGCAGCGTATGCTACAGGGCATCTTGGACATGTGAAAGTAGGAAACAAATCGTATGCACCATTCAGTGAAGATTTCGTGACAGTGAATCCATATTTAGGATCGGATGGTGTACAACCATTTATCAATGTATGTAAAGAAGAAAACAAAGGAATTTTCGTACTAGTTAAAACATCGAACCCATCGAGTGGTGAGTTCCAAGATCAATTAGTTGATGGCAAACCATTATATGAATTGGTAGGAGAAAAAGTTGCTGCATGGGGTGAACAACACATGGGTGATGAGTATAGCTATGTAGGAGCTGTAGTTGGAGCAACTTATCCAGAAATGGGAAAAGTCCTTCGTAAGGTAATGCCAAAAGCATTTATCTTAGTACCAGGTTATGGTGCACAAGGAGGAAAAGGAAAAGATTTAGTACACTTCTTCAATGAAGATGGACTAGGTGCAATCATCAATTCTTCTAGAGGTATTATTGCAGCGTACAAACAAGAAGCTTACAAAGAATTTGGAGCAGAAAACTTTGGAGAAGCATCTAGAGCAGCTGTAAAAGATATGATTAAAGACATTCGCGAAGCATTAGAGCAACGTTAAGAGAAGGAGAAGAGAGATGGCAGAGAAAAGAAAAGAGAATGCAGTTGTTTTATCGCAGAAACAACTTGCAGACAGTATCTTCAGTATGTGGATCAAAACAGAGGCAGCGCAAACTGCAAAACCAGGACAATTTATTTCCATGTATACAACGGATGGCACAAAATTACTTCCAAGACCAATTAGTATTTGTGAGATTGATCGAGAAGCAGGAAGTCTTCGCGTGGTATATCGTGTAACAAGTGAAACAGCAGGAACAAAACAGTTTTCCGGTTTAAAAGAAGGAGATATTATTCCGATTGTCGGACCATTGGGAAATGGATTTCCGCTTGAAAAGGCAGAAGGGAAAAAAGCGTTCTTAATGGGAGGCGGTATTGGAGTTCCTCCAATCCTTGAACTTGCCAAACAGTTAAACTGTGAAAAACAAATCTTGGTTGGTTATCGTGATGAACACACATTCCTTAGCGAACAATTCGCAGAAAATGGAACACTTTACATTTCTACAGAAGATGGAAGTGTGGGAACAAAAGGAAATGTTATGGATAGTATTCGTGAAAACGGATTAACAGCAGATATCATTTATGCCTGTGGCCCAACTCCAATGCTTCGAGCAATCAAGAAGTATGCTGAAGAAAATGGAATAGAATGCTATATCTCTTTGGAAGAAAAAATGGCGTGCGGGATCGGAGCGTGCCTCGCGTGTGTATGCAAATCAAAAGACAAAGATCATCATACCAACGTACATAATAAACGAATCTGTAAAGAAGGCCCTGTATTCTTATCAACGGAGGTAGAAATCTAATGAATATGAGTATAAATATCGCAGGAGTAGAATGGAAAAATCCTGTAACAGTCGCTTCGGGCACATTTGGCTCTGGAGCAGAGTTTGCTGATTTTGTAGATTTAAACAGACTTGGTGCAGTCACAACAAAAGGTGTGGCAAATGTACCATGGTCAGGGAATGCAACACCTAGAATAGCAGAAACATACGGTGGAATGATGAATGCAATCGGATTACAAAATCCTGGAATAGATGTGTTCTGTGAACGTGATATTCCTTTCTTAAAACAATATGATACAAAGATTGTAGTGAATGTTTGTGGACATGCACCAGAAGAATATTTTGCAGTGGTAGAAAGACTTGCAGAAGAACCAATTGACATGATGGAAATCAACATTTCTTGTCCGAATGTCAATGCGGGATTTTTGGCGTTTGGACAAGATCCAAAACAAGTGGAAAAACTAACGGCAGAAATTAAAAAACGTGCAAAACAACCTGTGATCATGAAACTTACACCAAATGTAACTGATATTACAGAGATTGCAAGGGCTGCAGAAGCCGGTGGAGCAGATGCAGTATCTTTGATCAATACGCTTACTGGTATGAAGATTGATGTAAATCGTCGTACATTTGCAGTTGCAAATAAAACCGCAGGAGTATCAGGACCAGCCATTCATCCAATTGCAGTTCGTATGGTATATCAAGTGGCGAATGCAGTAAACATTCCAATTATTGGTATGGGTGGTATTTCGAATGCGGAAGATGCAATTGAAATGATTTTAGCAGGAGCAAGTGCAGTGGCTGTAGGAACAGCAAACTTCCATAACCCAGGTGTTACTATGGAGATTGTGGATGGTATCGAAGCTTATATGAAACAACATGGATTCGAATCTGTAAAAGATATGGTTGGCATTGTAAAATAAGGAGGAATTAGTAATGGAACAATACAAAAAAGAGTTTATTCAATTTATGGTAGATAGCAAAGTGTTAAAATTCGGAGAATTCACATTGAAGAGTGGTAGAAAATCACCATTCTTTATGAATGCAGGCGGATATGTAACAGGTTCTATGCTTAAAAAATTAGGGGAATATTATGCAAAGGCAATCCATGATACTTATGGAGATGATTTTGATGTATTATTTGGACCAGCTTACAAAGGAATTCCATTAGCAGTTGTAACAGCGATTGCTTACAGTGAATTATATGGAAAAGAAGTACGTTATTGCTGCGACCGTAAAGAAGAAAAAGATCATGGTGCAGATAAGGGAAGCTTCTTAGGAAGTACTTTACAAGATGGTGATCGTGTAATCATGATTGAAGATGTTACAACATCAGGAAAATCAATGGAAGAAACAGTACCAAAAGTAAAAGGTGCAGCAGATGTAACAATTGTAGGTCTTATGGTTTCTTTGAATCGCATGGAAGTAGGAAAAGGTGGAGAAAAATGTGCCTTAGATGAAGTGAAAGATTTATATGGATTTGATACAGCTGCAATTGTTTCAATGGAAGAAGTTGTAGAATGTCTTTACAACAAAGAAGTAAATGGAGAAGTTGTGATTGACGATACATTAAAAGCTGCAATTGATGCATACTATGCAGAATATGGAGTAAAATAGTGGGAGGTAATCCATGGTAGAAAAAGCTTATAAAACAATGGGAATTACAGGTGGCGCGTCTATTGCGATTGGAATTACAGTAATCGTAGTAGGTGTCATTTCAGGTGTATTAGCGATTATCAGTGGTGCTAATTTGTTGAAAAATAGAAAAGGGTTGATTTTTTAAGATGAAAAATCGCTCAAAATTATTAGGTAAAATATTATTTTTATTTTATATTGTATTTTTATTCTATTTCCTGATTTTCTCAGATTGGTATGGGAGAACAGGGGTGAGAGAGGAGTATCATTACAATTTCATCCTCTTTCAGGAAATAGGAAGATATTGGAGACATAGGGAACAGCTTGGAATGATTTCCTTCTTTAATTTGGTTGGGAATGTTGCAATTTTTGTACCATTTGGCTTTTTCATGTCGATGGCAAGTTACAGGAGAAGATTTCTCAATGTAACTTGTCACGGCTTTTTAACAAGCCTTTTGGTAGAGGTGTTCCAATTGATTTCAAGAGTAGGCTCCTTTGACGTAGATGATATTTTGTTAAACACCGTTGGAGCAGTGATAGGGTACATTACTTTTGTTATATGTGACATGATAAGGAGAAAATATGGCAAGAGAAAAAGATAGAGAAAAAGAAAGAGAAAATAGAAAAAAAAGTAGGAATCGAAAGAAACGTAAGTATGGACAAGCAAAGTTAAAACATGCGAAGCGAGGTGTATATTCTTGTGGAATATCAGCAGTCGTATGCTTCTTGCTTTTGACTACACTTGCGATAGCATATTTTAGTGGCGGCAATGCAGCACCATTCATTGGAGGAATTGGTATCATTGCCTTTTTATTATCCTGCGTTGGGATTTATATGGCAGCGAAAGGATTTAAAGAAAGAGAAAAGAATTATCTTACTTGCAAGATTGGCGGAACTGCCAGTGTATTGTTTGTAGTAGGATTTATAATGATTTTTTGTAGAGGATTGATGTAGATGATTAGAGAACGATATGACCTTACGATTGAGAGAATGTATTCGATTGTGTCAGAAACGACAGTGGATGAAAGATATCAAGAATATTTTCAAAAAGTTGCAAGATTTATTCTAGATATTCATCAGATCGAAAGACGTTTGGAATGCAAACCAGATAGTCTTTGCACATTAGAAGAGTTACAAAGCGAAAATGAATACATTTATAAAGATATTGTTGGGGAAAATTATGAGACAAGTTATGCAAACCCAGCATATGCAGTGGAAAAATTAGGGGAAGAACTAGGGCAATTGCTTTGCTTTTTGTATACAGAGATTCGAGGAGAGATTCCTTATGTGTATGAAAGAAGATTGGAGTATTTGACAATCTGCAACGAGCTGTTTATAGAGGTTTATAATTGCTTTGAAAGTGATGCAAAGCCAGAAGAAAAAGAAATCAGAGATATCATTTACTGGTTTGTAAGTGATTACTGTGATGTGTTTTTGGCAGATCGCATTCAGGAACAAGTGAACCCAGAAGGGTGTTTTGCAGCAGATGTAATCATGCAAAGTGATTTAGAAGATTTGCGCTATTTATATCGTTATGGAGAATATATTTCTAAAAATGAATGGGAAACAGCTGTGCATTTAAATGCATTGGAACAGGCTGTTATTGACCAAATGGCAGAAGTGTACACCGAAGGGTATCGAAGAGGATTTGAACTTGCAGGAATTGATTTGTCAAAGAAAGAAACAGTGAATATCCGCTATACAGTTGGATTTGAACGTGTGGTGAAAAAGGCAATTGAAAATTTCGAAAAGCTTGGATTGAAACCAACGATTTATCGAGCTGCAGTGAGTGCGGTAACAAAGAAGGGACAACATAAGATTGGATTCTATGGAGGAACTCCAAACAAGCAATACGAATATGATCATCGTGAGGATCAAGGATTATTTTTAGATAAGAAATTGATAGAACGTAAGCTGGATGTTATGAAAAATGCTTACGAACACCAAAAAGAATTTGCAAGTACATTTGCAGGACCAGCGTTGATTGAAGTGTTTGGTGAAGAACCATTTGTACCAGTACAGAAACCAGAGAGTGTCACATTGACAGAAAAACAAGAAAAGTTATCGGTATTATACGATAGCAAAGCAGGACAGTTGACGAACCAATATATCAAAGGTGAGGAAAGAAGTTTTACCATTGTAGCGTATCCAGTGCCAGAAATTGGAGAACAATATCCTGAAATCTTTAATGAGATCATTCGTATTAACACCTTAGATGCGGCTACTTACGAAAAGGTACAACAAACATTAATTGATGCGTTAGATCAAGGGGAATATGTTCGTGTGCTAGGAAAAGGGGAAAATGTAACAGATTTAAAAATCAAGTTGTATTCGTTACAGAATCCGGACAAAGAAACAATTTTTGAAAATTGTGTAGCAGATGTAAATATTCCGGTTGGAGAAGTATTCACCTCTCCTGTTTTGGAAGGAACAGAAGGTGTTTTATATGTAAGCAAAGTGTATTTGAATGAATTACAGTATCGTGATTTGAAGATTACATTTGCGAATGGAAAGATTGTAGATTATTCTTGCAGTAATTTTGAGTCAGAAGAAGAAAGTAAGAAGTTTATCAAGAGTAATTTACTCCACAATCATGAGACATTACCAATTGGAGAATTTGCAATTGGGACAAATACGACAGCGTATGTAGTTGGAAAAAAATATGAGATTGAAGATAAATTGCCAATTTTGATTGCAGAAAAAACGGGACCTCACTTTGCGATTGGGGATACTTGCTATAGTTGGAGCGAAGAAAACCGTGTTTACAATCCAAATGGAAAAGAAATTGTGGCAAAAGATAACTCCATTTCTATTTTGAGAAAAGAAGATGTATCAAAAGCGTATTTTCATTGTCATACAGATATTACGATTCCATATGATGAATTGGATGAAATTAGTGTGATAACAAAAGATAATGAGAAAATCTTATTGTTGAAAGATGGAAGATTTGTGCTTGCAGGTACAGAAATGCTCAATGAAGCTTTCGAATAAATGGTTATAAGTATTTATAAAGAGAACTAACGACTGGAGTGGTTGACACATAAGAACAGAGTTAGTAAAATAACTTATAAATGATAATGCATTTATTTTGAATACTTATAAATAAAGCGGAGGAAAACTAGAATGCCAAAAGTTGGAATTGTAATGGGGAGCGACTCGGACTTAAAAGTGATGAGTAAAGCAGCAGACATGCTTGAAAAGCTTGGAATCGATTATGAAATGACAATTATATCAGCACATCGTATGCCAGATAAGTTTTTTGAGTATGCAAAAGCAGCAGAGGGAAAAGACTACAAGGTGATTATTGCTGGTGCAGGAATGGCAGCACATCTTCCGGGAATGTGTGCAGCAATCTTTCCGATGCCAGTCATTGGTGTGCCAATGTCTGGAAAAAATTTGGATGGAATGGATGCCGTGTATTCGATTTTACAGATGCCACCAGGAATTCCAGTTGCCACAGTTGCAATTGACGGCGGAATGAATGCGGCGATTTTAGCTGCGAAGATTCTAGCAACATCTGATGCAGAGTTATTGGAACGTTTGAAAGCATATTCGGTAGAAATGAAGGAAACGGTACAAGCAAAAGCAGATAAATTAGAGCAATTAGGATATCGAGAATATTTAAAACAAATGTAAACACACGTTGGAGGAAGAGAAAATGGATTACAAGAAAGCAGGCGTAGATATTGAAGCAGGTTATAAGTCAGTAGAACTGATGAAAAAACACGTACAAGCAACAATGAGACCAGAAGTGTTGACAAACATTGGCGGATTCTCAGGTGCATTTTCTATGGAAAAATTCAAAGACATGGAAAAACCAACATTGGTATCTGGAACAGATGGTGTTGGGACAAAGTTAAAACTTGCATTTATCATGGATAAACATGACACAATCGGTATTGACTGTGTTGCTATGTGTGTAAATGATATCGCATGCGCAGGTGGAGAACCATTATTCTTCTTAGATTATATTGCGTGTGGAAAAAATGAACCAGAAAAAATCGCTACAATCGTAAGTGGTGTTGCAGAAGGATGTAAGCAATCCGGAGCAGCATTGATTGGCGGTGAAACAGCAGAAATGCCAGGATTCTATCCCGTAGATGAATATGACCTTGCAGGATTTGCTGTTGGTGTCGTAGATGAAAAAGACTTAATTACAGGAAAAGATTTAAAAGCAGGAGATGTTTTGATTGGAATGGCATCTTCTGGTGTACATAGCAATGGATTCTCTTTGGTGCGAAAAGTATTTGATATGAGTGAAGAAGCATTGAAGAGAGAATATGATGCGCTTGGCTGTTCTTTGGGAGAAGCATTACTTGCTCCTACAAAGATTTATGTAAAAGCACTTCGTACCATCAAAGAAGCAGGTGTGAAAATTAAAGCATGTAGTCACATTACTGGCGGTGGATTCTATGAAAATATTCCACGTATGTTATGTGAAGGAACACATGCTGTTGTGAAAAAAGACAGCTACCCAGTTCCACCAATTTTCAATATGTTGGCAGTGGACGGGGATATCGAAGAATATATGATGTACAACACATTTAATATGGGACTTGGTATGGTACTAGCAGTAGATGAAAAAGATGTGGATGCTACATTAGCTGCAATTCAAGCAGCAGGAGAAGATGGTTATGTAGTGGGACATATTGAATCAGGAGATAAAGGAGTGACTTTATGTTAAGAGTTGCTGTTTTAGTTTCTGGTGGAGGAACGAACCTACAGGCTATTTTAGATGCAATAGATGCAGGGACAATTACGGATACTAAGATTGTTGGAGTTATTAGTAATAACAAAAATGCATATGCCTTGGAGCGTGCAAAAGCAAAAGGAATCGAAGCGATTTGTGTATCGCCAAAAGATTACGAATCCCGCGAGGCATTTAATGCAGCATTGTTGGAAAACGTGGATCACTTACAGGCAGACTTGCTTGTGCTTGCAGGATTTTTAGTTGTAATACCAGAGCAAATGATTGGAAAATATCGTAATCGTATCATTAATGTACATCCTTCGTTGATTCCAGCATTTTGTGGTACAGGGTTTTACGGATTGAAAGTCCACGAAGCAGCTTTGGAAAAAGGGGTAAGAGTTGTTGGTGCGACGGTGCATTTTGTGGATGAAGGTACAGATACAGGGGCAATCATCTTACAAAAAGCAGTGGAAGTGGAACAAGATGACACGCCGGAAATATTACAACGCAGAGTCATGGAACAGGCAGAATGGAAGATTTTACCAAAAGCAATTGATTTGATTGCACATGACCGAGTAAAAATAGTAGGCACAAAAGTAGTGATTTCATAGGAGGAAACGCATGAAGGTATTAATCGTAGGCAGCGGTGGAAGAGAACATGCGATTGCATGGAGTGTAGCAAAAAGCAAAAAGGTGGACAAAATTTACTGTGCGCCAGGGAATGCAGGTATTGCTTCGATTGCAGAATGTGTGCCAATCGGCGCGATGGAATTTGAAAAATTAGTAGCATTTGCCAAAGAAAAGGAAATTGATTTTACGATTATTGGTATGGATGATCCATTGGTAGGCGGAATTGTAGATGCATTTGAAGCGGAAGGGCTTCGTGTATTTGGCCCACGTAAGAATGCAGCAATTTTAGAGGGCTCGAAAGCGTTCTCCAAAGATCTTATGAAAAAATATAACATTCCAACAGCAGGATATGAAAATTTTGATGATCCTCAGAAAGCATTAGCTTATCTGGAAACTGCACAATTTCCAATCGTACTGAAAGCAGATGGACTTGCACTTGGAAAAGGAGTGTTGATTTGTAATTCCTTGGAAGAAGCCAGAGAAGGTGTGCAGTCTATTATGCTAGATAAACAATTTGGAAGTGCAGGAAATACAATGGTTATTGAAGAGTTTATGACAGGAAGAGAAGTTTCTGTATTAACTTTTGTGGATGGAACTACAATTAAGACCATGACATCTGCACAAGATCACAAACGTGCAAAAGATGGAGATGAAGGATTGAATACAGGGGGAATGGGAACATTTTCTCCAAGTCCATTTTATACCGAGGAAGTAGACGCATTTTGTAAGAAATACATTTACCAGGCAACAGTAGATGCAATGAAAGCAGAGGGGCGTGAATTTAAAGGAATTATTTTCTTTGGATTGATGTTGACTCCAGAAGGACCACGTGTGTTGGAATACAATGCAAGATTTGGTGATCCGGAAACACAGGTAGTTTTACCACGTATGAAGACAGATATCATAGAAGTGATGGAAGCTTGTGTAGATGGAACGTTAGATCAAGTGGAATTGGAGTTTGAAAATAACGCAGCAGTTTGTGTTGTATTAGCCTCTGATGGTTATCCGCTAAAATACGAAAAGGGATTTGAAATCAAGGGATTAGAAGTATTCCAAAAGCATGATGGTTACTATTGCTTCCATGCAGGTACCAAAAATGTAGATGGAAAGATTGTGACAAATGGAGGTCGTGTTCTTGGTGTGACGGCCAAAGGCACTACTTTGAAAGAGGCACGAGCAAATGCTTATGCCGCTACAGAGTGGGTTACTTTTGAAAATAAATATAAGAGAAACGATATCGGAAAAGCGATAGAGGAATTATAAAGGGAAAGCTTAGATTGTGGTGACATGGTCTAAGCTTTTTGTCTCATAGAAAAGATCTTAGTAGTTCTTGGTGCTAGACAAAATTATTCTATGTGTTATAATACCGATATAACACGACACGAGAAAAGGTGAATTTTATGATGATTCAGATTGATTTTAATAGTGATGAAGCGCTTTATATGCAGCTTCGTAATCAGATTATCTTAGGTATTGCAACGGCTAAGATACAAGAGGGGGATTCGCTTCCATCCGTACGCCTTATGGCGGAACAGATTGGGATTAATATGCATACGGTGAATAAAGCCTATGCAGTGCTTCGTGAAGAGGGAATCATTCAGTTGGATCGTAGACGAGGAGCGACAATCGTAATTGATCGCAATCGTTTACAAGCGCTACAAGATATGAAATCTCAGTTGAAGCCAGTTTTGCTCAAGGGAATTTGTAAGAATATTTCCAAGGAAGATGTATATGAATTAGTGGATGAAATATACGAATTGTATTACTAGTTTTAGGAGGGTGTCCATGCAGAAAGAATTTACAAGACAAGCAGAGCGTGTATTACAATCAGCAAAGTCTTTTGCAAAAAAATGTAGTCATCCATATGTTGGGACAGAACATTTGCTATTAGCACTTTGCAAAGAATTTACAGGTGTGGCAGGTCAGGTGCTTGCTATGAATAAAGTGAAAGAAGATAAGATCCAAAAGGTGATCGAAGAACTGATTTCACCAGTACAAGAAGTAAAAAAACAAAAAATTTTATTTAGTCCTCGCTTAGAGTTTTTATTAGACAATGCGTTTCAGGAGGCAGTGAAACTGGTATCTGATAAAATTGGGACAGAACATATGCTTTTAGCAATGATTAAAGATGCAGAATGTGTTGGTACACGCATTCTTGTGACATTGAATGCAGATTTAGCGAAAATCCAAGATGATATTTTAGAAACGATTGGAGCAAATCCAAAAGAATATATGGAAGATGGCTATGAAAATGGTCGTGTGCAAGGTGGGATGCTAGAACAATTTAGCACAGATTTGACAGCAAAAGCAGAAGAAGGGAAATTAGATCCAGTTGTAGGGAGAGAAGAAGAGATTGAACGTTTGATGCAGGTGCTTAGCAGAAGAACGAAGAACAATCCGTGTTTGATTGGAGAACCAGGTGCTGGAAAAACTGCAATTGTAGAAGGCTTTGCGAGCAGGATTGCATCTGGAGTTGTTCCGGATAGTATGAAGGAAAAACGAGTGCTGACACTCGATTTATCAGGAATGGTAGCAGGTTCTAAATATCGTGGAGAATTTGAAGAACGTATGAAGAAGCTGCTCCGTGAAGTGAAAGCAGATGGAAATGTAATTTTGTTCTTGGATGAAATTCATACATTGATTGGTGCAGGTGGCTCGGAAGGGTCTATTGATGCTGCCAATATTTTGAAACCATCTATGGCAAGAGGCGAGATTCAATTAATTGGAGCTACGACAATTAAAGAGTATCGCAAATATATTGAAAAAGATGCGGCATTGGAAAGACGATTCCAACCGATTATGGTAGAAGAACCAGATGAGAGTTTGTGCATTGAGATTTTGGAAGGATTAAAGGAAAAATATGAAATGCACCACCACGTTCAGATTGCAGAAAGTGCATTAGAAGCAGCAGTAAAATTATCAACTCGTTATATTCATGACAGACATTTACCTGATAAAGCAATTGATGTGTTAGATGAAGCTTGTTCAAAGGTGAGTTTGCGTGGATTTAAGGTGCCAGATAGTCTTTTGAATTTTGAGCAAGAAATGCAGGAAATGACAGCAGAAAAAGAAGAATGCATTAAGGCTGGCAATTTTGCAGCAGCATCGGTGATCCATAAAGAACAAGAGGCACTTGTTAAGAAAATAGAAAGTCAGAAAAAACGTATTGAAAGAAATCAGGAGAAACGTGTACTAGTTGTTTCGGAAGAAGACATTGCGTCTGTTGTATCCGTGTGGAGCAAGATTCCAGTGCAAAAATTGACAGAATCAGAAAGCAGTCGTTTGCAAAAATTAGAGCAGACCTTACATAAACGTGTAATTGGTCAGGAAGAAGCGGTAGCGGCAGTTGCGAAATCAATCAAAAGAGGTCGTGTAGGGTTGAAAAGTCCAAACCGCCCAATTGGTTCGTTTTTATTCTTAGGCCCAACAGGGGTTGGGAAAACAGAATTAGCAAAAGCATTGGCGGAGGCTTTGTTTGGAAATGAAGATGCTATGATTCGTGTAGATATGTCTGAATATATGGAAAAGCATAGTGTCTCTAAAATGATTGGTTCGCCACCAGGATATGTAGGGCATGATGAAGGCGGACAATTGAGTGAAAAAGTACGCAGGAATCCGTATGCAGTAGTGTTGTTTGATGAAATCGAAAAAGCACATCCAGATGTGTTTAATATTTTATTGCAAGTGCTAGATGATGGACATATTACGGACTCACAAGGACGTAAAGTAGATTTTAGAAATACGGTTATTATTATGACTTCGAATGCGGGCGCGAAAGCAATTGTGGAACCAAAACGTTTGGGATTTGGTGCAAAGGAAGATGCAGAAGCTGATTATAAAAAAATGAAGGCGGGAGTAATGGAAGAGGTAAAACAGATTTTCCGTCCGGAATTTTTGAATCGAATTGATGAAACGTTAGTATTCCATGCCTTGAATGAAGAGCATATGCAAAAAATCGTAGGATTAATGTGCAAAGAATTAATGCAACGTGCAAAAACACAGTTGAACATTCAGTTGACCATTCGAGATTCTGTGAAAAAATATATTGTTGAAAAAGGTACAGACAAGAAGTATGGAGGTCGACCATTACGTCGTGCAATTCAAAATGAATTAGAAGATAAATTAGCGGAAGCAATCTTAAATGGAGAAGTGCAGACGGGAACTTGTGTGGACGTAGGAATTACGAAAAAAGAAATTAAATTTTATACCAAATAAATAAATCACTAGTAAAAAGAAATTAATTATTATATAATCAATCTATGATATATATACCATTAGGAGGAAAACAAGATGGCAGTGGTAAAAGAACTATTAAGAGCAGAAAATGATGGAACATTAAGCTTTGGAGATTTCACATTGGAAGCGAAAACAAAATTAGATGGATTTGAATTTCAAGGAGATTTATATAAAGTTAAGACATTTCAAGAGATTACAAAATTAGAAAAGAACGGATTGTTTGTGTATGAATCAGTTCCAGGAACTGCAGTAGAAAACTTCAAGATGACAGATGTTGGAGTGATTTTCCAAGTGTCAGGTGTAGACAATGCACAATTTACAGTAGGCTTAGAAGCAGAAAGCTTATATGAAGTATATGTAGATGATGTAAGCGTTGGAACAATGACAACAAATCTTAGTGGAAAATTAAGTGCAAGTGTTGAATTGAAAACAGATGCAGCAGTTGAAGTGAAAATTGTAAAACGTTAAATGAAATGAGAGAGCTGATATTCAGCTCTCTTTTTAACACAGAAGGAGCATATATGGCGAAAGGGAAAAAGACTACATTTTTTTGTCAAAACTGTGGTCACGAAGAGAATAAATGGTTAGGGCAATGTCCGATGTGTAAAGAGTGGAATACATTTGTAGAGGAGAGTGTCTCATTTGCAAAGACAAGTGTTGCAAAACAAATGAAAGAAGCGGATGTTGTATTACTGAAAGACGTTGAAACGAATCAAGAGGATCGTATTCAGACGGAAATAAAAGAACTTGACCGTGTGTTGGGTGGAGGAATTGTTCCAGGTTCTCTTATTTTGGTAGGTGGTGATCCGGGGATTGGAAAATCAACATTGTTATTACAAGTGTGCCAGAAATTGGGAGAACTAAAGAAACAAATTTTATACATTTCAGGAGAAGAATCTCTGAAGCAAATTAAGTTGCGCGCAAATCGTATGGGTGAATTTTCGAGTGATATTTATTTGTTTTGTGAGACAAATTTAGAATTAATACGTGCTGTGATTGAGAAAAGAAAACCGGAAGTTGTGATTATTGATTCTATTCAAACTATGTATAGTGAAAATGTAGCTTCAGCACCTGGAAGTGTATCTCAAGTGCGTGAATCAACAAATGTATTTATGCAGTTGGCAAAAGGTCTTGGGATTTCTATTTTTATAGTAGGACATGTAACGAAAGAAGGAACGGTAGCAGGACCTAGAGTATTGGAACATATGGTTGATACGGTGTTGTATTTTGAAGGGGATCGACATGCTTCCTATCGCATATTACGAGGAGTGAAAAACCGTTTTGGTTCCACAAATGAAATAGGAGTGTTTGAAATGCGCCAAAATGGATTGGTTGAAGTGGAAAACCCTTCAGAATTTATGCTTAGTGGAAAACCAGAACATGCATCAGGTTCCATTGTTGCGTGTTCTATGGAAGGGACTCGCCCTATTTTAATAGAAATACAGGCTTTGGTGTGCAATAGTAATTTTGGTATGCCACGTAGAACAGCAGCAGGAACGGACTACAATCGTGTGAATTTGCTTATGGCGGTGCTGGAAAAAAGAGCAGGACTACATTTGGCAAATTATGATGCCTATGTAAATATTGCAGGTGGGATTAAAATGAACGAACCTGCTATTGACTTGGCCATTGTTCTTGCAATTGTATCTAGTTATCAAAATAAACCGATTTCTGAAAAAACGATTGTGTTTGGAGAAGTAGGGTTGAGTGGCGAAGTGCGTGCTGTTAGTATGCCGGAGCAACGAGTGGCAGAGGCGAAGAAATTAGGGTTTGAAACGTGTATTTTGCCAGCGGTTTCAGCGGATGTTGTTAAAAACATTAAAGGGATTGAAATAATTGGCGTAAAGAATATTAGCGAAGCGATTCAGTACGTGAAATAATAGAGCAGGGAAAGGAAAAACACCTTTTATGAATTGTACAAATTGTATGGAAAAATTCAAAAAAGGTGTTGACACTTTTCGACAACCGTGATAATATATGACCTGTTGCTGATGAAACGCAAGAAACACGAAGAAGCGACATAAAAGAAAATAAAAAAGTTGTTGACAAACAGTTGGAGATGTGATAATCTAAATGAGCTGTCGACGAGACAACAAAAAAGAACATTGATAA
>CAZINB010000007.1:0-70490 GCA_964540565.1 uncultured Faecalimonas sp.
GCCATCAGTACCATGTCTGCATCAGACACTTGTTCTGGAACTACCATGATACGAATCTCTCTACCTGCTTGAATAGCAAAAGACTTATCGACACCTTTATATTGGTTAGCGATTTCTTCTAATTGTTTTAATCTGTTTGTATATGTTTCTAAAGTTTCTCTTCTAGCACCTGGTCTAGCTGCAGAGATTGTATCTGCTGCTTGCACAATACATGCAATTAATGATTCTGGTTCTACATCACCATGATGAGCTTCAACCGCATTAATAACTGTTGCAGATTCTTTGTATTTTCTACAAAGGTCCACACCAATCTGGATATGAGATCCTTCCACATCATGGTCAATCGATTTCCCAATATCATGTAGAAGACCTGCTCTCTTCGCAACTCTAACATCAAGTCCAATTTCGCTTGCGAGTAAACCTGATAATTGAGCTACTTCGATTGAGTGTTTCAAAGCATTTTGTCCATAGCTTGTTCTGAACTTCATACGTCCTAACAAACGAATCAATTCAGGGTGAATACCATGTATACCTACTTCTAAGGCTGCTGCTTCCCCTTCTTCACGAATCATTGTTTCTACATCTCTTTGTGCCTTTTCTACCATTTCTTCGATTCTTGCTGGATGGATACGTCCATCTACAATCAATCTTTCAAGTGCGATTCTAGCTACTTCTCTTCTGATTGGATCGAATCCCGATAAAACAACTGCTTCTGGAGTATCATCAATAATCAATTCTACACCAGTCATTGTTTCAAGAGTACGAATGTTACGTCCTTCTCTACCGATAATTCTACCTTTCATTTCATCACTAGGAAGTTGCACAACAGAAATTGTTGTTTCAGCCACATGGTCTGCCGCACATTTTTGAATTGCTGTTACGACATACTCTTTTGCTCTCTTATTCGCTTCTTCCTTTGCCTGCGCTTCTAATTCTTTAATCATCTTCGCAGTGTCATGTTTCACATCTTCTTCAACAGTTTTTAACAAATAATCCTTTGCTTGTTCGGAGGTTAATCCTGAGATTCTTTCGAGTTCCTGTACTCTTTGTTGACTTAATTCTTCAACTTTTTCTTCACGCTGTTTAATCACTGCTTCTCTTGAAGTAAAGCTTGCTTCACGTTGTTCGATTGCATCCATTCTCTTATCAAGAGCTTCTTCCTTAGATAACACTCGTTTTTCATAACGTTGTAACTCAGCTCGTCTTTCTTTCGATTCCTTTTCGAGCT
This sequence comes from uncultured Faecalimonas sp., assembly GCA_964540565.1. Classification (GTDB taxonomy): domain Bacteria; phylum Bacillota; class Clostridia; order Lachnospirales; family Lachnospiraceae; genus Faecalimonas. Next base: position 1,229 of record CAZINB010000007.1, read on the forward strand.
CGTTCTTTGTCTTAATAGACTCCTCTTTCACTTCTAAGAGAGCTTCCTTCTTTGTTGTTTCAGCTGTTTTTAAAGCATCATCAATGATTTCTCTTGCTCTGCTTTCTGCGCCTCCGATTTTCGAATCCGCATCTTGCATCAACTTAGATACTGTCACTTTATTAGTAACAATCGCTGCAACAACAACCGCAATCACAACAGCTATAACTGTGATAATAGGTTGCACAGGAGCACCTCCTTATTAAATTTTCATTGCACGAATACAACACTTAAATTTTATACTCTTTTAACAACAATGTCAAGCGTTCCAAGAAGAAACTTGTATTACTTGACGAACATCTTCTCCTCGGAAACCTTTGCGCATAAAATACTCGTAAATCTTCTTTTTTTCAGCATCCGTACATGTCTCTGATGAAAACCGTTTCTTTCTCATTAAGTTGCGAATCGTATCTTTCTCATCGTAAAATTCATAGCATCGTTCAAGAGCATTCTCTATTAATTCTTTTTCTATTCCTTTTTGACAAAGCGCCATGTAAATTTCTCTTCTGCTCTTCGTTGCCTGTCGTCCCATTATAAAACGTTCTGCATAACTATCATCTGCAATATAGCCAAAAGATTTCACATAGGCAATCGCCTGTTCCACAATTTCTTCTGGATATAAATTCTGTTTTAATTTTGTTCGAAGCTGTTCTTCTGTTCGATCCATGTCTTTCAGCAAGTACATCGCTCGCATCTTCGCACGCTTTGCAATGACCTCCGATAATATTTGCTGTTTTATTTCTTCCGAAATCTCAGCTTCCTCTTTTATGCCATAACGGGACAATTCGCCTTTGTATAACACAAACGCGAATTGTTCTTCTAAATACACTTTACATTTTGTCTTTGTCACATATTCTAATTTTGTGACTTTCATACTACACTTCTTCCACAGTATCGATGAGACCGTAATGTTCTCTAACTTTTAATTCGATTTCGTCCATAATTTCTGGATGTGTCTGTAAGTATGTTTTTGCATTTTCACGGCCTTGACCAATCTTATCTCCATTGTATGCATACCATGCACCACTCTTATTCACCACATCAATACCTGCTGCCAGATCGAGAATATCTCCTTCTCTTGAAATTCCTTTTCCGAACATAATATCAAATTCTGCTTCTTTAAATGGAGGTGCAATCTTATTCTTTACAATCTTGATTCTTGTACGGTTACCAACCATTTCACCATTTTGCTTTAATGTTTCGATTCGTCTTACATCCATACGAACAGATGCATAGAACTTAAGCGCTCTACCACCAGTTGTTGTTTCTGGATTACCGAACATAATACCTACTTTTTCACGCAATTGGTTAATAAAGACAACTACGCAATTCGACTTACTAATAACTGGAGTTAATTTACGAAGCGCTTGTGACATCAAACGTGCTTGAAGTCCTACATGAGAATCTCCCATATCTCCTTCAATTTCTTGTCTAGGAACAAGTGCTGCCACGGAGTCAATTACAATAATATCCATTGCGCCTGAACGTACCATTGTCTCTGCAATCTCTAAGGCTTGATCCCCACTATCTGGTTGTGAAATATATAATTCATCAATATCTACACCGATATTCTTAGCATATACTGGGTCTAATGCATGTTCTGCATCAATAAATCCTGCAATTCCGCCTCTCTTTTGCACCTCAGCAATCATGTGTAATGTTACTGTTGTCTTACCACTTGATTCTGGTCCATATACTTCAATAACTCTTCCCTTTGGAACACCGCCAAGGCCTAATGCAATATCTAAACTTAACGAACCTGTTGGAACTGTCTCAACCGATACATTTGCTCCCGCATCTCCTAATTTCATTACAGTTCCTTTTCCGAAATCTTTCTCTAATTTGGAAATCGCCGCATCCAGCGCTTTCTTTTTATCTTCATTTGCCATAATAAATGTCTCCTTCTTAACACGAACCTATGTTCGCTTTTCTGTTTTCTATACTAGTATACTTCTAAATTTTTGTCAATCACTTTTTCTTAGTTTTCGCAAACTTGCATAGGCACTCACTCCTCACATATGAATTTATCAAACATTGAATTTTGGCGACATGCCTAGAGCTTTAGATTTTTTAGAATGTTTGAAATGTAGCTTCAGTTTATCACATGCTCTATCAAAATGCAACAAAGCATAAAAGCTAGGTCAAAGAGCAACTGTACCCTTTGACCTAGCCTTTTATTTCATCTTTTCTACTCGTTCTTGAATTGTCTTATTAAAGTTTTCCACTTTTCTTGCATATGGCTCATTCATGTATTTTGAATGTAACATAAAGTCCGCAGTTGCAAGATTGTTTGCGATTGGAATATCATATACTACTGCAATTCGAAGCAACGCCTTTACGTCTGGATCATGTGGTTGTGCTTCTAATGGATCCCATAAGAAAATCATAAAATCAATCTGTCCTTCTACAATTTTCGCACCAATCTGTTGATCTCCACCTAGTGGACCACTGTTATATCCTTTTACTGGTAAACCTGTTCTATCTGAGATCAATCTTGCAGTTGTTCCAGTTCCACATAAGAAATGGCTTTTCAAAATATCTTTGTTTTTATCGCACCATTCCACTAGTTCTTTCTTTTTCCCATCATGTGCTACGAGCGCAATGTGTTTTGCTTTTCCAATTTCAAATGTAACAAAATCATCTTGTAACATAATTAGTCGCCTCCTAGTATTTTTCAACAACTTCTCCTTGTTTCTTGTAAATGCTATTTGCCGGAATAAATTCTCTTACCATTGATAGTGGATAAATATTAGTGTGACTTCCAACAACTGTTCCTGGATTTAAGACACTTCCGCATCCTACTTCTACTTCATCGCCTAAGATCGCACCAAATTTCTTTAATCCTGTTTCAATTGCGCCTTCTGGTGTTTTTACACTTGTAAGTGTCTTGTCTGATTTCACATTTGATGTAATAGAACCTGCTCCCATATGAGCTTTGTATCCAAGCACAGAGTCTCCTACATAATTGTAATGTGGCACTTGCACCTTATTGAATAAAATTACATTTTTTAACTCTGTAGAATTTCCTACAACAGCACCTTCTCCAACGATTGCATTTCCACGAATAAATGCACAGTGTCTTACTTCTGCATCTTTTCCAATAATTGCTGGGCCATTGATATATGCAGTTGGTGCAACGCTTGCGCTTTTTGCAATCCATACATTCTCCCCTGCTTTTTCATATTCTTCTTCTGGTAATGTATTTCCTAATTCTACGATAAATGCTCCAATCTTAGGAAGAACTTCCCAAGGATATGTCACATCTGTAAAAATATCTTTAGCAATTGTTTCATCTAAGTTAAATAATGATTTTACTGTCAATTGTTCCATCTAGCTGTCTCCTTATGATTTCTTATAAAATTGAGCTGCCTTGTCATAACATTGTCTTAACTGCCCTTGATTATACAATCCTAACACACCCTCTGTTCTGCTGGCAATAAAATGTTCTAATTTTACCATATATTCTTCAGGCGTTATCGTTCCCTCTGCCACGTATGTCAGACCTTTTTCCCAACTTGCAGTAAGTTCTGGATTTAACAAAGAACGGATAGAATGTTCTACCACATCAAATACCATTTCACCCAAAAGTGTCGGCGTAATAATCTGTGTCTTTTTATTTAAGCTCAAATATTTGATATTCATCAACTTTTTCAAGATTTCTGCTCTCGTAGCACTGGTACCAATCCCACTACCCTTAATCTGTGCACGTAATTCCTCATCTTCTATCAGTTGTCCTGCATTTTCCATTGCAAGAATCATAGAGCCGGAATTATATCGTTTTGGTGGTGTCGTTTCTCCTTCTTTGATTGTAAGCCCCTGCACTTCCAAAATAGTACCTTTTTTCACCTGTTTCAATTGTTCAAACAAGGCTCCATCTACATTATTATCATTTCCAGTTCCTACAACTTTCAAATATCCTTCCTCTGCCAATACCTTGAATGTGGAGAAGAAAGATTCTCCTTTCATTTGCGTTGTAATGCTCATTTTATGATATACAGCAGGTGGATAAAAGATACTTAAAAATCTTCGCACAATCGTGTCATATACTTGCTGTGCTGTTCCTGATAAACTTTTCAAAGCAGAAAGGCCCTGTCCTGTCGGAATAATTGCATAATGATCTGTAATCTGCTTGTCATTGACATATCTTGTCTTTTCTAATCCTTTGTGCGAACCAAATCGCAAAATATCTTGTAAATATGGCGCTGCCATTTCATATTTGGAAAGTCCGTTTAGATTCTTATGTATTTCTTTCGCTACTGCCGTTGATAATACACGTGCATCTGTTCTTGGATAAGTAACTAATTTCTTTTCATACATTTCCTGCACTATGCGAAGTGTTTCATCTGGACTAATTTTAAATCGTTTTGAACACTCATTTTGAAGTTCCGCAAGATTATATAATAATGGTGGATTTTTCTTTTCCACCTTCTTTTCAATTGCTGATACTGTACATTGCATTGGCTTTGTATCACTCAGATATTGTATAAGCTCTTCTGCTTTTTCTCGCTTTTTAAATCCATTTTCTTTGTACAGATCATAACTTTCAAAATATCTGGAACCTTTTACGCTTCTCCATTCACCTTCAAATGTAGAACTTCCAACTTTCACCGTACTAAGCACACGATAGAATGGTGTTTTTACAAAGTCACGAATTTCCCGTTCCCTACGCACTACCATTCCCAAAACGCAAGTCATAACGCGTCCCACAGATAACACGGTATATTTTGTATTTCTATAAGAAGAAATACTTCCTCCGTATTTTAAGGTCAATAATCTTGAAAAATTAATCCCCATTAAATAATCTTCTTTTGCACGTAAATAAGCGGAAGCTGACAAATTATCGTATTCACTCAAATCCTTTGCTTCGCGAATCCCACGCAAAATTTCATCTTCCGTCTGTGAATCAATCCAGACACGTTTACGGATTTTTCCTTTGACGTTTGCCATCTGTTCCACAAGACGATAGATGTATTCTCCTTCTCGCCCGGAGTCGGTACAAACATAAATTGTATCCACATCTGATCGATTTAAGATACCACTTACGATTTTAAATTGTTTTTCTACATTTGGAATTACTTCATACTTAAATTCCTTTGGCATAAATGGAAGTGTCTCCAGACTCCATCTTTTATATTTCTCATCATAACTTTCGGGGTAACTCATCGTAACAAGATGTCCTACACACCATGTCACAATCGCCTCATCCGCCTCTAGATATCCGTCTTTTCGTTTCGTATTTAATTTTAATGCCTTTGCGAATTCTTGAGCCACACTCGGCTTTTCCGCAATATAAACTGCTTTTCCCATATATGTTCCTTTTTACTATTTTTTTCGAAACCATCTTTTCCAAATTGATTTCGATTCTTTTTCTCTATGATGTGGCACATCTTTTGCTTCTCTCATAAAAATTTCTTGTGCAACCACTTCATGGTCTGTGATTTCTTTTTTGACATATGTGCCATCCATACACATTTTTCTAGCCTTTTGATTATCGTTGAGCATCACATCCAACATATGGTTTAATCGTTTTTTGACTTCCATATCATAAATTGGGCATGCAACTTCCACACGTTTTTCTGTATTACGTGTCATCATATCCGCAGAACCAATGTATAATTTTTGTTCTGCCCCAGTTCCAAAACTGAAAATGCGGGCATGTTCCAAATATCTCCCCACAATACTTGTAACATTCAAATGCTCTGTTGCACCTGGAACCTCTGGTAATATACAACAAATTCCACGTACAATCAAATCAATTTTGACCCCTGCATGAGATGCTTCTGCAATTTTTTCAATAAAATCAATATCTGTAACGGAATTCATTTTCATGATAATGCGGCCTCGTGTACCCTTTGCAATCTCTTCATCTATGAGCTTGAGAATGCCGCGCTTCAAGGTGATTGGTGCAACCAAAAGATGCCTATATTCACCTTCCAAGTTTCCAATTGCCATATTTTTGAAAAATTGCGATGCATCTTCTCCGATTTCTCGATTCGCTGTCATAAGTGATACATCTGTATACATTGCTGCTGTCTTCTCGTTATAATTTCCTGTTCCAATCTGTGTGATATACTGAATCTCATTGCGATTGCGATAAGTAATCTGACAGATTTTCGAGTGGACTTTATATCCTTCAAATCCATAAATCACACGACATCCTGCTTCTTCTAAACGTTCTGACCAATCAATATTATTTTGCTCATCAAATCGTGCACGAAGTTCGATCAAAACAGTAACTTCTTTTCCATTTTCTGCTGCTGCACAAAGATACTCTACCAAACGGGTCTTTTTTGCCAAACGATAAATCGTAATCTTAATCGTCATTACGTTTGGATCCACCGAAGCTTCACGAATCAATTGTAAAAACGGTTCCATGCTTTCATATGGGTAAGATAGTAAAATATCTTTCCGTTTTACCTGTTTCATAATGCTTCCTTCTTCCACCATTTTAGCTGGCTGAGGAGAAAATGGCACATCCACAAGAGAGCGCTTCATAGACTCTGGCAGTTTCCCAATAATTGAAAAAATATAATCCAGCTTCATCGGTACTTTTGTCTTGAAAATCTGTTTTACATTGAGGTGTAATTTTTCACAAAGCATTTGTTCCATTTCTTTGGAAAGTGTATTGGCTACTTCCATACGTACTGCTGCCATTCTACGTCTCTTATGAAGGGTTTCTTTCATTAATGCTCTGAAATCTTCCATCCCATCATACATTTCATCATCTGGTGAAATATCTGCATTTCGTGTTACACAAATATAATTGCGCTCTGTAATATCATATTTTTCAAAAATCAATTCTAAGTATTCCATGATTACCTTTTCCATACGGATATAGCGGATATCATGTCCTGGTAAATACAAAATATCTGAAATGTACTGAGGAACCGGAACGATTCCTAGTTTTGTTTTATCATTGATTTTCAAATTCGCAATTACATATAATTCATTATTCAGCAAATGTGGAAATGGATGATTCATATCCACAACTTGAGGTGCTAAAACAGGAAGCACTTGCTCTTTAAAATATTTTTTCACATATTTTTTCTCTGAAGATTCAAGTTCTTTGAAGGACAAACCACATACGCCATACGGATGTAGCTGCTTTTTAATGCTATCATAAGTACGGTCACGTTCCTTATACAGTGGGGCTACCGCTTCATAAATAGCATCCAACTGCTCTTTTGCCGTCATCCCTGTTCGAGAATCTATTTCATTACTTCCGATTGCCACCATGTCATACAAGCTTCCCACACGAATCATAAAAAATTCATCTAAGTTACTTGTAAAAATAGCAACAAATTTCATTCGTTCCAATAAAGGTACTGTTAAATCCTGTGCTTCTTCCAACACACGTCTGTTAAATCGAAGCCAAGATAATTCTCTATTTTGTGTATATGTTTTCTTTCCTTTACTCACATGCATCACCTCAATTCATTTTATCATAAGAAAAATAAATAGGAAAGGGTTCACCTTTCCTATTCTGTCATGAATTATTTTGCTTTGATATATCCTTTTGCTGTTAAAGTTTCTGCACAAAGAATCGCTCCACCTGCTGCTCCACGCACTGTATTGTGTGATAATCCAACAAATTTGAAGTCATATACACTATCTTCACGAAGACGTCCTACTGATACACCCATACCATTTTCGAAGTTTACATCCAATTGCACTTGTGGACGGTTATCTTCTTCAAGATATTGAATAAATTGTTTTGGTGCACTTGGTAATTCCAATTCTTGTGGAAGTCCTTTAAAGTTTACTAATTTTTCAATCAATTGTTCTTTTGTAGGTTTCTTTGCAAAACGTACAAATACAGCTGCTGTATGTCCGTCTAAAACAGGAACACGGATACATTGTGTTGTAATCACAGGTCCTTCTGCTTTTACGATTTCACCATCAACTACTTTTCCCCAGATACGAAGTGGTTCTTGTTCACTCTTTTCTTCTTCTCCACCGATAAATGGAATGATATTTTCTACCATTTCTGGCCAATCTTTAAATGTTTTTCCTGCTCCAGAAATTGCTTGATATGTAGTTGCAACCACTTCTGTAGGTTCAAATTCTTTCCAAGCTGTTAAAACTGGTGCATAACTTTGAATAGAACAGTTTGGTTTTACTGCTACGAAACCTCTTGTTGTACCAAGACGTTTCTTCTGTGCTTCAATTACGTCAAAATGTTCTGGATTGATTTCAGGCACTACCATTGGTACATCTTTTGTCCAGCGATGTGCACTGTTATTTGAAACAACTGGTGTTTCTGTTTTTGCATAAGCATCTTCGATTGCTCTGATTTCTTCTTTTGTCATATCAACAGCACTAAATACAAAGTCAACACCTGCTGCTACTTTTTCTACTTCATTTACATTTGCAACCACAAGGTTCTTCACACCTTCTGGCATTGGAGTTTTCATTTTCCATCTATCACCAACAGCCTCTTCATATGTCTTTCCTGCTGAACGTGGGCTTGCTGCTACTGTTACTACCTCATACCAAGGATGATTTTCTAACAACGAAATAAAACGTTGTCCAACCATACCTGTTGCTCCTAAAATACCTACTTTTAATTTTTGTTGCATTGTAAATCCTCCTCTTGTAAATATCCTTTATAAATAGAAATTACGTCGTTCATAGCTTCCTTGCCTGGTGCGCCTATTGTCATACGCTTATTCACACAAGTTTCTAAACTAATCGCTTCGTAAATATCTTCTTCAAATACTGGCGAAATCTTTTTATATTCTTCCAAGGTCATATCGTCAAGTGCAATATCCTTTTCAATGCAATACAATACCAGTTGTCCTACAATACCATGGGCATCTCTGAATGGTACTCCATGATTTACTAAGTAATCTGCCGCATCTGTAGCATTTGTAAATCCATTTTTTGCACTATTTTCCATAACCTGATGATGAAATTTCATGGTGCGAAGCATTCCTGTAAATAATGCCAAACATCCTTTTACAGTGTCAATGGCATCAAATGCAAATTCTTTATCTTCCTGCATATCTTTATTGTATGCAAGTGGAATTCCCTTCATTGTTGTAAGAAGCGACATTAACGCACCGTAAACACGACCTGTCTTACCACGTACCAATTCTGCTATATCTGGATTCTTCTTCTGTGGCATGATACTGCTTCCTGTACTATAAGCATCATCAATTGTCACAAATTGATATTCGTTTGAATTCCAAATGATCACTTCTTCTGAAAAACGGCTAAGATGCATCATGATTGTTGCCATTGCGGATAAAAATTCAATTAAATAGTCTCTGTCTGCAACGGAATCCATACTATTCAATGTTGGACCATAAAATCCAAGAAGTTCTGCTGTATATTCACGATCTAGTGGATATGTTGTTCCAGCTAACGCTCCAGAACCCAATGGGCAATAATTCATTCGTTCATAAATATCATATAAACGAGAACGATCACGCTTAAACATTTCAAAGTAAGCACCCATATGATGTGCTAATGTAATTGGCTGTGCCTTCTGAAGATGTGTAAATCCTGGCATAAATGTCTCAGTATTTTCTTCCATAATCTTGCAAAGTACTTCTAACAACTCTTTCAAAAGTCCATCAATTGCTACGATTTCATCTCTTGTATAAAGTTTCATATCAAGCGCTACTTGATCATTACGGCTTCTTCCTGTATGTAGCTTTTTACCAGCATCTCCAATACGATCAATCAAAGTTGCTTCTACAAAGCTATGAATATCTTCATACGTATCCGAAATTTCCAATACACCTGCTTTTACATCTGCTAAAATGCCTTCAATTCCTGTTAAAATCTGTTCTTTCTCTTCTTCTGTTAAGATACCTTGTTTTGCAAGCATCTTGACATGCGCCATACTGCCTTTCATGTCCTGTTCATAGAATTTCTGATCAAATGAGATTGACGCATTGAAATTATAAACTAATTTATCTGTCTCTTTTGTAAATCTTCCACCCCAAAGCTGTGCCATATCTATCGTCCTTTCTCTTTTTTCTCTTGTTGTCTGTCACGGTATGAAAATTCACACCCACAGTAATCTTGTCTATATAGACCATATTCGTTTGACAATTCAATCGAACGTTTATATCCATTCTTCTTTTTGAAATCAGACTGTAAATACGAAACACCGTACTTCTGACTAATCTCCGTTCCTAGTTCATTAAGCTTCTCTGCATTTTTCATCGGACTAATGCTAAGCGTTGTTGTGTAATAATCAAAATTACCCTCTTTTGCAATACGTGCTGCCTCTTCCAAACGAAGTGCGTAACACTTAAAACAACGTTCTCCGCCTTCCTTTAAATGTTCTAAGCCTTTTGCCATTTCAAAAAATCGTTCCCTGTCATAATTTCCTGCCAAGAAAGAAATCGGATATTTTGCTTTCATATCATGAATCAAAGTCTGTTGTTCTAAAATTCGTTTCGTATATTCTTTCTCTGGAAAAATATTTGGATTGTAATAAAATACCGTAATTTCAAAATAATTTGATAAATACTCCATGACATAGCTGCTGCAAGGTGCACAACAACTGTGCAGTAATAATCTCGGTACTTTTTCTTCTTTTTGAAGTTTTGCAATCAGTTTTTCTAATTCTTTCTGATAATTCATACGCTTTCTCCAATTAAAGTTGTGATATGTGAAAGATTATACTCTTTTCTTACGCTGCATTCAAGCACAGATTTTTTCTTTTTACATAAATTAATCTTAAAAAGGAGGCGTGCTATGGAACCTATTTTAAAATTACAAGATATTTCTCACTCCTACCATAGTCTAGACGGAGAAACGGTGGCACTCTCCCACCTTTCCTTTGATGTAAACGAAGGCGAATTTATCAGTATTGTCGGTTCATCTGGCTGTGGTAAATCTACTCTTCTTTCTATCATTTCCAATTTGCTGACACCCGAAGAAGGAACTGTCTCCTTCTCTGGAAAACAAATTGGATATATGCTTCAAAAAGACCATTTGCTAGAATGGCGCAATGTATTAAAAAATATTTTGCTCGGTTTAGAAGTACAACATCAAGTTTCTTCTGATACGAAAACAAAAGCCATTACCATGCTGAAACAATATGGTTTAGAACAATTCTGTTATGCAAAACCTTCTCAGTTATCCGGCGGCATGCGTCAACGTGTTGCCCTTATCCGCACCTTAATTTTAGAACCAGATTTACTTTTACTAGATGAACCATTTTCTGCACTTGACTATCAAACACGCCTGACCGTTGGTGATGATATTTGGCGTATCATTCGGAAAGAACACAAGACAGCAATTCTTGTTACACACGATTTAGCTGAAGCCATCAGTTTTGGAGATCACGTATTGGTGCTAAGTTCTCGTCCTGGTACTATCAAAGCCAAAATTGATCTTTCCTTTCCAGAAGAGCAAAACACGCCTCTTCTCCGCCGTAACACTCCTGCCTTTAATGAATATTTTCAGCTCATATGGAAGGAGATGACAGAACATGAGTAATCTTTCAAAAGCGCAGCTTCTCTTTCTGAAACAACAAAAGCAGCACCGAAAAATTGTACAATTCTCCCGCATTTTTATTTTTGTGGGATTTCTTTTATTATGGGAATTTTGCAGTGATAGAAACATCATAGATTCTTTTATTTTCAGCAGTCCAAAAAAAGTATTTTTATGTTTTTATGAAATGTTTTTAGACCACAGTATTTTTTTACATGTGGGTGTCACCTTGTATGAAACACTTATCAGTTTCATTTTTGTAACGATCTTTAGTGTTTTGATCGCGCTTCTTCTCTGGTTCAGCAATAAACTTTCCGAAATTACGGAACCTGTTTTTATCGTATTAAATAGTTTGCCTAAATCAGCACTTGCACCGCTCCTTATCGTATGGCTTGGAGCTACCCCTACTACGATTATTGTAGCTGGTATGTCCGTGGCTCTCTTCGGAAGTATTTTAAATCTATCTGCCAGCTTTAAAACTGTTGACCCAGAAAAAATAAAATTAATTTATACTTTCGGTGGAACCAAACGTCAAGTTCTGACCAAAATCATCATTCCAAATTCCATTCCTACCATCCTCAGCAACACAAAAGTAAATATCGGACTTTGTCTCGTTGGTGTTGTAATTGGTGAATTTTTAGCTGCTAAAAGTGGATTGGGATATTTGATCATCTACAGCAGTCAGGTATTTAAAATGGATTGGCTGCTGATGAGTATCTGTATCTTATGTATGATTGCCATGGGATTATATGGCATCATTGGCTGGTTAGAAAAACTTTCTCATAGGATTTAATGCAACAAGGACACGATTGCTCGTGTCCTTGACTTATTCGCTTATTCTGCTAATAACGTTCCTTTGTATGGTACAAAGACTCCATCTTCTCCTGCACTGTTAAAGCTTGCTTTTCCATACCATAGTTTTGATGTAAATGTGATTTCTCCTGTTTCCTCATCATATGTAAATGTAGTTGTATTTCCATCTGCATATGTCATTGTATAGCTTCCTTCTGCAAATGTAATTGCTCCAGTCCCTTTACTTGTTTCTGGTGCTGTCTTGTTATATACCTTAAATGTATCATTTTCTGCATCTAGCTCTACTACTGGAGTCATCATCGCTGACATTGCTGACCAGCTAATATCTGCTACATATTTTCCTGATACCAAGTTGTCTACATACTCTGGTTCTTCCACTAATAAAGTTCCTTTGTATGGTACAAAGACTCCATCTTCTCCTGCACTGTTAAAGCTTGCTTTTCCATACCATAGTTTTGATGTAAATGTGATTTCTCCTGTTTCCTCATCATATGTAAATGTAGTTGTATTTCCATCTGCATATGTCATTGTATAGCTTCCTTCTGCAAATGTAATTGCTCCAGTCCCTTTACTTGTTTCTGGTGCTGTCTTGTTATATACCTTAAATGTATCATTTTCTGCATCTAGCTCTACTACTGGAGTCATCATCGCTGACATTGCTGACCAGCTAATATCTGCTACATATTTTCCTGATACCAAATTATCTACATATGTTGGTACATCTTCTGGCTTGTTTTCTGTATCTGTGCTTGGTTTATTTCCCGCATCTGTACTTGGCTTATTTTCTGTGCTGCTTCCAGTATTGCTTCCTACACTTGGAGTATAGTTATATTTGAACTGAATTGTTGCAGGAGAAAATGCAAAAGAAGAAACTTTTCTTGTTAAGCTAATTGTTCCACTGCTACTGATGCTTCCTGACATTGTTGTTCCATCACTGCATGTAAGTGTTAAATTACTACCATTGACTTTATAAGTTCCGCTTTCTGATTCAGAATAAGTTTGTCCTGACATCTTAAATTGAACTGAATAACTATAAGAATTATTTTGGTTAAGTTTTAATGTAAATGCATACTTTAACTGGCTTCCCATTGCAGTTGTTGTATAAGTTCCACCATAATTTCCATATTTGATCGTTGTACTTTCTGCAGAAACATTTTCCTCTGTTTTCTCTTCTTTCTTTTCCTCTATTTTCTTTTGCGAATCAATGGCATCTTTTTCAATTTCTTTCACAATCTCTTCTTTGGAAACAGTAAATGTTGGATATGTGATTGTTCCATCTTCTCCTTCGTATTTTGGTGTTGTTGCCCCAAACCAAAATACTGATGTAAATTGAATTTCCTCATTTACGAATTGGAACTGTGCAATATAATCGCCTAGTGTTACTACTTCACCGTTGATAACATGGTAAAGAAGCGCATAGCTTCCATCTGCTTTTCTGTAAACTCTACCAGCACCTTTTTCTGTTGATGAGAAATCTGTATTACGTGAAAAAGTAAAATCTCCATCTGAATTGATGCGTAAGTAAATCATCATTGCTAAATCTTCACCCATTGCAAGCTTGCATTCGTAAACGTTATCAATCTCTGTCACAAGTTCACCGTCAAATTTATATGTCTCTTTTGAACTATCTTCGTTATCTGTTTTCGTTTCTGTTTCGATTTCTACTTTTGTAGTTTCTGTGTTCTTCTTGCAACCTGTCATCGATACAACCGTTGAAAAACACAATACCATCATAAGTACTACTGCTAATATTCTTTTTCTCATCTTTTTTCTCCTTCCTTAATGCGACAGCATGCAACAAAGTGATCTGGTTCTATTTCTATCAATGGACTTTCCACCTGCTCGCAGCTTTCTAGTGCCATCGGACAACGTTTGCAAAAACGACATCCTTTGGGCGGATCTATTGGACTTGCAATATCTCCTAACAATGTTGTTTCATTCTTTTTTTGTTCTACATCGATACTTAATACCGCTGATATCAATGCTTTCGTATATGGATGTTGTGGATTTGCAAAAATCTTATCTGCGCTTCCATATTCCACAATCTTTCCAAGATACATGATAGCTAATCGATCACAGATTTTTTTCACAACCGCTAAGTTATGAGAAATAAACAAATAGGTAATACCCATTTTTTTCTGCAAATCCATTAGCAAATTCAAGATTTGAGCATGTACTGATACATCTAGTGCACTTACTGGTTCATCACAAACCAGATATTCTGGCTGCAAGATCAATGCTCTGGCAATCGCAATTCTTTGTTGTTGACCACCTGAAAAATCTGACGGATAACGATAGAGATCCGCTTCACTCAATCCAACATTTTCTAACATTTGAATAACCATTTTCTTTTGTTCTTCCAGAGAATAGCCTTTTCGAATCACAAGCGGTTCTGCAATCAGTTCAAATACAGTAAATCTCGGATTCAAGGAAGCACTGGGGTCTTGGAAAATTTTTTGCATACGCTTGCGTAATTCTTTTTGTTCCTCAATTGAAATGCGATTGATATTTTTTCCATCAAAATGAATTTCTCCAGCGTTTGGTTGAAGTAAACCTAATGTAGCATTTGCTAAGGTTGATTTTCCACAGCCACTTTCTCCTACTAACCCAAAGGTTTCTCCTTTTCGAATCTCAATCGATACATCCGATACTGCTTGCAAATATTTCGGTTTTGAAAACGGGAGTTCTTTTTTCACTGGAAAATTCACATGAAGATTTTTTACTTCCAACATCCTATCTCTTCTCCTTCCTCTGCACGCCAGCATCGTACCTGTCTTCCTTCTAGTTTTCTGATTCTCGGCATGGATTTTCTACATTGTTCCGTTGCATATGGACATCTCGGATGAAAATAACATCCATTTGGCTTGTCCATCGGATTCGGTAAAGAATCTGGAATCTGTACAAATTTCCCTTTCGGATCTTCCATCTTTGCAACAGAATCAATAAGTCCTTTTGTATACGGATGTAAGGGATACTGGAACATTTCCACGGTAGATGCCTTCTCCACAATTTTTCCACTGTACATCACATAAATCTCATCTGCCATATGAGCAACAACACTCAAATCATGTGTGATCAAAAGCAGCGAAGTGCCATAACGTTTTTGCATATCTGAAAGCACCTTCAGTACTTGTGTCTGAATTGTTACATCCAATGCTGTAGTTGGTTCATCCGCTATGATCAAATCTGGATTACAGGCAAATGCCATTGCAATCAATACACGCTGTCTCATACCACCAGAAAGTTCATGTGGATATGCTTTATAGCGAACCTGTGCATCTGGCACTCCTACTAATTTCAATGCTTCAATAGAATGTGCTTTTGCTTCTTTTTTTGGAATCTTCATATGACGGATAAAAATCTCGTCCAGTTGCTTTCCCACACTCATAACAGGATTTAATGCAGAGAGTGCATCTTGAAATATCATAGAAACTCTTTTCCCACGAAGTTCCTGCATCTCCTTATCCGAAAGTGCTCGCATATCTTCTCCGCAAAGTTCCATTTTATCGACACGCATAGCGGCTGTCATAGGATTTAGCAACTTCATACTGGCAAGTGATGTTACACTTTTTCCACAGCCACTTTCTCCTACCAATGCTACACATTTTCCTTTTTCGATAGATAAATCAATTCCTTCTACTGCTCTTACAATTCCTTGTTCCGTTGGAAATATGACCTTCAAATTCTTTATCTCAAGTACCTTAGAATTCATGTTGTCCTGCTCCTTCCTCCTCTTGCATCGAAAGAAATACTTCTTCTAAATATTGATTTCCTAATTGTTTGCGAAGTACATATGCACCACTTTTTCTACGCATTTTCGGATTTAAGATTTCTTCAATTGCTAGTCCAAGACGCATAAATGCAAATACAGATAGAAAGATTCCAATACCAGGGGCAACAATTGTCCACCAGTGGCCAAACAGCATAGAACCGCCACTTTGAGCATCTGCTAACATTTTTCCCCAGCTAATAGCTGTTGGATTACCAAGTCCTAAAAAACTCAGTCCTGCTTCTGCAATCATAATTCCTGCACAAGTCAGTGCAGTATTCATTACCACCAAATGAGATACCCCTGGTAAAATATGTCGAAACATTATGTATTTTTTATCTGCTCCTGCTAACTCTGCTGCCTTTACATAGTCAGAATTTTTCAGCAAAAGTACTTGCGATCTTACAACACGTGATAAGCTTTGCCATCCAAATAAGACGAAGACCAAAACAATTACCACATAGCTGTGTCCAAAAATATTCGTGATCACAATTGTAAGTGGAAGTGTTGGAACCACAATCATAATGTCTACGATTCGCATTAGAATCATGTCTATGATTCCGCCTAAATATCCTGCTGCCACGCCCAACACAGAGCCTAAAATGGCAATGCAAAGTCCTGTGATGATCCCAACTGATAAAGAAACGCGCGCTCCATAAATCAACATACTAAACACATCTTGTCCTGTTGTAATAGACGTTCCAAGCAAATGTTCAAAGCTTGGAGCCAATCCCTTATCATCTCTCTGTGTGACATCATACGGATCATAAGGCGCCAAAATCGGTGCAAATACTGCTACAAAGACAAGAAAACAAACAATCAATAATCCAACTCTTCCTTGCTTGTGATTCCATATTTTACATATGATTTTTTTTGCATGTTCTATCATCTTTTACCTCCAAGAGTTACCCGTGGATCTAACAGGCTATAACATAAATCCGTTACTAGATTTGCCACCAACGCAAATGCAGATAGGAAAATCATAATCCCCATCATCAATGGATAATCATTCGTATTATTCGCCTCTAAAAATAAAGTGCCTACCCCACTCCAATTAAAGATTTGCTCAATCACTACCGAACCACCAATCAGACCACTGATGCTCATTCCCAAGCTTGTGACGATCGGAAGTAATGCATTTCGTAATGTATGTTTATAGATTACGTCTTGATTAGAAAGACCTTTTGCTCGTGCTGTAATGATAAAATTTTCATCTGATACAGCAATCACACTGTTTCTTGTGCTTTGTGCATAAGAAATAATCCCTCCAATAACACTACTTAATACTGGAAGTGCAGCATTATATGCTACATTTCCGATACTCTGCATATTCCATCGGAAAGAAGAAACCATATTTTGGTCTGTATATGCTGGAAATATTTCCCATTGAAATCCTAAATAAAACGCTAGCAACAATGCGATAAAAAAGGAGGGAATGGCTGTAGAGATTGTTGAGGCATTCATCAACGTTCGGTCCTGCCATCCACCACGTTTCCATGCACAAAATGCTCCAATCAAAATCCCAAAAAACACAGAAATCAGCATGCTGGATACAGATAACACGAGTGTCCATGGAAGACGTTCCAAAATCAGATCAATAACCTTCGGACTTCCTGACTGATAAGAAGTTCCTAAATCTCCATGTACTAAATTCTCCACATAACGAAGAAATTGAGACCATGTCGAACCATCTAATCCGTATTGTTGACGTGTCAATTCTTTGATGACTTCATATTGTTCATCTGCCATATTCCCTTGTGCAGGATAATAACGAGCACAAGGATCCTCCACTCCGATACGTGGAATAAAAAAGCAAAGTATTACGACAAACGCAAATACAAAAAACGTATATAAAATTCTTTTTATCACATAGGTCTTTTCCATTTTTAATCCACCTTTTTCAAATTAGATAATGTACTCATATTGAATATTGTCTGTCCTGCCTCTGCTTGATATCCTGTGAATCGGTCTGTTCGCGCCACAGATAATACTTCCGATGAATACAATGGAATCTTGTAATAGCTTTCGGCTGTCAACACTTGTAATTCTCGAATCAATTCTTCTTTCAAATCTTGATTCAAGGTATAACGCATTGTTTCAATGCATTGTTTTATTTCTTCCCCTTGATACTTTCCATAGTTGGAAGAACGTTCTGTTGTCACAAAATGTGCTTTATACATGACATCCGCATTTGACATAGATAAAATTACGGATTGTACTGTCATATCAAAATTGCTAGGGTAAATATAAGTTGTTTCTGGTGTAGAGCCAGAAGCTGCAAATCGTACTTCTATTCCAATTTTTTGCAGTTGTCTTTGCAAATAAGCAACTAAATCTTGTTGTCCGGAAGAAGCTAAGATTTCAAAAGAAATACGGTTTCCATTTAATAGACGATATCCGTCTTCATCTTTTTCCGGATATTTTTTATCTAAGATTACGTTTGCTTTTTCCTGCTTTTCTTCTATATTTCCTCGTAAAATATCTGCTTCCTCGTTATAGAGCACTTCATTCGATGATAAGATTAATCCGGCAGAAGCTGTTTCTCCTGCTCCATTTAGCACCTTTTCCACCAATTCTTCCTGATCAATCGCCAGTGCAATTGCCTCTCTCACTTCAATATCTTGTAATAACGTTTTCATCCCTTCATTGTAAGGATCTGACGGATTGACATTGCATACCAACGTAGTCACTGCCGTTCCTGCCCCGCGCGAAACAAAGATATCCTCTTCCTGCTCAAAAAGTGCAAGATAGTTCGAACTCATGGAAGCATCCAGCATATCCACATAACCCTTTCGAAGTGCAAAGATTGCTGTATTTGAATCCAGATAAAGAAGAATCTTTATTTTATCGACTTTGTAAAGTGCCTCTCCATTTTCATCTGTCAGATGATACTTTGGATTTCGATCCAACGTAATCATTTGTGCATTGGTTTCTTCCCGATTTAAAATCCATGCACCATTTCCTACTGGATTCTGATATTGCTGCAAAAATTCCCCTTGAGGATTTTTATTATTTAACTGCTGAGTCTCGCTTACTAACGGTTCCCAAATATGTTCTGGTAAGATCAGGATTGTACTGAAAAGTGTGGTAACTGCTCCTAGCACCTTATTTACCAGCAGATACATAACAGTATCTTCTTCTCCCGCTTCTATTGGATAAGTTCCGCTATAATCTGGATGCTTCGCAGTAAACATCCCTTGTGTGATCAATTTTCCTTCTTCTGATTCGTGTTTTAAATCAGAAGTCCAAGCAAGCGCTCCAGCATGGTTACTCAAAGCATTATCGGTTGCCACGTTAAAAGAATAATACACATCCTCTACCGTCAACTTTTCCCCATCGGACCAATAAATATTGTCAAATAATTCCACACGCACTACCATATAATCTTCTGGAACAGCGTCATAATATTCTGCAACAGCCCCATAATCAATTGCTCCATCATAGGTCTGATCTTCTGTTAATGGATTCCCTTCTAAATCCACATAGCACCACTGCTTTGCTGTCAGAGATGCAAAAGCGCCACTTTCATCATCATATGAAAATAGGGTGTTGTATAACATACTTGCAATCGTAGGCGCAATTCCATCTCTGGAAAGCCATGGCATAAAAGATGTTGGAAAGGATGTACCCACATGTCCTACATAAAGCGTAGAACTGTCATCTGTTTCCCTTTCATTGATAGATGTCTTGCACCCAGTAAGAACTGACATTACAAGACATACAATCAAAAGGATTGAGATTACTCTATTTTTCAATGTCATTCACCTCTGGAATTGGATAAGCTAACTGTTTTCCAAATCCGTTTTTTGTTGCGGAATTATCGTATACTTCTTCAATTCTGAAAATATAAGCTGGATATGATAACCATCTGCTCATATCTGGTGTATGGTACATATCGTGTTGTGCATTGATAAACTGTTGATATAATTCTCGTTTTCCTGAAATCATTTCATCGTAGATTTCCACTTTTCCTTTTAATTTGTAAGAAATCATTGGTGGTTGGTGGAATATCAAAGCCGCTTCTTTGTTCACTTGATAATTTGTCCAAGTATGCGATTTTGCCATTTCCAAACTTCCGATTTTTGTGAAATCAACTCTATGATGTGCATCTTCTCCATACATGTATTTGATCAATACGCCAAGTCCACGTTGTCCATATGTTTTATCTTCTGGGTCATAGGATTTGATATGTTTGATATATGCTTCTAATGTTTCTTCCAAATATTCATCTTTTGGCAAGAATCCCACACCTTTTACACTGGCGTTTAACCCTGCTGGTCCATACGATACGAAAGCTGGTTCATGCGAACAGAAATTCAAAAACATTCTCTCGTGAGATACCATTTCTCCGTTATACATTTGTGTTACATTTTTCGCTCTTGTTTTAAAAGCCCAATCAAAAAATCTCTTTGATGATTCCATATTATTACCTCTTTCTATCTTGTTATTGTTACTTCATTTCTTGTTAAACTCTCTGAATTTCGCACGCGCAAACCAGAAAGAATCATCGTTCCATTTTCATATATGCAATTTCCAGATGGAACCGTTGCGACCTGACTAAGTCCTCTGACTTTTGTTTCAGGATGGTCAGGATAAAATTTCATAAATCCTGTTTCTGAATCTAGGAGAAGAATCCCTGTTTCCACAAATCCGCCTGCTGTAATTTCACAGCTTCCATCGCTATATAAAACAACAGTTGCATCTCCCGAAAAACGTTCTGCCTGTTCTGCTTGTTCTATTTTTGAAAAATGCAAAGCTTGACGTTCTGTTTCTCCTTTGTATGGAAATACAGAAATCTTCAAGTTT
Source organism: uncultured Faecalimonas sp. (assembly GCA_964540565.1). Taxonomy (GTDB): domain Bacteria; phylum Bacillota; class Clostridia; order Lachnospirales; family Lachnospiraceae; genus Faecalimonas. Next base: position 22,110 of record CAZINB010000007.1, read on the forward strand.
GTCTCATCTAAAACTTCACATTCCAATCGCTCACCATTTTCTGGTTCTAATGCAATCTGAGTGGCATTTACCCCATATGTTCCTGTCTCATATGTATAGTGCTGCATTCCTTCTTTGTCATAGCTAGTCACTTGAAGATATGTTTTGTCTTCATAGAAGGAAATGTGATTGGCATACACAACACCATCGATTGTCACATCTTCTGTCACATATGTTCCCGTTTGAAACTTTGTCTCCGTACTTGGTGCAGCAAACGCTTCTGTAACTATATGTGCGATTAATTTTGCATCTGGATTTTCATCTGATCTGGAAGTTGCAGATGCTGATCCATAATAAATCTTTTCGCAAGTTGTAAAATCAAGGGATCCATCCTCTGTTACCACAAAACTACTTGTAAGGCCTTCTGAAATAGATTTTTCTTCTCCATTTACCGAAGTATATACCATCACATACTCGTCTCCTGATTTTTGGAATGTTCCATCACTTTTATTGACTTCAAAATCTAAGGTATTTGAAAATTTAAAATTTCCATTTTCATCTAGTCTCAGATAGATTGTCAATTTCATTCCCAATTCTGTCAGATCAATATAATACTCATTTGCTACTTCTTTCGTATTTACTGTTTTCCCACTGCTTTCCTGACTACATGCAGTCACTCCAAAGACGCAACTGCAAAGTAACATGGCTGCAATGCATTTTTTTATGAGTCTTTTCATATTCCCTACCTTATTTCGCTTCTCTCTCTAAAATCATATCTGTTGTTGGGCCTCCTGTCGGAAGAGAGCCTTCCATGCGTGCTGTTTCCTCTGTCATTTGAAGATTTGCTTCATATTCTCCTAGCTCTTCTCCTGTAAAGAAAATTTCTTCATTTTCCACAACATAAGTTCCTTCTTCTGTCAATTCTGGCATTTCTGCTGAACCTTCTAATTCAATAAGCATTGGCGCGCGATAATAAGAATATGTTCCATCCTTATTTAAAGTAATACTAATTTCAATATCACAATTCATCGCATCAATGTGTTTTTCTCCTGTGTAAGTTCCACAATAATCTGCTGACTCTGTTTTCGATGTACACGCTACAAGTCCAGCCATCATGATTGTTGTCATTCCTATTACAATTCCTTTTTTCAAACTCTTTCTCATACAAATCTCCTATCCATTTGTTTTACTAACACAAGTTAGCATAAACTAACCATTTTGAACACTCTTATTTTGTTGCACACTTGCAACATACCAGTTGCTTTTTTTATCATTCCTCATATTTTCTTTTAAATTTCAAGGTTTTATTTTGTTGCAACGGTGCAACATTATATTAAAATTGTAAACAATGCATTGCATTCTTCCTGATAAACAACCTTCAATTTTGCGCTGCCATGCAATACTTTTCCGCCTTGCATCGTCATAAATTGCAAAATAGCTGCAGGAAATGATACGATAGAGCCATCGTATTCTGCATTGATTTCTTCCCCATATTCCATATACTTCAAACTTTTTACCTGTTTCTCTATGGATTGGGGTGTAATTGGTTTCGTCTTCACTTGAATCGTACCTACTCCATTTTTCACTGCCAACACACAAGTATGTTCAAATCCCTCATTCACATATGCCATTTGATTTTCACAATACAGATAAAACGGAAATGTATAAATACCATCTTTCATCCTTTTGCAAAAGGCACTTCCTGTAAATTGCTGTTTTTCATGGATCTCATATTTCACACGCCATCTTTCATTCGTATTTCGAATGATTTCCATTGTTTTTTCTGAATTATAGAGTGCCCAATGAAATGCATCTGCTTGTGCATGATTGAGGTCCACCCCTTCATACACCAAATGATTTGTAGATGTCTGAATCCGTTCTGCGTAGTTATCCGCAAATCGTTTCCCCTTCTCCGTCAATTTAGGTCTGCGCACATTTTCCCTATCAACTAGTCCTTCTTTTTCCAATGCACTCAAAATACGAGAAATCGTATATTTTTCTTCTCCCAATGTTTTTGCAATCTTTGTCACTGTACAGTCTTCTGCTTCCCTTTTCAAAAAGCATAAAAGAGTACGCACTTTTAATATTTCAATTTCATTTTGCATGGCAATTCTCCTTAAAGTTAGTCTCGTCTAACATATAGGTAGTTTACACTAACTCTTCTGCTATTGTCAATTCGCACATGAATTTTATACTTTTTTAATTGACTCTCTTATTGGAACGAGGTTTAATATATTTTGTGAAAAATAGAAAAGGGGAAAAGAATATGAAAACACAGAATATGGGAACCGGAAGTATCCCGAAACTATTTGCTCAATTAGCAATTCCTGCTGTTGTTGCTCAAATCATTAACTTACTATACAACATCGTAGATCGTATCTATATTGGACATATTCCAGAAGTAGGTGCTTCTGCACTTACAGGTGTGGGACTTTTTGTTCCAATCTTAATGTTGATCAACGCATTTGCAATGCTTGCAGGTGCAGGTGGTGCTCCGCTTGCTTCTATCGCTATGGGAAAAAAAGATCATGAACATGCAGAAAAAATCATTGGAAACAGTTTTTCTTTACTACTCATTTTTGCAGTCATCCTGACTACTGTTTTTTACGTTGCTGCACCTACATTACTTCGTTTCTTTGGTGCCAGTGATGTCACACTTCCTTATGCAATTGATTACGCAAGAATTTATATTTTAGGAAGTATTTTTGTATTGATCGTAATGGGAATGAACCCATTTATCACAACACAAGGATTTGCCAAAATCAGTATGCTTACAACTGTGATTGGCGCAGTGATCAATATTATTTTAGATCCAATCTTTATCTTTGTTTTTGATATGGGAGTAAAAGGAGCAGCCCTCGCTACAGTACTTAGCCAAGCTGTGGGGGCTTTCTGGATATTAAGATTCTTAACTGGAAAACAAACCATTCTTCACTTAAGAAAAGAATATATGAAACTAGATACGAAGATTTTCCTTCCTTGTCTTGCACTTGGAATATCAACCTTCGTTATGTTATCTACAGAAAGTTTACTTTCTATGAGTTTTACATCGAGCCTTGCTCGTTATGGCGGCGATATCGCAGTTGGAGCAATGACAATCATTACAAGCGTTTGTCAGCTTGCCACAATGCCACTTCAAGGCTTCTGCCAAGGTGGCCAACCAATTATCAGCTATAATTTTGGAGCAAACAATACCAAACGCGTAAAACAAGCCTTCTACATTCAGTTTACTATCTGCTTTATTTATGCAACAATCTTTTGGGCGCTTTCTATGATTGTTCCAGGAATGTTTGCTGGTATCTTTACAAATGATGCGGCATTGATCCAATATGCTTCTTGGGCGCTTCGCATCTACATGGCTGGTATCTTTGCATTTGGCGCACAAATTGCATGTCAGCAAAGCTTTATGGCACTTGGGCAGGCAAAGGTCAGCTTATTCCTTGCATGTTTGCGTAAGATCATCCTATTGATTCCACTGATCTTTATCTTACCTCACTTTGTGGAAAATAAAGTATTTGGTGTATTCTTAGCAGAACCAATTAGTGATGTGCTTGCTGCGACTGTTACAACGATTGTATTCTTTACACAATTTAATAAGATTCTAAAGAAAAATCAATAAAAAAATCTCACATCATTTTACGGTGATGTGAGATTTTCTTTATTTATATTCTATTCATGTCCGCAGCTGTGTGAACCACATCCGTGTGATCCGCATCCGCCACCTTCTTCATGATGATGTTCTCCATGATGATTACATTTCACATCTGGATTATAAGCTAATTGATCTTTTAGATAAGCTTCTACCGCAGAATCTGCATCTCCTACAACGCCTCCAAAAAGCTGAATTCCAGCTTCTTTCAATGCTGCTTGTGCGCCACCACCAATGCCACCACAGATCAATACATCTACTCCATTTTCTTTTAGGAAACCAGCTAATGCACCATGACCACTTCCATTTGTGCTAACTAGCTCTACATTTAAGATTTTGTTTCCTTCATCAAATTCGTACATCTTAAATTGTTCTGTGTGTCCAAAATGTTGGAAGATTTCTCCATTTTCATAAGTAACTGCAATTTTCATACCAATCGTCTCCTATCGTTTTTCTTAAATACAGTATACTACAAATAAAAAAATTGTCCAATCTCCTCTACATTTCTTCTGCTAAATCATAAATAAGACGTTCTGTCTTTTCCCAGCCAAGACATGGGTCTGTAATAGATTGTCCATATGTTCCACATTCTGCTGATTGAGAACCGTCTACTAAATAGCTTTCAATCATCAATCCTTTTACTAACTTACGGATATCTGCATTGACACGTCTGCTGTGCATTACATCTTTACTAATGCGGATTTGTTCTAAATACTTTTTATTTGAATTTGCATGGTTTGCATCAATGATAACACCCATGTTTTGTAATTTCTTTTCTTGATAGCTTTCGTACACTTTCATCAAATCTTCGTAGTGGTAATTTGCAATATTTTCTCCTTGTGCATTCATACCACCGCGTAAAATAGCATGTGCATATGGATTTCCTTTGCTTTCTACTTCCCATCCACGGTAAATAAATGTGTGTCCGCTTTGTGCCGCTGTAATAGAATTCATCATGATTGATAAATCCCCACTTGTTGGATTTTTCATTCCGACTGGTACATCAATCGCACTTGCTGTCAAACGATGTTGCTGATTTTCCACAGAACGAGCACCTACTGCAACGTATGCAAGTAAATCCGATAAATATCTATGATTTTCTGGATATAACATTTCGTCTGCACAAGAAAACTCTGTTTCTTTTAATGCACGCATATGAATCTTTCGAATCTTAGTAATCCCTTCAAACATATCTGAGTCATGAAGTGGATTAGGCTGATGTAACATTCCTTTATATCCTGTTCCTGTTGTTCTTGGTTTGTTTGTATAGATACGAGGAATGATGATCATTTTATCTTTCACTTTGTCTTGAATTGGACGAAGTCTTGAAATGTAATCCATAACCGAATCTTCATAGTCTGCAGAACAAGGTCCAATAATTAATAAGAATTTATCACTTTCACCAGAAAGTACTTTTTTGATTTCAATGTCTCTCTCTTCAAAGTTTTTTTGCATATCCGCTGTCATCGGATACATTTCTTTTACTTCCATTGGGATTGGTAATTTTCTTTTGAATTCACAGTTCATATCATTTCCTCCAGTCTGATTCCTAATGTCTCTATCATTTTATAATAATTCGGAAAACTCTTTCGTACAGCTTCTGCTCCACAAATTACGCCTCCCGTTATTGTACAAAGTGTGGCCAATGTCATTGCGATGCGATGATCATTGTGACTATTTAACGCTTCTGTTGGTACTTGTAATTTCCCTGGATAAACGAAAATTTCATTTTCCTTTACCTCTGTTTGTATTCCAAATTTTAAAAGCTCTTGTGCCATTACTGTGCCGCGATCACTTTCTTTTATTTTCAATCGTTTTGTACCTGTTAATTTTGCTCCATGCTTTGCTGCTGCAACTCCCATCAAAATTGGTCCCAAATCAGGACATTCTGAAATATCTAAGACTGCATGCCCCTTTGCAAGCTGCTCAAAATACCTTTGATACACTTTATCACCTTGCAAGCTGTCTGCGCGAAGCCCGTCTACTGCTACGGCTCCTCCTATCACATCCAACGCATCCAAAAATGCTGCATTCGAATAATCGCCTTCCACATATCCATCTTTTGCTAGATAATGTTGTCCACCTTTTACATAATAGCAATTTCCTTCTTTTCGAATGGAAACTCCATAATGTTCCAGTGCCTCCAATGTCATATCAATATACGCCTTACTTTCAATTGGTGGAAGAATCTCTAATACACTATCTTCCTGCAGCAATGGCAGTGCATACAATAAACCAGTAATAAATTGACTGCTGATTCCGCCTGGTACCTTAAAATGAGATGCTTTCAGTTTTCCTTCTAGCAAAAGGCTCTGTCCCTTTTGTTCAAATAGAATTCCTTGCTCTTTGCAAATAGTCTCATATACATCCAATGGTCGTTCCATCAAACGTTTTGCTCCAATGAACTCACATTTCTTTCCACCTGTTAATAATAGTGGAATGAAGAAACGTAGGGTACTTCCGCTTTCATTACAATCCAACGCTTTTTCTGAAGTCAATGGCACATTTCCGATTCCTTTGATTGTTACCACCTGCTCTTCATATGTATATTGACATCCAAGTGCTTCTAAAATTCCAAGTGTCGCTTTGATATCTTCACTTAGATCAATATGAGAAATGTGGGAAATCCCATCTGCCAGTCCTGCGCCCATCAGCAAACGATGTGCCATGCTTTTGGAAGGAGGTGCAGTTACATTTCCACTTGCAAGTCCCGGAAATATCTTTATTTTCATCCTATCCTCTCCTTTGCAACCAGTCTGTTCCATAACGAAGTGCCAGCATATCACAAAGCACAATTGCTGTCATACTATCTACTACGACTCTGGCACGATGGATAATCGCCGGATCGTGTCTTCCTTCAATTTGCATACTTGCATCTGTCATGGTACTTACATCTACCGTTTCCTGTTTTTTGTAAATGGAAGGGGTTGGTTTTATTACGGTATGAAACTGAATTGGCATTCCATTTGTAATACCACCATTAATTCCTCCATTGTGATTTGTCTTTGTCACAATTTTTCCATCTTGCATCATAAACGCATCATTGGCTTGGCTTCCTTTCATCTCAGCAAAGCCAAATCCTGCACCAAATTCTACCCCTTTTACTGCTGGAACACTAAATAACCCATGTGCTAACATACTTTCCATCGTATCAAACCAAGGTTCTCCAACACCTGCTGGAATTCCTGTAACAACGGTTTCTAGAATTCCGCCAACGCTATCGCCTTCTTCTGCAGCCATTTCCATATAGCTTCGCATATGCTCTGCTGCTTGCTTATCTAGCACTGGAAACTGTAATCCATTCACAGTCTCGATATCCGTTGCCAAATCCGTAAATGGTCTATCTTCAATCGGACCACATTTTTGGATATGAGAGCCAATAGAAATTCCTTTTTCACGCAACGCTTGAATACAAATAGCTCCTGCTGCTACGATTGGTGTTGTGATTCTTCCTGAAAAATGTCCACCGCCTCGATAATCTGCAAAACCATGATATTTTTCAATTGCTGTAAAATCTGCATGTCCTGGTCTTACCAAATCTTTTGTTTTCGAATAGTCTTTGCTTTTCGTATTTTGATTTTCAAATAAAATACAAATCGATGTTCCTGTCGTTTTTCCTTCAAACACACCGCTAACAATCTTAGGCTCATCTGCCTCTACACGTTGTGTTGAAATCTTTCCGTGTGGTTTTCGTAGCTCTAATTGCTGTCTCATAAACTCTATGTCTACTGGAATTCCAGGTGCAATTCCATCTAGCACTGCACCAATTTCTTTCCCATGACTTTCTCCAAATAAGGTTACTGTCACGCTATTTCCAATCGTATTTTTCACGTTACTCACACTCCAATCTAGCAAGAACCTCATCCATCTTCCATTCTTCAATGCTTCCCTGTCCAATTTCAGAAACATATACAACGGAACAATTCTCATTACTTGCCTTTTTATCATGCATGATTGCTTCTTTTACCAAATCCATATCAAATTCGGAACGTTCTGGAACGTTGAAACCAATCTTTTTATAAATTTCTTTCAGCTGTTTCTGTACTGCTTCACTGCTCATATACAGCATTCCAATCGCAACACATTCACCATGCCAATATCTTCCCTTTGCTGCACTTTCAAATCCATGCCCAATCGTATGTCCATAATTTAAAATCTTACGCAAATGACTTTCTTTCTCATCTTGCTCTACAACATACTTTTTAATGCGAAGGGCTTGTTCTATGATTTCATCTAAATGTGCTTTCCAATCCCCTTTTTGGAAAAGCTCGAATAAAGAAGCATCATTGGTTGCTCCCATCTTAATTGCTTCCATCAATCCATTTCGCACCTGTCTCTCAGGTAACGTATTCAGCACGTCTGGGTCAATCAAAACCTTTTTTGGTTGGTAAAAAGCGCCGACACAGTTCTTAATTCCTGCCATATTCACTGCCGTTTTCCCACCAATCGAAGAATCTACCTGCGATAAGATTGTAGTTGGTATATTATAAAAATCAATTCCTCTCATATAAAGAGATGCCACAAATCCTGCCAAGTCTCCTACTACGCCTCCACCTACTGCGACAACACAGTCTTTTCGGCTAAATGTTTCCTGCAGCATCTGTGTCAAAATTTCTTCTGCCATCTGTAATGACTTGCTTCCTTCTCCCTGTGGAATGACTTTCACAATTGCTTTCTTACACTGCTTTGCAATCTGCTGTGCATATGTAATTGGAACACCATCATCTGTAATAATCATTACCTTACGTTCTAAATGCAAAAGCTCTGATGCCCGATATAAGCACCCTCGCTCTAACACGATATCATAGCTGTTATTTCCAAGTTCCATACGAATCATAAGCCATTCCTCCTCAAAAACTAGTTAACCCATTGTACACCTATTGAATTTTATTTGTCAACGATTCAAAAAAAACACTTGAATATTCTATCAAATTCGATATAATAATCCATGTGGATAAACAATTTGCTGGAATGGCGCAGTAGGTAGCGCAACTGATTCGTAATCAGTAGGTCGTCGGTTCAAGTCCGATTTCCAGCTTACAAAAGGGGAAAGCAGATGCTTTCCCCCTTTTTTTACATATTCATGATCGCCAATGCCAACATAATTTTCATGCGATTTTCATTTTGTGTAATGTCACATCCCATTACTTCTTTTATCTTGCTTATCTTGTAATTCATCGTATTCTTATGACAATATAAAGCATTTGCCGTATGAAGAATGCTGCATTCATTCTCAAAAAATGTATTTAATATCTTTAAATATTCTCCTTGTTTGTCTTGATCAAATTCCAACAGCGGCCCTAATGTGTCTTGCATATATTCCATCAAAATACGCTTATCTCTTGTATTTACTAATACTTGATAAATTCCAAGCTCTTCGTATTTCAGTATGTTTTTTTGAAATACGGTATAGGATAAACGTCTTGTTGCCAGTGCTGTCTCCCAGGCTTTCCAAATATCTTGTATCCGCTGTACGGATTTTCCTATTCCCACACGGATATCTGTATCTCTATCGCACATCTTTTTAAAGTAGTCTTCATACTGTTTCTTGCTTGATTCCGTCATAAATACAACCAGTTCCCCATTTTCTTCATAAACAATACTCGCTTCCACCAGATTTTGCAGATTCTTTCTTTCCTTCTGTAAGATTTCCTTTTCTTCCCGATTCGAACAGCTGACAATGGCTATCGAATAAAACGGATTTGCCAAAATTCCATTTTGTTCAAAACATGCCATATATAATTTTTTATTTTCTGGATAAAGAATTGCATTTTTCAATGCAGTAATCAAATTGGTTCCTCTTTTCTCATTTTCCAGCAAAATTTCCGAAAAAATGCGGATGATATCAATGTAAGGCGTGTACCAACTTGCATGAAATAATGGAAATTCAATTTCATTGCAATGTGCAATAATCTCATCTGAAAACATTTTTTCATCTCGCAACGATATGAGAAAGCCACCTGCTCCACGCTCATTTAGCCCATCTATCATTTCCCATAACCATTCTTCTCGATCATAATTGATGCCTGAACTAAATACCAATTCGTTCCCATTTAGTAGTGGCAAAAACTCTGTCGTTTCAATTGTATGGAACCATTCAATCTTTTTCCCAAAACAGCTCTTTGTTACTAATTTTACATCATATTTCGGATAAATTTCATGATATAGTTTTTCTAATTCAACTGCCATAACTGTCCCTCCATAGAATCCATGATACCATATTTGTGCTCTGAGCACAATTTTTTTGTAAATATAGATGTTTTCGTACCATTTCCAAATCATTTTCTCTATGGTATATTGTTCTTGAACACATGAAGACCCCGAATTTAAATGTGTTTATCATTCTTTCAAAAATAATAAATGTGAAAAAAGGTGCTGCATAGCACCTTTTTTGTTACTCATTTTTCATTTCTACTACATGAACATCCACTTGCTTGTATGGAATTTCAATTCCCTCTTTGTCAAATGTCAGTTTTATCTCTTCAATCAATTTCCATCTTGTTTTCCAGTATTCTTCCGTTTTCACCCAAGCACGAAGTCCTAGCACAACTGAGCTTTCTCCAAGACTATCTACAAAAATATTCTTTTCCTCTTCCTGTAAAATACATTCATCTTGTGCAAGAAGCTGCTCTAAGATTCTTTTTGCCTTTTTCAAATCTGCTTGGTAGGAAATATCTACACGTAGGTCCAATCTTCTTCTATCTTGTGCTGTAATATTTGTAATACTATTATTCGCTAACGTTCCATTTGGTATGATTACCGTACGATTATCTAACGTATATAACTTCGTGTAGAAAATCTGAATTTCAGCTACTGTACCTTCGTTTTTATTAGTATCTTCGATAATATAATCTCCCACCACGAACGGTTTCAGTAATAGAATAAGCACACCACCTGCAAAGTTTGATAAACTTCCTTGTAATGCCAGCCCAATCGCAACCCCTGCTGACGCAAATAATGCTGCAACGGATGCTGTATCTAATCCAAACTTTTTACCAATTGAAAACAATAGTAAACCATACAATCCGAACTTTAACATGGAGTCTAAAAATTGCTGTACCCCTTTATCTACATTTGCTCTTTCCAATGATTTACGAACAATTTTTCGCAGCCATTTGATTACTTTCACACCAATGGCAAATACAATCAAAGCCAAAAGAACGCTGATCAAAAATTCTACTACATTTGGTATATGATTTTCTACATATGTTTGAATATTTTTTAAAGTTCCCATCTATTTCTCCCTATTTTAGTGCTAAAAATGCTGCAAGATTTCCTCGTTTTCCATGAGATGCCCGATGTGAAAATAACACCTCTGGATTGCAGCATGTGCAAAGATTGGTAATGGCAATCTGTGTTCTCGGAATCCCCGCTTCCAGAAATATCAATTCATTGGCTTTCCACAAGTTCAGTTGATATTTTCCATTTGATCTTTTGTAAAAAAGCTGATTCCAATCCTTTTCTTCAAAAGCTGCCTGAAATTCTTCTATCACATCTTCACTTACTTCATAACAATCTTGGCAGATTGATGGTCCGACTGCTACAATCATGTCTTTTGGATCGCATCCAAATTCCTTTTGCATCTTCTCAATCGTACATTTTCCCATCTTTCCAACAGTTCCACGCCAGCCAGAGTGACTTAGTCCAATTGCTTTTTTCACAGGATCCACAAAATATAGCGGTACACAATCTGCATAAAACGTTGTCAGACATATCTCTGGTTCGTTGGTGATCAGACCATCTACATCCTGATAGGATAGAGGTCTTGTAAGTCCATTCCCGCAGTCCGCCTTTGTCACCTTTACCACATTCGTTGTATGTGTCTGATGTGAAAGCACAAAGCTATCTTCTGGAACATCCAATGCTTTCGCAATTCTTCGATAGTTTTCTCGCACAGCTTCTTCCTTATCACCTCGCGAAAAACTTAAGTTCATCGTACTGTAAATGCCTTCACTTACACCACCAAGACGTGTTGAGAATCCATGTTTTACCACTCCACTCTTTTCCAAAAGCGGAAATTGTAACATACCAACACCATCTATCATACATTCTTTCAGTACATTTTCTTCTGTTTTATATATCAACTCGAATCCCATATTTACTCCACATAATCAAACGCATTTTTTTGCAATAGGATTTCCTCTCCTAAAATGCCAACCACATCGAATCTACAAGGGGTTTCTTGCAAGTGATGCCGGTACAAATAATACCTTGCACATCTAGAAATCCTTCGCTGTTTTGTGATTGTTACTGCCTCAAAAGGATGTCCCTTCTGCAAATTGCATCGATATTTTACTTCTACAAAAGCAAGCACTTCTCCATCTTTTGCAATAATATCAATTTCTCCTTCTTTGCAGTGAAAATTATATTCCAAAATCTGGTACCCTTGTGCCTCTAAATATGCTCTTGCTCTTTTCTCATACGCTGTACCAATTGCTCTTTTGTTTTTCAGTTCCATCACCCTCGCATCTATGAAACAAAGTTTTTAATAAATGTCTTACGATGAATTGGTGTTGCGCCTTGCTCACGAAGCGCTTGAATATGCGCAGCAGAGCCATATCCTTTGTTGCTTGCAAAGCCATATCCTGGCAAAACATCCTCATACTGCACCATCAAACGGTCTCTCGTTACCTTCGCAATGATACTTGCTGCCGCAATGGAAATACTTTTTGCATCTCCTTTTATAATTGGCACCTGCTTTATCATCACATCCGGAATGGTTACCGCATCGTTCAATAATAAATCTGGTTGCACCTGCAGCTGTTCAATTGCCATACGCATTGCTTCATAAGTCGCCTGTAAAATATTGATTTCGTCAATACGTGCTGGACTTACAATTCCAATTCCAGTAGCAATCGCTTTTTCCATAATCTCATCATACAATTCTTCTCGTTTCTTTTCTGATAACTTTTTCGAATCGTTGAGATACAAAATATCACAATCTTTTGGTAAGATTACAGCTCCCGCAACCACAGGACCAGCCAAAGGTCCTCTACCTACTTCATCAATCCCGCAAATATAAGAATAATCTGCGTATTTCTTTTCATAAATCGACATATTCTCAATGCGTTTCTTTTCTAATGCTAATTTTTCTTCCTGTTTTCTATATTTTGCAAGCAGGCTGACAACACCTGCTCGCGTATCTTCTGCATACTGTGCATACAATGACGCAAGCTCATTCTTGTCAGCCTGTTCAAATTCTTTCTTTATTTCACTTAATGTTTTACTCATGAGGAATCACTCCTATGTCACTTAATGGCCAAATACGCAACCAGGCTCTACCAATTATTTCATCTCTTTTGAGAACCCCTACACTTGCATCTCGGCTATCTGAACTATTGTTACGATTGTCTCCTAGTACGAAATATTCATCCGCTCCCAGCTCAATCGGTTCTTCTGCAATTCCTGGATTCACCATTACTTCTTTTCCATAATGTTCATCCAGCTGGCGTCCATTGATATATACATATCCATCGATAATCTGTATCGTTTCTCCTGGAAGCCCGATAATACGCTTAATATAATGCGTATTTTCTTCATATCGATATGGGAAAACAATGATCTCATAACGCTCTGGTTCACGTAAACGATACGTAATCTTATCTACGATCAAATTATCTTCATCATGTAACGCATTTTCCATGGATGTACCACTTACCAAAGTTCTTTGTCCCACATATGTAATGATCAAATAAACGCAAGCAATTACAAAGAAAAGATATACGATCCATCCCAAAATTTCACGAATCATATTTTCCTTTGGACTTCGCATCGCAATTCTCATTTCTTTTTCTTTTTTTCGTTTACGATATTCATAACGACCTCTATGTGCCATGTTCATCCTTCTTTCCAGTTTTTATTCATAATCTTCTGGGAACTCTAATGTGATTCTGCCCAATCTTCCATTTCTGAAATCATCAATCAAAAGCATTGCTGCTTTATTCATATCCAATTCGCTTCCTCGTAAAAGGCAATGTCTGTTCTCTGCAATATCACTGAGACAAGCGTATGGATCTTCTTTTTCTATGATATCATATTTTGCAGCCAATACTCCTGAATATCTCTCTTTTAAGAAATTAATAAGTTCTGCTGCTAATTCTTCTGTATTTAAAATTTCATCTTTGATAGAACCAATGAAAGCCAAACGAAGACCTACTGTCTGATCTTCAAATTTAGGCCAAAGAATCCCTGGTGTATCTAAAAGTTCCACATTTTTATTCAAGCGAATCCATTGTTTTCCTTTTGTAACCCCTGGCTTATTTCCAGTTTTCGCACATGCTTTTCCTGCTAAAGAATTGATAAATGTTGATTTTCCTACGTTTGGAATTCCAACTACCATTGCACGTACTGGACGATTTAAGATTCCACGTTTACGGTCTCTTTCCATCTTTTCCTTACAAGCTTCTTGAATCACGTTTTGGATTGATTTGATTCCGCCACCTTTTTTAGAATTCACTTTTACTACAGAAAATCCTTTTGCTTTGAAATATTCTACCCAAGCATCATTTTGTTTTTCTTCCGCAAGATCATATTTGTTCAATAAGATTAGTCTTGCTTTATTCTTTCCTAATTCATCAATATCTGGATTTCGGCTGCTGATTGGCAAACGTGCATCCACTAATTCGATTACTAAGTCAATTAATTTTATATTTTCCTGCATCATACGTTTTGCTTTCGTCATATGACCAGGGTACCATTGAAAATGCATATTCTCTTCTCCTCTATCTTACAAAGCCAAAATTGCTTCTTGGCAAAATGGTGAACCATACTTTCCCTTCTATTTCAGAACGCTTCACATTTCCAATATCTGCCACTCTGCTATCTTCGCTATTTTGTCTATCGTCACCTAATACAAAAAATTCGTTATTTGCCAATGTGATTGGGTCTTCTAATAATCCAACCTCGTCGATGGCTGTTGTATCGTATTTTTCTACAATTTCTTTCCCATCTGCAAATAACTTTCCATCTCGTAATTCGATTGTCTCACCAGGCAATCCTACGATTCTTTTTACATAAAAATGTGAGTTTTCATTTCCATTTGGCTGAAAAGCAATTACATCACCGCGGTCTGGTGTACTCATATCATACACAATGCGATTGAGCAGAACGATATCACCATTTTCAAGCTCCGGATTCATCGAATCTCCAATCACACTTACTCTTTGTCCAAAGTACCATACAAGTACAAAGGCAATAAAGCAAACCACTGCAATTTGAAATGTCCACTTCACAACTTCCTGCAGCAAATCATAATTGATTCTTCTTCTTTTTTTCCCAAATGTTAATCTTGCCATTTATATCCCCTATAATAACAAAAAGGGACAATTACTTTTATGTAGTTGTCCCTCTCACATTTACTATTTTACTAATTCTTTAACTTTAGCTCTCTTACCTACACGTCCTCTTAAGTAGTTAAGTTTTGCTCTTCTTACTTTACCTCTACGGATAACTTCTACTCTTTCTACGTTTGGTGAGTGTAATGGCCAAGTTTTTTCAACACCGATTCCGTTAGAAGTTTTTCTAACTGTAAATGTTTCTCTTGTGCTTCCACCTTGTTTTTTAAGTACTACACCTTCAAATACTTGGATTCTTTCACGGTTTCCTTCTTTGATTTTACCGTATACTCTTACAGTATCTCCAACGTTGAATTGTGGTGCTTCTGCTTTTAATTGTTCTGCTTCAATTTTTCTAATAATTTCGTTCATTGTGCGACCTCCTTATATTTTGGACGTTCTTGATACACCTTCTGTACCAGAGGACCATCTCTTTCTTCTCACAACCTCAGTTATTCTATCACATGTTTATTACTTTTACAAGTACTTTTTTGCAATTTCTTTTTCTTTTTGTGTTAATTCTGCTTTTTCCAGTAAATCTGGACGTCTTTGTGCTGTACGAATCACAGATTGTTCTCGTCTCCATTTTTCAATATTCACATGATGTCCTGATAATAACACTTCTGGCACCTTTTTCCCATGCCATTCTTCTGGTCTTGTATATTGTGGGTATTCCAACAAGTTATCTTGAAAACTTTCAAACTCTGCAGATGTATCATTGTGCAACACACCTGGAATCAATCGAGAAATTGCATCGATCATTACCATTGCTGGAAGTTCTCCGCCAGTTAAGACATAGTCTCCAATCGAAACATAATCGGTTACGATTTCCTCTAAAACTCTTTCGTCAATCCCTTCGTAATGACCACATAAGAAAACTAACTCTTCTTCTTTTGCAAATTCCTCTGCCATACTTTGAGAAAATGTCTGTCCTTGTGGAGAAAGATAAATTACTCTTGGTTTGCTCTTTGCCTTCTCTTCTACGGATTTGTAGGCTCCATAAACAGGACCTGCCTGCATAAGCATTCCTGCCCCTCCGCCATATGTGTAATCATCCACGCGATTGTGTTTGTTTTCTGCAAAGTCACGAATATTCACAGCTTCCACTGTCAATAATTCTCTTGCCATAGCGCGTCCAATAATACTTGTATTCAGACCGCCCATTACCATTTCTGGAAATAAAGTTAAAATATGGAAATTCATGATCCTACACCAAACCTTCCAACAAATGAATTGTCATCTTACGATTTTCAATATCTACATCTAAAATACATTGTTTGATTGCTGGTACAAGGACTTCTCCATGTTTTTCACTATCAATGATATACACATCATTTGCCCCTGTCTCTAATACATCTTTCATCGTTCCAAAGAATTCACCATCTTCTGTAAACACTTCGATTCCAATCAAATCTACAATAAAATATTCATTCTTGCGAAGACGCACTGCATTAGCACGATCTACCAACAAACTTTTTCCTTTATATTTTTCAATATCATTTATATTATCAATGCCTTTAAATTTCAAGATTGCAAATTGTTTAAAGAATTTCACACCTTCAATTTCTAATGACAAATGTTCTTTTCCAGTATCCAATATTACATTTTTTAATCGTTTAAAACGTTTTACATCATCTGTCGTAGGAAATACTTTTACTTCTCCACGAACACCATGTGTTGAAGAAATAACACCAACTTGTAATAATTCTTCCATTATCTTCTCCTTTTTTAGCAAAATAGACACCGCTTAGGCGATGTCTACGATAACTTTTTTATCTTCTTTTGCTGCTGCAGCTTTTACAACGGAACGAATCGCTTTTGCAATTCTTCCTTGCTTTCCGATTACTTTACCCATATCAGAATCTGCTACACGCACTTCCAATACAATTGTTTTGCCTTCTGTTTTTTCAGTTACAACAACGCTTGCTGGATCATCTACTAATGCCTTTGTAATTACTTCAACTAATGCTTTCATTACACGCACCTCCACTTATTATGGAGCAGATTATTTTTCAATACCTGCTACTTTGAAAATTTTTCCAACCATTTCTGTTGGTTGAGCACCGTTGTTTAACCATCTTTTAGCTGCTTCTTCATCAACTTTCATTACGCTTGGTTCTTTAGTTGGATCATAGTATCCGATTTCTTCGATGAATCTTCCATCTCTTGGAGATCTTGAATCTGCTACAACGATTCTATAGAAAGGAGCTTTCTTTTGACCCATTCTTCTTAATCTGATTTTTACTGCCATGTTTTTCACCTCATAATACTTTCTTAAATATTTGTTTTGTTATGTTCTTTATCTATGTGTTAAAAAGGAAGCTTAAATCTGCCTTTTTTACCACCGCGTCCACCCATCAATCCTGGAAGCTGTTTCATCATTTTTTTCGACTGTTCAAATTGTTTTACAAGTCGATTTACTTCGCTGATATCAACGCCTGCACCATTTGCAATACGTCTTTTTCTCGATGGATTTAATAAATCTGGATTCTGACGTTCTTTCACTGTCATAGAGTAGATAATCGCTTCAATCTTCGCCATTCTCTTTTCTCCTTCTTCCATATCAGAATCACTAATCTTAGCATTGCCCATACCAGGCATCATGCCCATGATATTCGAAAGGCCACCCATTTTTTTCATTTGTTTCATACTTTCTAAGTAATCTTCAAAATCAAATTGTGCTTTTTTCAGCTTTTGTGACATTTCTTTGGCTTTCTCTTCATCAATGGATTCGCCTGCTTTTTCAATCAAGCTAAGCACATCACCCATTCCTAAAATACGAGATGCCATTCTATCTGGATAAAACTGTTCCAAATCGGAAAGTTTTTCACCCATACCTACATATAAAATTGGTCTTCCAGTAACTGCTTTGATAGATAATGCAGCACCACCTCTTGTATCACCGTCTAATTTTGTAACGATAACACCGTCGATTCCAATCTTATCATTGAAGCTGCTCGCTACATTGACAGCATCTTGACCTGTCATCGCATCTACAACTAAAATTGTCTGATGCACTGTAACAACTTCTTTAATTTCCTGTAATTCTGCCATCATATCTTCATCTACATGAAGACGTCCTGCTGTATCCAGGATTACTACATTATGACCATTCTTTGCTGCATGTTCTAATGCTGCTTTTGCAATATTCGATGGTTTGTGATTATCACCCATTGCAAAGACGTCAACGCCTTGCTTTTCCCCATTAATCTGCAATTGTTTGATCGCAGCTGGACGATAAACGTCACAAGCAACTAATAATGGTTTCTTTCCTTTTAACTTTAATTTTCCAGCAATCTTTGCTGTTGTGGTTGTCTTACCGGCACCTTGAAGCCCCGCCATCATAATAACGGTAGTTGCTTGTCCCGGCTGCAGCTTAATCTCAGTTGTTTCAGAACCCATTAATTTTACAAGTTCTTCATTTACAATCTTGATTACCATCTGGCCTGGATTTAATCCGTTCATTACGTCCTGTCCAATCGCACGTTCCTGAACATCTTTTACAAATCCTTTTACAACCTTAAAGTTAACATCGGCTTCTAAGAGAGCCATCTTAACTTCCTTCAGCGCTGCCTTTACATCATCTTCTGTCAAGCGACCTTTGCTTCGAAGATTCTTAAAGACGTTCTGAAGCTTTTCCGACAAACTGTCAAATGCCATACTACAACTCCTCTATAATCTCTCCTGCGATTTGTCTAATCTCTTTCATCAGCGGATTCGCTGTATCTTCCTGCTCTAAAAGTGCATTCATGGAATGTACTTTTTCTTTGATGCATAAGAATTTTTCTACCAAATGTAATTTTGCTTCGTAACCTTCTAATAATTTGTTACAACGCTTCACCAAATCATGAACTCCCTGTCTGGAAATACCAGCACTCTCGGCAATTTCACTCAAAGACAAATCGTCTAATACGAATTGTTCGTAGATCTCTTTTTGGTGATTGGTAAGCAACTCGCCATAAAAATCATATAACAACGCTTGTTCTAATCTTTCATCCATTTTTATCACCTTTGCTATCATATACTATCATCGCCGAGGTGTCAAGTATTTTTTCTTGACATTTGAATATTTTTTTCGCAGGCTATTATTTTTTCGTAAAACGCTTGCTAGCATCTCTTTTTTCTTATATTTATAATAAGCTTGCAGATATATACTTGTAAATAATTTATTTAAGATTTTATTAACTTTATTTCCAAACACACTTTAGCGTGTTAAACTCAAAGTGTCGAAGTAGAGTTTTGATGAACGGAGGTGTTCGATTATGAAAAAGTTGACGGCGTTGATTTTAGTATTGGTCTGCACACTGGGTTTTCTTAGTTGCAACAACAAAAGTATGAATTACATCATCAGTAACAAACCAAATATTACAGGTGTTGTCAAAAAGGCGAACGAAAATGCCATCCTGATTGAAAATGACAATGGCGAATATTTGATATCTATGAATATAGAAAACAAGGATAGCATGACCAGTTTCAATATTGGTGACGAAGTTGTAGTCTATTACGATGGGTATGTCGCAGAAAGCTATCCGATGCAAATAAACAAGGTCTATGCCATTACATTAAAGACACCTGCTGACAGAACTGAGAACGATGAAGCAAAAAATACAGGTGGAGCATGCCCCACCTGTACAAATTGTCTATTTATTTAATTGCTTCCGTTCAAACGATACCGACTCGACCTTATTGTTCTCTAAAAACAATTGTCTTTGTCTCTGCATCCATGCTTTCTACAATTGCTAATGATTCTAAGTGAATACCTTGGCTGCGAATCATTTCGCCACCTTTTTGCTGACCTTTTTCAATGGCAATTCCAATACCTTCAACTGTAGCGCCAGCTGCTTTTACCAAGCTGATCAAACCTTCCATTGCACATCCATTTGCTAGGAAATCGTCAATGATCAATACATGATCTTCTGGACCAATGTATTTCTTCGATACGATTACATCATAAATTCTCTTATGGGTAAATGATTCAATCTTTGTTGAATATACTTCGCCTTCCAAATTGACACTCTTTGCTTTCTTCGCAAATACAACTGGAACACCGAAATGCTGTGCTACAACACAAGCGATTCCAATTCCCGATGCTTCAATTGTTAAGATCTTATTGATTGGCTTTCCTGCAAATAATCTTTTAAACTCTTTTCCCATCTCATTAAATAAATCAATGTCCATTTGATGGTTTAAAAAACTATCTACTTTTAATACATTTCCCTCTTTTACAATACCGTCCTTTAAAATTCTTTCTTCTAATAGTTTCATGACAATAAATCCTTCCACATTCCGTTAAGTCTTTCGAATATAATAGTAAAAAATATTCCTTCTGTCAATGCATAAATTTTTGAATATTCAGTAATCCACTCCCTTGTTGTACAACACTCAGCCCCAAATCATCGCAACTATGCCGCAATTTCCGCTTTATTTCATCGTTCGTTAAGTTCGGATATTTGCTGAGTAATAACGTAATCGCCCCTGATACAACTGGTGTTGCCATAGAAGTTCCACTTTTTGCAATGTAATTTCCATCGACATTGCATGATATGATTTTTCTTCCTGGCGCAACTACATCTGGTTTCCAAATATGTTCCAAACTGGAACCTCTTCCTGAATATCTTTCATCATAAGAACCAACTGTAATAATACTTGGATGAAGTCCCGGAATCGTAATAGACCCTTCTCTTGGTCCATAATTTCCTGCCGCGGCTACCACTACAATCCCTGCACGCCAAAGCACATCCACTGCTGCCAAAATACGTTTCTCGCCGATTTTGTTGCTGTCTCGCTTCATCCCCATAGAGATATTCACAACCCGAATATTATATTTCTCTTGATTTTCGATGATCCAGCGAAACCCTTTCATACTTTGTATGACATCACCATTTCCACCAGATCCTAACACTTTTAGCACAATCAAACGACACAATGGTGCCATTCCATATTTTCTTCCACCTATGATTCCTGCCACATGGGTGCCATGTCCATTATCATCATAAGGAAGCATTCTGCCATTTATAAAATCTTTGAATTTCCACAAATTATCACCTAAATCAGGATGCGGTTCCATTCCGGTGTCCATCACTACAACCGTAATATCTTTTCCGTAATATCCAGGTCTTCCATAATGGACTATTTCTTTCACTCGCTTCATATAGTAATAGGTTCCCTTTTTCTATTAAAGTATGAAGCGCAACAAAAAAAGGAACAGTTTTACAACTGTTCCTTAATTCCAAACTCTGCTGGTAAAAATCTTGGACATACATTTTCTGTTGATGTGATAACAGATGCTGCCAAACGGTTCCCAATTTCAACCGCTTCTCTCATTTCTTTTCCGTATGTTAATCCAACGATAACACCAGATCCGAATGCATCGCCAGCTCCTGTTGTATCAATCACCTGTACTTTTTTTGCTGGACAGAATCCTTTGTCTCCGTCCGAAGTCACATAGATTGCACCTTCTCCCCCCATTGTTACTACCATGGAAGGAATATTTGCAGAAACTACACGTTCTGAGATAAGATCCATGAATTCTTCTGTTGAATATCCTTCATATTCTTCACCGAATAAAACACCTGCTTCTAATCGGTTACAGATCACACAAGCAAATTTTTTCAAGAAATCTCTTCTTTCTACTGCAATATTCATGTTACTTACAACACCATATAACTTTTTGTCATATTTTTCAGCAAGTTGAATCATTTTTTTGATCAACTCTTTGTCCATATCAATCTCTACTGCAATCGAATCTGCTTCTGCGAAAATTTCATCGCCTTTTTCTTCAAGAATATCCATAATTGGCATCAAGTTTGGTCTCTGAGAAATAGAGCCAGCTAAGTCTCCATTGCTGTCAAAAACAGCTAACCAAGTTCCCATTCCTTGATCAATTTTTTGCACATAGTCTACATTTACTTTATGATTTTTTAACTTTTGGATAACCTCTTCCCCTAATCCAGAATGATCCACAATTCCTAAAAACGTTGGGCGAAGCTCAATGTTTGCAATGTTTTCTACAACATTTCTGCTAACACCACCATGAATGTACTCAATATGTCCTACATTACGACCATCCCAAATGTACTTTGATTCAGGAAATCCTTTAATATCCACAAATACTGCGCCTGAAACTACAATTCCCATACCTTATCTCTTTTCTGTCTATAAATTTTTAATGTAACGACTATCTTGTTTTTCAAATCCCATTTTTTCTAAATATTGAATATGCTCATCTGAGCCGCCAGAATACACTAAACTCTTGAACTCACTGTTTTCCAATTTCTTGTATAAGAATGTTCCTACAGAACAGTCACGAAAAGTTGGAGTCGAATAATCTAATGCGATATCAATGGAATCCCCATTCTTTGTACCCATAAATACGCCTGCTGGAGTTCCATCACAACAAATAATATATGCAATATCAGATGTATCTTCTTCTAAAGAAAAATTAGGAAAATATGTAAGAATATCGTCCTTATATGATTCTAACATATATCTTAAGAAAGATTCAACCTTATTACACTCAATTAATTGATAATGTTGGTCACTTTGCTTTAATAATTTTGCTAAATTGTAAATATTGATTGCTACTAAGCAAAAATTCATAAGTGCTGTTGGGTATGACTTAATTATCAATGCATATACTGCAAAAATGCAGCTACCAATGGAATTTATAACTCTAAGTTTCAATACTGAGGACATCAACATGGAAACTACTACAAGAGTAGATCCAAGATATCCGAATAATTCTATCGCTAATTGCCAATTCATTTTAAACCTCTTACATGTTTTCTACAATTTTTGTAACTAGTTTCTTGAAATCACTTGCTACGCGGTCAGCTGTTTCTTGTACTTCTTTGTGGTCTAATTCCACTTTAGAGATACCTGCTGCCATGTTTGTAATACATGAAATACCACATACTTCAAGTCCCATGTGACGTGCTGCCATAGCTTCACATGCTGTACTCATACCAACTGCATCTCCGCCCCATCTTTGTGCAAGACGTACTTCTGCTGGTGTTTCATAGTTAGGACCTGTGAATTGTACATATACACCTTCTTGAAGTTCAACACCGATTTCTTTTGCTGCTTCACGAATTACATTTTGTAAACGTTTGCTGTAAACTTCACTCATATCTGGGAATCTAGCACCTAATTCATCTAAGTTTGGTCCGATAAGTGGGCTAGGTACACCTGTTGTGATATGATCTGTGATCATCATGAAATCACCTGGTTTGAAGTTTTCGTTAGAACCACCTGCTGCGTTTGTTAAAAGTAATTTTTTCACGCCAAGCATTCCCATAAGTCTTGTTGGAAGAACTACGTCTGACATTGGGTATCCTTCGTAGTAGTGTACACGTCCTTGCATAATTACAACTGGAGTTTTTCCTACATATCCGAATACGAAACGTCCTGCATGACCTTTAACTGTTGATACAGGGAATCCTTCGATTTCTGTATATTCAATTGTATCTACGATTTCAATATCGTTTGCATAGTCACCAAGACCTGATCCTAAGATTAAACCTACTTCTGGTTGAAAATCGATTTTTGCTTTTACGCTATTTACACATGCTAATAATTTGTTATACATTCTTTTTTACGCTCCTTCTTTTTAGTATCCAGCACCATTGTCTGTGTTTTTCATAATTTTGATCAATCTACTTGTTCCAAGTCTGTCTGCTCCAAGAGAAATGAATTTTTCTGCATCATCAAATGAAGAGATTCCACCAGCAGCTTTTACTTTTACATCTGCTCCAACGTGTTTTCTCATTAATGCTACGTCATCAAATGTTGCACCTGATGTTGAGAATCCTGTAGAAGTTTTGATGTATTCAGCTCCTGCATTTGTTACGATTTCGCACATTTTGATTTTTTCTTCTTCTGTTAAAAGACATGTTTCAATGATAACTTTTAAGATTTTTCCGTTACAAGCTTCGTGAATTGCACGAATTTCATCTTCGATTTCTTGGTATCTTTTATCTTTTAAGTCACCAATATTGATTACCATATCGATTTCTTCTGCACCGTTTGCAATTGCGTCTTTTGTTTCAAATACTTTTACAGCTGTTGTATTGTAACCATTTGGGAAACCAATTACTGTACAGATTGGCAATTTCCCTTCTACATATTCTGCTGCACGTTTTACATAAGCAGCTGGAATACAAGCAGATGCTGTTTCATATTGCATTGCATCGTCTAAGATTTGTTTGATATCAGCCCATGTTGCTGTTTGTCCTAAAAGTGTATGGTCTACTGTTTTTAAAATGTTTTTCATTTCGTTTTCCTTCCTTGATTAAATTAATTTTTCTAATACAGAAGTTCCAATTGTTCCTTCTGGCATTTCTACTCCAAAGTTATCTGCAATTGTTGCACCGATTACTGCAAATGTATCTTTCTTTTCTAACATACCGTTTCCTGTCATAGATGGTGAGTATGCTAAGAATGGAACATGTTCTCTTGTATGGTCTGTACCTGTATATGTAGGGTCATTACCATGGTCTGCTGTGATGATCAATAAATCGTCTTCACGAAGAACTTCTAATAATTCTCCTAATTTCACATCGAATTTTTCGATTTCATTTGCATATCCTACAACATCACGTCTGTGTCCCCATAATGCATCGAAATCAACTAAGTTTGTATAGCATAAACCTTCGAAATCTCTCTTAGCGATTTCAATTGTTTGTTCCATACCATGTACAGAGCTCTTTGATTTGTTAGATTCTGTTAAACCTTCTCCATCAAAGATATCGTAGATTTTTCCTACTGAAATCACATCGTAGTTTGCTGCTTTTAATGCATCTAACGCTGTTTTTCCGTATGGTTTCAATGCATAGTCATGTCTGTTTGCTGTACGTTTGAATTCACCTTTTTTCTTTCCTACATAAGGTCTTGCAATAACACGTCCAACTTTCCATTCATCTTTCATTGTGATTTCTCTTGCGATTTCACAGCAACGATATAATTCATCTAAACCAAATGTTTCTTCGTTACCACAGATTTGAAGAACAGAGTCTGCTGATGTATACACGATCATGTGTCCTGTTGCAATTTCTTCTTCAGCTAATTCATCTAAGATTTCTGTACCACTTGAGCTCTTATTTCCAATGATTGTACGCCCTGTTCTCTTTGAAAGTTCATCTAATAATTCTTGTGGAAAACCTGTTTCTGTAAATGTTTTAAATGGTGTTGTAATATGAAGTCCCATCATTTCCCAATGACCTGTCATTGTA
The DNA here is from genome assembly GCA_964540565.1 of uncultured Faecalimonas sp. GTDB lineage: Bacteria > Bacillota > Clostridia > Lachnospirales > Lachnospiraceae > Faecalimonas. Next base: position 47,300 of record CAZINB010000007.1, read on the forward strand.
TCTTTTCCAAGACTCATTTCTTTTAAGTATCCGTAGTATCCCATTGGATTTTCAACTGGTTCAACTTGTTTTAATGGATGAAGGTTTGCTAACCCAATTTTTTGAAGGTTTGGAATGCAAAATTCATCTACATGTTGAGAGATGTGTCCAAGAGTATCTACTCCAACATCACCATACTCTTCTGAATCTGGAAGTGCTCCTACTCCTAAAGAGTCCATTACGATTGTAAATATACGTTTGTATTTCATGCTATCTACGTCCTTTCCTGTAAGAATTATTGTTACTTTTCCGCAACCAATTTCCTTACAAATAAAATATAATTTTTATGGTTGTGAGAAAACTATTCATTCAGCAAATATTCTTCCATGTACTGCTTCAAATTCTCATATTGGCTCTTGGAAACTGTGATTTTCCCTTTTTGTACTAAGATAAACCCTTTCTCCTGTAGCCAAATGATATTTCTTTGAATGGTTCTGACATTAAACCCAATTCGTTCAGCCAGTTCTGTCTGCGTCTTATGCAAGACAAAGACACCTTTCGGTACACTTCTTTCATACGCTCCAACCAAATAAATGACCATTCTGTCTTTACATTCCAAGAAAGAATACTTTCTCTCCTTCGCATTCTCATCGGTCAATGTATTCATCAGTTTACTGGTCCTTAGGAACAATGCATTGATATCCTGCTTCATCCATCTTAAGTACTGCTCTGATGGAATCATGATCAATTCACAATCTGTTAATGCATTCACAGAAATGCGATATTTCGGAATGCCTCCGAACAACTCAAAATCACCTAAAATCTCTGCTTCATAATATTCCTTAAACATGTAGATACTGCCTACCATTTGAAAATCGAATCCAGACGCTTTTCCCTGCATGATAATATACACATACTTACATGCATCACCTGCATGGAGGATTGCCTCACCCTTTCGCACTTTCTTGTAGCGCATCTCTCTAATTACTTCAATTGGACAATTTTGAAACAGTTTATTCAGATAATCATATTCTTCTTTCCCTAATCGTTTGATTAGTTCTACAAATTGTTGTATCGTCTCCATCTAAAATGTTCCTCTCTTTACCTGCTTGGATGTTGCCTCCTTTTGCTTTTCCCTTAAGCAAATTATACTTTTTTCTCACATTTCAAACTACGACACATGTCGTAGTTTATTGCATTTTTCATTTCCTGCCATTAGTTTAATGACAATTTCTTACCCGCTACATATTTATCTACCATATGTCTATCTTCTGCTAAGTAAATAAGGCGTTCTAAACGTTCTAAAACAGTTAATTCTTGTGGATGTCTTAATGTACTGTCATCCATAACAACTGCATCAAATTCATAGCCTGCTTCGAAACTTCCTACTTGTCCAAAGAATTCTCCGCCACCTTTTGTCGCTAAGTAAAATGCTTCTTCTACTTTTAATGGTGTCAATGATTGATCTTCCAATCTCCATTTTAATTTCGAACATTGGATTGCCATTGCCATTGCTTTAAAGATTGATAAGTTTGAACCTGCTGCAATATCACTTCCAAGTCCCACTTTCATACCTTTTTCTAAATAAGTACGAATTGGTGCAACACCTGAAGATAAGTTTGTGTTTGATTCTGGACAATGTGCAATAAATACATTTTGTTCCTTCATCATTTCAATTTCTTCCTCTGTACTATGTACACAGTGTGCCATGATTGTTGGACATGCATTTCCAAACATATCGAATTGATTATAGGCATCTCCGTAGAATTTTGCTGTTGGACATAACTCTTTTACCCAAGCAATTTCTCCGTGATTTTCCGATAAATGTGATTGCATTGGTAAATGATATTTTTTCTGTAATTTTGATAAACGTTCCATCAATTCATCTGTACAGCTTGGTGTGAATCGTGGCGTTAAGATTGGTTTTACAGTTTCATAATCACCGCAAGATAAAATCCATTTTTCAGTTGCTTCTGCTGCAACTTCACTATTTTCTTCGCAAAGATATTCTGGACTATTACGATCCATATTTACTTTTCCTACATAAGCAGCTACACCAGCTTTTTCTAACTTATCCATAAGTAATAATGTTGCATCTGTATGGATTGTTCCGAATACGCAAGCACGTGTTGTAGCACTATGCAACATATCTTCTACGAAAATGTCATATGCTTTTTCTGCATAATCCATATCCTTGTATTTTGCTTCTTCCACAAATGTATGTGTATTCAACCAATCAATTAATTCTAAGTCCATTCCTAAACCACGGAAAGAATATTGTGGTGCATGTACATGTAAATCTACAAGTCCTGGAATGATGATTTTATCTCCCATATCTTCACATGTTACATCTGCATATTCTTCTGGTAATTCTTGGAATGCTCCTAAGCATTTATTGTCTTCCCATACAACATATCCATTTTCGATTACTGTGATGTTATCTTTATCTTTGCTATAACAAATGTTTCCTTTTAACGCGTGTCTACTCATACTCTTTTACCTTTCACTTCCTATAAAATGTGCTAATCGATCTACATCTTCTTTCTCATATGCTACAATTTCCATCTCTGGAATCACACCGCTTGAGAACACTTGCGCCATCGATACTACCTGACACAATTTTGATTTTAAGTTCAGTCTGTCGCCCTCTCCTGTCACTAATTCTACTTTCCCTTTGCATTGGTCAATGATGGAAAAAAATTCTTCAATATTCTTGATATTCTGTAGTTTCATTTCGACCTCCTGTCTTTAATCTAACCTATTTAGCCCTTACTTTCAACGACATATGTCGTATACTTATTTTTCGTATTTCACGCTCTGTTTCTATAGCTCAATCTTATCCCCTTTTCCTTATGATTTCAATAAAATTTCCCATCTTTTTTATTCACCAAAAGAACGCTTTTTGCATATGATGACATTGTAAACAAATCATTTTGGAGGCTTTAATATGAGCGACTTAAGTGCAACAAACTGTGGTTGTGGATGCGACCGTAACGAAAGATCTGGCGGATGTGGTATTTTCAACGGAAACAACTCATGCTTATGGATTATTTTACTTCTTCTTTTCTGTGGCGGAGACAACAATGGACGTAGCGGATGTGGATGCTCTGACAATAGTTGCATCTGGATTATTATCCTCTTATTCTGCTGTGGCGGTTTAGGTTCTGGCTGCGGTTGCGGAAACAATGATTGCTACTAGTTTTTAGTCTCAGAACGAGTGGTGCGTCTTAGATACGCACCACCCTGTTCTATTTTTCTTCCCTTTTTCATATACTCCTATAACCAAATTTCTGGAGGTGAATTTTATGGCGGATGACAACTACATAATGACCCCTTTTGATCGCACCACTTCTATCAAACAATTGGAACTGGTGAAATTACTCATCCCCTATTTACCTCCAAACAATCAGCGTTTTCTTGGAATCTATGTAAAATTCTTAGAATTACGGCATACACTTTCCTTTTTCTATAATTGCAACAAACCCACAGAAGATTTTTTCAAATCTTTGAGTCCTTATCTACCGAAAGACACTTACGAGCAATTTGAAAACGCCATGAACATTATGAATATGATGCAAATGATGCAAGAAATGTCAGAAACACCCGATGATCCCATGTCTATAATGAAGGACATGTTAACCCCAGAACAGCAAGAGATGTTTGATCTCTATCAGACAATGTTTTCAGAACAGGAGGAACCCGAAACATGATTGATTGGTTAAGCGACCCACTCTTAACAACGATGACACCTGCAAAAAAGGAATTGCTAATGAAAGCAGCCTTACAAACTTCAGGAAAATCCGGCAACGCCCTCGCCGCTTCTCTGATGTCAATTATTACAAGCGCTCACAAAAAAGGAATTTCTTTCACACCTGATGAAGTTGGCTTACTTCTAAAGATTATGAAGCAAGGAAAATCCGAAGAAGAGCAGCATCAAATTGACCACATGGTAAAAATGGTCCAATCTATGATGACAAAATATAAGAAATAACTTCTATTTTTCACAAATTCTGTTATAATGGGTAAGGTTAACAAAAAATACATAGGAAAAGGAGCAATTTACGATGCTTACAATTATTATTGCAAATGTAATTGATTTTGCTGCCGCTTTGGTGCAAGTTGGATCTGGCACACTTAAGAGCCGTTCCAAAATCTTATTATTCCAAATTTTACAATTAGGCATGCAGACAGTCAGCATGTTCTTACTAGGTGCTATTCCTGGTGCTATCAGCAATGTGCTTTCTTGTGTTCGAAATTACTTATGCTACAAAGACCTTTTAACATGGCCTGCTAAGATTATTTTGATTGTCTTATCTGGAATTTTAACAGTGGCATTTAACAACCAAGGACTTTTAGGTTATCTTCCTTTTATTGTATGTACTGCATACATCCTTTTTATGGACATCAAAGATCCTATTAAGTTCAAAATTTTGGTGACACTTTCATTTATTCCTTGGATTTTCTATTACTTAATTATCAAATCTTACACTGGTGCATTCTTTGCATTTTCAACTGTAATTACAAGCTTCTGGACATTGTATCAGATGAAAAAATCTTGATTTTAAAAATCAATTTTGATAGTATAAGTATAGCAATGAAAGGTTGAGAAATTATGGCAACACGAAATTATTTTATGAATGGAATCACTGATCTCTTAATTCTTTCTATTCTTGAAAATCATGATTGTTACGCCTATGAGATCACCAGAACAATCCGCCAATCGTCTGATTCCCGATTGTCTATTTCTCAAAACACGGTTTATGCAGCAACATACAAATTAAAGGATGAAGGAATGGTAAGCGAATACTCGAAACTGGTTGGTAAAAGACGCACAAGAATCTATTACCATATCGAAGAAAAAGGGATACAACATCTCAAGAAAATTCGAGAAAATTATCTAAAAACAACATCTGGAGTTGACGCTGTTCTCTTTTCATTACAGAATAACGAATAAAAAAGAAGATTTTATCCGAATCACACAGAGCATGTGACTTTGATAAAATCTTCTTTTTCTTTTTAAAATCCTAATAACATAACAATATACGTCGCTGCTGATGTACCAATCGCAACCGTCAAGAGGCTTCTCTTAAAATATGCGAGCAGTACCGCCACTATACATCCAATCACTCCGCTAGCAGTTGATCCTGTGCTGGAAAATACAGCTGGAAATGTCATTGCTGCCAGAACAGCGTACGGTACGTAATACAAAAACGATTGTACCGCTACATTCGTTATCTTCTTGCGAAAAATCACCATCGGAAGTACACGAATCAAATATGTAACAAGTGCCATCACCGCAATGCTCATAACAATATATCCTGTACTCATTTCTATACCTCCTCATTCTCTTCTGCAATTGGAAACAGCCATGCTGCTACTGCGCTAACCAAAATCGTAATCACAATGATCACCCAACCACTTGATAAGTGTTTAAGCATCGGTATATATGGAAACGCTACACTGAGCGCAATTGCTAAAACAACTGCAAACAATACATTCTTCTGCTCTCTTGCTGGTGGAATGATAATCGCAATAAACATTCCATATAAGGCAATCCCAAGAGCACTAGCTAACATCTCAGGCATTAACGTAGATGCAACTGCTCCCACGAAAGTTCCCATCGTCCAACCAATCACAGGTGTAGTGATCAAACCTGCCATGTAAGGTGTTGTAAGTTTCTCTTTTCTCTGCATGGACACTGCAAAAATTTCATCTGTAATTCCATAAGAAATTGCCAAACGATGTCTCATCTTCATACCACTCTCTACCTTTTGTGACACCGATAACGACATCAAAAAATAGCGTGCATTAATGATCAGCATAGTAAACGCCATCTCAATCATATTCCCATAAGCCAGCATCAAGTTTGCACCTGCAAACTGTCCAGCACTTGTCAAATTTGTAAGTGATATCACTACTGCAGCCCACACAGGCATTCCCGCTAGCACTGCTGTCAATCCAAACGCAAGTGATACCGAAAAATATCCTAGACAAATGGGAATTCCATCTTTTATTCCAGTTAAGTATTCCTCTTTCCTCATAATCCCATCTCCTATAATAGCAAAAATTTATGCGCCCTTTCTCGCATTAAAAGGACGCATAAATAAGTCTACCACTTTCTTCATTTTCTGACAATATTTAATCTAAATTATTCTCCCATTCAAACAATATGTCCATCGGAGCATAAGATGAATAAATTCTTTCCTCATCCGACAATTGTAACCACTCCCATGTTTGTTCAGTAACCTCTGACTTCTTATACTCTTTCCCTTGATAGGTTATCGTTTCTTCTTTTTGACAGCCACTAAACAGTAATACACTTGTTGTTAATAAAATCAATATACATTTTTTCATATTATACAGCTCCTCTCAATAATCAATTCTGTTGTTGAAGTTGTTGCTAAAACTGAAATTGTTGTTTCCTCTATTTCAGTCTTTACATTTTCTTTAAACCATACAAATCCATCTGCATTTGCTGTATAGATATCAGACGCTTCTAATCTATCGGCGCATTTCACTCCGTATATGCTCGTTATGTCATCCATTATTTTCAACCCATCCGCTTTTTGCAATGAAATATCATCACTTTTATTTATTTCATATGCAATTAACACTTCTAGATTAAACACATCAAAAAAATGTGTAGAAACAGCATCTTCATCAAGCATATCTTCTGATACTAATTCTGTTTCGTTGTAGATACTCAGCAATTCGTCCATATAATCCGTACGTGTTTGTAGTTCTCTAAACACATTAAAGTTTTTTTCCAACATTTCCATAGCATATAGACTATCATTACATGTTTGAAAATCTAAAATAAATGAATTTGATAACATTGTCTTTATTAAAGCAGATGTTGTCATTTTTTTCATAATCGTTTCTGGTATCTGACATGCATTGATCATTTCTTCTGTTGTGAATAAATTTTTCCACTCGTCATCACCTGGTTGCACTTCAAATTCATATGGTGTAGTTATACTATAATTCTGAGCACTGTTCTCTTCTGCAAATGTTTGCATTGTCCCCATCAAAAACATAACTATTGCTAAACATATTATTGCCTTTTTCTTCATCTTCTACAACCTCTCCTTTCATCGCATTTAATAAAAATGCATCCTTCTATAATCTACATTATCACAACAACCAACTCCTTGTTTTAAATTTTCAAATAATTGTTCTATTTTCCATTCTATTTTCTGATTAAATTACACAAACAAAAGAGAGGTACTCTTACATGGAAAAACTTGCAAAAGAATATGTAAACAATGCAAAATCGCTTTTCCCTATTCTAGGTAAATCTGAACGGAACTATTTAAAAGCTTTAGAACAAGATATTGAAGAATATTGTATCGAAAATAACATCAACTCCTTAGACGAACTTTATAGTTCCTATGGTTCACCTACTGATGCGGTACATTCTTTCTATCAAACAATCGACATGGACTAGCTTTTAAGTCGACTAAAAACAACTAAAATAGTGAAATATTTTTTACAGTGCTTATGATTATCCTATTAGTTATTGTTGCTTGTATTATTTTTTTAAACAAAAAGAAGATTTTATCTGACAATAAACGTTCTAGATAAAATCTTCTTTTCATATTCTTATTTTCTGCGCAACGTACGGAGATACGTTTTCTGATTTTCTGCAACTCGATAGCTTTCCACTGCTTTCTGAATCGCTTTATTGTGAGTCCACTGTTCTAATCGGTTCTCTTCCAGATATTTTACTGCACAAGTATATTGTTTTGCAAGAGCTGTTGCAAAATACCAGGCAATCGCCATTTTGATATAATAATCATCCGATTGTATGCCTGCCACCCACTCCAAATACTCTGCCTCAAATTCTTCCTCCAGATAAAACGTCATTAACATTACAATTCCAAATCGGACAGTATATATTTCCTGAGCCGATGTCCATCGTTGTATTTCTCCCAATAATTCTGGCAAATGTTTTTTGAAAATTTTTGGTCGCATCATATCACATGTTGCCCAGTTATCCACATATGGCAAAAATAAATTTAGTTCTTGCACACATTTCTTGTAATCTTTGATTTCTTCTATTAAAAATGCATGCAAATTATTTTCTTCGTAATAATCATGAGGCAATCCCTTCAAAAATCTTCTCCAATCTCCTTTTTTATAAAACTCCTTCGCATATTTTCGAAGCTCTGGTGTGCGCACACCAATTATTCTTTCTTCTTCCACCATTGGTATCAAACGACTATGAAATGCTTTATATTCTAAATCCTGCATTACAAATAAATCTTTCACAACCTGTTCCATTTTCCATCCCTCCTGCTATCATTTTACCTTGTCCTAGCTTTTCCTTCAACAGCAAAACAATATCCCTTGCTATTTCCTATTTCTCATGTTAAGATAATCGGTGGTAAACTAGTAAACAAAAACTCATTACATGGAGGAATATATACATGATTAGCACAAGTAATATTACATTGCGCGTTGGAAAAAAAGCATTATTTGAAGATGTAAATGTAAAATTTACAGAAGGTAACTGCTATGGTCTTATCGGGGCAAATGGTGCCGGTAAATCAACATTTTTAAAAATCTTATCTGGAAAGTTAGAACCATCTAAAGGGGATGTTATCATCACTCCTGGACAACGTCTTTCTTTCTTACAACAAGATCACTTCAAATATGATGAATTCTTAGTGCTTGATACAGTTATCATGGGGAACCAAAGACTTTATGATATCATGAAAGAAAAAGAAGCATTATATATGAAAGAAGACTTCACAGAAGAAGATGGTATCAAAGCTTCTGAATTAGAAGGTGAATTTGCAACAATGGATGGATGGAATGCGGAATCTGATGCTGCAACACTTTTAAATGGTCTTGGAATTGACACAGATTTACATTACAAATTCTTAAAAGATTTAACAGGGGCTGAAAAAGTCAAAGTATTATTGGCACAAGCTTTATTTGGAAATCCAGATATTCTTCTTCTCGACGAACCTACGAACCACTTGGATTTAGATGCGATCGCATGGTTAGAAGAATTCTTGATCAACTTCGATAACACAGTTATCGTAGTATCCCATGACCGTTACTTCTTAAATAAAGTATGTACACATATTGCTGATATTGATTATGGTAAGATTCAATTATACGCTGGTAACTATGATTTCTGGTATGAATCAAGCCAATTAATCGTTCGTCAAATGAAAGAAGCAAACCGTAAGAAAGAAGAAAAAATCAAAGAATTACAAGACTTCATTCAAAGATTTAGCGCGAACGCTTCCAAATCAAAACAAGCAACTTCTCGTAAACGTGCTTTAGAAAAAATTGAATTGGATGAAATTCGTCCATCTAGCAGAAAATACCCATACATCGACTTCCGTCCTAACCGTTCTATCGGTAATGAAGTACTTTCTGTGGAAGGTCTTTCTAAAACAATTGATGGCGTGAAGATCTTAGATGATTTATCATTCACAATTAACCGTGAAGACAAAGTTGCTTTCGTTGGTGGTAACGAATTAGCAAAAACAACGTTATTCAAAATCTTAACTGGGGAAATGGAACCAGATTCAGGTTCATACAAATGGGGTGTTACAACAACACAAAGTTATTTCCCAAAAGATAGTACACATGAATTCGACAACGAAGATACAATCGTAGAATGGTTGACACAATACTCAGAAGAAAAAGATGTTACTTATGTACGTGGTTTCTTAGGCAGAATGTTATTTGCCGGAGATGACGGTGTGAAAAAAGTAAAAGTTCTTTCAGGGGGAGAAAAAGTTCGTTGCTTATTATCAAAAATGATGATTTCCGGAGCAAACGTTCTTGTTCTTGATGAACCTACTGACCACCTTGATATGGAATCGATCACAGCTCTTAACAATGGGCTGATCAAATTCCCAGGTGTACTTCTCTTCGCTTCACGTGACCACCAAATTGTACAAACAACAGCAAACCGTATTATGGAAATCGTTCCAGGTGGTAAACTCATCGACAAGATTACAACATATGATGAATATCTTGAAAGCGATGAAATGGCTAGAAAACGTCAAGTTTACACAATGGATAACGCTGAAGAAGATAACTAAATATAAGATTGTTAATTTATCTACTTTTAGGAATAGCATTGACATTTTTCACAAGTCTGTTAGAATAACCAGTAGATAAATTGTATAAATTACCAAGAGACATGAGCAAGGTAGATAGAGCGATGTACATCGCTTTGTTTCCCTTGCTTTTTTTGTCCTAAAAACATTTATACAACCAATAAGCAAGTTAAAGGAGACAAAAACAATGTATGATATAGCAATCATTGGTGGCGGTGTCATCGGAAGTGCAATTGCACGTGAATTATCAAAATACCAAGCAAACATTTGTGTAATCGAACGTGAGGAAGATATTTGTAACGGAACTTCCAAAGCAAACAGTGCGATTATCCACGCAGGCTTCGACGCAAAGCCAGGTTCATTAAAAGCAAAATTAAATGTACGTGGAAACGAAATGATGGAGACACTTTCCAAAGAATTGGATATTCCATTTACAAGAAATGGTTCTCTTGTTGTTTGTACAAAAGACCAAGACAGAGCTGGACTTGATGAACTTCTTGAAAAAGGACATCAAAACGGGGTTCCAAATTTAAAAATTTTAGACCGTGACGAGCTCATTGCTATGGAACCAAATTTAAGCGATGATGTAACATGTGCACTTTACGCGCCAACAGGCGGTATCGTTTGCCCATTCCATATGACTTACGCATTCGCAGAAAATGCATGTATGAATGGTGTTGCATTCCACCTTAACACAAAAGTTACAAACATCCAAAAAACAGAAACTGGTTATGCACTTCACGTATTACATGTAGACACAAACGAAGAAGAAATCTACGAAACAAAAGTGGTAATCAATGCTGCTGGTGTTTACGCTGATGAATTAAACAATATGGTAAGCGAACACAAACTTCAAATCACAGCAAGAAAAGGTGAATACTGCTTACTTGATAAGGATGCTGGAACACACGTATCTCATACTATTTTCCAACTTCCTTCTAAGATGGGAAAAGGTGTTCTTGTATCTCCAACAGTACACGGAAACCTTCTTGTAGGTCCTACTGCTGTCGATGTAGAAAACAAAGATGGATTAAACACAACTGGTGAAGGTCTTGCATCTCTTGCAATCACAAGTGGATTAAGCGTAAAAAATGTACCAATGCGCCAAGTTATTACTTCTTTTGCAGGCTTACGTGCTCACGAAGCTGGAAACGATTTCGTATTAGGCGAATCAGAAGACGCAAAAGGATTTATCAATGCTGCTGGTATTGAATCACCTGGTCTCACTTCTGCTCCTGCTATCGGAGAAATGATTGCTGGTATTGCAAAAGATATGTTATCACTTACAGAAAAAAGCGACTTTATCTCAACTCGTAAAGGAATTTTAAACCCAGCAACACTTTCTTTAGAAGAACGTAATGCGTTGATTGAAGATAACCCAGCATACGGTAATATCATTTGCCGCTGCGAAATGATTTCAGAAGGTGAAATCTTAGATGCAATTCATCGTCCATTAGGTGCTCGTTCTTTAGATGGTGTAAAACGTCGTACACGCGCTGGTATGGGACGTTGTCAAGCTGGATTCTGTTCTCCACGTACAATGGAAATCTTAGAACGTGAATTATCTATGAGCATGTATGATATTACAAAAAATGGTGTCGGAAGTAATATCGTAATCGGATTGAATAAAGAAATTTAGGAGGCAAATAGCTATGAGACAATATGATTTAGTGATTGTTGGTGGTGGCCCTGCAGGACTTGCTGCTGCGGTTTCTGCAAGAGACAACGGAATTGAAAGCATTTTAATCATCGAAAGAGATAAAGAACTTGGCGGAATCTTAAATCAATGTATTCACAATGGTTTTGGATTACATACATTTAAACAAGAATTAACTGGTCCAGAATACGCAACACGCTTTATTGACCAAGTATTAGAACGTAATATTGAATACAAATTAAACACAATGGTAATGGACATTACTGCTGACAAAAAAGTAGTTGCCATGAACCGCGAAGAAGGAATGTTTGAAATTCAAGCAAAAGCAATCATTCTTGCAATGGGATGCCGTGAACGCTCTAGAGGCGCTCTTAATATCCCAGGATACCGTCCAGGTGGTATCTTCTCTGCTGGTACAGCACAACGCCTCGTTAATATGGAAGGTTATATGCCAGGAAAAGAAGTGGTTATTTTAGGTTCTGGTGATATCGGACTTATTATGGCAAGACGTATGACTTTAGAAGGCGCAAAAGTAAAAGTTGTTGCAGAACTAATGCCTTACTCAGGTGGATTAAAACGTAATATCGTACAATGTCTTGATGATTTCGATATTCCTTTAAAACTCAGCCATACAGTTGTTGATATCGAAGGAAAAAACCGTGTAGAAGCTGTTACTATTGCAGAAGTTGGACCTGACCGCAAACCAATCCCTGGCACAGAAGAACGTTATACCTGTGATACACTTCTTCTCTCTTGTGGATTGATTCCTGAAAATGAATTAAGTAAGAGTGCAGGTATTTCATTAAACCCAATCACTTCTGGCCCAATTGTTGGTGATAATCTAGAAACAAACGTAGATGGTGTATTTGCTTGCGGTAATGTACTTCATGTACATGACCTTGTAGACTACGTTTCTCAAGAAGCTGCATCTGCAGGTATGAATGCTGCTCATTATATCAAAAACGGCTCTGTTTCTGATGTAAAAACAGTAGAAATCTGTCCTGAAGGCGGTGTACGTTATACTGTACCAAAATTCATTCGTCCTACAGAAATGGAAGATAACTTAACTGTTCGTTTCCGTGTTGGAGATGTCTACAAAAATCATGCAATCGTTACTTATTTTGACGATGAAATGATCAGCAAACGTAAACGTCCAGTAATGGCTCCTGGTGAAATGGAACAAGTGATTTTAAATAAAGAAAAACTTGCTGCTTATCCAGATTTAAGCAAGATTACAATTCGCATCGAAGAAGCGTAAATCAGATTGGAGGAAACTATGAATACAAGAGAATTAACATGTATCTGCTGCCCTCTTGGCTGCTCACTTACAGTCACATTGGAAACAAATGCTGACGGAAACCTTGAAGTAACAAATGTTACTGGAAATACATGCCCTAGAGGTGCTGTATACGCGAAAAAAGAAGTTACAAATCCTACTCGAATCGTAACTTCTACTGTCCGTGTTAGCAACGGTACTTCTCCCATGGTAAACGTAAAGACAGAAGCTGACATTCCAAAGGATAAAATCGCTGCTTGTATCGATGCTTTAAGAGGCGTTGAAATCCAAGCACCTGTAAAAATCGGTGATGTTGTTGTTGCAGATGTAGCTGGTACTGGTGTAAATGTGATTGCTGCAAGAAATATTATGGAAAAATAATACGGTTTCAAGTATAATAAGGGCTGTGAGTCATTCACAGCTCTTATTTAATGACAGAACGGAGTTTATTTTATGAAAAAAGAATTTATGGAAGCGTTGGAAGATTCTCCAGTTATCGCCGCTATCAAGGATGATGAAGGCCTAAAAAAATGTCTTACAAGCGAAAGCCGCGTCATTTTCATTTTATATGGTGACATTGTTACCATTCCACAGATTGTCGCTACCGTAAAAGAAGCTGGAAAACTTGCCATGGTTCATATTGACCTGATTACAGGACTTAGCAGCAAAGAAATCACTGTAGATTTTCTTAAGCAATGTACGTTGGCAGACGGCATCATTACCACCAAACCAAACCTAATCAAGCATGCAAGAGAGCTTGGTTTGTATACCGTTTTACGCTTCTTTTTGATCGATTCTATGGCTTATGAAAACATTGAGCGTCAAGTAAAGCTTGTAAAACCAGATGTCATCGAAGTGCTTCCTGCACCGATGCCAAAAATCGTTTCAAAAGTCTGCACGCTCTCACCAACACCTGTAATCGCAGGCGGATTAATCTCGGATAAGGAAGATGTGATGACATTATTACAAACAGGTGTCATTAGTGTCTCTACAACAAAAGAAAGCATTTGGTTTCTCTAAACCAAATGCTTTTTGTCTTTTCATTATCGGATTCTTTCAGGAAATCCTACTTTCTTTTGTACTTTTCTTAATGTCTTTGTTGCGTAGTAATTTGCTTTTTCCGCATTGTTTTTGATAATGCTGTCAATATATGCTTTGTCTTTTTCTAATCTTGCTACTTCGTCTTGTAATGGTTTCAATACAGATACAACAGACTCTCCAACAGCCATCTTAAAGTCTCCATATCCTCTTCCATCGAATTCCTTCACAACTTCTTCTACGGATTTATTTGTACAAGCACGATAAATGTCAATTAAGTTCTTCACACCTGGTTGTTCATCTCTGTAAAGAATCTGTGCTTCTGAGTCTGTTACAGCACGTTTACATTTACGAATGATTGTATCTGGATCATCCATTAAGTAAATGCTTGCATTTGGATTTTCATCCGATTTTGACATTTTCTTTGTAGGTTCTTGAAGGCTCATGATCTTCGCTCCTACTTTTCCGATGTATGCTTCTGGAACTGTAAATACATCTCCATAAATGCTGTTGAATCTCTTCGCAATATCTCTTGTTAATTCCAAATGCTGCATTTGGTCAATTCCAACCGGAACAACATCTGCTTGGAATAATAAGATATCTGCTGCCATAAGTACTGGATATGTAAATAACCCAGCATTGATATTGTCTGCATGTTTTGCTGCTTTATCTTTAAATTGTGTCATACGGTTTAATTCACCCATGTATGTGTAACAGTTTAAAATCCATGCTAATTCTGCATGTCCTGAAACATGAGATTGATAGTAAATACAATTCTTTTCTGGATCTAATCCTGCTGCAATATAAAGTGTTAATAAAGCTCTTGCTCTTTTACGAAGTGTTGCTGGATCTTGTCTTACTGTAATCGAATGCATATCTACCACGCTGTAAAAACATTCATATTCATCACTTAATGTAATCCAGTTCTTTAATGCTCCCAAATAATTTCCTAATGTTAAATTACCTGTTGCTTGCATTCCACTAAATAAAACTTTTTTATCATTAATCATATTATTAATCCTCCAAATATCACTAGCTTTTATTTTATCATGACTTTTGTTGATATACAATCTTTTCTGTATTAAAAAATTTCTGCAATTGTCACGCCACAGTTTTTCTGCAGTCCGCCTTTCCAGAAATCAGCAGCTTCCCATCCATTTATAACACAGAGCAATCCGCTCAATGCAGCTCCATGCGTCACGATCAAGATATTTTTATCCTGATACTCTTTGTTTTGTTTTAGCATTTCTAGGAATTCTCGTTCCCTTTGAAACACTGCTTCAATTTCTTCCCCATCTCCCATTGGACAATAGATTTCTGGCTTTCGGAAGAAATTTTCAATATTTTCATCTGCGTGTCCTCTTTGCTGCCCTTCGTAAATTCCAAATCCTACTTCTATGATTCTTTCATCTTCTATGATTGCCACATCGCGATCCTGCAAAATTAATTGGGCTGTTTCCCTTGCTCTCCCAAGCGGACTTGTGTAGGCTGCTGCAAATGGAATCGCTTTCAATTTTTTTCTTGTTTCTATTGCTACTTTTCTCCCATTTTCGTTTAATGGAATATCGATTCTTCCTTGCAATTTTCCTGCAACATTCCAGTCGGTTTCTCCATGTCTTAGTATATATAATTTCATTTTTCTTTTGCCTCCAAATATGCTTTAGTATACCACTTGTTTTCCGAAATGGAAACCATTATAATAGAACTGTCCGTTCTAGCAAAGCAACGGAAGAACTACTTAGGAGGATTATAATATGGAAAAAATCACAAGTTTTACAATAGACCATATCAAACTCGTACCAGGGGTTTATGTTTCTCGCAAAGATTATATTGGTGCAGAAACTATTACAACATTTGACCTTCGTATGACAAGCCCAAATGATGAACCTGTTATGAACACTGCAGAAATGCACGCAATCGAACATCTTGCTGCTACTTTCTTACGCAATCACCCTCAATGGGGAAGCAAGATCATTTACTTCGGACCTATGGGATGCCGCACTGGTTTTTATCTCCTTCTTGCTGGAGATTATGTTTCAAGGGATATCGTAGATTTATTGAAAGAAATGTTCACCTTCATTCAAGATTATCATACAGAGATTCCTGGAGCTTCCGCAAAGGATTGTGGTAACTACTTAGATATGAACCTTCCTATGGCAAACTATCTTGCAAGAAAATATTTATTAGATGTGTTAGAAAATATTTCGGAAGAACAATTGGTTTATCCAGAATAATTCGAAAAACCGTGTAGCCATTTTTAATATGGTACACGGTTTTTTAATACTTCATTTTTTACATAGGCAAAAGTCTCTTTCTCGCCTTTCTCTGCCAGCATTTCAAGCATGTTTTCCAACAGCTTTCTCGTATCTTTATGAAGCAGATAATGCATTTTACTCGCTTCATAATATTCCAATGGACAAGCATCTGTATACTCTTCTTTCTTGTACACTTTTGATGCCGCAATTCGGTCCATAAACATTTCCACTACATACTTCACTGGCATTTTCATTCCTGTCATGGCATGGCCTTCTCCCATTCCATAATCAATCCAATATTCCAAATGATGTTTATTTCTTCCTTTGTGATGCAGCCATGCAGAAGAATAGCCTCTTGCTTCACGTTCTGCATTGTTTGGGCTTCTCGTTCCCTGATAGTATTTTGCCCCAATTCGAAACTCCGTCCATGTATATTTCGACATATCATGGAGCAGTCCCTGTCGATACAATCCAACTTGAAAACAATTTTTCATAACCTGATACTTATGATATGTAATTGTACAAAAATGACTCCACGCTTTCATTTTCTCACACTCCTTATATCCACAATCCTATCACATATAACACAAGCAAATGCACTGGATAAAATGCGTAGAAGAACCATTTCATTTTTCTTCCCTGTTCCCCATTGTGAAATGCGATTGGAATCAATCCTAGCATTGCATAAATCTGCAATCCTCCTGTGTATAACAGCATTAAAAGTGCCACCATTCCAATCTGGGCTTTTTTGCTCTGTCGGAACATATAGAAGCCCAAAATAATCAGAATACCGACACTACTATAGTCCGTTCTTAGGAACTCACTCAGCAGCAATATGGCAACACTTATCAACGCGCGTTTCAAAGAAGACGTTTGCTTTACAAGCATAATCAGCAGCAATAATCCAAGTGCTAATGTAAAAAATACATTTTGATGGCTAAATACAAACGGCTTCCCATAAATTGCTAAATCAAACGGAATTTCCGACAAGAATGCAAAAATACACAAGCGTTGTAAATACTTCCATACATCTTTCGTATGCAGAAAACCTTCCACTAAAACATAAGCAAAAATCGGAAAAGCAATTCTTCCAATGATCCGTAATATCTCTACCTCCGGAAAAAGCACATGACCGACATGATCAATCAGCATTGCTATGACTGCTATCATTTTTAATGTAAATGTGTTCATCCTGTCTATCTATCCTTTCCTACAAACACAACAATCGTTCTTCCTTCTACTTGGATCTCTTTTTCCTCATCTACTGTGATTTCTTCTCCTGTTGATAACGCACATTCCCATCGTTTCTTTTTCATCAATGCTGGTAATGCAAAAGAATGTGATTCTCCATGCATGTTATAGGCGATAAAGCAATCTGTGCCATCCACATCGTGATAATATACACCCAGTGCTTTGTCTGTTCTTTGATTTGGCATCTGCCATGCGTTTTCTCCATGGAAGGAAATATCTGGCACACCACAACTTGTCTGGTCCACTCCTAAAAGTGGTCTTTCACTATGTAAGATTGGATAATCTTTGCGAAGCTGAATCAATGTCTTTACAAATGATACAAGCTCTTGATTTTTTTCGTATTGTTTCCAATCCACCCACGATGTCTCATTGTCTTGGCAATATACATTATTGTTCCCTGCCTGACTATTTCCAAATTCATCTCCTGCCAAAATTGCTGGCGTTCCTTGTGCCAAGAGCAACAACGCCAAGGCATTCTTCATTTGTCTCTTACGAAGGGCTAAAATGGACTTTTTGCGTGTAGGACCTTCTGCTCCGCAATTCCAACTATAATTGATTTCTGGTCCATCCTGATTGTTTTCTCCATTGGCTTCATTGTGCTTCTTATCATAAGAAACAAGATCCGCCAGTGTAAACCCTGTATGATTTGTAATGTAGTTGCAGCTTCCTGTTTCCTTTGTCTGTTGTTTTAGCCACCACATCACACCTTGTACGGAATCTTCTTCTCCTTTTAAGAAACGGCGCATTACCATTTGAAAATCATCTTTGTTCTGTAAAATCTTCGTTTTCTTTAAGATTGGATCGGAAAGAATTCCTTCCATCGGAGCAATATAAGGATTTAAAATAAATCCATCTATATGATACTCCATCACATAATAGCGAAGACATTCTTCAATTGTTTGTTTTGGTATGCTGTCTGTAAACGGAAGATTTAACACCACTTCGATTCCCGCCTTATGACAAGCCTTCACCATATCTTTTAATTCTTTCTCTGGCGAATGTCCTGCTGCATATGCTTCTTTCACCGCAAAACAAAAAGCATCTCCATATCCCCAATAATTTTCATATTGTGATACTTCCTTAAAGCTATAAACTGGCATACATTGAATTTGATTGATTCCTAACTCCTTAAAATATGGAATCTTTTCTACTACCCCTGCGAAAGTTCCTTTTTTCTTCACTTTAGAATACTTATTCTTTGTGAAACCTTTAATATGCAGATTATATGCAATAACTTCATGATATGGAATCTGAAGAGTTTTATCTCCTTCCCAATCATATTCTTCTGTTAAAACTTTCCCACGAGTCATATCTCCCTGCTTTGTGATTGATTTCACACAAGGATCTAGCACAAACTCTCCATCGATTTCAAAAATATATTCTTTATTCTTCATCTCAGCTTTAGGAAATGCTACAAAGCGCACCTCTCCCATTGCCTCTTCTTCCGACATAACAATCACCTTTTCTGGTTCTGCCTGTCCTCTCTTATAAATACATAAATTGCATTTTTTTCCACTTTCTACTGCCATGGAGAAATTAATAATTCCGTTTCTCTCCGACACACCCAATGGCAATGGATACCCTGTTACTTTTTTCATAATTGCACGCTCTCCTAACTACTCATCTTATTCATGCTACGTCTCTTTGATTATACATGAGTTTTTTGTCTTTGCATAGCGAAAAGAAAATATCATGCTTGCAATTCTTTCTACAGTCTGTTAGAGTTAGTGTATCAATATTTTATATTAAAGGAGACAGAACTATGAGCGAACACAATCATGATTGTGGATGTGGATGTGGCTGTGGTCATGATCATAATCACGACGAAGCAGTTACAGTTACATTAACACTAGATAACGATGAAGTAATCGAATGTGCAGTTCTTACTATCTACGAAGTAGATGAAAAAGAATACATTGCATTACTTCCAATCGACGAAGATGGAGAAAGCGAAGACGGAGATGTATTCATCTATCGTTATGTTGAAACAGAAGAAGGCGAACCTACTTTAGAAAACATCGAAGATGACGATGAATATGAAGCAGCAGCTGACGCTTTCGACGAATGGCTTGATGAACAAGAATTCGAAGAATTAGATGACTAATTAAGTAAAACAGAGGTGCAGACGATTATCTGCACCTCTATTTTTATACTATTACTTATTATTTCGAATTGCCACCAATATTTTTAGTAATTGCTTCATATCTATTGGCTTGGAAAGATGCACATTCATCCCTGCATTTAAACAGTTTTGAATATCTTCCTTCATGGCATTTGCAGTCATCGCAATAATCGGAATTCTTTGCGTCCATGATAAAGAAAGAGCGCGAATCTGCTTTGTTGCTTCCAATCCATTCATGACTGACATCTGCATATCCATTAGAATTGCATCAAATGTTCCTTCTGTCTCTGTTTTTATTCGATTTAGACAAATCTCTCCATTTTCTGCACATTCGCAGGTTATACCATACATTTTTAACAGTTCCGTAATTACTTCTCTGTTTAATTCATTGTCTTCTACTACCAGTAAATGCATTCCTTCGCATACTTTCGTGTAATCAATCTCTTGATTTGATTTTTCTTTGCTTGCAGGTGTTTTCACGTATGGAACATCAATACGAACGATAAAGGTAGATCCTTCCCCTAATTTACTGTGAACTTCAATCGTTCCTTCCATAAGGTCAACCAAACGTTTCACAATTGATAAGCCAAGGCCATATCCACTCTTGAAAGCAAACGTTCCTGATATCGTTTTTCTTCATCAATTACCTGTGTTACATATAACACACTAATTGCTTCTCCTGCATCATCACGACGTTTTGCAATAAATCGTGCTCTATGCCAGTTTCCATCTTTGACAACGCATTCCATCTCTATCGAATCATTTTCTCGAAGTCTTGAGGAAAGTGTTGTTAAATCAAAAAATTTTCGCATACGCTCTACAAATCGTTCATCAATCGCATTTTCACAAAGATTTTCTAAAGCACGAGATGCTGATAATTCATTTGGATCATAGAATCTGGCTACCAAATTATCACATGCAATTTTTTCATAGGTATCTTTTTTCAAATCAATACGGAAGATTGCCTGGTATCCACGCCCTAATGCAGCCATAACTTCATTTTGATTCTGCTCTTTTTCATAACGTTCTTCTAATTCAATCTGATGTTTCTGCTCTGCTGTCACGACATCGTCAATACTTCTAAATCCAATCAAAATGTTTTCAATTTTATCATCCATACGGAAAATTTGTGCTTCATAAAATTGATGTCCATTTTGCTGTACAGTACGATAGCGATACACAAATCGAAACCTATTTTCCAATTTGCTCTTGATACTTTTCGCACTCATAATCTGTTGAAACTCCGCTCTTAAATTTGGAGTAACAAATTTTTTACAATATAAATCAATCTTTTCTTTGTAATTGTTTTTGCAGCGCAATGCTGATTGCATAGCATTATACATATCTACTTTACGGTCAACTTTAATAAGTGTAGATGTGTTTTCATGCAAATTTACATGATAAGCTACTACAAGATCCTGTGTCAAAAGATCCAAGTATTCTCGTTCTATATCCAATTCTTTCTGATGCTGTCTTTCCACGTTGACTACATCATCAATCTCACGAGAAACGATTAAAACTCTTCCATCAAATACATATGGATTTGCACGTACTATCTGTACCTCATAATGCTTGTTTCCTGCAGCATTGCGGATACTGTCAAATCGGAATGAATAGCGAGAACCACGATTCATCTGATAAATGATATAGTTAATATCCAAATTTTTCAAATAATCGTTCTTATCACTGATTACATATTGCTCTGCAAATTCTTTGATATGTTCACTGTATGTAAAACTTACTCCCTGCTCCATTCCATGCATTTTATGAGCATGAGAATGTGACTTCATTTTAATTACTTCTGCTCTATCTTCCAACAGATCTACATCATAGACTAAAACATAATCTTGTGTTAAGACATTTAGATACTGACGTTCCAAATCTAGTCTTTCCATCTGTTCATCAAATTTCTTTTTGTATGCCTCTTGATAATCCAACTGCATTCTTTTTTCTTCATCAATTACTTGATAGGTATAAAGTACCTGTGTCAGATTACCTTCTTCATCTCTGGCAACCTCGACAAAACTTCCTCTTACCCATCCGGAGAATCTGCCTAAATACTCTGTATTGATGTATTTTTCTTTTCCCATACGCTCTGAAAGCGCTTTTAAATCTACAAAAGAAAGCATTGCATTCACGCCATCTTCGTGGACCGTATTTTGCATCGCATAATTTATCGCATCCTGTGCAGACATCTTATTTCTAAGCATTTTTTTAATCGTATCTGGTGATTTGATTATAGCAAACGTATCGTTTTCCAAATTGATCCATATTACGCCTGTATAAATGTCAGATAATGCAACAGATATAGCTTGCATATTTTTCATCCATTTTTGTCAATGACCTCTTATTCTAAATTTCGTTGTATCTATACCATAATGATTATGATACAACTGTATTTGAATCTTTTGTTAATGCTCTAGCTTATACTATAACATGTTAAGACCTACAAAAAAACTCTTTATCCAAAAAATTTACCAGCTATTATAACTAAAATAAGCTTTAAAAAAGAAAATCATAGCCGAACACTCCAGCTATGATTTTATCTCTTTTTATCATTTAATTATATTTCCCTTTAATAGCCTTTTTGTAAATGTATTTCAGCTGTCTATCAGTTAATAAATCTGTAGAATTTCTTACCATTTCATAACTTACTCCATTTTCAAATAATTTACGCGCCATTTCTTTTGCACTTCTTGTGCCACTTCCTGTGCATATTTTTCTACTATATCACACATTTCATATTTCCCTCCCTTATTTTCTAAAAAATGTTTTTTTCGCTCTGATGTTTTAGGAAACTTGTCAAAATCATATGCTGAATGTGTTTTAAATATTTTCATTAATTAAGAGATATCTGTTCCATCTTCAATCTTTGTGTTTACATAAATTTCTCGAAGTCCATTATCTCTTATTTCACCTGTTTGCTGTACAACACGCTCAACATTATAAATGCTTTTCTTTCCTTTAAAAATATCAAACCTGGTAATATAAATACTAATCACATCAGGTACATTCGCAAATTTAAAACCTGGTTCTGTTATATTTGCCGTTATGCAAGATGTATTATAGCGAACTCGTTTCTCGTGATTATCATCATTTGATTTCTGAACCTCAACTGCACATTGTTTTCCATTTTCTAATACACATAGCATATCAAGCACGACAGAACGACTAAGCTGTTCTACACTTTTCCTCACTTTATTCTTTTTTGTCAATTATT
Source organism: uncultured Faecalimonas sp. (assembly GCA_964540565.1). Taxonomy (GTDB): domain Bacteria; phylum Bacillota; class Clostridia; order Lachnospirales; family Lachnospiraceae; genus Faecalimonas. Next base: position 70,183 of record CAZINB010000007.1, read on the forward strand.
TTCACCTCATTATACCATAATTTTAGTCCTGTTGATACTAACAAGGTTATAAATCATAGGCATCACCTGTTTCTTTTTGCTTTTTCAAACATTGGATAATCGGCGAACTGCCTTAGAAATGTTTTTAGAATGTTTGAAATGTTCTATCAGAATAGCATCTTTCGCAATTTGTTGCAATAAAAATACCACTACAAAGTTTTAATCCTTCATAGTGGTATCTCCTCTCACGAGTGATTGTCATTAGGGACAACATTTTTTTCAATCTCTATATTGACATTTTTACAAAATACATATATTATCATAAATAA